>JAKPQA010000046.1 GCA_029547025.1 Armatimonadota bacterium
GTGGAATCTCGGAACCGAGTTGCCGTGCTCGGTCGCGGTGTAGCCCCCGCGCTCCGCCCAGCCGACCACCGGGAAGAAGCTCACGCCCCGCTCACGAAGCCAGGAACGCTTCTCTCCCGCCGCGAATTCGAGGTACGCCTCAGCCCACTGGCGAGGCCGCTCGTCCTCCGCCCGATCGAAGCCCGCACTGCCGAACCAGTCCTGCCGCGCGAGCTCGTAGCTGTCACGGATGCCCATCCGACGCTGCTCGGGGGAGTCGACGAGGAACAGCCCCCCGAACGACCACCAGGCCTGGCCGCCAAAGCTCGCTTCCGGCTCCTGCTCGAGCACGGTGACCGTCCTGCCCGCCGCTACCAGCTCCGCTGCGGCGACGAGGCCCGCCAGTCCCGCTCCGATGACTATCGCGTCGGAATCAGACATCTGGGCACTCCTTCGTGGCCGGCGTGGATGCTCTAGCTTAGGCACGTGAAGCACACAGTCGAGGTTGCGCAGGGCCGGTCGCTGCGGCGCGACACCCCTCACTCGCGGACTTCTCACAGGTGCGCGTGCGGGCACTAGCTTAGGAAAGCCGCAGCCGAAGGGACGATGACATGACCGACGCCACACCCCCGACCCGAACGCCCCGCTGGCGGCGGGCGACAGGGCTCACTCTCATCGTGCTGGGCGCACTCCTCGCCCCCGTTGCCCTCGTGAGCAACTGGGCCGTCGTCGAGCTGACCGACACCGACGCCTTTGTCGACACCTTCGCGCCACTCGCGCAGGATCCCGAAGTGCAGGGCCTCATCTCAACTACCGTGACGGACGCCATCAACGACCAGGTGGATATCCCCGCGCTCACGGGCCCGGTGTTCGAGGGGCTGGGCCTCAACCTCGGACCGGTCGCATCCGCAGGGGTCGGCGCCCTCCAGGATGTGGTCGCGGCAGCGATTCATCAGCTCGTCGGCTCGACAGTCGACCGCTTCGTTGCGTCGGATGCCTTCGCCACGGTCTGGGAGAAGGCTCTGCGGGTCTCGCACTCGCAGGTCATCGCCGCACTTCAGAACGATGGCACGGTGCTCACCTTCGATCAGGGCACCGTGGGCATCCAGGTGGGACCG
>JAKPQA010000052.1 GCA_029547025.1 Armatimonadota bacterium
GAACCGGGGACAGGTATGAATGGTCCGCACTTAGGCCCAATGCCAGAGGCGTATGTCGCATCACCTCTGTAGCCGGGGCTGTAGCCGGGGCTGTAGCCGGGGCTGTAGCCGAGGCTTTAGCCTCGGCTCACAATGGCCTGTAGAGCCACTTCGCGCGAGGCTGAAGCCTCGCCGACGGTTGGGTGTGCGTGGGTGCCGCCCCTAAGCCCAATGCGAGAGGCGTATGTTGCATCACCTCTGTAGCCGGGGCTGTAGCCGAGGCTTTGTATGTGTCTAGCGTATCGGGCTTCGGGCTGGTGGTGAAGGAGGGATGCGGCGGCCGTGCCGGGGTGGTCGGTGGTGGTGGAACTGGTGGTGCGGGGTGGCTGGGTCGGGATCGGGCCTGCTAGGGGGGTATCGGGTGCAGCGTTGCTACGAGGAACACCAGATCGATGAACGACCGGCCTCGTTGGGCCCATGTAGCGGCTAGGCTCGCCATGATCTCCCACACATGGGCCCCGTGCGCGGTCTTGTTGCCGCAGGAGAGCTTCCGGCCGATGACCGCCGGGCGCAGAGCCCGCTCGGCCCGGTTGTTGGTCGACTCGATCCAGGGGTAGTCCAGGCACGCGAGGAGGTGATCGCTGTGCTTGCGCAGCCGGTTGGCCACACGCTCCTCATGCGGATCGGAGCGCACGGGGCGCACCGAGGCCTCGATAGCCTCGACGAGCTGGCGTCGTACTTCGAGCCATTGGCCAGGCGAGAGCTCGGCGGGCAGCGTCTTGAGCTTGGGGAGGAACTTGAGGAACAGCCGGACGGCCTGGAGGAACGGGGTGGCACCATCGGGCCGGCTGTCGATGGCCTGACGAACGGCTTTGGCGTGGTGGGCGAAGCACTTGCTCTGGCGCTCACAGACGTCCTCGTAGATCACCAGACAGTCGCTGCTGAGGACACCTTTGAAGTCCGGTCCCAGGGTATCGAGGATCACGTCACGGCCCCGGGAGGCATGGACACGATAGAGGGTGCATTCGAGGTCCGTGAACCCCCAAAGCCAGCGTCCTTTGCCGCCGAGCCACCAACTGGTCTCATCGACATAGACGCCGGGAGACTGGCGGAGGTGCTGCGCGAGCGCGTCATACTCGGGTTCCAGTCGCATGGCCAGGCGGGAGCTCAGATCAGCCACGGCCCCCGGCGTGACTCTGACGCCGAAGGCTTCGTTGGCGACGCGACAGACTTTGCGGGTGGTCAGATACAGACCGTGGCGAAGCGAGGCGATGATCGCCTGGAGACGAGGCCCCAAGTGAACGCCGGCAGCGCCCTCGGCCGTGGAAGTCTGGAGCGGATGGGTGCTGCGGACTTGCCCACAGCGCAGGCACCGACCGGTGTAGGTGGTCAGATCCACCACCCGCAGTGGGGTGTCGGCGACCTCCTCGATGATCTGCTTCACCGGTCGCAGATCGGCAACCGGCCCGCCGCAGTTGGGACAGCACTCCAGCGGCTGAACGATGACCTCGTTGACGGGCTTGGAGGGCTGACGGTGAGCCCCCGGATGTCCGGCCGGACGCCCCGGCTTCCTCGGGTCAGCTTTGCGCTTCTTGTCGGGGATCCGGAACGGCGCGGCTTGGCGCTTGGCCTCGCGCTGCGACTCCTCCAGCTTCGTCTCCAGGTCATTCACTCGGGCCGTCAGGTCCTGCACCATCCGCGACAACTGGGCGTTGGCGCGCCGAAGGGACGCGATGGTCTTGGCCTGATCCAGGATGATGGCGATGAGGGCATCGGGATCCCCCCGAAGCCCCTCTACCATCGAACGCAGATCAGAGCGCGTCCCCATGACCCATGATGTACACCAACCCCACCCAACAGTACAAGACGCTAAACACGTACGAGGCTTTAGCCTCGGCTCACAATGGCCTGTAGAGCCACTTGGCGCGAGGCTGAAGCCTCGCCTACGGTTGGGTGTGCCTGGGTGCCGACCCCAAGCCCAATGCGAGAGGCGTATGTTGCATGACCTCTGTAG
>JAKPQA010000100.1 GCA_029547025.1 Armatimonadota bacterium
AGGGCTCCCGTGGCCCATCCGCCTGGTTGCGGAGGGGCGCCATGGGGGGAACCACGCGTCTCCCAGCGTGGTGGGCCCCCAACGCGCCCGATCCGCACGCCTCAACCTCGGGCCGGTCAGGGGCCCCGCGCCCTCGGGGCGCACCCCTGTGCGGCCCCTCCGAAAGACCAGGCGGGCGTTCCGCGCGACCTTCGCGAGACCCAGCCGCCCGGCCCAGGGCCCTATGTTACCGCCCATGCCGCCCGAAGGCCCCTACCCGCTCACATGGCACAGGTACTCGACGATGGCGCTGTCGTAGGCCGAGGTATGGGCGAAGGCGGCCAGGGCCAACCTGCGGCGGGTTGTCAGAGTGGTCTCACAGCCGTTGGCACGCAGTTCGGCCAGCACGCCCTCGTACTGACTCGCGTCGGTAAGCACGGTGACGAAGGCATGGTTCTTGGCCGAGGCGCGGATCATGCAGGGGCCGCCAATATCGATCATCTCGATGGCTTCCTCGATGGTGACGCCGGGTTTCGCGATGGTCTGCGCGAATGGATAGAGGTTGGATACTACCAGGCCAATGGGCGTGATGCCATTGGCCTCGAGTTCCGCCAGGTGTTCGGGCTTGTCCTGGATGGCCAGGAGACCACCGTGGATCTTCGGATGCAGTGTCTTCACACGGCCGTCGAGGATCTCGGGGAAACCGGTCATCGACGAGACCGGCGTGACCGGCAAGCCGGCCTCGGCAATGGTACGAGCAGTACCGCCGGTGGAGATCATCTCGATGCCCAGATCGTGGAGTGCCTGGCACAGAGGCACAAGCCCAGTCTTGTCGAAGACGCTCACGAGCGCTCGGCGGATGACTGGCATGGTGAACCACTCCCGTTGGTAGGATGGGCGGCGGCTACTCCGGCTGAACGCGTACCCGGCGGCCTTCGACCCTCAGGCGACCGTCGATGAACAGCTGGATGGCTCGCGGGTAGAGCTGGTGCTCGACTTCGAGGATTCGCGCGGCCAGCGTCTCGGCCGTGTCATCCTCTGCCACCTCGACGGCTCCCTGGCAGATGATGGGGCCGGCATCCACGCCTCCGTTGGCGAAGTGGACCGTGCACCCCGCAATCTTCACGCCGTAGTCGAGGGCCTGCTGCTGCACATGCAGGCCGGGGAATGCGGGCAAAAGAGACGGGTGTATGTTCATGATCCGGCCGGGAAAGGCGTTCAGCAGGGGTTCGTGGATCACGCGCATGAACCCGGCCATGCACACGAGCTGGACCTCCCGGTCGAGGAGAAGCTCCGCGAGAGCGGCCTCACGCTCGGGCTCGAGCTTGGTCCGGAACCGCCCCGGGTCGTGGTAGACGGCCTCGATCCCTCTCCGGCGGGCGCGTTCGAGCGCGTAGGCCTCAGCCACATCGCTGACGACCACGACCACGCGGCCATCGATGCGCCCGTCGTCACACGCGTCGAGGATGGATTGAAGGTTGCTGCCTCGGCCGGAGGCCAGAACTCCGATACGGAACTCGCCGGGCAACCGGACCACTCCTTCGCGGAATGCGGTGATGGCTAGTGGAGAACCACCCGTGGGCCCGCACCGCTGTCGGCGGCAACGCGTCCGATCAAGAACGCGCGGGCTCCGGCCGACTCGGCCGCCGAGATGGCTCGGGGCGCCTCCTGCTCCCGAACCACCGCAACGAGGCCGATGCCCATGTTGAAAACGCGGTACATCTCAGCATCATCGATGCCTCCGGCTTGCTGGATGAAGGTGAACACGGCATGAGTCGGCCACGAGCCCGTGTCGATGTCGGCGCGAAGCCCGGTGGGGAGGATTCGCGGAACGTTGTCGATCAACCCGCCGCCCGTGATGTGAGCCAACCCGCGCACATCGGCGGCATCTATCAGCGAGCGGACGGTTCGGGTGTAGATGAGCGTGGGTTCGAGCATTGCGTCGATGACTGACTGCCCCGTGCCCGGCATCGGGTCGTGCAGGCCAAGGCCCGCCTGCTCGAAGACGACCTTGCGCGCCAGGCTGTAGCCATTCGAGTGCAGCCCGCTGGAGGCGATGCCGATCAGGACGTCGCCCTGGCGCACGCGGGAGCCGTCGATGATGCGCTTCCGGTCCACGACGGCCACGGCGAAGCCTACGAGGTCGTATTCGTCGGGGCCCAGGAGCCCAGCCACCTCGGCCAGCTCCCCGCCGATGAGGGCGCACTCGGCCTGCCGGCACCCTTCAGCAACACCGGTGACCACTTGCGCGTCGCGCTCCGGCTGGACCTTCCCGACCGACAGGCAGTCGAGGAAGAACAACGGCCGCGCCCCGAGAGTCAGCACGTCGTTGACGCACATGGCCACGGCATCGATGCCCACGGTGTGGTGGATACCCGAGGCGAAGGCCAGTCGGATCTTGGTGCCCACGCTGTCGGTGCCGGAGACCAGCACCGGCTCCTCGAGGCCAGACAGATCGGGCGCGAAGAGGCCACCGAAATGCCCGATGCCCCCCAGCACTTCGGGACCGTGGGTGGCCTCGACGGCAGCCCGAAAGCGACGGATCGTCTCCTCCGCAGCGTCAATATCGACCCCGGCTGCCGCGTAGGCCCGGCTCTGGGGCCGGTCATCCACGCCGGGTGGATCACTGGGCATCGGGGGCCTCCTTCTCGAGCGAGAACTTGGTCGCCCGGACATCCTGAGGGATCTCCAGCGGGTAGCGGCCGTCGAAGCACGCCATGCAGAACTTGTCGCGCGGGATCCCCAGGGCACGGGCCAGGTTCGCGATCGACAGGTAGCCGAGCGAGTCCGCTCCGGTCTTCTGCCGAATCTGCTCCACACTCAGCGAGGCGGCAATCAGCTCGCTCTGGTTGGCCATGTCGATCCCATAGAAGCATGGGTATCGAATGGGCGGCGCGCAGATCCGCAGATGCACCTCGGCAGCGCCGGCCTGCCGGAGTAGGTCGACCTGCTGATCGGTGGTGGTGCCCCGGACGATCGAGTCATCCACCACCACCAGCCGTTTGCCATTGAGCACGTCGTGCAGGGGAGCGAGCTTCATCGAGACACCCAGCCGGCGCATTTTCGGGTCCGGCTGGATGAAGGTCCGCTGGATGTAGCGGTTCTTGAGTAGCCCCTCCGAATAAGGGATCCGCGACGCTTCGGAGTAGCCGATGGCCGCCGGGACCCCGGTGTCGGGGATCCCGATGACCAGGTCGGCATCCACCGGATGCTGCTCCGCCAGCATGTGGCCCATCTTGCGGCGGAGGCCATAGATCTCGCGGCCGTACATCCGGCTGTCGGGGCGTGCGAAGTAGATGAACTCGAACACGCACAATGAGTCGCGTACATAGGGCTCGCACACCTCGGCGCGCAGACCGTCGTTCCCGGCGACGACCATTTCGCCGGGCTCGATCTCCCGGACGAGGCGCGCCTGGAGGAGGCGCAAGGCACAGGTCTCGGAGGCCATCACGTAGCCGTCGTTGGCGTCCCGGCCGAGGCACAGCGGCCGGATTCCCCACGGATCCCGCAGTCCGATGAGCCGATCGGGTGTGAGAATGACGAGCGAATAGGCCCCCCGGACCTGGGTGAGCGCGCCGCGGAGGGCCGCCTCGAACTCGGTTTCCGGCGACAGTTCGATAAGGCGGACGATCAGCTCGGTGTCCGAGGTCGAGACGAACCGGCAGCCAAGCGCCTCCATCTCGGCCCGCAGCGCGACGGCGTTCACCAGGTTGCCGTTGTGGGCCAGCGCGAAGGGCTGACCGCGGAAGCTCCCGAGGATCGGCTGGGCGTTCTGGATCGTCGTGGAGCCGGTGGTCGAGTACCGCGTGTGCCCGATACCCGCATGGCCGCGCAGCGACTTGATGCGGTCCTCGGTGAACACCTGGGTGACGAGGCCCATGCCTTTCTCGCAGGCCACTCCGTCGCCGTCCGTGACGGCGATTCCCGCGCTCTCCTGCCCGCGGTGCTGCAGGGTGAACAAGCCGAAGAAGCACCGCCGGGCCAGATCGGCGCCGTCCTTCGTCCATACACCGATGAGCCCACACTCTTCGTGTGGGCTGTCGGACCGGTGGCGCCAAGCACCCGGGTCTCTCACGTCCATGTCCCTCCGGAGCGGCTGGCGAGCCCGCTGCTAGCCCTGGTAGCGCGATTCTACTTCCTCGGCGCTCTTGACGACAGCCGCGGAACGCTCCGCCCGGTAACGGCGGACGGCGGCCATGGCCTCTGGGTCGGACGAAGCCAGGATCTGAGCGGCCAACACGGCTGCGTTGACGGCGCCGTCGATGCTGACCGCGGCCACGGGAACGCCCGGTGGCATCTGCACGGTTGACAGGAGCGCATCGAGCCCGTTGAGTGCGCCAGAGGCCACCGGTACGCCGATGACCGGAAGGGCGGTGCGGGCCGCGATGGCTCCGGCAAGATGGGCGGCGCCGCCGGCGGCTCCGATGATCACGCCCACGTCGCTGGACTCGTACTCCGCGATGAGTTCCTCAACGCGCTCAGGCGTGCGGTGTGCCGAAGCCACGGTCATGCTGTGCGGCACACCGAGCGCGCGCAATGTTTCCGCCGCCGCCTCCATCACGGGCAGGTCGGACCGGCTTCCCATCACAATGGCCACTCGCTTCACTGGGTCACCCCCGCTGCGATGTCCTTCCGATACTGCATCCCGTCAAACTGCACGTGACTGGCAGCCTCGTAGGCCCGTTTGCGGGCGGCCCCCAGGCTGTCGCCCCACGCAGTCACGCCCAATACACGGCCGCCGTCGGTGACGATGGCGCCATCGGTGCCTCGTGATGTTCCAGCGTGAAACACGGCCACATCGTCCATGGCTCCGGCCGCCTCGAGCCCGTGGACGGGGATGCCTGTCTCGGCCGAAGCAGGGTAGCCACGGGAGGCCAGAACCACGCACACGGCCGCCCGAGAGCTCCAGTCGACAACGACCTCGGCCAGGCGGTCCTCGCAGGTGGCCAGAAGCACGTCGACCAAGTCGCTTCCCAACCGAGGGATGATAACCTGTGTCTCCGGATCGCCGAAGCGGCAGTTGACCTCGAGGGCCTTCAAGCCCGAGTTGGTGAGCATGAGCCCCGCATAGAGGACCCCGCGGTAACGGATCCCCTCACTGCGGAGGGCATCGACGATGGGACGAACCACGGTCCGGATCGCGGTATTGGCCACATCGCGGCTGACCAGGGGGACGGGTGAGTAGGCGCCCATGCCGCCGGTGTTCGGGCCTTCGTCCCGGTCATGGGCCCGCTTGTAGTCCCGCGCCGGCTCCATGGGGACGATGGATTCGCCGTCGGTGAAGACCTTGAGCGATAGCTCGTGGCCGACCAGGCACTCTTCCACGACCACGCGATCGCCGGCGGAGCCGAAGGTCTTCTTCACGAGCATGTCGTCGACGGCCTCCAGCGCGGTGTCCAGGTCGTGGGCGACCACCACGCCCTTGCCCTTGGCCAGGCCGTCGGCCTTGATGACGATGGGAACGCCCCGGGCTCGGACGTACTTGGCCGCTTCCTTGGGGCAGTCGAACACCTGGTAGTCCGCTGTCGGTATGCGGTGGCGACGGAACAGATTCTTGCAGAACACCTTGCTGCCCTCGAGCCGAGCCGCCTGCCGCGACGGCCCAAACACGCGGAGCCCATTCGCCGCGAACTCGTCCGCGATGCCGGCAATGAGCGGCGCTTCGGGTCCCACCACGGTGAGGTCAACGGCCTCCCTCTGGGCGAAGGCCATCAAGTCCGGAATGGACTCGGCCGAGAGAGGAACAAGCTCGGCACACGCTGCGATGCCTGCGTTTCCTGGCGCGCAGTAGATGCGATCGACCTTCGGGCTCTGCGCGATCTTCCAGACGAGCGCGTGCTCCCGGCCGCCGCCGCCGACAACCAGGACCTTCATCCGGCGTTTCCCCCTTAGCGATCATGGATCACTGTGATAGCTCGGAGCGGAATCCTGCGAGGCATCGGACTCGGTGCGGTGTGGTTCCTCAGTGCGGTCCGGCTTCCGCGCCCGGCGAGCGAGCTCCTGCACCTCGGCCATGAGCACCGCGGCCCGGCGTTCTCGATCCTTCTCATACTCCGCCCACGCCCGGCGGTAGTTGGCGTACGAGTGCGCAGCCATGAGGATGGCGGTCCAGCACAACAGCACCCAGGCCACACCCAGGAGAGCGGACTCGACGAGTGGGCGGAACTGGAAGGCCTGCCGGACACCGAAGGTGATGAGTGCTATGCCCAGAAACCCCACGTAGGGATGACGGAACCGGAACGCCTTGGCCCAGCCCACTACGAACACGATGCCGAACCCGAGCAGCAGGAACGAGACCACGTAGGTGCCGAGGAATGCGCTCATGGGCCCTCAGCTCCGCACAAGCCCGGGCCCATTGGCGGCACGGTCATGCACCATCCCGGCCCCCGGCCTTGCTGTCGAACCGGCGGTATTGCCCCCGGAACACCAGCTCGCACACTCCAGTCGGTCCCGTGCGGTTCTTGGCCACGATGATCTCCGCGGTGTCGTCGCGAGGTTCCTCCGCAGCCCCTTGGGCTGCCGGCCCGCCCACGACTTGCCCCGTCTTGGCCTCCCGGTACTTGTAGTACTCGGGACGGTAAATGAACACGACCGCATCGGCCTCGGCCTCAATGTAGCCGCTCTCCATGAGGTCGGACAGGATCGGCCGCTTGTCCTCCCGGCGCTCGACGCTGCGTGAGAGCTGTGAGACCACGATCAGGGGCACCTCCAGCTCTCGAGCCATCGCTTTGAGCGAGCGAGCGATGGCACTCACTTCCTCGAACCGGCTGTCGGTGCGGAGAGGATACCGCACGAGCTGCAGGTAGTCGACGACCAGAAGTGACAACCCCCGCTCGGCCTGCAGACGACGGGCTTTGGCCCGCATCTCGAGCGGCGTCATGCCGGGCGTGTCATCAATGTAGATATTGCAGTCGTAGAGTCTGTCGAGGGCCTGGGCGAGCTTATCCCACTCCTCGTCGCGCATGTCTCCGAGGCGCAGTTTGTGCGAGTTGATCATGGCCTGGGAACTGAGTGCTGCCTCGACCAGCTGCTCTTTGGACATCTCGAGCGAGAACACGCCCACCACGCGCTTGTCATCGGGCCGCAAGCCCACATGGGTCGCGATATTGAGGGCGAGGGAGGTCTTGCCCATGGACGGCCGGGCGGCCACGATGGTGAGGGTAGACCGGCCCAGCCCACCGATGATGCGGTCCAGGTCGGGGAAGCCGGTGGGGAGGCCCGCCACGTCGCGCTGAACTTGCGTCTCCCGGTCCAGGCGGTCGAACACCTGGCGCACGATGGGTCCCATGGGCACAAAACCGCGGCTGAGGCGACGCTCAGTTACCGAGAACAGCCGCTGCTCCGACCGGTCAACGATCTCGTCGGTGCGGTCGTCTTGGGCGTAGGACCAGCGCTGGATGTCGCTGGCGGCGGCGATGAGCTCTCGGAGGATGGCCTTCTCGGCCACGATGGTCGCATAGCGGTGGATGTTGGCGGCCGTGGGAACGGAGCTGACCAGGGCAGTGAGGTATGCCGCGCCGCCGACCTCCTCGAGCTTGTTCCGTCGGCCCAGCTCATCGGTCATGGTGATCAGGTCGACGGGCTCGTTGCGGTCGAACAGGGCAGTGATCGCCTCGAAGATCTCGCCATGGACCAGACGGTAGAAGTCTGACTTGCGCAACAGCTCCAGCCCCACCGCCGTGGCCTCGCGGTCGAGCATCATCGCCCCCAGAGCCGACTGCTCCGCCTCGAGGCTCTGGGGGGGGATTTGGTCGAGCTGGGCTGCATCCCCTGCCATCGCTAGCGTCGCCCGGCGCCCTGGGCCTTGGCTCGCTCCTCCTCGAGCTCGCGCTCCCTCTGTTTCTGCTGCAACTCGTCGTACCTGCCGCCGTACTGGCCTTTCTTCTCCTTATCCCGCATGCCGCGCGGGGCGTCGAGCTGATCCCTGGCGCTCTGCTCCATCTTCTCGACTGTGGCCATCAGATTGGTCAGATAGGTGGGCACGACCGCGTAGGGCTGCATGATGGTCTGGAGAAGTTGCCTGGCGGGCCCGAACTGGTTCGTGTAGGCATAGGCCAGTACCAGCCGAACGGCAGCCTGGTGGTTGGCGGGTTCCTTCTGGATTGCCTGCTCGAGGATGGGACAGGCCTTGTCGTACTCCTTACGCTTGAACATACAGCGGCCGATGCCCTCGAGAGCGGCCGACTGCAGGCCCGGCCGATCATCCGGGATGTTCTCGAGCGCGCGGCGGAACGCGTTCTCGGCCTGATCGTAGCTTTCCGCCGCCTCGTAGCTCAGACCGAGCTCGAGGTAGGGCTGCCAGTTCGTTGGGTCCAGGGTGCAGGCCTCGTTCAGGGCGTCGGTGGAGCGCTTCAGGCAGTCGGCCATGATCTGGCCGTCGGCGCTGTCGCCGGCGTTCCGGTCATGCAGGCTACGGTAGAAGTCGCCCATCTCCAGCAGCAGCTCAACGCGCAGAGCGCCTTCGGGATTCCGCTTGTAGGCGTCGTCGAAGTAGAAGGCAGCCTGGAGGGCCGCCTCTTTGTAGGATGCGCTGAGGCCGGTACCACCGGCATCGATGTCCTGCTGCCGAATCCGGCGGCTCGTCTGCCGGAGAACTTGGCCACGCAGGAAGCTCGTCTCGGCGGTGGCCTGGTCACCGGTGATGGTCTTCAGGAGTGCTTCGGCACGTCCCAGTTCGTTCGTGCCCGCGTTGCGGATGAGCGCACGGGCGGCGTTGTGCAGGCACTTGGCTCGCAGCTTCTGGTCACCCTTGGTGTCGTAAATCCCGGCCGCCTGCTCCTGCACATCGGCGTAGCTGACGCTCTGTCCGATGGTGTTGAAGTCGTAGGCGGCCTCGCCCAATGCGGCCAAGGCGCCATCGAGGTCGCCCTGGGCGGCCAGGAGTTCGGCCTTCTTGGCCTTGACCGAGCCAAGGCCCACGCGCGCATCGCGGAATCCCTCGTCGGCCGCCAGCGCCTCGCCGAACTTCTGCGCAGCCAAGTCGCAGTCCGCCATGGTCGTGCCGTTGAGCAGGGCCCGGCCCTCGTAGTAGGGCAGCATGGCCGCTTCGACCGCTGTGGGTGACGCACTGTTCATCACGGCACGGGTCGCGTCGTCCATCGGGATCTGCATCTCGGTGGCGACTCGCTCGGCGACCGCGGACATGAAGCCGAGCATGCCCACCGTGCCGCCCTTGATCTCCAAGTTCGTGAGAACCGCCGTGGTTCGTTCGGCGGGCTTGACCACCACGATCGAGATCTGGGCATTGACGAGAGTGCCCTCGGCCGTCACCGTTCCCAGGATCCCGTAGTGCTGGCCGAGCTCAACCAGTGCAGCACGAATCTCGGCCGGGTCGTTGACCGGCAGGTTCTGAGCCCTGGCGGCCCGGAGGAACTGCTGGCGGTCGGTGACCTCGCAGCGGCCGGTGTGCCGCAGTTTCAGTGCCAGGGTGTCCTCCAGCGCGATGGCCGTTGCCTTGTAGGGCAGCCCATCGGTGAGCGACACGATCTGGGCAATCGTCACCCTCTGGCGGACCGTCGGGGGCGCCTGAGCCTCTGCGCTCCGCGCGAGACCGACCACCGCGGCCAGCACGGAGAACGCGAAGAGGGGCTTGAGGCGGTTCATCAAACAGCCTCCTCCGGGGATGGTTCCGATGAGAGGCGCCCACGCTCCTTGGGGTGGGCCGCCCGAGACAGCGCCCGGCGCACCGGCGCCGGGCCGTGGCGGAACATGCGTTCGAAACCGGTGTATGTTTCCGACCAAAGAGTCTACCCCTGTTCCCTCGATTCAGCAAGGCGGGCCGGGCTCCATCGCGCCACTGAGGCTTAGACGCTCTGGAGGCACTGTGGGGTTCGCGCCCCACTAGCGCGGGAGGATGCGGCAGTCACCACAGAGCTCGTGGGCATCGTTGTGGAGAGCGGCGCACCGTGGGCACTCGCGGTACCCGTGCGCGCGCTTCCACGCGCTGATACGGCTCTCGCGAAGGAGGGCGGCATAGACCATGTCGCGCAGCTCGGGGTGGCGGAGGCCACGAACGGTGGACTCGATTCGCGATCGGACTTCGGGGCTGATTGGCGTGGCTTCGAGCTCCTCATCCGTGACCTTCATGCCACCGGCGAACTCGAGGTCGCGCCGCCGGATGGGGGCGCTGCCCCGTGTGGCCACACCCAGGCCCTTGGACTGGAGGTGAATGTCGCGGATCGTCGGCTCGCCGAGCGCCTCATTCAGCTTGGTGGCGAGTTGGTGCCTCAAAGCGGAGATGGCGTGGGCCCAGCTTGGGTCCGACGCTGTGACCACCAGCTTGCCGTCGCGGCAGAAGATGGTCTCGGTGTGATCGGCGATCTGCTCTCCGACGACCTGCTCCCAGATGACGTGAACGGCCGCCTCGCGAGCCCGGCGCTCCCATCCCCGGCGGCGAAGGTACCCCTGCACCACATCGGGCAGGCCAGACATGGACCAGTGCGGCTTCAGAAGTGATCCACCCCCGGGGTACGGCTGACGGCACGAGCCGCTTGCGGCCAGGATAGCATGCGCACGATGTACCGCAGCTGCCCTGTACGCACACCGGGGCCTGGGGGACGGCCGAGACGGTCCGGCGGCCGGTCTGCGACCGCGTCTATGCCACAATCCGTCCCCGGATCGTCCCCGGACCACGGCAGTCGCCGGCGATGAGGGCTTCCAGTGAATCGTAGCCCGCCCGCCTGCCATACCAGTCGGTCCGGCCACCGCGGACCGTGTCGTCCCCCCTACGAGTCGTGGGCCCCTCCTTGGGCTTGAGGTTCGCGACGGTGTAGCGCTGCTTGGACATGTTCGTCACCTCCTGCACCCGCCTCCAGCATGTCCTATCTTCGATAACGCATGGCGCGTCCCCAGGGTGTCATCCTTTAGGGTGCCCATTCGGACAAGATGGCACACAGGCCGCAGGCATCCTGAGGCACCGACGGTCTCGGGCCCGATGGGGCACCACCAGCCTACGGCTGGCCCCCCATGCGGGCCTCCATAGACCCTTCGAGCCACTGAAGAAGGCCCGAATGGGAAAGGTCCGCGAAGCGAGAAGGGTGTCATCTGACCGCCACTTGTGAACGCATTGGCCCTGGGTGCGGGGGCCCCAGCCGCCGGGCGGGCTCTACGGTCTCCGTCACAGCGAGCTGTCTGGGAGGCAACCCGGGCCACGGGGCGAACAGTGGTGGAGCGGCCTTTTCGCCGCCTGCGCCGTGACACAGAGCTTGGAGGAACCGAAGTGCACCGATACGCCATCACGGTTCTCCTGATCGCTTCTTCGGCAGCCCACGCCGACTTGTTCGACTACATCGCGCTGCCCGACGACAGCTTCGCCTACGAGTTCACAGGCACGGAGACCGCTCTGCTCGGGAAGATCCACAGCATCCACATGACCTCACAGACCTGGCAGGGCATCAAGTGGGAGCACGAGATCCGCATCTACGAGCCGCCCAGGGTCGAGTATCCCGACCTCGTGGGGATGCTGATCACCGGCGGGAACCCGAGCAAGGGTGAGGACATGCTCGGGCTCACCGTGGCCGGCACGGCGGGCATGCGGTTCGCCATCCTCTATGGAATCCCGAACCAGCCGCTCTACGACGGCCTCGAGGAAGATGCCCTCATCGCCTATACGTGGCAGAGGTACCTGGAGACGGGCGATGAGACCTGGCCCCTGCAGTTCCCGATGGTGAAGTCGGCCCTGCGCGCCATGGACGCCATCAGTGCCACGGCGAAGGAGCAGTGGAACCAGGACCTGCGGGGGTTCATGGTCACCGGGGCGTCGAAGCGGGGCTGGACCACCTACCTGACTGGGATTGCTGATCCTGAGCGCGTGGTGGCCATGGCGCCCATGGTGTTCGACATCCTCAACCTGCCGGTCTCGGCGCCGCACCAGAAGGACTTCTGGGGCGACTACAGCCCGCAGATCGAGGACTACACGAAGACCGGCCTCGTGGGCGCCCTCGAGACACCACGCGGCTTTCGGCTCTCGTACATGGTGGATCCGTACTCCTACCGCGACCGGCTCCACATGCCGAAGCTGGTCATTCTGGGAAGCAACGATCCCTACTGGCCCACCGATGCGGTGAACTACTACTGGAACGGACTTCCCATGCCCCGCAGCCTGCTGATCCTGCCCAACTCCGGGCACGACCTGGGCGACCGCGAGCGCCTGCTGGCCTCGATCACGACGTTCTCGCGCATCATCGCCTCGGGCGCGCAGGTGCCAGCGATGACCTGGGATTACACGGAGAAGCCGGAGGGTTCGACGCTCACGATGAGCACCGCCGGCACGGTGAAGGAGGCCCGCGTGTGGGTGGCTCACGCCCCGGTGTGTGACTTCCGGCCGGCCAAATGGGAGGAGGCGCCCGCGGCGGAGCAGGCCGGGAGCTACGTCGCCACCATCGACCGTGCGCGCGGGCAATGGACCGCCTGCTACGGGGAGCTCGAGCTTGAGGTCGCGGGGCGGACGCTGTACCTCTCGACCCAGCCGCGGGTGATGCACCCCCTGGCAGCGGAGTAGGGGCTTGCGCACCGCGGGACATTGGCGACTGGCCGCTGAGCGCTCCGCGCCAGGCACCGTCCCTTTTCCTACTTCCACCCGCCCGGGTTCGGATCCGGGTCGCGGAAATCGGCGAACTTGCCCTCGGCGATGCCGCCGGTCTCGTCGGTCTCCGGGGGCGAGAGCACCCAGTCCGGTCGCGGCCAGACGGGCGTGGCGAAGCCGTGCTGCTCGATGCACGCACGCTTCTCCAGGCTGTCCATGCACGCTCGGATGCATCCCTTGGCCCCGCAGACGGCGAAATAGCCGGTGTGCGCCATGGCCTGGTGGTAGAACGGCAGCACCGCCACGTTCGGGAACTCCGGGGAAGGCAACCAGCGCGCCTGGGCCAGCGGGTAAGTGAGCTTGTACGCGGCCTCCTCCGAGAGCGTGCTGTTGCGGACGTCGAGCGCGAACCCAGGGAAGTCACGCTTCAGAAAGGGCGAGGCCTCCCAGTTCATCCCGTGGTGCGTGAGCGTGCATCGGCCCATGTGCACGTCGGCCCACTCGTAGGTCCGGTCCTCGATCTGGATCCGGACTGTCGGCCGCTCGCCCGGCAGCGGGATGGCGCCACCAGGGCACTGGTGCGCGCAGCGCATGCATCGGTTGCAGAGCGAGGGCTCGGGCAGGGGGTCGGGCTCGAGCTCCGCATCGGTGAGAATGGTTCCGAGGCGGACGCGCGGGCCGAACTTCCTGGTCAGCAGGACCTTCGACCAGCCGATCTCGCCCACGCCGCAGGCCACGGCCGCGATGCGGACCTGGATGTTGATGTCCGGCGCGGGGCGGCCTTCGGCGACGGGCGGACGGGTCCCTGGACGCTCGGGGACGCCGGGGTAGAGTGGCACCGCCTCGTGCCCGTGGTCCTCGATGAAGCACGCGGTCTCGTAGGTCACCAGCGGCCGATAGAGCGTGTTCAGCCGGTTGTAGGAGTAGATGGTGTAGTTGGTCCAGTGCGTCCCCTCGGTGATGCCGCGATAAGTCCCCCTGGGGATGGGCTGCACGATGGTGATGACCGACCGGCAGTCGGGCGCAATGTTGAGCGGGTGCATCATCCGCGGCGCGTTGGCGAACCGCTCGATGTTGGCGATGCCCACATCACCTGCGCCAGCCGCGAACGCCGCTTCCTTGACCATGGCGGCAGTGAGAGCCATTAGCCTCCCTCCTTGCCAACCTCACTCGCTTTCGCACATCCCGCGCTGGCCGGGTTGTACCCACGCTCGCCCGGAGGCACTGGGCGGTGTAGGCTGTCCAGTACCCACGGCGTGCGCTTGCGGAAGGGCTGTTCGAACCGGTTCGCGCACTTGTCCGCGCGCTCGAGCTGGTTGAGGCACGCTCGGCCGCACGCGGCCGCGATGCGGTCCGGTCGTTCGCCGCGACCCGGGCCGACCATGGCGCCGTTCGGGCATGCGCGGCAGAGGCGCCAGTCGATGGCCGCCACCCACATCGTGTGACCGGGCACGCCCACCGGCCGGGCGTCATCGGCGTTGATGGCACCCAGCGGGCACGCATCGACGCAGGCCCGGCAATCGCCGCACAGCCGCCGGTCGGCCACCGGGTCCGGCTCGAGCTCGGCGTCGGTGAGAACCATGGCGAGGCGCTGCCGCGTGCCGAACTCGGGTGTGAGGAAGAAGCCGCCGAGGCCCACCTCGCCCAGCCCTGCGGCCTGCGCGGCGAACTCAAGGTCGACGATGACGTTCGGCGCGGGCTTGTCGGGCGCCACCGGCACACCCTTGGGCATCCCCTCTGGCGAGTAGCCGAACAGTGGCACGCCCTCGTAGCCGTGACTCTCGATGAACAGCGTGAGCTCGTACGTCGTGCGCGACAGGAAGTTGTCCTCGAGCCACTGGAAGCCAAAGAGGCCATAGGTGCTGCCGAAGTTGGTGCCCTCCTCGACGCCACGCAGCGACCCTCGGAGGATCCGCCGGCCGAGCACGATCACCGACCGGCACTCGGGCGCAATGGAGAGCGGGTTGGCCTCAGGCGGCAGACTGGCGAATCTGTCCGCCGAGGCGATGCCGACCAGATCGGCCCCACGCTGGCGGGCGTAGTCCTTGAGTTCAGCGGCGTCCATAGCGTCCTCCGTGAGAGCAGAGAGGGGCTCCCGACCCCTTCTTCCGCGCAGTCGCCCCGTGGCCTTCCGGCAGGCCACGTCGGCGCCCCGGACGAACACGCCGCTGCCGCGGGCTCGCGGGTCGCGGCTGAGAGAGGACCACGAGGATGACATCCTGCACACTCCTACCGGCACTGGCCGGGCTTGGCTCGCTCGCTCTGGCGTCGTTCGCGCCGGCTGAGGGCGCAACAGTCCCCTCGGCCACCCGGCCGGACGGCACACCCAATCGCGCCGTGTGGATGGCGCGGGGCACCTTCGGCGTCATGACCCACTATCTCATCAAGCCCGAGGGTGCCACGCCCGAGGAGCGCACCGCCGAGCTCAACCGCATCGTCGACAACTTCGACGTGCACCGCTACGTCAAGCGCATCCGGGAGACGGGCGCGGACTGGGTGATCTTCACGCTCGGGCAGACCACCGGCTATCTGTGCGCCCCCAACGAGTACCTCGACAGCCGCGCGCCCGGTATGACGCCGCGGCGCGACCTCGTGATGGAGCTCGCGAAGCACCTCGACGATGCCGGCAAGCGGCTCATCCTCTACATTCCGTCGGAGCAGAACTCCGAAGCCGCCATCCAGGCCGCGCTCGACTCGGCCTCACCCGGCTACGCGGATCGCTACTTCGAGTTCCTCAAGACCTACGCAGTGAAGTACGGCGACCTCGTCGACGGCTGGTGGTTCGATTCGTGCGGGCCGCATGAGGACGAGTACTGGCTGCGCTGGCTGACCGCCTTGCGGGCAGGCAACCCCGACACCGCCGTCGCCTTCAGCGGTGCCGAGTTCTGCTGTGGCGGCCCGGTGAACCCCGTGTGCAAGCTCGAGGACTACCACGCCGGCGAGATCCACCTGCTCGAGGACGGCGCCATCCGCCGCGACTTCCTCCCACCCGGCGGCGACATCATCGTGACGCCCGAGCGGAAGCTCCGGCTCCGCGGGCAGGAAGCGCGCACCTACATGCCCGACGGGCAGTTCATCGACGGCGTCCAGTGGCACGGCCTGCTGCCGCTCGACCTGACCTTCAACCCCGCCGTGCCGAACCAGTTCTGCCACTATACGGACAGGGAGCTGCTGGCCTTCGCGCTCGCGGTGAAGTCCGTGGGTGGCGCCATCACGATCAACGTGCCCATCGAGTTCGAGACGGGGGAGATCCCCGAGGATAGCCACGCCTCGCTGGTGCGGCTGGGCCGCAACTTGCGGGAGGCAGCGAAGCACGGTGGAAAGGGCCAGGGGAACAGGGTACTGACGCCCTGGGGCACCTAGGTGGGTGTCGCGCGCCCAGAGCAGCGCGGAGGGGGCATCACAGACACAACAGGATGCGCAGCCGGTCCTCCACCTGCGCCATCGTCGCGCGACCGACGGCGCCCAAGGGCTTCACCAGGCGCTCCGCCGAGATCGACCGCACATCCTCGCACTTGGCGAAGCTGGGCTGCGCAAGCCCGCCCTCGGGCGGCTCAAGGCGGACATGGAGGTTGATGCCCCTGTCGCGCGTGGTCAGCGGAACGACGATGGCCAAGCCTGCCGCACCGCGGTTCAGCAGATCGGCCGAGACGACGAGCGCGGGACGCGTGCCTCCCTGCTCATGGCCCCGAACTGGGTCCAGCCGCACGAGCCAGACGTCGCCGCGTGACACGGCGGGCTGAGGGGTCACTCGTCCGACCCGCCTTCGTCATCGAGGCCGTCCCCCAGCGTGGCTTCCCATGCCTGGCGTTCCTCGAGCTCGTCGCGCCACTCCTCCGGGTTGGCCCGGAGAGCCGTAAAGCCAGCGTTCGCGTCCTCGAGGAACCGTTGCCGCCGGTAGCACTCGATGGCCTTCTCAAGGACCGTGCTCATGGAGTCGCCGCTCTGGTCCGCGAGCTCGCGAAGCACTTGCCGGGCCGACTCCGCCAACCGAACAGTCGTGCTTGCCATGGCCCAGGCCTCCTGTCTACAGAACAGTATACACCGCCGTAGACGCGGCAGGTAGGGGGCGCGACTCCGCGCTCTGGCCCTCGGCCCCGGCCCTCGCCGGGAGGAGAACCCCGGGTCTCGCGGGAAGGTGCGCGAGGCTCGTAGATGGATCGGGGGGCAACGGATGACGGACGGGCGAGATGGCGCCCTCGAGAGCGCTCTGGCGGCTCTCGAGCGTGACGCCGATGCGACGGTTCGGACGGCTGCGGCCGCCGTGAAGGCCGCGAAGGCACTGCAGAAGGCGGCCAAGCTCGGCGAGCTGCGCCGGCTCGACGCGCTCCTCGCCGCCGCGGGCGCAGCGGCAACGGCCGTGAGTCAGCAGGTCGACAACACGATGGCCGGGTGGCAGTTCGACGCGGCGGAGCATCTGGCGAGCGGCGAGTTCGCCCACGAACTCATCGCGGCCGCGCGAGCGCAGGGCGTCGCCGTGGTCGAGCAGGACGGCATGCTCTATTGCTGCCCCAGCCTGGTTCGGGTCCTGCCCGGCGAGCTCAGTGTGCGGATCGACAAGACCCGTGAGACCCGCCTGAGGCCTACCGTACTTGCCGCGCACCTCAAGGGTGTTCAGCAGCGTCCACCCCGGTTCGCCTCCGAGGCCTTTCTCGACTCGCTGCACAGGGCGTACCGCCGCGTGGTCGAGCCGGCCCACTTCGGCAGGGTGGTCAAGCTGCTTGAACTCTATGAACTACTCACATTGCTGCCCGGGCAGGCGCGCGAGTACACCAAGGCCGAGTTTGCGCGCGATGTCTACCTGCTCGACCGAAGCGGCTCGCTCACGACCCGCAACGGGGCCGTGGCTACCCTTCATGCGAGCACCGGGACCAAGTCGCCGAGCGCGGTGCTCCGAACCATCACCGAGACCGGGGAGAAGCGCGAGTACTACGGCATCGCGTTCCGACCCGCGGACTAGCGCAGCCCGTCCGTCCTGGAGGCATGCCATGCAAACCACCGATCCGCGCGCCGTGCGCCCCGAGGACTGGTTGGACGTCATGAAACGTGAGTACGTGAGCAGCTTCGTGCGCCATGGGGGAGCCGCTGTTAAGGTGGTCGTGCCCCGAGACGACGAGGACCGGCACTCGCTCATTGCGGGGCTCAGGTCCTCGGCCGAGGAGCACGGCTTCGCCTTTGCGTCGGTGGATGCGGCGACCACGAAGCTCCACCTCGTGGATCGGCTGTTCCACGCGGTGGCTCGGCAGATGCCCTGGCACGCCCTGGCCAGCTCCCTGGTGCGGCGCCTGTTGGCGGCCAGCGGCCTCGAGGTGACGCCACAGGCCGACGGCGTCGACCTGGCCGAGGTCGCTCGCGTGAACGGGCGAGATGTCCGGTGGCTGGCGCAGGACGTCAAGAGGCAGCTCGAGCGCGAGCTTGTCGGCCATCCGGGCATGTGCCAGGAGTTCCGGTTCGCCATGATCGAGCTCTGCCTCGAGGCCATCGGCGAGGGGCAACTCCAGCCCGGCGTCGCCGAGCAGTGGCTCTGCGGCGAGCTCCGGCTGATCAGCGCCATGAAGCGTGCGCTGATCTTCTCGAAGATCCACCGCCACAACGCGCGGCATATGCTGCTCTCGCTCACGCAGTGGCTGCGGCTGGCCGGCCGATCGGGGCTCGTGCTCAGCCTGGACATCACCCAGTACACGGCCCGCCGTGCCGGCGCGGCGCAGGGCACGACGTTGTTCTACACGCGTCCCGCCATCATGGATGGGTACGAGGTCGTCCGGCAGCTCATCGACAGCACGGACGACGCCCTGGGTTGCTTGACCGTCGTGGTGGCCCCACCGGACTTCCTGAGCAATGAGAGCTGGGGCCTCGACGCCTACCGGGCCCTGAAGCTGCGCGTTATCGACGAGGTTCACGACCGCTACAAGCCTAACCCGGTGTCCGCCCTGGTGCGGATCTCGCGCGAGGCACCGGCGCTGGGTCTGGCCGGGCAAGGGGGCGATCGGTGTGACGGCTGAGCAGCTCGAGAGCCGACGGGCCATCGAGGCCCTGCGCGCGGGCGTGCCCAACCGCGACGCCGTTCGCGCGCTGGGTTGCTCGCAGCCCGAGATCGAGGCCCGGTTCATCCAGTGCCTGAACGAGTGCCCAGAAGCAGCTGATCGGCATGAGCAGGCCCAAGGGCTGATGGTGGCGGCGGACTTCGGTGCGGGCAAGTCCCATCTGCTCGAGTACCTGCAGCACGTGGCTCTGGAGAGGAACTTCGTCGCCAGCAAGGTGGTGATCAGCAAGGAAACGCCGCTGTTCGACCCGGCCAAGCTCTTCCTGTCGGCCGTGGACAGTGCCCTTGCTCCCGGCAAGCGGGGCAACGCCGTGCGCGAGATCGCACAGACGCTGGACCAGTCGCCCGGCTTCACCGCTTTCTATGACCAGGTCGTGAGCGATGGGGCGGGCCTCGACCGGCGTTTCGGCGCCTCGCTGTGCGTGTACGCCAATGCCCGCTCGACGGATCTCGAGTGGACCGACCGCGTCGTCTCTTTCTGGTGTGGCCGCAAGCTCAACGTCACCGAGGTCAACCGGGCGCTGAAGCAACTGGGCCAGGGCGGCCCGTGGCGTTTCGCGAAGATCCCGAACCGCGAGCTGGCCCTCCAGCGGTTCCGCTTCGCCGCCATGCTCATGCGCGCCGCCGGCTACGCGGGCTGGGTGCTCCTGCTGGACGAGGTCGAGTTGATCGGGCGCTACTCCCTGCGCCAGCGGGCCAAGTCCTACGCCGAACTCGCCCGCTGGATGGGCGCGCTCAAGGCCGGGAGCACCTTCCCGGGCATCGTGTCAGTCCTGGCGATCACGCCGGACTTCGAGACGGCCATCCTCGACGAGAAGGGCGACTCGGACAACGTGCGGGCACGGCTGACAATGACGGGCTCACCCGAAGAGCTCCTGGCCGTGGGCGAGGCCGAGGCCGGCATGCGCCAGATCCGCGCCGCGATCCGTCTCAGACAGCCCGATGGCGACCAGATCAGCCGGGTGGTCGAGAGCCTCCGGCAGACCTACGAGCAGGCATATGGCTGGCGCCCACCGGAAGCCGACTGCATCCCGAAGCGGCCCGGCTCGACGCCGATGCGGTCCTATGTCCGGCGCTGGGTGACCGAGTGGGACCTCGAGCGGCTGTTCCCGGCCTACGCGCCCGAGGTCGAGACGGCCGCCCTCGATCAGACGCTCGAGGAGGATCGCGACCTGGAGCGAGCCAGCGAGGCCAACCACTCAGACGATCCATAGGCGGCCGGCGCCATGCCCGTTCCCCTCCGCGAGCTACCCGCGCCCGGCCAGCCGGGACACGTGCCTGCCCCCAGTCTGTTCCCGTTCCAGTTTGCCGGTGTACGGGCCCTCTATCACCGCGACTCGCTACTGCTGGCCGACGACATGGGACTCGGGAAGACGGTACAGGCGTGTGTGGCGCTCCGGAGGCTAGTGACCGCCGGTCTCGTCGAGACGGCCCTTATCATCACCAAAGTGAGCCTGCTTCGCCAGTGGCGACGGGAGCTCCGCCGCTTCGCGCCCGAGCTCTACGTCTCGGTCGTCCACGGTACGGCTGAAGACCGGGCATGGCAGTGGGACGCTCCGGCCCATGCCTTCATCACCACCTATGAGACACTCCGCTCCGACTTCACCGAGAGCCCCAGGCACCGCGTCGGCCGTACCTGGGATCTGGTCATCCTCGATGAGGCACAGGCCATCAAGAACCGCGAGAGCCTGACCAGCGAGGTGTGCAAGCGGCTCCGTCGGCGCCGCGCGTGGGCGCTCACGGGCACGCCGCTCGAGAACGACGTCGACGATCTGGCCTCGGTGCTCGAGTTCGTGCGCCCCCTCCTGCCGGGCGAGCCCCAGCCGGACCTCCGGCCCGGAGAGGAGACGATCCGCCGACAGCGCGAAGTGCAGCTCCGAAGGCGGAAGGCCGACGTGCTGCCTGACCTGCCGCCCAAGATCGTGACGACGGTGCCCCTCGTGCTGGGACCCGAGCAGCGGCGGGCCTACGAGCGGGCCGAGCGCGAGGGCATCTTTGAGCTGCGCCAGTTGGAGGGGGAGCTCCGCATCGGGCATGTTTTCGAGCTGATCATGCGGCTGAAGCAGACCTGCAACTTCTGCCCCGTGACTGGTGAATCGGCTAAGCTCGAGGACCTGGCCGAGCGCGTGGCGACTCTGGCCGCCGAGGGTCACAAGGCTGTGGTGTTCTCTCAGTTCACCGACCAACGCTTCGGCTGCGGTGCACTCCGCGACGGGCTGGCCGATCTCGACCCACTGGTCTATACGGGCGCCATGGACGGGCCCGAACGTGACCGTGTCATCCGTCAGTTCACGACCGATGCGGCTCGCCCGCTGTTGATCGTGTCCCTCCGCGCCGGCGGCCTCGGACTCAATCTACAGGAGGCCTCCTATGTGTTCCACTTCGACCGCTGGTGGAACCCGGCCGTCGAACACCAGGCCGAGGACCGCGTGCATCGCGTGGGGCAAGCACTTCCGGTCCACATCTATCAGTACACGTGCGAGCGGACCATCGAGGAACGCATCGAGCAGATCCTGCTCGGTAAGCAGACGCTGTTCCAGGAGTACGTCGACGACGTGACCCTCGACCTCTCTCAAGCGCTCACGCGCGAGGAGCTATTCGGGCTGTTCGGGATCTGAGACTCATGCCGCCAACGCCGCGAGTTTCCCCTCGTCGATCTCGACACCCAGCCCAGGGCCCTCGGGCACGGCGATGGTTTCGTCGCCGACTGGCACGAGTGGGTGCGTGGCGATCGAATCGCCGAGGAACTGCGGGCCGTTCAGGGCGCACGGGTGCGTGATGCCGTAGGCGCCGAACAGGATCAGGCTGGCCGCCAGCGACAGATCGGGATCGGTGAGGCCGCTGCCGAGGACCATGAGCCCCGCATCGCGCAGGATCTCGATCTGCCGCCGGGCCGAGTGCAGGCCGCCGCAGCGCGCCGGCTTCATGGCCACGCCGTCGAGCATGTCCAGCCGGATGAACTCGATCAGGTCCTGCGGGGAGACGATGCCCTCGTCCATCGCGCGCCGAACGCCCGAGGCGCGCAGCAGAACGCCACGCGCCTCAGGGGTTGTCTCACATCCCGTCGCCTACAACTCAGGCGCGGCCGCCTGCTGCTGTGCCATGGCCGCGTCCAGCAGCTCCTTCTGGACGTCCTCGATCGTACGATCTGGCGTAAACTCGATAATCTTGGTCCCCTCGGGCGCCTCGAACTCGAACATCGCGTCGGGGATATCGGCGTTGAGCTCGTACTCGAGCACCGTAACGGTGAGCTTCAGATCCACGTTGACAGTCATCCCCGGTGGCATCAAGGACATCTCCATGTACAGCCGGCGCAGGTTGCCCGTCTCCTGCTCGAGGGCCATCTGCAGCACACCGAACTGCACATTGGTGAGGCCACCAGTCATGTTCATGGCGCCCGCCATACCCAGTGACTCGGTGAACGCTTGGCAGTACTCGGGCTTCACCTGGAGCACGTAGCAGGGGATGTCGTCATACTCCTTCTCTCCGACAATCGTCGCCATGTCCTTCTCGAGCAGAGTCACGAAGGCCTCATCCTGATCCTTCGGCAGGCCCAGCTTCTCCAGGACCGCGTCGCGCTGATCGGCGAACTGCTGCATGGTCTCCGGCGGCACGTGGAGCATTACGCCCGCCTGGCCCTGGTAGGAGAAGACCTCGTCCTTAGCCACGATGCTGACCTGGTTCATGGTCGGCATCTCGGCCCGGATCTTGTCGTTCTTCCTCCAGATCTCGATGTCGATGTCCGGAACCTGCGCGACCGGTACCTCGATCTTGAGGCTCATCTTCATGTGCATCGACTTGCCGGCTTCCAGGTTCTCTCGCGCTCGGGCGGCCAAGTCGACCATCCGTGGGTCGCGCTGATCTCCCTGGGCCACAGCCGAAAGTGCAGACGCGGCCAACCAGATGGCGGCGGTCAGTGCAACGAGCAGGCTGATCCGTTTCATATACTTTCCCCTCCGAGCGCCCGGCGAGGACTGCCGCCTCGAGCTCCAGGGCACATTCCTGGGCGCCGCAACGGCCCCCTGTCACCCGTTGACGAGCGGAGTCCCGGGAAGTTGCGGACTCGGCGACCCTGGTCCGGCGTGTCGCGGTCGTCTCCCCCGGGATCCCGATGAGGGCCGATGCCTGATCAGGGCCCCAGTGGGTATACGGACGAGGTGCCGGGAAGTTTCAGAGGTGCCGCGCTCCGCTGGCTGCGGGCGGCATGGAGTCTCCCGAACACCCGCGAAACCAAGAGCTCACTTGGGGTCGAACGAGGGTACCGTGAGCTGCTCACCGTCTTTGAAGCACGACTGGTGCGCGACCACGCCTGGCGCGGTCATAGCCACCGCCTCATAGACGTTGACTGAGGGCTCGCGATCCTCCAGCAAGGCCATCACAAACTCATGAGTCAGGTAGGTGTGAGATCCACCGTGGCCACTTTCGATCCGCATCGGCTCAGGCAGCAGCGCCTGGAAGTCGGGGATGGTCGGCACGTCGGCTTGGCCCTCGATCTTCAGCACGTGCGGCTGGCCGGACCAGGCGGACATGTAGAGGCTCATGTGCTGGCCGAACCACTGGGCCCGCTCGCCGTGGTTCCACACATCCCACATGACATTGCAGCGGAACATGTGGCCGCCACTGGTCTGGAACAGGGCCGACGCGTTGGCGAAGGGGTTGTCGTAGGCGTTATCTTTGAACGCCGGGTCGTCTTTGGTCTCGCCCAGGCATGACACCCGCACGAGCCGCTCACCGGTCACGCCGACGAGGAAGGCGGTCGAGTGCGTTGGGTAGAGCATGGGAGGGTACCCCCAGCGCCAGGTGCGCTGCCCGTTCCAGGTCGAGAGCCCATCGTTGGCGGCGCCGATGCCCGGATGGTAGTACTCGCCCTCGCAGTAGACGATCTCGCCAAACCTGCCGTCCTGGTAGAGCCGACGGGCCATCATGCACTCGGGTCGGTAGTAGCTGGTCTCGGCCATCATGTAGCGCACGCCGTTGCGCTCCTTGGCCTCGACCAGCTCCTCGAGCTCTTCGAGGTTGCAGCCGGCCGGGACGGCGGAGATGACGTGCTTCCCGGTGTTCATGACCGCCACGCAGTGCCGGACATGGTTGGGGGCCTCCGTGAAGACGGCGACGGCATCGATGGCATCGTCGAGGATGAGTTCCTCAAGCGAGTTGTACGCTTTGGCGCACTGGTACGTGTTCATCAGGTGGTTCCGGCGATCCTCACGGAGGTCGCTGACCGCCTCGACAACGCACCCGGGATCCAGGTGCCACTGGAAGCTGGCACCAAAGCCCCCACCCACCACGCCAATGCGAATCCTCTCATCCGCCAATGCGGATCGCTCCTCTCTGACCGGTATGGACTATGCCGTCCCTCCGGCTACTCAGTGGCGTCCGCCACTCCGTCGTTACCAGCCTCCGGCGCGCAGATCTCAAACGCCAACCATACCTCCCGCATGTAGGCTCGGTGCCGCTGCCAGAGCATGTACAGCACGAGTACGGCCAGCAACAGCATCATGGGCCCGTAGACGCCGGGACTGGCCAGTTCGGTCATGGAGCGCCGGATCTGGAAACACGCTCCGATGGCGAGCGCGGCGAAAGCAGCCACGCACAGGCGCAGAATGTCCCACGAGTACACGAGATGAGTCCAGAGCTGCTTGGCACCATGCTGGGCCACATACAGAGTGCAGTAGTCGAACACCCACTGCTTCTCCAGCGGGAGAGCCGTCGGGTAGTCGGTCTCTTCCTCATCGGGCCATCCCAGGCCTTGGCCTCGGAGCTTCCTTGCCACACGCTGGTAGAGCTCGGCGTCCTGGTGGATGAAGAACCCACGAGCCCGGCGGCTCATCCAGTCCTGCAAGTAGTAGAACGTGAGTCCGTAGGTACCAATCCCACACAGGTACGCCAGTGCCAGCATGAGCAGGCCCTGGACCGAGCCCAGCCTCTCGGCGGGGGGGCTCGGTTCGACCGACCAGACCACGGCTCCGCCCGCCACCAGAAACCCCAGGTGAGTCAAGAGAGTGGACCCGCCGTTCATCGATGTCCTCCCATCGTGCCAGCCGCCGCGCAACATTGTTCCCTGACCATGGGCCTCTGGCCTCCGCAACCGATCTGCCACGGCAGCCAGGCCTGCGACCCGCCACCGGCGAACGGGTAACCCCACACACCTGCCGAGGTGATCACCATGGCTCACAGCGCACTGGCAGTACACGGCGGCACTCCGGTCACCGCCGACCCGTTTCCCGCCTGGCCTCAGTTCAGCGCCGAGATCATCGAAGCCGCCATGGAGCCCCTGCGCTCGGGCAGATGCAACTACTGGACCGGCCCCCTCGGCATGCGTTTCGAGCAGGCCTTCGCTCAGTGGTGCGGGGCCCGCTTCGGTATCTCGACCAGCAATGGTACCTCTGCCTTGCATGTGGCTCTTGCGGGCATGGGCGTTGGGCCCGGCGACGAGGTGATCGTGCCCTCGTACACCTTCATCGCCTCGTCCATGTGCGTCTGCCAGGCCGGCGCCGTGCCGGTGTTCGCCGATGTCGAGCCCGAGTCGCACACGCTGAGCGCCGACTCGGTCCGGGAGAAGATTAGCGCAAAGACACGCGCCATCATCCCCGTGCACCTCTACGGCGAGGTCTGCGACATGGACGGGCTCCGCGCAGTGGCCGAGGAGCATGACTTGGTCATCGTGGAGGACTGCGCCCAGGCCCACGGCGCCACCTACCGGGGCAAGAAGGTGGGCACACTGGGCGACGCCGGTGCCTTCAGCTTCTGCCAGAGCAAAACGTTCACCACCGGGGGCGAGGGGGGATGCGTGGTCACGGATGATGAGGATCTGGCCTGGGTCTGCCGGTCCTTTCGCGATCACGGCTACGACGTGAGCACCCGCATGGCGCTGCTCGAGCTTGAGGCCAAGCTGCCTTACATCCACAACAGCATCGGCTTCAACTTCCGCATGACCGAGATGCAGTCCGCCATTGGCCTCAAGCAGCTTGAGGTGCTCGACTCGTGGAATCTGGCTCGCCGGCGCGCCAATGGCGAGTACCTGCTCTCGGCCCTGTCCGGGATCCCACAGATCCGGAAGCTGCCCGTGCACAACGATGTCGTGCGGAACGGCTTCTGGCTGTTCCCCATCATCCTCGACATCGACGCATTGAGCTGCGACATCAAGCAGTTCGCCGATGCACTGACCGCCGAGGGCATCCCCAACGGCCCCGTCATGTGGCCTCAGTGCTACCAGGAGAAGTGCTACTCGGAGCATCGGGGCTTCGGCCGTCTGAGGTATCCGTTCCGGGATCCGGCCACCCGGCCCGAGGCTGTGGACTACGCCCACACCTACTGCCCGAACGCGGCGTGGGTGGAGAAGCGTTGCTTCTTCGTCCCGACTCACCCGACGTATGAGCTCTCGCACATGGAACTCATCGCTGAGGGGATCAAGAAGGTCATCGCGGCGTTTGCGAAGTAGGGGCGTTGGCGACGCAGACCCCCAACGGCGCGGGTACAATCAGGTGTACGAGACCCAGGGGGTGATCCCGTGACTCTGGTAGAGGCGCTGCTCGAGAGGCTGCGGACGTTGCCGCCCGAGAAGCAGCGGGAAGTGCTGGATTCCGCCGAGTTCCTGGCCCAACAGTCTACCCCGAGGCGACCCAAACGGAGCCTCGAAGGGCTATGTGCGGACCTCGACATCCACATCACCGAGGAGGACATCGCCGAGGCACGCCGCGAGATGTGGGGCGGCTTCCCAAGGGGCGACGTTGCATGACGCCGGTAGTCGCCGACACTCACGCCCTTGTCTGGTGTCTGGCTACCCCTCAGCGCTTGTCAGATCCCGCTCGGGCAGCCTTCCGGGAGGCCGCCAACGCTGGCCTCGGCATCCTGGTGTCCGCCGTCTCACTGGTCGAGATCACGTGCCTGGCCGAGAAGAGCCGACTCCCGTCCAAAGTCGTGGCGCGGATCGACGCAGCCACCGCTGGACCGCGGCCACCGGTCCGCGTTGTCCCTCTGGACGCAGACGCTTGCGCGCACTCTACGGCGTATCCCCAGAGGCGAAGTTCCCGATATGCCGGACCGCATCATCGCTGCGACGGCAGCGTGCCTTGCTCTGCCGCTGGTGACGAGGGACGGTCGCATCCGAGCGTCGGGTGTGCAGACCATCTGGTGAGAGCCCCCGAGACCGTGCAGCGTGCGACTGTCGCGCCCTCCAGGCTGAGATAGATGAGAGGACTACCCACATGACCACCATCCGATGGGGCGCCGTGGGCGCCAGCGGCTTCGCCCAGCGCCGGACCATACCTGAGGGCATCGTCGGCTCGGAGAACAGCGAGCTGGTGGCCGTCATGAGCCGATCGGAGGCCAAGATCCGGCCCGTGGGCGAGGCGTTCGGCGTGCCGTGGTTCACCGACATTGACGCCATGCTCGAGACGGCCAAGCCCGATGCCGTCTACATCGCCTCTCCGCCGGCTGCTCACCTGGCTGCCGCGGCCGCGTGCGCCGCGCGTGGCGTGCACGTGTTCGTCGAGAAGCCCATGGCGCACACGGTGGCCGACGCCCGGGCCATCGTTGATACCTGCAGGCAGGCCGGAGTGCTCTGTGGGACTGCTTTCATGCTGCCCTTCCACTCGCTGGCCGTGGCCTGCCGCGAGATGGTGCAGCGGGGTGACCTGGGGACCATTGTCTCTGCGCGCATCCAGTTCGGCTTCGACTACCCGCCCAGTCCGGGCGCGTTCCGACAGGTGGCTGCCGAGAGTCACGGCGGGGCCTTTATGGATGTCGGCAACCACGCCGCCGATCTGATGGAGCGACTCATCGGCAGTCGCGCCAAGGCCGCCCTGGCGTTGGCGGGCAACCTCGTCCACGCCTACGATGGCGTCGAGGATGCCTGCGCGACGCTGCTGCAGTTCGAGAGTGGTGCCATCGGCATGGTCGATGCCTATTTCTGCACGCCGGCCGTCACCAACCGCGTCGAGATCAACGGCAGCAAGGACACGGTGGTCATCGACGGCATGATGGGCCAGGGCACGGGTGGGACGCTCAGGGTCATCGGCACCGGCCAGACCATCGAGTCCTCGCATGCGAACATGTACCAAGGCGAGATCACGGCCTTCGCCGACGCCATCCTGACGGGCGGCACGCCGCCGGTCTCCGGCGAGGACGGCCTCCACAGCCAGCAGCTCGTCGAGGCCGTCTACGAGTCCGCGGCGACCGGGAAGCTGGTGGAGTTCTAGGGCGTCGGACGGATGGCCGAAGGACCGCGGGCTCCGCGAGACTCGTTCTGCGCTGCCCAGCACTGGAACACTGTCATCTGGCTGCATTTGCTCCGCAACGGTGGGCTCGCAATGCCGACGAGTACTCCTGCTAACCCACGGGTCTACCGCATCACGCACATCGACAACCTGGACACGCTCCTGCGCCGAGGTGGGCTACACGCCCCCAACTACGTGCCTCCGGATGGTCTGCCTTACCGCCCGATCCACCGGCAGGACATACAGGAGGCCCGGATGGCCCGGCCGGTCAAGGTCGGACCGGGGGGCGTACTGCTCGACTACATTCCATTCTTCTTCGGACGACGCCCTCCGATGTTGCTGCAGCTCCACACTGGCCAGGTGAAGGGGTACAAGGAAGGGCAGGGGCCTCTGGTCTACCTGGTATCCAGGATCCACCGCATCGTATCGAATGGTTGTCGCTTTATCTTCACTGATGGGCATGCCCTGGCCAGATTCACGCACTGGTTCGATGAGCTTGCAGATCTGGCTGCCGTCGACTGGGATGCCGTTCAGGCCAGCCATTGGGCCGACACCCCCGACGACAATGACCGTCAGCGGCGCAAGCAAGCAGAGTTTCTTGTTCACGAGTTTCTGCCGTGGGACTTGGTCGACGGGATCGCTGTCTGCGGCGAGGGGGTCCGGGAGCGGGTGCGGAACATACTTGCCGTGCACCAGGACAGGCACCGTCCTCAGGTTAAGGTGGTTCGTAGCTGGTACTATGACTGAGGGGGCTCTGCCATGATCGAGGAGGCGCGGGGCAATCTGCTGCAGGCAGACGTCGAAGCCCTGGTCAATACTGTCAACTGTGTCGGGTACATGGGCAGGGGTATCGCCCTGCAGTTCCGCCAAGCGTTTCCCGCGAACTACGAGGCCTACGTCAAGGCATGCCGCGCCGGTGAAGTCCAACCAGGACGGGTGTTGGTGTATGAGACAGACGCACTCATGGGGCCCCGCTACATCATTAACGTGCCAACTAAGCGCCACTGGCGCGGGAGGTCTCGCTACGACGATGTCGAGGCTGGACTAAGCGCGCTGGCGCAGGTGGTCCGTGAGCGCGGCATCCGCTCGGTTGCCGTGCCGCCCCTGGGGTGCGGCCTAGGTGGCCTCGACTGGAGACGCGTCCGGTCGATGATACAGCGCGCATTCGCCGAGCTCCCGGAGGTACGCGTTCTGCTCTACACACCATCGGGCACCCCCGAACCACAGGCCAGACCGATTCATACGCCTCGGCCCACGATGACACGGAGCAATGCCGTCGTGATCCGTCTCATGGAGATCTACGGCCGCATGGACTACCGCCTGACGCTACTCGAGGTCCAGAAGCTCGCTTACTTCGCACAGGAGGCCGGGGAACCGCTCCGCCTGCGCTATGAGCAGGGCCCCTATGGCCCATACGCTGATAATCTGAACCAAGTCCTTCTGGCCATGGAAAGCCATTACACCCAGGGCTACACCGGAGGGCGGAAGCCCGACGAGGAGATCGCTTTGGTCGAGGGAGCAGCCGATGGGGCCGCCGCGTGCCTGGCGAAGAAGCGCCAGACGCTTCAGCGCCTGGATCGCGTCGCTGCGCTGGTCGACGGTTTCGAGACTCCCTATGGGATGGAGCTACTATCCTCGGTCCACTGGGTCGCCAAGACCCCGCTGAAGGAGCAGCTCACGGCCGATGACGTCGTGGGCCGCGTTCACGCGTGGAACACGCGCAAGCGCAGGCTCCTGCGGCAGGATCATATCCACATCGCGTGGGAGCACTTGAGGGCCAACGGCTGGATTACCTAGCCGAACCCAGCTCGGTTGGCGCGATGGCACGCGCGCCGATCTGTCTCTGTACTTCCCCTCCCTCACCAGCCTCACGTTCTCGACCTCGACGGCCCCATCGCCGTTGAGGCTGAGGTAGACGTAGTAGTCGTCGAAGTCCTTTGGCACGAACTGGGTGCGGATCTCGCCGCTCGTTCCAGCAGAGCCATAGAAGTAACGGGCCCCAACGTCCCGACGCCATGTGCCCTCCGTGGTGCGCGCGCCCATCGATAGCCCCAGCGGCGCGGCGGCCCCGGAGCGGGCAATCCTATAGCGGAGGATCAGCTCGTACCGCACCCCCTGCTCCAGCGGGCATGAGGCGGGGTCGGAGACGAACGGGAAGTAGAAGTCGGACCGTGTGCCGTGTTGCTCGGCGGTGAGCTTGCCGCCCTCCATTCGTGCCGTCGCCTTGGGCGGGAAGTGGTTGAGTCTCAGGCCCCCGAAGGGCCCGTCGGCACTCATGCCGGCGATGACCTTGCCCTGGACGGGCGGTAGCAGGTCGAGCTCGAACGGCAGTTCGTGTCGCCCCTCAGCCATGAGACCGGCGATGAGCTCCCGCTCGCGTCGAAGTCGCGCGCCGTAGTCGCTGAACCGGAACTTCGGCTCGTACTGGTAGTGGTTCCACAGGTCGAGGCGCGTCCATTCGCGCCAGGGCTTCGTGAGCACGTTGCGCTTCGCACCGATCTCCTTCTGGTTGGGGTACAGTCGCTCCGCCACTGCCGCGTAGTCGGCCCAGTGCCCCACCGAGTCATCCAGCGGCGCGAGCACCTCCTCGGCGGCCCCGATGCCCTGGTTCCACCGCTCCCAGGCGATGGCCGCCCGGATCTTGGCCGCCACATGGCGCGCGAGCAGCTCGTTCATCTGGAGCACTCCAAGCAGCGTGTCGAACCGCCCCGGCCCCCACTGGCACCGATCGCGCAGCGGCGCCATGGCGGCTCGGGCTTCGGCGATGGCCGCCGCGTGGCCGTCCAGTTCGTCGGCCATGTCGACCGGCGTGGTGCCCTCGACGGCCTGCCCGTGGCGGATCTGGTCCACGTAGTCGAGCACGCCGACGACCTTCTCGCCCCAGTCGGGGTTCGGCCACGTGAGGCCCATCCGCGGGACCAGCCGGCCCTGGTCGTCGAGCTGCTCGTGGTTCTCGAACACATACGTCGAGAGCGTTGGCATGCCCAGGTAGAACGGCAGTGCGAGGCCGTATTGGGGCCGGAACACATCGCTCTGGCTGTGCAGCATGCACAGGATGCGCATGGGCACGGCGCTGGCGTGCGCGTAGGCCGACAGCAAGGGCTTCCCGAACGCCTCATCGCCCAGCACGTCGGCGATGCGTCGTTCCCAGTAGCCGTCCGTGTCATCCCGGCTCGGGTCCCACCAGTAGCGCGCCAGGGCCTCCCAGCCGATCCACTTGTCCGACACCCCGCTCCACGAGTCCAGCCCGCAGAAGATGACCCCGTCGACGTTATGCCGGGGCGTATCGCGGATGATGTCTCGAATGACGAACGGGTCGCCCCAGTAGAGCTGTCCCGTGGCCGTCCCCAGTCCACCAAGAACCGTCACAGGCCTCCCGCCGCACGCACGGCTCATGCGTCCCACGCGGGGGTCGACCATGGGCTTGAAGAGCTGCTCGTATTGCAGGTAGTGCATGATCGCGGTCTCGCCCGGATAGCCGTCGAGGACCACATTCACATCCTCGGGGAACGAGCACCAGGTCCAGTACACGATCTTGGGCCGGTCCGGCAGTTCGGCGAGCGGCTTCACGACGTGGTCGCGAACGAAGCCGACACACCCGGGCGGGCTCTCGGCGGCCATGGTCACGAGCCCGGCCAGCCCGGGGAACCTGCGGAACAGCTCCTGGTAGGAGTAGCGGTTCAGCGCCGCTGACTCCGGCGTCGCCGGCGCTTCCTGGGGCAGGTTGTGAGCTTCGGCGTATCCGCGGGGGATCCACTCATTCCATGTCTGGATGTAGAGACCGATGCCGTACCGCGCGGCCTCGTCGATGAGCCACTGCAGCGTCTCGGCGTTCCGCGCCACCGTGGCGTCGTCGAAGTAGGCTGCCTCCGGTGTGTCCGGGTAGGTGATGAACGCCGGGAAGGGGTGTGGATGCTGGAGCTCGATGCTGTTCACGCGCCGGAGCGCGTAGGTCCGCAGTCGCCGCGTCCATGCGGCGCGATCGTGGAACCACGAGGTGGGCGAGGCCTCGATGTCTTTGTGCCAGCGCCAACGGCCGTCGTAGAGATCGCAGCCCAGGTAGAAGGGCAGGTCAATGTAATCACCTCGGAGCTTGAGGAACGGCTCCGATGTACCCTCGGTGGCTATGGGCTCGCCGTTGTGCAGCCGATCGCGGAGCTCCAGCAGGCCATACATGAGCCCCACGGGGTCTCGCGCCACCAGGCCGATACCGACATCGCCGGACGCCCAGCCGAAGCCCTGGTCCGACAGACCGTCCACTCCGGCAGGCCTCACATCGTCTACGAGGGCGTCACCAAAGAGGCCCCCGCGAATGGCCCGCGGCCCGGCCTCGGCGGCGGAGAGCCTCAGCGGCACGCGGCACTGATCGGCCAGGAGCTGAGCGGCCCATGCCACGCCCACCTGCTCCGGCCCGGCGGACACGGCCACTTCCTCATACGCCGTCACCCACGGTGCCACGGCCAGCACAAGCCACAGCGAATGCATGTCGATCACCCCGCGGCAGGTTCGGCGAGGGCCGGCGGGCAGCCTGCGGCCGTCCTCACCCCACCAGGTTCCGCGGCTCGCCGCTGAGAAACCCTCGGATGTTGCCGATGGTCGTCTCCATGATCCGGCCCAGTGCTTCCTCCGAGTAGAACCCGATGTGCGGTGTCAGCACCACGTTCTCACGGCGGAGCAGGGCCCGCGTCTCCAGGACGGACTGAAGCTGCTCGGGCGGCGCCTGACGCCGGAGAAGGAGATTCTCCTCGGCCACCAGCGCCTCGCCCTCGAACACGTCTAGCGCCACTCCGCGCAGCTTGCCGCTGTCCAGGGCTTCGATCAGCGCCACGGTCTCAACGAGCTCACCTCGGGCCGTGTTGATGAGCAGCGCCCCATCCTTCATCTGCGCGACCGTCTCGCGGCGGATGAGGTGCCGCGTCGCCGGCACAAGCGGGGCGTGCAGTGAGACGACATCGGACTCGGCCAGTAGCGTGTCCAGCGAGGCATACTCGAAGCCCAGCACCTCGGCGATGAGTGGAACCGGCCTCACGTCATAGGCCAGGCACCGCATGCCCAGCGCGCGACCGATGCGGATCACGTGCAGCCCGATGGCGCCCGCCCCGATGACGCCCAAGGTCTTGCCGTACAGGTCGAAGCCCTTGAGGCCCTCGACTCCGAAGTGACCCCGCTGCACCCGCTCGTGGGCCTCAGTGATGCGCCGCGACAACGCGAGGATCAGCCCGAAGGTGTGCTCCGCCACCGTGTTCTCGCCGTACGCGGGCACGTTGGCGACTGCCACGCCACGCTCCCGGCACGCCGCCAGATCGATGTGGTCGTACCCGGTCGACCGGGTTGCGATCAGCTTCAGGTCGGGGAAGCGCGCCAACTCGTCCGCTGCGACACGGGACCCGACGAACACCGACGCGCACACCACGCCGGGGTGACTGCCCGATGCAGACTGGAGCGTCCCGATCGAGCACTCCGTGGGCCAAGGCTTCAGGGCCTCGCAGGCCGCACAGTCGCCGCTGCCCGCGTCCCAGGGGCCGATCTCAAACAACACAATGCGTCCGTCCATCCGCATGGGGCACTCCTTGTCAGAACATCGCCGAGCAGCCCCAACGGTAGAGGAGCTACTCGAAGTGGAGCCCGTCCACCCAGACCGTGAAGGGCTCGCCGCCCCAGGAGTCGAGAGTCAACGACACTGCGCCGACTCGCGACAGCGATTGCGGCCCACCCTCACTCCGCACCCATCCCTCGCCACCGTCGAGCGGGATCGAGAGGCGCTGCCACATCCACCGGGCCTCGCTGTCCGGCGGCGACGAGAGCAGGTTCCGCCCATGGTCCGGGCTGTACACTACAACGCCCTCAGGCCCCTCGAGTGCCACCACGGGACCGGCGTCCTGGAAGCCGGGGATGTTGGGGTTCTCCGCGCGAACCCACAGGACCAAGCGCGACCGGCCCGCGATATCGAGTCCGAGGTCGCGGGTCGCGGGGAAGAAGGCCGTGGCATCCCCACCCGGGTACGGATCGGCGCGCAGGCGCAGCGAGCGGCGCCCACAGACGGCATCAGCGTCGTCGCCGAACTCCATCCGTCCGCGTCCCTCGCCGTCGATCTCGAAGGCGAACCCCCAACGCTCTGCTTGTCCCTCGGTCCCGATCTCGGTCACCCCAGTCTCTCCGACAACCAAGTCGGCGTACGCGAGATCGGCGAGTGTCCCGTTGCTGACGGTCACGCCCACCCGGTAGAAGCCCGGTCTATCGAACACGTGGGTCACTTTCGGGCCCTGGGCGCGCACATCGCCGATGTCCCAGTCGAACTCCAGCTTCCGGCCATCTGGATCCCGGCTCGCCGAAGCGTCGAAGGTAACCGGACGCCCCACTCGCGCCACCGGTCCGGGCCCGCGGAGCACGGCCCGAGGCGGGCGGAGTGCCTTGGGCCCTGCCGGAAGCTCGACCAGGCGCGTGGTGTCCTGGATGACGACGTCGGTGCCGTTGTCCTCGAACACGTTGGCTGCCAGCGTGATCCAGTCACCCCACTGCCCCCAGATGCCGAACCGGTTGTCGTGAAGGCGGTTGCGCCTGATCACCCAGTGGTACGTCCGCCACGCGCGCCCCTCGCTGCCCACGTCGCCCCGGAAGACGATCCCCGCGCCGTTGTTGTGATGGCAGTGGTTGCCGTCCAGGACTGTGTGGCTCGATGAGCCACTGACGATCACGATCCCACCGTGCTCGAACCCCGGCTCGGGCGCGTTGTGGTTCCCGTCGGGCAGGCCGTTGTAGGCTGCGACGTTGTCGATGAGCACCGTGCGGTCGCTGCCGCCCAGCCAGAAGCCGTACGATCCGTGGTTGGCGATGTTGCGGATGTAGGTGTTCCCCGGGCTCCACGACTCAACGCAGTTGTTGTTGGCGTACGACATGTCGTTCTCGGTGAACACATTGCCGCTGCTCACCCAACCATTGAGCACCCGGACGAACACCCCATCGCCGCCGTAGCGGATGTCGTTCCGGGTGAACGTATTGTCGTTCGAGCCGCTCTCGATGAGCACGCACGTGGAATCCCGGGCGTGGACCTCACCCGCCTCGCGGTCAATGCGGATCCCGTACGAGAGGTTGTTGTCCGTGAACGCGTTCCGGCTCGACTCCCAGAGCTTGGCGCAGACGTTCGAGCAGTGCGAGAAGTCGTTCGCGTCCACGACGCAGTCCGAGCACCTTGTCAGCGATAGCCCGTTCCAGACGCGGTTGGCTCTGTTGCCCCTCAGCACGAAGTTGCGGCACTGGACGAGCGCGATCCCGCCGCGGTCAGGCATCTCGCCCCAGCCGAACTGGGGATTGTGGTAGTTGTCGGAGAAGTCGCAACCTTCGATGGCCCAGTTCGCGCAATCATGCGCCTGCAGTCCTGTGGCGAAACCATGCACGTTCAGGTTCCTCAGCACCACATTCGAGACGCCATTGGCCTCGATGCCGATGCCTGCTTCCGCCAGCGAGTCGGGGCTCCCGTCTTCGCCAGGCCCAATCAGCGTGGCCCCACGGCCATCAATAACTACGTTGCCTTCACGGATCACCAGCCGCCCCTGGACCTGCGCGCCCGGTTCGATCTCGGCGAGACGCTCGACGGGGATCTCATCAACGGCGGCAAAGACACACATCGGCGCGAGCGCCACGGTAAGGGCCAGCATGGGCTGCCTCCACAGAACGGATTGGTTCACGATACTCCGGAGACCGGGCCGAGGCCTTCGGCCAAGGCCTCCATACGCAACCAGACCTGAGCATGGAACAGTCGGGGCGTCTATGCTAAACTGCCAGTTTAGTATGGAGGTGGCGGCGCGCCATTCGTGGCAGGGCGGGGGCAGCGCTAGAAGGAGGCAAGTATATGCCCACTCCTCAGAGAATGACCGAATCGGTACGAGCTGGGCGCTACGTGCCCCAGCCTGGTGGTTACCGTGCCTTCGTACCCAACCCTCTGCCACCAGTGCCGCCTCTGCGCTTCGGTCGCGATCTGCAAGCACTTCTCTCACAAGCCGACGTGGCACTCGGGCGGCTCGATGGCTCGATCCAGACGCTGCCGAACCCGGACCTCTTTGTCCTCATGTACGTCCGCAAGGAGGCGGTGCTTTCGAGCCAGATCGAGGGCACACAGAGCTCTCTCCAGGACGTGCTTGCTGCCGAGGCACAGGTGCTGGCGCCGGATCGACCCAAGGACGTAGCAGAGGTGATCAACTATGTATCAGCCATGAACTACGGGCTCGAGCGGCTCAGGACTCTGCCGATCTCCGTTCGGCTGTTCCGCGAGATCCATGAGCGCCTCGTCCGGAATGTGCGGGGCGCCCGATCGTCACCGGGCCACATCCGGTCAACGCAGAACTGGATCGGCCCCCCCGGGTGCTCCCTGTCCGAAGCGGCGTTTGTGCCCCCGCCACCCCACGAGGTCGCCCAGGCTCTTGGCGACCTCGAGAAGTTCCTCCACGCCAGCGCCCCGCCGCCTCTGCTAGTCAGCATAGGCCTGGCTCACGCCCAGTTCGAGACGATCCACCCTTTTCTAGACGGCAATGGCCGGATCGGGCGGCTCCTCATCACTCTTCTGCTGTGTGAGCGCGGCGTGCTTGCCAGACCAGTGCTCTACCTATCGCACTTCTTCCGGCGCCACCGCCAGGAGTACTACGATCGGCTGCAGGCAATCCGCGATGCGGGGGATTGGGAAGCATGGCTCGAGTTCTTCCTCCGCGGAGTCGCGGAGGTGAGTCAGCAGTCTGCCGGCACGGCACGGCGCGTTTTGGGCCTCCGCGAGGAGCACAGAAGCGCCATCACCCGAAGCCTTGGGCGCGGTGCGGCCGGCGGGCACCGCGTGCTGGAGTACCTCTTCGACCACCCAATCGTGTCCGTTGGCGAACTCCGTGAGGTACTCAACATCTCTTACCAGGGCGCCAACCAGCTTGTCGCGCGGCTGCAGCAACTCGGGATCCTGCAGGAGTGCACCGGCCGCAGCCGGAACCGCCGGTTCCGCTATGCTAGCTATATTGAGCTCTTCACCGAGGGCGACTAGCCACTTGCGCAGACGGGAGAGGGCCTTGCTGCCGCGCTCAGCCTGGTGGTGCCACCCGGAAGCCCTCATACACAACCAGACCTGAACGTAGAGCTTCCGGGTCCTCCATGTGTAACTGTCAGTTTGATATGGGGGGAGACCGGGGCGGCACTCACGCCGCGTCGCACAGACGGAGCCCCCGCGAGCTTGGGGCTCGCGAGGGCTCTGCGTCGCCGTGATCGCTGCTAACGTTGACGGGTCATCCGATGCGGCTAGTTCGCCGCGCCCCAGGGGCAGTAGGGGCCATACCCGGCACCCGGACCGTAGCCCAGGCCCGCTCCGAACCCCATGCCATACCCGCCGCCGCGCCCGAAGCCACCGCGTCCTCCGGCGCGGCCAGCACCGCGACCCCAGCCGCGGCCCGGGCCGCCCGCACCATCCATGCCGTAGGCCCGCGGCCCGACGCCGATGCACAGACCGGCCTTGTCGTTGGCCGCCTGGAGCTTCTCACGCAGCGCCTTGAGCTCGGCGGCCACCGCGGCCGTGTCCTTGCCCTGGGCCGTCAGCAGGCGCAGCTCCTGCTGCTTCGCGCGGATCTGGTTGTGAAGGTCGGTGATCTGCTGCTTGAGCTCGGGGTCCTGAACCGACTCGACCCGAGCCTGCCAGCCGCCTCGGCCACGCCCGAAGCCCGCTCCTCGGCCGAAGCCCGCACCGATCCCTGGGCCACCGTAGGGACACGCCCCGATGGCTGCGGGTCGCTGGGCGGCGTGCTCACGAACCTCGTCCACGGCCTTCGTGAGCGCCTCTTGCTTGCTCTGCACCTTCTCCGCGTCGGCCCCGGCCGCTTGAAGGCCCCACAGCTCCGCACGAAGCTCCTGGACCTTCTGCTGGAGCTTCGACTGCTCCACCCAGAACTTGACGGCCTCGTCGGCCTTCTCCTTGTCAACCTGTGCGTAGGCACCCGTGGCGCCGAGTGCGAACACGATCGCGATGAACCCGAACGTCCATCCTCGGAGTGTCATGGTCGATCCCTCCCACATTCTCGATATGCCGCTTCGCGCGGCGCACCTACAAGACGGCGGCGATGCCCGCGGATTCCGTCCCATTTTGCAGTGCCGGGTCGGAGCCGAGTGCCGCCGCCCCCCAGGGTCATCTCGCTCTCGAGCGTGGGCCGGGTGGTCACCGCGAATGGACGGCGCCGCCCGCCACTCCGGGGGAACCTGCGCATCGGTAGGCGGCCCTGTCGCTTCCCGGGCGCTTTTCCGGGAGGCGATAGGGGATGGGGTATACTTCCGGCGAACTTCGAGGGGATCCGCACCCGCTTGGGCGGGGTGGATTCGCGGAGAGGACCAGGGCCGCTGGGCGGCGGATGTGCCGTGCGCATAGGGCTGGTGGGTCTACCGGGTAGTGGGAAGACAACTATCTTCAACCTTCTGACGGGTCTGAAGAAGGACCTGGACGGCTCGACCCACGGGAGGACCGAGCCCAACGTGGGTGTGCTGAAGGTACCGGATCCCCGTCTGGAGCGTCTCGCCGAGATCACCGAGAGCAAACGCAAGGTTCAGGCCGAGGTGGCCCTGGTGGATGTGTTGGGCGCGCGGCCGTCCCGGGGCGCCAGCGGCCTGGGGGCGGAGGACGTCGCCCGTCATGTCGAGGACGCCGATGCGTTCTGCGTGGTGATCGGTGCCTTCGCGGTAGATGGTCCTGGCGCGGTGGCTCAGCTGGAGGACGTGTTGCTGAGCCTGGCCCTGGCAGACCTGGCCAAGGTCGAGCGCCGGCTGGAACGTGTCCTGCGGGACATCCAGCGAGGCAAGAAGGAAGGGGAACGGGAGCGGGCACTCCTCGAGCACGTCCGGGCACCCCTGGAGGCAGGCGTCGGGCTGGCGAAGGCGCTCCCCGCGGAGCGTGACCGGGTAGAGCTCCGAGGGTTCCAGTTCCTGTCGGCCAAGCCGGTCGCCGTGCTGGAGAACGTCCGTGATGACGACGCGGGCACCGACGGAGCGCTGGCCGACGTCTGCCGGCTACAGAGGTATCCGCACACGGTGGTTGCAGGACGGCTCGAGCTGGAGATCGCCGAGCTGCCGCCCGAGGAGCAGCTCGGCTTTCTGTCCGAGTACGGCATACGGTCCTCGGCCCGGGAGCGCTGCATCTCCTCGGTGTACGAGGCGCTCGACGCGGTCACGTTCTACACCATAGCGCACGGTGAGGCGAGAGCGTGGCCTGTGCGGTCGGGCACGGTAGCGCTCGATGCGGCGGGAGCTGTTCACTCGGACATGAAGGCGGGTTTCATCCGGGCGGAGGTGATCCCTTTCGACGTGCTCGCCGAGGTGGGTTCGCTCGCCGAATGCCGGGCCCGGGGCGTGGTTCGCCTCGAGGGCCGTGACCACGTCGTTCACGATGGGGACATCATCACGTTCCGGTTCAGCTCATAGGCGGCCCTGGGACCCCCCGAATCCCTTGGCTGCCGACTCATCGCGGAGTGGTGCGAGCATGGGAGTGACTTCATGGACGTGGCGACCATTGCCCAGCGTCGGGTCGGGTCCACCGCGGGGTCGCCGGGCGCTCATCGCGTTCTCTCTTCTGCTGGGCACGAGCTGGTGGGTCGGATGTGCGCGGTCGGGGTCGGGCGGGGCCACTCACGAGCAGGAGCATGGCGCACCGGCGTCGGCGCACACAGGAGAGGGCACCGCGGCGCTGCCCCCGGGAACCGTCACCGAGCCGTTTGACGGCCAGGAGCTTGCGGCGGATCAACTCCTGCTCCTGAGGACGTCGCGAGGCGACTTGTACATCGAGGTGGACGCGCGCGAGTGTCCGGTGGGCGCTTCGCATTTCGTTCGCTTGGCGCGCGAGGGCTATCTGGCGGGCCGCATGTTCGACCGGGCGGTGCGCGGCCGGTCGGTACACGCCGGCGCGAAGCCCGAGGGGGCGAAGCTGAAGGACCCTGACTGGAGGATCGTTGCTGAGCGATCCCCACAGCGGGCGCTCCGGGGCTACGTGTTCCTGGATCGCGATGCGTCATCCCCGGAGCTCGCAGAGGCGGTGGGCTTCCGGATTCTCCGGGCGCGGGACGTGCTCTTGGAGGACGGGGAGCAGTCCCAGGGCGGGATCCCCATGTCCTATGTGGGGAGAGTGGTGAAGGGGCTGGCGGTGGTGGACGCAATCGAGGAGGGCGACACCATCCAAGCCGTGAGCGTGGTCACTCGTCAGGCCATGGGTAAGCCGGACGCCGGCAGGATGCTCTTGGATCCGGGTGCATCGCGCACCACGCTGGCGACGCCGAAAGCCGTGTCGCCTGAGTGGCGGCTGCGCACGATGGACGGGCAGGAGTACTCGGCGGACTCCACCTTGGGGCGCGCCCTGGTGCTCACGTTCGTCGAGTCGGGCAACAAGGCGTCCGAGGCGCTGATGGACGCCCTGCAGGAGATCCGAGACCGTGTGGCCGAGACCGATCTGCTGATCCTGGTGGTGGCGCCCGTCGATCAGGACGAGAACGCTCTGAGAGCTTGGGCGAAGCGGGGCGGATGGACCCTACCACTGGTCTCGGGCCGATCGCCGCGAGTTCTGGACGTCACCGCCTCGTTCATGGCGGACCAGGTACCGCTGACGTGGATCGTGGACTCGACAGGGGTGGCGGTCGAGAAGATCGCCGGCGGCCATCCGGCGCCGGTGTTGCTGGCAAGATTGGAGCTCGTGGGCGTCCGAGCCCGGGACGCCACACGAGCGCCGGGCCGGTGAGGCGCGGGACCCGCTCGCTGCCGGAGTCGAGCATGAGGGGGATTGGCCGCACGGGCCGGGCAAGATCCGGCTGGGGCGGCACGGGATGATGCAGGAGCTCTCAGAGCTACTCAAGCGCAACCGTGGTGCGATGAACCGCGTGGTCTTGTTCGTGGGAAGCGGCATGGCGCTCAAGCCGCATCGGAAGACGAACGAGGACATCGCGGTAGAGGCGTGCATACGGTATGCCGAAAGCCAGGGAATCAGGCTTCCGGAGGCAATGCCCGAGAGGCAGGAGGCGGCCTACGACGCCGTGGACGCGGCCCACCTCTCGCCGGCGGCTCTGTCGGAGCTTGTGTTGCCCCTGGTGGAGGATCTGCAGGTCGGCGAGGGGCACCTCCGTCTGGCTCGCCTGACCAAGGAGCGTTACTTCAGCACCATCTTCACCATGTGCTTCGATGACCTGCTCGAGCGCGCGCTGGCACAGGAGCACCTTCTTCCGGTGGAGCAGTACAACCTGGTGGTGGTCGGGAAGGCGACGCGCCGGGAGATCACGGGCGCGCTGATGGAGTCACAGCGGCTAACCGTGGTCAAACTCCCCGGGAGCGCCAAAGATGGGCCGGCACTGACGCCCCGGCAGGTGAGCTCGTACCTGCGCCGGGCCAGCCACATCGTGCATGAGCTTTCGAAGCAATGCACATTGGTCGTGTCGTACTGTGCGCGGGATCGTGCCCTGATGCCGATCATTGCGCGCGAGGGCGACGCGCTGTGGTGGATCAACCCGCAGTACCCCATGAGCGACCGTGATGCCTACGACAACCTGCGGATCGAGCAGCCCGACCAGCTTCAGCACCATGCGTTCCAGCCCGAAGTCGTGGAGCTGCTGCGAAGCCGCCGGAGCGAGCGGCATGTCATCAGCCGGGAGCAGGGCACATTCGACGGGTTCTTCGCCGAGCTGTACGACCGGCGGGTGCGGCGGGGTTCGGACCGCCACCTGGATGTGCGCCGGACCGATTTGAAGATGGAGCCCGAGGGACCCTTCAAGTTCCTCGATCACTATGAGGCCAAGGACGCGAGCATCTTCTTCGGCCGCGATGACGACACCCGCCGGATGCGCGACCTGATCGATGCTCATCGTGTGAGTGTTCTGTTCGGCCGCTCAGGGACGGGCAAGACCTCGCTGATCCACGCGGGTCTGGTGCCTCCACTCGAGGAAGAGGGCGCCCTCGCCATCACCACCCGGGTGCTCGACGAACCGGCGACCCGCATCACCGACGAGCTGCAGAAACATCCCGCGGTGCCTGAGGGACTCCTGGGAGAGCCGAAGATACCGCTGGCCGAGGCGATCCGCGCGGTTCGCGAGGCAACCGGACGTCAGATCGTGATCTTCCTCGACCAGTTCGAGGAGTTCTTTGCCCGACTGGGCGAGCGGGTGCGAGAGAGTTTCGTCCAGGAGCTGGCCGGGTGTCTCGCGTGCGAGGATCTGGACACGCGCTGGGTGATCAGCATCCGCGAGGACTTCTTCGGCGAGCTGTACGAGCTGACTGAGAGCATTCCGCATATCCTGCATGCCGTGTACCGCTTGCGCCGCTTCGCCCCGTCTCAGGCGCGGCAAGCGATTGTGAAGCCGGCGGCGAAGTTCGAGCTGAAGTTCGAGGAAGCGCTGATCGAGCGGATCCTCGAGGACCTTCACACCGACGAGGGCATCGGCCCGGCCCAGCTCCAGATCGTGTGCTACCGGTTGGTCGAGCAGCTGGGCCCGCGGCGGCGCGGAGTCAAGCTCAAGGACTACGAGACACTGGGTCAGGCTGAGGGCATCCTCAAGGATCATCTCAACTATGTCATCCAGCAGTTCGCTTGGCGCGAGCGGGACGCGGCCCGCACTGTGCTCAAGGAGCTCGTGCGGTCGATGCAGATGAAGGCCCCGCTGCCCATCAAGAAGATCTGCTCGGACCTCAACATCGACCGCGACCGCGTGGAACGGATTCTGTGGCAGCTCACGGACTACCGGCTCGTGCGCCGCCTCGGCGACGAGCACGAGCGGCAGTATGAGCTGGTGCATGAGTATCTGGCCGACGAGATCCATGGGTGGATGACCGACGAAGAGCTGGAGGCCAAGGACGCCCAGGACCTGATGGCGCGAGAGCTCAACGACTGGCGCGAGTTCGAGGTGCTCATGCGCCGCGAGTCCCTGAAGGCACTGCACGAGCATCGGATGACGTTGCGCACCACACCCGAGGAGCTCGAGCTGATCCTGCTCAGCGCGGCGGAACAGGACTTTGAGACCGACTACTGGCTCCCAAGGTCCAAGGAGCTGCGTCACCGAGAGGTCCGATTCCTACGTCGCATCCTGTCGTCGGGACGAGCCAAGGTCCGTCGGTACGCGGTCGAGCGGCTGGAGGCGCTGAACACACCCGAAGCACTCGACGCGCTCCTGGATGCGTTGCCCCAGGCTTCGGCCGACGAGGCCGCGGTGATCGCGGGTGCCCTGGAGAAGCGCGCGGGCGAGCTCGTGGAGGCCATGTCATCGAGCGACACCCACATCCGCACGCGCGCCGCGTACGCCCTCGGCCAGATCGGCAACGAGGTCGCCATCCGCGGCCTGGTCGACGTGCTGGCACGGGGGGAGCCGTTGGCGGCTCTGCGATCGGCGGCCGTGGAGGGGCTCCGCACCACGGGGTTCCGCGCCATGGCCCGAGGCCAACAGGCGGTGACCGATGCCTTGGTCGCGTCACACCGGCGGCGGGCCGATGATGAGGCCAACTGGCTCCGAGCGGAGGCCCTCGCGGGGCTGGTTGCGGGAGAAGCGTCGCTCAAGCAGCTCGCCGATGCCGCCGAGACGCGGGGGCGCGTGCCGCATCTGCGCTATGCCCTGGGTCGCGTGTACTACGACCAGAAGCGCCTGGCCGAAGCCCGGGAGCAGCTGGATCGCCTTCGCGCGGACTTCCCCGACGTCAGTGATCATGAGGCCGTCTCCCGCCTGTTGCGAGCGGTCGGCACGCTGGAGAATGAGCTGCGGGAGGGCCGGTACCGCTGGGCCATGTTCCGCAAGGGCCCCGACCATGCGGCGTGGACGCCGGAGACGCTCAGCACCCACCTGACTTTGCGATGGTCGGTGCGCACTGACGGTCAGGTGGTGAGCTCGGCCGCGGTCGACGCGGGACTGGTGTATTCAGGGTCCAGGGATGGACGGTTCCGTGCGCTGCATCTGCGCAATGGTTCCGTGGAGTGGCAGGTGGATGTTGGGGCCCGGATCGAGTCCACACCGGCGGTCGCTGATGGCAAGGTGGTCTTCGGCGCCAACGATGGCGGGCTGTACTGCCACGAGGCGCGCACCGGCATGCCGGTGTGGACGTACCGGGCCGGTGGCGAGATCCGGGCGTCGCCGACCATCTGCGACGGCCGGGTGTACGTCGGATCGTGGGACCGCCAGCTGCACTCCGTGGACCTGGAGACGGGCGAGCGTCTCTGGGCGACTCCAACGGGTGGTGAGATTCTGGCGAGTGCCGCCGTGGCCGATTATGTCTATGCGCCCTCGTGGGACGGCCGGCTTTACGCGCTCGATCCCAAGACCGGTGAGGTGGTCTTCGCGGTCTCGACAGAGGGTGAGCTGCACTCCTCGCCGGCATACGCCGATGGCTGTGTGGTCTTCGGGTCGGACGCGGCCACCGTGCACTGCGTGGATGCCCGGACGGGTGAGCCGCGATGGGTGTGCGACGCCGGAGGACCGGTCCGGTCCTCTCCCGCCATCGCCGACGGTGTCGCGTATGTGGGGGGCGGCGATGGCGTGCTGCGCGGTCTCGATCTTGCCGGGGGCAGCGTGGTATTCGAGTTCCGAACAGGCGACGGGATCCAGTCGTCGCCGGCCATCGCCGACACGATTCTCGTGGTGGGCTCTCGCGACGGCGGGCTCTACCTGGTGGATCGGCGGACCGGTGAGTGCCTCTGGTCGGCGATGACGAGCTACGCGGTGACCGCATCCCCGGCCATCGCGGACGGGTACGTGGTGTCCGCCATTGACTACTACTATATCGCGGCCTTCGGGCCCGGAAACCCGGAGGAGACTTCGGGCGGCAGCTCGCTCAACCTCCGGCAGGGGGCCCAGCGCGCCGATGGATAGACTGCGGCCAGATCCATGAGTAGCCGGATACCTCTGGGGATCGGAGCCCCGTCCCGTCCGTCGCGCCTGCGGCGGGGCGCCACCGCTCTGCTGCTGGCTCTGGCGGTCACGGCAGTGGGACTGCTGGTGAGTCGGCCTTCGTCACCCATGGGTGCCCCTGCGGCTAACCTGGTCACGCGGCAGCGCTCGCTGATTGCCCAGGTGGCAGGCCTTCGAGCCGAGCAGTTCCTCGAGCAGGAACTCCTCCGCGAGGGAGTGCGCTTTCGGCGGCTCCAGGAGCTGGGGGCGGGCTTGAGGCGTCGCGGGCTGTCCTTCGTGGCGGCACAGGTTGTCGTGAACGATCCGGCGACTTCTCGTGTGACACTGGGTCGCGGATCCCAGAGCGGCGTGGGGCATCGTGACGTGGTGGTGGCTCCCGAGGGCCTGGTGGGCCGTGTGGTGACTGTGAATGAGACCACGTGCACCGCGGCCCTGCTGACGGATCCGAGTGTGGGCGTACCCGTGGTGGTTGCCGCCCACGAGCCCGTCGGCGCCGCGAATGCCTCTCCCGACACGGGCGGTAACGGAGAAGGGGGCTTACCCCGCTCCCAGGAGCTCCATGCCATTGTAACCGGCAGTCGGCCCAACGGCCCGCTGGTGCTCGGGTACCTGAGCAGTGGCGCGTCGTTACGTGCCGGCGATCCCGTGCTGACGTCGGGGATCGGCGAGATCTACCCGCCGGGCCTTCGGGTCGGCGTGGTGCTCGCGGAGCAGGCCCGGCGGCCAGGGGTGCCCGAGCAGGCCCTGGTTCGACCTCTGGTCGAGTGGCAGAAGCTGCGCGAAGTGCTGATCGTTCGCCGTCCAGTGCGTGGCGCGTGCGGAAGGGGAACGGTCGCGCATGATCTTCCGGCGTGATCCTGAGCGACGGCGCCGGACGATACTCGCGCTGTTGCTGGTTGGGTCGGCAGGAGCAGGTTGGAACCATCGGACTGGCGACGTCTCACCGGCGCTGACCGTGTGGGAGCGGGCCGGTGCCGTGGCCCAGGACTGGGTCGGACAAGAGGCGGCAGCGCGGTCTGCGCGCCGCGTCTCCGACGCGGTCACGAGCGTAGTCAGTGCCCGTAGGCTATCGCTCCAGAACGATCGTCTCGCGGCACAGACGGACCTGCTGCGTCGCCAGAACGCCCTCTTGCGGCAGTCAGACATCGCACCGGTGCCGCTTCTCGGCCTCGAGATCCAGGCGACTCGCCTTCGGGAACTCACGTCCACCGCCACGCGAGCCCTGGTGATCGGGCGCGGCCCTGACCAGTGGGCAGATGCGCTGATCCTCAACGTGGGCTCGGGCAGCGGGGTGCGCGCTGGCGATGTGGTGGTCTCGGGTCCGGATCTGGTCGGTGTCATCGCCCGCGTGTACTGGGGAACCTGCGTCGTTCGGCTGGTCACCGATCGCTACGCGCGGCTGCCCGCCCGCTGTGCCCGGTCCCAGGAGAGTCTGGGGATGGCCACGGGGACCTCGCGAGGACTGCTCCAACTGCGCGATCTGCCACTCTCCTCGGACCTGCGCGAGGGCGACCTTGTCTGCACCGCGGGCCTGGGCGCCTCGATCCCCGGAGGCCTGCTACTCGGCCGGGTCGACACCTATCACCAGATCGCGGTGCTGGACCCGGCGACGGGCACGCGGCGGCCTCGAGCTCGAGCCACGGTGCGGCCCCTCACGGACGCCCTCTCGCTCAGTTCGGTCTGGGTGATCCGGCTCGGCGCGGGAGGCGATTGAGGTGCTCCTGCGGATCGCGCTGGGGCTGTACGCCATCGCCTTGTGTGCGTGGGAACCGGGCCTGGGGGCGGCCTTCCCGGTTCTGGGCGCCCGCCCCCATCTTGACCTCGTCATCATCACATCCATTGGGCTTCTGCTGGGTCAGGAAGACGGCGCGGTCGCGGGCTTCCTGTGTGGGATGCTCGAGGTGGCGCATACCGCGGGGCCGGGGGGAGGCGCCTTCGTGGCCTCGCGAGTACTCGTCGGTTACGCCGCCGGCAGTGCGAGCCACAGCCTCTTCGCCCGCAGCCTCCTGGTCCCCGTTTCGTGCACGGCGGTGGCCACCGTCGGGGCCGAGGTCGTACGCTTCATCCTGGCGCCTTACCCGGACCTCTCGACTTGGGCACGGCTTGTGCTGGTGCAGTCGATCTACAACGGCGCACTGGCAGTGGCCATCCATCCGGTGGCCGCGTGGCTGTCGCGGCGCCTGCCCTCGCGGCCGCGCGCCCCCCGCCAGGCCATCAACCGGCCCCGAGCCATCTGACGGCGGACTCCACCAGGCCCGCCTCCCAGCACTCACGGGCGCGAGAAAGCCGGACCGCACGCGCGGCGTCTCGGGCGGCAACCGCCTCGTCGATCGCGCGGGCCAGCGCGCCGCGGATCTGTCCCTCGGCCCCATAGCGGCCGCGCTCGCTCGGCCCGGCGGCCAGGGAGTCCCCGAGGCCGAGCGCATGGGCCACGCGCCGGGCCCGCATGGTCCCTTGCGCCAGGAGCGGACCGTAGGCCTGACGCAGCTCCCCCCAGCGAGGCGCTATGGGCGAAGCTGTCCGGGCCGGATGACCGCCGGCATCGAGCATGTAGGGCGGCGGTGCGGCGATGGTGCACTCCGCCTCCCCACCACCGGCGCGGGTCAGGGTCCACTGGTCGAAGAAGCCGTCGCGATCGGTGTCGCGGTACCCCGCACTCCAGTCCGGCGAGCCGTCGTCGTCCGCGTCCATCAGCAACTCGCCATACTCCGCGCCGAGGAGATGGAGCCGACAGTCGACCCACGAGGGGTAGAGGCGCAGGCCGCCCGAGTTGTCGGCATCGAGTTCATACCGCTTGTTGATGCGGCCACACGATGGCCCACCAACCTGCGGGAAACCTGTATAGGGCGCGTTGATAACACCCTCCCAGCGCTCATGCGCACCGGGGTCACCGGGATCGATGTTCCGGTCGTTCTCATCCCAAACCAGAAGCGCCGATGACCAAGGTAGCGTGGGGGCGCGCAACTCGGCGCCGCTATACTGGAGAAAGGGGCTCGTGAATCCCCAACGCAGCGGCTCCGGCGCCAGCCAGGAGTCCGGCAGGTCCACAGGGCCGACAGCCATCAGACCCACATCGTAGTCGTACGGCGCCTCGCGCCCCGCGTCGTCGTCGGCGTCGAAGCTCAGCCGCAGGAACTGCATGCGGGCACCGGCCCCCTCGAGCCGCAGTGCGGCCTCGGGATGGTGGTCATGGTCCGGGTCGAAGAAGTAGAAGGGACATTCGAAGCGGGGGACCCACTCCCCGGCAGCTGCATCGCGCCCAAACAAGCAGAAGCCCTCGGCTCCACCCGCGCCGAAGTCGCTGTCCCACTGGCAGCTCCCCTGGTCGTAGCTGTAGCCATGGAGGGCCCACAGCCGGTTGTTGTCGTTCAGGTCCCACGCGGCCACCAGACCTGCGGGCTCCCCGAGCCAGCTGCGTCCGATGTAGTAGTGGTGCTCGCGGTCGGCGTCACCGTCACCATCATCGTCGAAGCGGTCGAGGATCCGGTCGATGCGGCCGTCGTCCTGGAGATCGATGGCGAGCACGTCGCCGTCCGCGTCGGGGACGTCAGCGGCTGTTCGGGCGTCATCGTCGGCATCCACGGCCACGACCAGGGCGTGGCCATCCCGGTACGCGACGCGGTCGGGGTCGCCGTCGCCATCGGTGTCCAGCCCAATGCGCTCCGTGGGGCCGACGGCGCACTCGCCAATCAGCGAGGCCACGGTGAGCCAGTCGTCGGGAATGCCCGTCGGGCCCGGAACCGCCCGGGCCACTCCCCAGCAGAATGTGAGCAGGTACAAGGCAAGATGCCCTGGGGCCACGGCCGTGCCTCCTGTCAAGCGCTGTCAAGCGCGTCGGCGAGCAGTCCCCCCGGTTCGCCGGCCCCTCTCCAGGGCCTGCTCGACGCATGACCGGAGGTCCCTGGCACCGGTCCCGCTTGGGCGCAGACCAACCGGGGGTGTCCCGCCGAAAACGCGGCCCGTGACGAGATGCGTCGGCTGGCCGACGAGGTGTGAGAGTCAGCCGAGAGTGCTGAAGACGGCCGCCGGAGCCCTGAAGTGCCACCACGATCTGGTCGAGCTCTGCCACGGCGCTCTGCCGGTCGCATCCATCGCCGGTGATCGTCGGTGCCTCGACCCGCCCGGGCGGCTCCGGGGCTCTCAGGACCTGATGGTGGACTCGCTCGAACGGCCGCCATGGGTCCACGACCTGCCGCGACGGCACGTGGAGGAGCGGTGCCGATGGTATGGCGCCTGGCCCGCGAACGTCCCCGCGTGCAAACGTCCCGAGATCTCATTTCGCCCGAGCCACGTTCCCGTGGGCTCACGGGTGTCCATCGAGGCGAAGCCCAGCAGCTCGGCCGAGTCCAGTCGGGTCTCGGGGCTCGAAAGGGTCAGTACACCCCCGCCTCGGCCAGTGCCTCGTACATGGCCATGACATTCACCGGCGGCACGTCGGCCTGGATGTTGTGGACCGTGCTGAAAACGTAACCGCCGCCGGGAGCCAGGGCGTCGATGTTGCGGCGGACATCATCCCGCACCTCGCCCGGCGTGCCGAAGGGGAGCACGTGCTGGGTGTCGACCCCGCCGCCCCAGAAGCAGAGCGCATCGCCGAAGTCGCGCTTCAGCCCGATGGGTTCCATCCCCGCGGCCCGGGTGTGGATGGGGTTGAGGATGTCGACGCCGATCTCGATGAGGTCCGGGATGATCGGGCGGATGCTGCCGCACGAGTGGAACAGCAGCTTGGCTCCGGGCGCCAGGGCCTTGATGACCCGACACAGCTCCGCCAGCCGGGGCTTGAAGAGCTCGCGGAACACGTGGGGCGAGACGAGCTGCGAGTCCTGCGTGCCGTAGTCGTCGGCTTCGAGCACGACATCGACGTGAGGCGCCAGAACGGGCAGCGCCATCTCCCAGAACGCGGCCTTGAGCTCCAGGAGCCGATCCAGAAGGCCGCCGGCCGCGGCGGGATCACTAACCAGGTCGCACAGGAAGCTCTCCATCCCTCGGAGCCGACAGGCAACCTCACACAGCCCGGCGCAGAAGCCCTTCAGGACAACGCAGTAGCCAGCCTGCCGGCAAGTACGGGCCCGTTCGGCGAGGCCGGCGATCCGCGACGGCTCGGCGGCCGATGGCCAGGTATAGCGCGAGAGCGCACGAGCGTCGGGCGCGGGGCCTCGAAGAGGGCTCTCGACGAGCGTGAAGTAGAGGCCTCGATCCCTGGGCATACGGTGCACGAGGCCCCACTCGTCCCGGTACTCCCAGTCCGAACCCACTTCCACCAAGGGCACGCGGATGTTGTTGCCGGTCACCGGGAAGAGCCCACGGGTGTCTACTCCAAGCTGTTCGAGGAGCCTGTCGTGCGGTAGAGCGATCTGCTGAATATCGTCAACAACAAGAGGAGGCGACTCGTCCACGCCGAGAAGACTGGCCAGCCGCCTGTAGGCGGCGAGGGCGATGCCGGTGACATGGGTGGAGCCCAGGTCCAAAGGCACGCGGTCGGGCTCGTGGTGATCCAGAGCCGTGAGCAGGCGGTCGCGCGGCCTCACGAGTTCCGGAGCCACTGCTCCCACTTCTTGCCGAGGGTGATGTCGCTGGCGGCCAGAGGATCCCCGGTCAGGCCGTTCTTGGCCACCATGGCGTCGATCCATCCCTCCAGCCGCTCCTCGAGCGCGTGGGCACGCTCGGGCTCCGCTTCGGCGATATCGCACAGCTCGTCGGGGTCGGCGCGAAGATCGAACAGCTCGCGCATGGGTCGACCATGGAAGTCGGGAGCGCGTGACACAATGAGCTTCTCGGTCTCAGTCCGGATCGCCCACTTCTTCTGCCACGTGCACTCCTCGGCCACCACGAAATCCCGTGGCGGCATCTCACCACCCGAGAGCGCCGGCACCAGGCTCGCGCCGTCCATCGCCTCCGCGGCGCCGATGCCCAGGGCGTCGAGCACCGTCGGAGCCAGGTCCTGATGCTGAGCGAAGCCATGCAACCGCCTGCCCCCGGCTGTGACCCCCGGCCACCGGATGAGCAGAGGGCAGTGGATGTTGCCGTCGTACAGGCCGTGATGGTCGAAGAAAATGTCATGCCGGTAGAACATCTCACCGTGGTCGGAGGTGAGCACGACCAGTGTGTCGTCGGCCCGTCCGGACTCGTCGAGCGCCTGAAGGAGTCTCCCGACCCCGTCATCGGCGTGTCGCACCTCGCCATCGTACAGTGACTCGATGTACGAAGCGTCTCGCAGCGGCTGGGGCAGCTTCGAGAACCAGTTGGCCCACATGACCGAGAAGTACTGGCGCTGGAGCGGGGCGAGGGTGTCAGGCTTCGCTGGGTCGGTGGGGTCCCCGTCGTAGAAGATCCGGTAGCGCTCGGGCGGCATGTAGGGCGTATGCGGATCCCAGTAGTGTATGGTCATAAAGAAGCGTTCGTCGGAGTGGGCTTTCAGCCACGGGATGGCGCGGGAGTTCATTAGCTCGGCTGTATAGCCATCACTGAGATAGCGGGTGGTCGAATCCACGGCGAACTCAAAACCGCGAATGAACCAGTGCTTGTAGCGGGGAAGGCAGCAGAATGCGGCGGTCGTCATCCCGTGAGCCCGGAGGATCGAAGGCAGCCATGGGGCGTTCTCGTCGAGTTCCACGTCACCCTTGTGGCTAACGATGCCGTGAGTAATCGAATACTGCCCAGTGTACATCGTCGTGAACGAGGGCTGTGTGGGAACGGCCGACGCGAAGAACTGATCGAACTGCGTTGCCGTCTGCGCGAATGCGTCGATGTTCGGGCTCGTCGGCTTGGCGTAACCATAGCAGCCGAGATGATCCGCCCGGAGGCAGTCGACGACGATGAGGATCACGTTACGGGGCCGGCACATGGGGGCGAGTGTACCAATGCGACAGGGGTGCGACAAGAGGGATGTGGTCGCCCCAGTCACCGCCAGGGACATCGGTTCCAGGGCTGGCAAGGTGGCCTCGACTTCACGTGCGCGGCAACTTCGGCTTGGGCATGGACCGCCAGAACCCGACACGGTCCTGTGCAGAGGCCGCACCAGGGTGCGCCACAGGGCATCGGGCCTCTCTCCTGAGCCTGTCGAAGGACGCGAAGCCCCGTCACGAGGATCGGGCGCATCGCGAGCTCACCCCGTTGGGATCGGCGCAGTTCGCCCTACGGCGCCCCGTCCGCAACGAGGCCGAGCGACGGCTGGCGGCCCCACGCCGCCGCCCATGCCCCTACTCCGCCACCCTCCCCCATGACATCGCCTGGGTGACCCACGACAAGTCCGTCGTCCGAAACGTTGCCGGCGGGCTGCCGTCGCCCGGAAGCACCTGACCGAAGGGCCATCGGTCCGCCGCAGGCATGCCGGTGGCGGTCGTGGGCGGCTTCCAGAGCGCCCAACTCGCCACCGGCCATCCGGGCTGGGTGGCGTCGCCCTCTCCCACCGAGCCCATCACGGCCTGCACCAGCAGTGGCCAGTCGGGCCGACACACCCGCTGGATGCCAACGACAAATGGCGTCGGGTCCCCACCCGCCGGAATCAGCCGGTCATATCGCGGCTCGCGACTCGTCCGTAGGAACGACATGTAGTAGGCAATGGTATCCGCGTCGTTGCCCGGATCGCGTTCGCCCTGCACCAGCTTGGCGAGCTGCTCCGGCGGTTCGTTGAGCAGTAGCGACCGCAGCCGCTCCATCGAGGGCGCGATGTGTGCCGTGTCGCGCCCGACCCGGTAGGGCGACTCGACCTGCAGGAGCCCGTCGAGCTCCGCACGGCACTCGGAGCCGCAAGTGTCGCGATGGAACCGCGCCACATCTTCGCTCGAGAACCGCACCCAGCGGTTGCCATACTGCCGCTCGCCCGTCTCCTTGGGGTACTGGGGTCCGTCGATCCGCCAGCCCACCGTATCTCCCCACAGGTTCGTCAGGTAGATGGGGCCCGTCATCGGTTCCATCGAATCGACGGGCCCGTGCTGGCGGAAATACTCCGCGCCTTTGTGCTTCACGTAGTGGTGCACGAGCTCGCGAGCGAAGCAGTAGCAGGCGTACCCATAGGTGTCCGCGTCGCCCATGCGGTAGGCCATCCGCGCCAGATAGAGTGGCGGGGCCGCCTCGTCACCCATCTCGGCGATAGACTGCCGGCCGAAGGTCTTCCAGCGCATTTCCATGGGTGTGACGAACAGCTTCAGGATCAGCGGCCACCGCTCGCGGATCAGTGCCCAGTCGCCCGTGTAGTGCGCATAGCACCATAGCGTCTCCAGGACGTTGCTGCTGAACTTGCCTGCATCGTCATAGCCGCCCCACGTGCCGATGCCGGGTCCGACCAGCAGTAGGTGATCGCCCAAGGGCTTGTACTGATCTTCCTTCAGCACGTAGTTGGCGAAGTAGTAGTGGAGCTGGGCCTTGGCCCGCTCGCGCGTCGCCGGGTCCATGTAAGCCAGCGCCTTGGGGAACCACCGGTCGGCCATGATCTGCCAGCAATAGTTCTCGGGGCCGCCATGGTCCCAGATGATCCGATCCGTGTCGCCCTGGTACCGCTTGGAGGTTCGCTGGCGGATGGTCTCGAGGGCCTGCGCGACGATGGGATCTCGATCGAGGTCCGGTTCCTGCTGGGCCTCGACCTCGTGCACGTACTTGAGCACATCGAGCCGTACCTCGACCGTGTCCGCTCCCTCGACGCCCACATAGGGGCCGTAGGGCGTGAATAGCTTGGCGTCGGTGATCGGCCCCGAACAGCGCATGGGGAAGCCGCCCACGAGCCAAGCCAGACCCAGGCTCGGCGACAGCGGCGCGAACTTGCGTGGTCTCGTGCCGAAGTCATCGGCAACTGCCAGCCAGGTCATCTCCTGGCGGAGGGTCACCGAATCGTTCCGCCGGTCGACCGAGAACGTCTCGCGGCAGTCCACCGGGAAGGCTCGGAGCACCTGAGCCCACCACCGGCACCGGTCGAGCACCTCGGGAGGGAGTCCGGGGTACCATGCCGCTGTGTTCACGCCGAACGTGGCCGGGCTTTGCTCCGCCATCAGGCCCTGGCCCCGAGCCGGCCCGGGTGGCTTGGCATAGCCGTACAGCGGCATCGACGCCACATAGCCGCACGGTCCGTCGAAGCGCAGGACGAGACCGTTGCCGTCGAGCGCGATGGTTGCAGGGCGATGCTGCAGAACCAGAAGCCAGGGGATGTCGAACGGATCCCACCCCCGGGCACCGCCGAACCATGCCAGAAGCCAGGCTTCTGTCTGAACGCTCCCGTCGAGCCGATCGCCTCGGGCCATCAGGCGAACCGTGTCGATGCCCGGAACGGCTACCCGATTCGGCCCCCCCAGTCCCCACGCGTCGAGGTTCGCAAAAAACCGCACGGAGCTGTCGCGGCACAGCATCAGTGTCGCCGGCGAGAGCTCGGTCGTGATCAGCGACAGGTCGTCCTGTTCCCAGCTCTTGTCGGCCACCGCTCGATCGACGGCCACCGGCAAATCGGTCGGCGGCACGATGTCGATGGGGCCGTAGCCCGAAGTCTGTGCCGCAGCGGGCAGGAGGTACACGCACAAGGCAAGAGCAACGCGCGGAGTAACGTTCCGGCTCACGGCGAAGGCTCCCCATCCGGCCAAGATGCCAGCCGGTGAGGCTGGTCCCACCGGCCAAAGGACTGCATGGTCTATAGGATACGCGCCGCCGCGGTTGGTGGCACCGATCATCGTCCTGGGCCGCCCGGCTCCGCGCTTCGGCCCTGGCGCCCCAACACCGGGAACTCAGTCACGCGGAGGTTCGTGCAGCCGTACGGGATGAGCGTGAGCTCCTCCTCCGGCTCCTCCGTCATCACTGGACCCTCGGGCACATCGGCCGCCGAGCCCCGGACCATCACCCAGCCTGGAACCTGCCGGCCCCGCACCGTGGCCGACACCGGCGCGCCCTCGGGGGAGAACGGACACTCGCCCACCGGGTGCTCGGCGAACGACACGTCTTCGTGCAGTGTTGCCTCCGACACGCGCAACGCGTAGTTCCACGGTGTGGTCGGGTAGATCTCCCAATCGGCATGGGGCAGCTCGCGACAGGGCTGGTCCTCGTGCACGCGCACCCAGCGCTCGCCGATGCGGAGCGAGTAGACCAGTGGGCCCCGCTCGACGGCCACCGCGCCCCGATAGCCCTGCACGAGACCCGGGCTCATGGGGAACACGAGTCGCACGCCCGTCCGCCCGCGCCATTGCCGGCTCAAGCGGTAGAACGAACCCGGTTTCGCCGGCTCGGGCACCGCATCGCCGACCTGCACCGTCGCCCCGCGCGTCCAGGCGGGGATACGCAGCAACAGGTCGAACGCCGTCGGCCGAACCGCCTCGACGGTCACGTCCACCGTCTCGCGGAAGGGGTACTCGGTCTCGACAGTGACCGAGACCGGAGTCCCCGCGACCTCAGCCCGCGCCTCGCACGGCGCCCAGGCCGCGGCCACCAACGCGCCGTCCTCGCCCTGCATCCACAAGTGCGAGGCGAACTTGGGCCAGCCCTGGCTCAGGTTCGCGGTGCAGCACCCGAAGTTGGGCTCCAGGCCGAACAGGTTCGCGTCGGGCCCATTGGTGTTCCACTCGCGGCCCTCCAGCGAACTGCACTCCACTTGGTTCACCTGCTGGTCATACTGGTGCGACCACATGTCGGGCGAGAAGGTAGCCGGCAGCGCGTTGAACACGATGCGCTCCAGCCGATCACCGAAAGCCGCATCGCCCAGCGTCGAGAGCAGCAGCTCGAGCGAGTGGGCGTACTCGACCACGGCGCACAGCTCGGTGCCCTGAGTCGGCCGCCGTCCGGCCAGGCACTCGTCACCGGTGAACACCCCCGTCACCTGGCCGTGGTGCCGATCCAGCAGGCCGATCATCCGCGAGGCGGCCTCGCGGTAGCGTGCATCGCCGGTCAGGCGCCAGCACAAGCCTGGCGCACGGATGGCCTGGGCGTTGTTGACCACATGGCCCATGAAGTTCCACTTGCCCCTGGGTGTGGGCTCCGTCAGCGGCCAGCGCTCGAAGAAACGGATCCAGTCAAAGCCCTGGGCTTGTAGCTTCACCGCCAGATCGAGCAGCCATCTCTCGTGAGTGCGCTCATACAGCCAGAAGAGGGCAAGGAGCGCATCGAACCAGCGGAACTTCGCCCAGTCAATGAGTGGTTGCGTGTCGATCCGCGTCTCGATGGCCCGCAGGCAGCGCTCGACCACGCCCGCAATGCGTTCGTCGCCGGTGGCCTCGCCGAACTGCACCAGGGCCTTCATCACGAGGAAGAGCGACCAGATGTCGTGCCGAGGCGCGCGGCCGGCGCCGCCGGGCCCACTCATCTCCCTCGGCCCCAGCCAACCATCCTCGTGCTGTCGCGCAATGATGGTGCTCACGTGCCCGGTGACCTTGGTGATGAGCAGGTCGTCGCCGAGTGTGAATGCCAGCGGGATCACGCCATCGAGCCAGTAGGGGGCGCGCTCCCAGCCCTCGGCCTCCCCACCGAGCCACTTGCTGTCGCGGATGTCCGGCCAAAACTCATCCAGATGCCCGCTGAGCCCGTCAGCCTGGATGCGCAACTGGCGCCCAAGCCATCCCCGCGCGCGGATGCGGCCGAGTGGCAGTGGGCGGAAGGCAAGCGGTTGGAGTTCGAACGGAGCCATGGGCAACTCTCCTTCGGGCTGACGGTGGGCGCACCATCGGCTACCCCTCCGTGCCGCACAGCCGTAGCGTGGGCTCCACGATGTGCAGATTGTTCAGGAACGGCTCCGTGTACTGGATCGCGCCGAACTCGGCGCCGTCGATATGGTGCTGCTGCCCGACGTGGTTGTTCCAGTCGACACCCTCCGTCAGGAACCCGTACGGTCCATAGTGGTGCTTGGCGATGGCCCGCAGAATCGTCAGCGCCGTCCGTCGGCAGCGCTCCGCCTGACGCGGCGCCACCGTCTCGAGCGCCTCGGCCGCCTCGACGAATGCCAGCGCCGCTTCGGCGTTCTCCCAGAGATAGGCCGTGTCCCACGAGGCCTCCATGTAGAGCAGGCCCTTCGTCGCCACACCGTTCAGGTCGCGGGCCATCTGAAAGCCGCGGAGTCCGGTGAGCGCATTGTCGAAAGCAAACGCCTTCAGGTCCTCTCGCCCCAGCAGGCGCGCACACTGCAGCAGCGTGCGGAAACCCACCGCATAGGCCACACACTCGTGCGAATCGTAGGTGTCGTGATTGATGCTGCCGTACATGCCGCCGGCGCGGACGAACGCCTCGGCCCGGCGCGCCAGCTCCGCCCGGTGATCAGCAAGCCCCCGCTGCGTGAGGTCAGCCATGAGCGCGACGACGAACAGCCCGTCGCCGCTGTGGTCGAAGATGGGGTCATCCTCGCGATAGGGCCGCCCGTCGGGCCGCACGCGGCGCGGGTACCAGCCGTTGTCCAGCGGTGCCACACGCTCACCGATCCAGCCCATCATCCCCTGCGCGGCGCGCACCAGCCGCGCGGCACGCGGGTCCTCGCCGAGCAGATCGGCCGCCCAGAGCATCTGGCAGCCCACGCGAGCCATCGACCCGGCGCACAGCCACTCGTTCGTCTTCTCGTAGTTGAGCAGCCGCTGGTCAGTGTCGACCTTACGGTAGCCGTGCATCAGGCCGGTTTCCCAGTCGATGAACCCGTCGTCGAGTACGTGGTCGATCAGCGACAGCGCCTTGGCCCGGAGCCGCTCGTCAGCGCTGTGCCGGGCCCAGAGCAGGAGCTCGTAGGCGCCCCCCATGGCGTTGGCCGCCCACCCGGGGCCCTCGATGAGGCCAAAGTCGTGCCACGCCATCACCTCGCCCTCGGGGTTAACGAAGGACGAAGTTGCGCACGCATGCCCGCGGTACTCTGTCAGGCACCGGCTCACCGCGAACCGCACCGAGTCGGCGGCGCTGTCGAGCAGCGAGTACTCCGGATCCGGTTCGAGGTAGACCAGCGGCGACCCGGTGTCCCGATCCATGGCAGCGTGCTCCCTCGCGGTGCATCTCTCGTCCCAGGGGCACCGGCCTCCTCGCCGGTGAGTCGGCCGCCAGGCCGACGGCTGGCTCGCGTCCCTGCCCTACCCGTACCACGCCTCAAGCCACGGCTTCTCCGCCTCGACCATGGCGTCGAACATCGACCGGATCTCACGAAGCGAGCACACGGCCGCCGTGAGCGGATCCAGCGCCACGGCCATGTAGGCCTTCTCCAGATCCCGCTCGAGCACGGCTTCGACCGTAAGCTGCTGTACGGCGATGTTCGACGAGTTCAGCGCGGCGAGCTGCGGCGGGAGGTCGCCGACGCCGCACGGCCGGACGCCCGTGCCGTCCGTCAGGCACGGCACCTCGACGCAGCACCCCTCCATCAGGTTCGTGATCAGCCCGCTGTTCGGCACGTTGCCGTTGAACCGATAGGGCGTGTTCGTCTCGATGGCGTGGATGATGCATGAGGCGTATTCGCCCGAACGATGCAGCTCGGTAGACTCCTTGGGGTCATCCTTCTGCCAGAAGCGCTCACGCTTTTCGGCCTCTTTGTTCGGCCGGCGGCGGTGGAGCCCGAACTCCTCGATCAGCTCCGGGCGCTTGCGGAAGTAGGGCACGTACTCCGACATGTGCGGCGTCGATTCGGTCACAAATGCGCCGAAGTGGCGCATGATCTCAAACCGCACCGGGTCCTGCTTGAACACCTCGGGCTTCTCCATGGCCTCGAACAGCAGCGGGTACGCATCGCGTCCCTGATGCGCGAACTCGAGGAACCACGACATGTGGTTGATCCCCGCGACCCAGTAGGTCACCTCATCGGCGGGCACCCCGATGTAGCCCGCGAGCTGATGCGCCGTTCCCTGGACGCTATGGCACAGGCCGACGATATCGAGCTCGGTGGCCGCGCCCATGGCCCAGCACAGCATGGCCATGGGGTTCGTGTAGTTGATCAGCAGCGCCTCAGGGCACAGCTCTTCCATGTCGTCGCAGATGGCCAGCATCTCCGGCGCGCACCTCAGCGCGCGGAACACGCCGCCCGGCCCCAACGTATCGGCAATCTGCTGCTCGACACCATACTCGGCCGGGATCGCGACCTCGTGGTAGTAGGGCACGCCGTCGTAGGCCGGGCCGCCGACGGCGATGGACACGATGACGTAGTCGGCCCCCGCCAGCACCTCGCGGCGATCCGTCGCCACCTCAACGCGCGCGGGTAGCTCGTTGTCGTCGATCACCCGCTGGACGAACCGCCCCACGCCCTCCGCCGCCTCCGGGTTGATGTCCACCAGGCAGAGCGTGCTGTCCTGTAATGCGGGGAACGACAGGATGTCCACCGAGAGCCGGCTTCCGAACCCGCTCCCGGCTCCGATGAGCGCGATGCGTGCCATGTGTAAGCCCTCCGATCGATGCGCAGCCTACCTGAGCGGCAACCCTCGCGCCCGGGCCAAGACGGTGTTTGCCCGACCGCACCGGCGGACCTTCCGGACCCGGGCCGATTCCTCCCTCCGCCGGCAGAGCCCCTACTCACCCTCGCCGGTGCAGCCATCCAGCGCCCGCGCGGCGTGACGAAGGGCGGCGGGAGCAGAACTCCCGTCTTGTCCCTTCGCGACGCGGCCAACCCCGTCGCCGTGGAGCCGTGCGCGCTCTCGCGAGATGACCGGCAACCACAAGATAGCGGATACCGCGGAGATTGATCATCGAAAGGAGGTGAGGTGGCCATATGAGCATATCAGCATATGAGCCTACCACCCGGCCCGCGCCTCTTGTGATTGTTAACTTGTGACGCCTGCCCTTACGCCTCCCATGGCGCCCGAAGCGCTGGAGGCTCCAGCAAGAAGTCCAACCCCCCGCGGAGGGAGCCATCCTTGTTGAACCACGCATGGAAGCCCTGGTCGTCGATCCCATTGGCGTCGTAGCGGTCTCGCCGGGTCGAGATGGCCTTGCCCTCCTTGATGCTCCAGCCCATCCAGCCGAAGCCGGCCTCGGAGAGCAGCTCCGAGGAGTACCGCGCGGCCTCGGCCCGGCGAAAATCATCGAGGCAGCCGGGGACGCACTCATTCACCAGCAGCGGCTTGCCGTGGGCCTCCTGGATGGCCTTCAGCTCGGTTACGGCCTGAACCATGGCGTCCCGCGTCCGGGCATAGGGGTGCCCGCAGAGCACATCCATCAGCTCGGCCAGGTTCGTGATGTTGCTGCCCACCATGGTACCGATGGTGATGGGCTGCTGCGCCCCGGCGGCGCGGACCGCCGCGGCGATAGTGCTGAGCCACTCGAACTCCTTGATGTCCTCCGGCTTCTCGCGCCCGAAGGCCTGCGGCTCGTTGCACAGGTCCCACGCCAGCACGCGGTCGTCGGCAGCCAGCGGGGTCACCAGCGCCTGCACGTACTCGACCTGCGGCACCCAGTCGCGGAACAGATGCTCGATGCAGGTGCCGCCGTAGTCGTACCGCCAGTCATGCCAGCGGTTGAACAGGCACGGCATGGCCTTCATGCCGGCCTCATCGATGCCTCGGATGGCATCCATGAAGCTGGCCGTCACGGCCTCAGGCTCGGCCATCCACGCGCTGAACTCGATCCAGAGCCGGATGCAGTTCGAGTGGATGGTCCGCGCCAGGGCCATCTCGGCACGGAACTGGTCCGGGCTGTAGGCCCACCAGGCCTGCTCGATCCGCGCGCCCCATGAGGGGATGCAGTTGAGGCCCCTGAGCCATCCGTAGCTGTCGTAGCGGTGCAGCATGACCATCAGCTCCCCGGTTCGGGCGATGCGTGGGGAGTTCGCCGGCGGGCGCCCTCGAGCCCTCTTGCCGGGCCGCGCAGCGCGCTGGACGCAGGCCGAAAGGGGCTTCGCGAGGGGCCGCGCTGGCTTGGGCCGAACTCCGGCGCCCAGGCCCTACCCAAGAGAGGTGATCTCCCCATGCTCCTCACGATGAGCCATGCGGTGATCGTATCGAGCGTGCTCGTGCCGGCAGACGGCACCTATGTGTGCGACATCGGGTCGCGGCTCGAGCTGTTCGTCGACGACTGGCTGATCGAACGGCTCGAGGGCGGTGCCGACAGACGACTGCACCACCCCGAACCGCGCGAGGTGGCCCTGGTGCTTGACCGGTCGTGGGAGGGCAACGCGGTAGGCTACGTGACCGTCTTCCGGGATGGGGAAGGGTTCCGTATGTACTACCGGGGGGCCCACGTCGTCTACACGCCGGAGGCGTCGACGGAGACACACCCGGAGTACACATGCCTGGCCGAGAGTCCAGATGGCGTCCACTGGGAGCGCCCGGTTCTGGGACTGCACGAGATTGAGGGCTCGCGCGACAACAATGTGGTCGTGGCCCCGGCGGAAGGCTGGGGCTTGGCCACTCACAACTTCACGCCATTCATCGACCCGCGGCCTGGGGTGCCGGCCGCAGAGCGCTACAAGGCCCTGGGCGGCGTTGGTCAAGGCGCGGGGGGTGTCTATGCGTTCGCGTCTGCCGACGGCGTCCGGTGGCGCAAGCTGCATGATGGGCCCGTGATCACGGAGGGCGATTTCGATTCCCAGAATCTGGCCTTCTGGGATGCCAGCCGTGGTGAGTACCGCTTCTACGGACGCAAGTTCCGCGACGGGCGCGACATCATCACATGCACGTCGCCTGACTTCGTGAGCTGGACCACGCCGCAGTTCGTCGACTACTCCCCCGGCCGAGTGTCCGAGCTCTACACGAACCAAGTCTGGCCCTACCCCCGGGCTCCCCATATCTGGATCGGTTTCCCCACGCGGTACATCGACCGCGGGTGGACGGAGGCGGCGCGGCATCTGCCGCAGATCGAATACCGTGAGCTTCGAGCGAAGGCTTCGGTTCGCGAGGGGACCGCACTGACCGACGGCATGCTCATGTCGACCCGGGACGGCCAGCACTTCGATGTGTGGCCCGAGTCTTTCATCCGACCGGGCCTGCGCACGGCGGGCAACTGGTTCTACGGCGATAACTACCAGTGCCTGGGGCTCATCGAGACCCCGTCAGCCATCGAGGGTGCACCGCCCGAGCTGTCGTTCTTCGCCACCGAGAACAACCTACAGACGGCGCCCGCGCGGTTGCGGCGGTTCGCGATCCGCGTCGATGGTTTCGTGTCGATCCAGGCACCGCTTTCGGGCGGTGAGCTTCTCACCCGGCCACTCCTCTTCGCGGGCAGCCGGCTGTTACTGAACTACTCGACGTCGGCCGCCGGAAGCGTCCAGGAGGAGATCCAGGACACCAAGGGCCAGCCCATGCCCGGGTTCTCGCTCGCGGAGTCTGAGGCGCTTTACGGCGATTCGCTCGAACAGGCTGTCGTGTGGAAGGGGAGCCCGGACCTGGCAGCGCTGTCCGGCCAAGCGGTGCGATTGCGGTTCGTGCTTCGGGATGCGGATCTGTACTCGCTCCGGTTTGGGTAGTCCCGGAGCCAGTCGCATGCCCATCGCCTGGTTCATGCCCCTGACGGCCGTTGTGCCGCTGAGGGGGCAGCCACTCCATGCCACAGGGCTCATCGGGATCCAGCGGGTGGACGAGGTGTGGCGGCCGGTCGACGCGGCGGGTGAGCGCCTCATCCCGATTGGTGCCAACCACATCGGCTGCGTGGCCGGCCACTGCCGGGCGGTGGTCGGCGTGCGCTCGACGTCCTGGCTGAACCGGAGAAGGCGCGCCAAGCAGAGGTGACACCGGCTTGCCTGCACCCCTACGGGTCCGCCGGTCCGCCGGTGGTCATGGGCACATGGATGACCGTGGGCACCGCGGTCTCGGTGAGGCCTCGCCGGATCGCGTCGGCGATGCCTGAGGGCTCGTCGACGCGCAGGCCCCGGCACCCGAGGCCCTCGGCAACCTTGACGAAGTCGATCGGTCCGAGCTCTGCCCCAACGGAGGGCCCGCCAGCCTGGCGGATGCCGCTCAGCACGATCCCCCAGGCGGAGTCATCTGCGACGACCGCCACAAAGGGGAGCTGCTGGCGCGCCGCACACTCGAGCTCGGCGATGGTGAACGTCGCCGAGCCGTCGCCCGACAGCAGGACGATCGGCGCCTCGGGGTCGTACGCGCGCACGGCCGCGGCCGTGGGGATGCCCCATCCGATGACCGCGCTACGGCCGCAGGTCATCCACCGGCCCGGGTAGCGGTCGGCCATGGCCATGTGGACCCATTGGCCGATATTGCCGCCGTCGATGAGGAAGTAGGTCTGGTCCGTGAGCACCTCCCGGATGGCTTCGATGATGTCCGGACCTGTGGTCATGCCCGATGGCGCCGTCAGGGAGGCGCGCCACGGCTGTCCGGCAAGGAACTCGCGGTGCCGCCGACGTGCTTCCGCCAACCAGGCTCCGTCAGCCACATGACCCCGGGCGGCCAGTCGCTGGCGGATTCCCTCCATTGCGCGTCTCGGGTCACCCAGGACGGCCACGTGCGGTTCAACGCCCTGTGTCAGCTCGTCGGCGTCCGCGCTGATCCGGACTACCTGGGCGTCAGGGCGCACCGCGAACGGCTCCAGATACCCGACCCGATAGTCAACCCGGGCGCCCACAAGCAGAACGGCGTCGGCGTCGGGGAGGATCCGCGCCTGCCCACTCGCCGCCCCAAGCACGCCCACGAACTCGGGAAGCGGCTGCTCGACAGCACCGCGGTCCCAGATGGGCACCACCACCGGTGCGCCGAGCGCTCGAGCCAGGGACGCGAGTTCGCTGGCGGCATCCGCGTAGAAGACTCCCGATCCTGCCACGACGAAAGGTCGGGCAGAGGAGGCCAGCACATGGGCCGCCTCTGCCACGGCCGCCGCGTCCGGCGGGCCGCCCGAGACGACCGCGGCTGTCGTCTTCCCCGACAGCTGAGCCGTGGTCTCCGACACCAGCACGTCGACGGGCACGGTCAGGTGCACGGGGCCAGGTCGGCCCGTGGTGGCCGCCTCGATGGCCATGTCCATGTGGCTGATGAGCTGGTCTACCCTCGAGACATACGTGCAGTACTTGCACAGTGGCGCGGCAAGTCCGGCCGTGTCCATGTCCTGGAAGTGGCCCTTGCCACGGGTATCCGATTCGCTCCCGCCGGTGATCAGCAGCATGGGCGAGCCGTCGTACCATGCGTTGGCGACCCCGGACAGCGCGTTGACGTGGGCGACGCCACTGGAGACGGCACAGACGCCGAGCCGGCGTGTCATCCGTCCGATGCCGTCGGCCTGGTAGGCCGCAGCCTGCTCGTTTCGGGTGTCGATGACCCTCATGCCCAGCCGGCCGCACGCCGCCATCAGCGGCGCCAGGCCGTTGCCGGTCAGGGTGAACACACAGTCAATGCCTCGGGCCTGCAGCTCGCGGACCAACAGCTCGGCGCCGTTCACAGCTCGTCCTCCATGCGGGGTTAGGGGGCACCCCCACGTGCCCGGGGCACCCACCGCGGGAGCGGCGGGCGCTGCGCCATCCGGCCCGCTCGTCGGGTCCGCATGACGTAGGGCCGTCGTGCATCGCTATCCGTACCTTTGCGCGAGCGCTGCCAGCAGTGCGTCCTTGTGGTGGCTCGCCGCATACGCTCGCAGTTCTTCCACATGTGCCGCCGGGTCGTCGCCGGTCACCCGGCCAGTCTCGTAGGCCTCCAGGGCTTGCAGCATGGCCGCTGAACCGAGTTCGGGAGAGGGGCGTCCCGACGAGTCCTTGATGGAGTTGATGGCTGAGCCGGCCAGGTAGAGCACTCCATCGCCCAGCCCTCGCGCCGCCGCGTCTCGCAGGTTCAGGATGATGTTCCCCTGATCCAGCCCGCCGGCCCTGGCCACCATCACCGGCTTGATGTGGCCGAGCGGAGCCGTGAGCGCTCTTTCGCACTGGGTCCACTCGAGCCCGTTCGGCCGCAACAGCGGGGGGCCCGTGGTGACCGGTGCGGTCTGACGGAAGTCGGCGCCGTCGAGGCGCACCATGAGGTCGAGCACCTCACGCCAGATGGAACGTGTTCGACATGAGATGCCGCCGTTATGGGCGTAGATCGCCGGGGGATCCGGCAGTGAGGCCGTGGCCTCCCTGACCATCCGCAACGTGCCGCCGACGAACTGGTCGCTGAACATCACGGCATTGGCTCCTGCCTTCAGCGCCGCGTCGAGGAAGGTCATGAGCTGGTCCGGCGGAGCGGTGATGTGGGGGGCGAACAGCAGGCCGCGCCCGCCGCGTTCCCCGGCCGATCGCTCCATAGCCGTGCGCGCGGCGCGGGTTCGTTCGAGCAGCGGGCAGAAGGGGAGGTGGGGCAGAAGGTTCTCGTCTTCCTTGGCGAAGCCGAACAGCGGATTTGCCGCAATGGCTGCCACAAGCCGGCCCACTTCCTCCGCCGTGATACCCGAAGTGGGCTTCAGGATGGTGCCAAAGAACGGAAGCCCATCGGGCCAGCTCGCCTTCTCCCGTATGCCCTGAGCGCCATAGGCTGGGCCCGGGAAGGTGGCCAGCACGGCCTCCGGGATCTCGACCCGAGTGAGCTGGACGTCGGCGTGATCGGTCAGGCCAAAGACGCCCTCACCGGCCAGCAGATGCAGCAAATCGGTCGTGTAGACCTTGCCTTCGGCGCTCTGCATCATCCGCACGGGGAAACCGACCCACACGAGGCCCATGCGACCCGAGGGGTCGAAAGCCTCCTGAGCGAATACCTCGCCCGTGCACTGGGCCAGGAGTGTGTCGGCCGGCGGGTGGCGGACTCCCGATGTCATGTGGTAGGCGATCTCGCCTCCGGTCTCAGCCACCGTGTGCGAGCGGGAGGCGACCAGATAGGTGCCCACGATGTGTTCGGGGGACCGGACCGGGCCCATGGCCTCCATCCGCTCGTACACGTACTCGCGGAGGGTGTTCGCTCTGGCATCCAGGTCATAGCATAGGGCTTCAATGACCGAAGAGGGTGTCTGCATCGGATTGGTCCTTCCGTTCGCCGGCCCGGGCGAACACCGGTGAATGGGGCAATGAGATGATCGTGCAGCCGGCCAAGCTCGTCGAGAAGCCGTGGGGGTCTGAACTCTGGATCGCCGTGACCGACGAGTACTGCCTGAAGATGATCGTCCTCAAACAGGGGCAGCGGAGTAGTCTGCAGTACCACGAGCGCAAGCGGGAACACCTCTACATAGAGGCCGGGCGAGCAAGGGTCGAGTTTGCCGGCCCGGACGGCGAGTTGCGTTCTGAGATCGCGGGCCCGGGTACGATTCTGGAGCACAGGCCCGGCGACCTGCACCGCATCGAGGCCCTCGAGGACCTCCGTCTGTTCGAGGTGCAGACCCCTTTCCTCGACGACGTCGTGAGGGTCGAAGATGACTACAACCGCTGAGGCCGCTCCACGGCGCATCACCATCATCGGCGCCGGCAGTACCGGGCGGGGTCATCTTGGCGAGTTGGCTTTTGAGGCCGGGTGGGACCTGGTCTTCGTCGACAAGGACTTCGATCTGGTCAGCCGCCTGACCAGGGCCGGGCAATACACGGTCGACCTCTATGGCCCGGCTCACCATCGGACAGTGACCGTGGATCGACTCCGCGCCTACCACACGTCCGACATCGATGGCATCATCGCCGCCAGCCTCGATGTGCCCCTGGTGCTGACCGCGGTGTTCTCGCATAACCTGCACCAGGTTGCCCCGTTGATCGCCGCGCTCATCGGTGCGAGAGCCGGACAGGGCATTGCCACGCCCCTGAATGTGGTCTGTTGCGAGAACATGCAGGACAGCTCATCCATGCTCCGAGCACAGGTCATGCCGCAACTGAGCCCGGCGCAGGCCGCGTACGCGGAGGCGCAGGTTGGTTTCCCCGACTGCATGATCTCGCGCGTGGTGCCGCTCCCCGACGAGGACCCCCTCCGTCTCGTGGCCGAGGACTACAACGAGTGGACGGTGGATGCCCACCAGTTCGTGGGCCCCGCCGTGGCCTTGCCATGCATGGAGCTCGTCGACAACCAGGCGGCGCGGCTTGCGCGGAAGTTCTTCATGCACAACGGCGCGCACGCCGTCTGCGGCTACATGGGATTCCACCGGGGACACACCTACATTCACCAGGCCGTGGCCGATGCCGTAGTGCTCGAGTGGGTCGTTGGCGCCATCGAGGAACTCGCCCCGATTGTGGCGCGACGGTATGGGCTCGACGCCGGGTCCGTGCGCGATTACGGCCTCGAGCTGGGTGCTCGCGGCGCGATCGCGCCGATGCGCGACCTCATCCTCCGCGTCGTCCGCGATCCGTTGCGCAAGCTTTCACGCGATGAGCGCCTCACGGCGCCCGCCGTGATGGCCCTCGAGTACGGGCTCCCGTGTGAGCACCTGGTCCAGACCATCGCCGCTGTGCTGCACTATCACCACAAGGACGACCCGCAGTCGCTGGTCATGCGTGCCCGGCTCGAGGCCGAAGGCCCCGCGGCCGTCTCCGGCTTCCTCGGCCTGCCGGCGGACCATCGGCTCGTACGGCTGGTGCAGGATGCGTATGCGGCGTGGCGGGGAGTGTAGGACGGCGGGGGTTGGTCTTGGCCCCGTCCGTTCGCGGCGAGGGCCGGGGACGTGTGGGCGGTAACCGAGGGCTCCAGCGGCCCATGGGCCTGGCTCGGAGGGGCGCCATGGGGGCGAACACCCGGGCGTTGTGTGTGGTCCCCCAACCCGCCCCTGGGGCGCATCCCTGTGCGGCCCCTCCTCGAGGCCGGGCGGTGCGGTGTTCGGGCCTTTTGCGCACGGCCCGGGCCTGGAGCACCGCCCATGGGCCGGGGAAAGGGCTTGCGTCTGCAGAGCCCCCGTCCGCTACCCCAGCCGCTTTCGCAGACGCGCCAGCTGAGCCACCGTTGCGCTGCCGAGATGCCCCTCCTGGTAGATGCCGACGTTCAGTGTCGCGACCGCCTGAGTCCGCTGGCACGCACCGAGCAGAACGAGTAGATCGTCGTCCGCGTACTTGGGTGGCTCCATCGGGCCGGGGGTGTGGTGGCCCCAGAAGCAGTCGATCGGTACCAGCGCATGCCACTGGCACCTCGTGCCCTCGGCGAACCGGCTTGTGGGCAGGATCAGCGGGGAGCCCGCGTCGCGACCGAGTCGAATCCTGCCACCGACCAGCAGCTCCACCTCGCCCGATAGGTAGTCCTGTTCGGTCGTCAGGGGCTTCGTGATGCCGATGCAGAAAGAGCCGTCGTTGAAAGCCAGCGCGGCTTGCGGGTTCCCCGCCCGGGCTGCGCCGCACCACAGCGGCCAGTCGTAGAGGCTGTTGTGGAACACATCCCACGTGTAGCAGCCGTCGAACCACCAGCCGTCACAGAGCTCACCGAACCGCACCGAGTACTCGCGGATGAAGTCCGTGTAGCGCTGCTGGAAGGTGGTCTGGTCGGCGGGGTTCCAGCCGAAGGGTTCGTGCAGGTCCTCGGGCGCGTTCACCTCTGCCGGCAGGTACGCAATGAAGCGCTTGCCGAGTCGGTGGACGCCTTGGGCCAGCTCCAGCACCAGGTCGCGTTTCGAGCAGTGCCCGGGGCCAGCCAGCCGGTCGAGTACCGGGTTGGGGCTCGCATAGCGCGACGAGTTCTGTCCGATGGTGAAGATGAGCCACGCGGCGCCGCTGGCCTCGAACTGCTCGAGAAAGCTGTCGATCCGGAAGCCGTCGACCGCCTTGTCCAGGTCCTGGATCCACTCGCCCTGTTCGGGCGCGGGCCCGGGCGCGATCCAGTGGACCATCATCCCGTACGGGCCCTCTTCGACCATCCAGTCGCACCGATGCTCCGCCATGGTCTCCCCTTCCGCTCTCGCCGGGGCCGGCATCCCCAGGGCTGCCGTGACCGCCGCCATGCCTGTCCTCTGCAGGAACTCACGCCGCGTTGGTCTCATGTTCAGGCGCATCTCCCTCGGTCAGGTGGTTCGTCGCGATGGGTGCGAGGACTTCCTGACCGCTGATGGCGTACTCCGCTCGGTGTGCACCGCTCAGAGTAGTACAGGCGAGACACCGGGTGTCAACCCGGCGTCTGGAACCATAAGGCTGTGGGTAGCGGGCTTGAGTCATCGCCGTGCCGCGTCCAGAGCGGGAGGAGCCGGAGGTCGGTCATGAGGCGTTCGGTGCGCGCGATTCTGGGAGTGGCCCTGGTGGGGTCTGTGCTCGTGGACCCGCCCTGTGCCCCCCAGATCCAGGAGACGGAGGCGGCCTCGAGTGGCCCCGGGGTCGACAACCTGCTCGCCGGGCGGTTCGCCTGGCGCGCGGGGCCGCCCCTGATCAGCTGTCCCGAGTCGACCACCGATACGTACATCGCGATCAAAGACCCGTCGGTGGTCTTCTACCAGGGCCGATGGCACCTGTTCTGCTCGGTCATCCGCGAAGGGGCGCCGTATCAGACCGAGTACCTGTCGTTCCCTGACTGGGCCCATACGGCGAAGGCGGCGCGGCACATACTCCCGGTTCATAGGGATGGCCGGTACGGTGCGCCCCAGGTGTTCTACTTCGAGCCGCAGGGCAAGTGGTACCTGATCTGCCAGGCGATGCACGACACGTGGGACCCTCAGTATGCGGCATCCTGTGCCACCACGAGTGACATCGGGGACCCCGATTCGTGGAGCCAACTCAGACCCATGGGCGCGCTTCCGGCCGACGGCAAGCCCGGGCTCGACTTCTGGGTCATCTGCGACGACCGGGCGGCACATCTGTTCTTCACGACGCTGGACGGGCGCATGTGGCGCGAGGAGACCAGTCTGGACCAGTTCCCTGGAGGGTGGTCCCAACCCAGGCTCGCCCTGCAGGGCGACATCTTCGAGGCGGGGCACATCTATCGGCTCCGGGGAATAGGCAGGTACCTTGCGCTGATCGAGGCCCAGTCCGGGCATGGCTGGCGGTACTACAAGGCCTATCTGGCTGACCGGCTGGATGGTGCATGGGAGCCTCTGGCTGCCACGGCGGACGCGGCGTTTGCGAGCATGGCTAACACCGAGCATTCTGGCGAGCGCTGGACCGACTGCATCAGCCACGGGGAGCTTCTTCGCGCCGGCTATGACCAGCATCTCGAGGTAGACCCTGCCGGAATGCGCTTCCTGTTCCAGGGCGCGCTGGACCGCGAGACCGAGGGGCGCGGATACGGTCAGATCACCTGGCGGCTCGGGCTGCTGGAGGCTCGTTGAGGACGGGGCGCTCAGCCGTCGGGTTTCGGCGGGGAACGGAGGCTCTCCATGTCGAACTGGACGGGCGTCGCCTGTGCGTGTCTGTGGTGCGCCGGCCACTCGTACGCTCAGCAGGAACCCAGTTTCAGGCCGCCGGCCATGTGGGAGTACAGCGCCCCGCTCATCGCTCCGGAGGAGCGCGACCGAGATCCCAGCCGGGCGCAGAAGGATCCGACCGTCGTCTTCTTCGAGGGCAGGTGGCATGTCTTCATGACGGTGAAGCTGCCCGGCCGGTCGGCGATCGAATACTGCTCTTTCGCGGACTGGGCGCAGGCCGACGCCTCGCCGCGCACGATCCTGAGGGTGAGCGATAGCGACTACTACTGCGCCCCGCAGGTCTTCTACTTCAGCCCGCAGGAGAAGTGGTACCTGGTGTACCAGATGGGGCGGCCGGGCGCCCGGTTCATGTGGGTGGCTTACTCGACGACGGAGACCATCGATGACCCCTCATCGTGGACGCAGGCGGCGCCCATGCTTGATGGGGGCGACCACGACCCCCGCGAGGTCGGTGGACTCGACTACTGGATCATCTGCGACGACCAGCGGGCCTACCTCTTTTTCACCAGCCTCGATGGCAGAATGTGGCGGCTGTGGACGCGGCTGGAGGACTTCCCCTCAGGCTTCGGCCACTGCGAGCTGGCGCTTCAGGCCGCGGTGTTCGAGGCCAGCCACACCTACCGGCTGAAGGGCACCGGCCAGTACCTGACCGTCATTGAGGAGAACGGCCGGCGGTTCTACAAGGCCTATGTCGCCGACCGGCTGGACGGGGCGTGGAGGCCCATCGCCGACACGGCCGACAAGCCCTTCGCCGGATGGGCGAACGTTCGCCCGGCGGCCGGTGTGGAGCCGTGGACCGACAACATCAGCCACGGCGAGCTGATCCGCGATGGCTACGACCAGAGCCTGGTGGTCGACCCGGCCCACCTGCGGTTCGTCTTTCAGGGCATGTGGGAGAAGGACAAGGCGGACAAGGCCTACGGTGCCTTCGAGTGGCGCATCGGGATGCTGACGCCGGTGGCGGAGTAGGGGGAGCAGGAGGGCAGACACCATGGGCTCTGCCCCCCCCGCACGAGGGGCCAGCCCCTCGTGGCTGCCATCCGGGTGCCTCACGATCCGCTGGCTGCGGCCACAAGGGCAGAGAGTGGGCCCAGATGCTCGGGGCTGAAGCACTGCCACCGGGCGCGGGTGAGGCAGGTCTCTACATCGCGCCGGCGGGCCAGCGAGTTCGCGTGGAGCCGATGCGCCCGGGCACGGGTGGGCGCCAGTTCAGCCTCTCGGGCAGCTCACAGGCGCCGTCCAGGCCAGCGGCGGTGCGGAGCTCGAAGCCCGTGCCGGACAGGACGAAGTCCACCGGGAGTAGCCGTGAGTGTAGGTCCTCGCCATAGCGTTGCTGCCACACATCGAGCGGGTTGTCGGGGTTCCAGTGCTGGCGTAGGGTGGGTGCCCAACTCGTGTTGGCGTAGATGTTGTAGTCGGAATGGTTGCTGGTCACGGTTCGCTCGGGGGCGTCGGGATCTGGGCCCATGTACAGCGTCAGGTCGCATCCGCGGGTGAGTGTATCGGCCGTGACGTAGTTGCCGAGCAGCAGGTTGTTCAGCACGTGCACATCTTCGAGGGTCCAGTCGCCCTCTCTGGGCATGCACACGATTCCGCCGTCGTTGCCCGCGACCGTGTTGTGGACGACCCAGGTCTTCTGCGAGCCGGAGAGGTAGATGCCGCGGCCGTGGTTGGCGTAGACCAGGTTGTTGGCGATGATGCCGCCGCCCTTGTTGATCTCGAAGAAGATGCCACAGCCGCCGTTGTGGTGAGAGACGTTGTCGAGGATGCGGATATCGGAGTTGTCGGAATCGAACCAGATGCCGTCGGAGGCGATGTTGTAGGCCGCCTCGCAGCGCTGGATGGTGCACCGTCGGTTGGTCGGGATGCACTTGGCGCCGCCGGCGTGCCAGCCGGAGCGGAACCGGCGGGTGTTGTTGAACAGGAGGGTGCAGTCCTCGATAGTGCAGTCCTCACACTCGCCCATACCGAGGCCGGTGTCGCCGTTGTAGGAGAGGTCGCAGCGGCGGATGGTGCAGCTCCTGGACCGTCCGAGACCCAAGCCGCAGAAGTCGGCCTGGTAGATCTTGCAGTCCTCGATGATCACGCGCTCGCACTCGCCGACGGAGACCATGGGCCACTGGCCGCCGGGCTGGCGGTTGTGGCGCACCTCCAGGCCGCGGATGACGAGATCGTGGACCTTGTTGATGGTGAGGCCGAAGCCGCGGACGCCGATTTCGACAGCGAACCAGGCGGGATCGCCGGCGATCTTCAGGTAGAGTGACTGGTCGGTCGGGTCGAAGTAGAACGAGTCGTCGATCAGGTCGTACTGGTCCCTGCCCACGGTGGCGAGCCTTGGGTAGCCCACGTCCGGGTAGATGGGATCGGCACCGATGCGCTGCAGGGCGCGGTGGTCGTCGAGGAACACCGCGGAGACCCACCGCTTCGCCGGGTCCTCGTAGCTGGCGACGAAGTAGGGGTCGGCGAAGTACTCGTCGCCCAGCTTGGCGCGCCACACCTCGGAGAAGGCGTTGGGGAAGGGTTCCGCGACGGCCTCGTCCTCAGAGAGCTTGGTCCACGGCCCGCGGACGATCTCGGAACCCTTGATGACGACCTTGGCGCCGGGCGCCGCCGCGAAGGTGATGGGGTCGCCGGGCGCCCCCGAGACGGTGATGCTGACGTGCTCGCGGTAGACGCCGGCACGTACGAGAACGGTGTCGCCCGGCTTGAGCTCGGCGGCCGAGCCGGCACGAGAGATGGTCCTCCACGGCGCTTCCTCGCTGCCCGCATTGGTGTCTGATGCATTGGGCGCACGGCCGTCGACGACGTAGGTGGCGGCGAGCAGGGGCGAGGCGCAGAGCAGGGCGGCGAGCACGAGCGGTCCGGCGGCCATGGCGGGTTCCTCCCCCAGACAAAGCGCTTCCGCGGGCGTGTTCTGCCCGCGGAGACGCGCGACCTCGTGGAGTTGGTTGGTCCCCATTTGGGCCGGTTAGGGCAACTGGATCGGCGTGGCCTCGATGAGATCAGACCCCTTCGTGATAGTTGCGGGGTCAGGCAGCGGCACAGGATCGATCGGCGACGCGGCGGTGTCGGGACCGGGCAGCGGAATGGGCGTGGCGTCGACCGTGCCGTCAGGGCCCGGAAGGGGTATGGGGGTCGCATCGGCCAGACCGCTGTCGTTAATGACCAGGTTCGGGCCCGGGAGGGGCATGGGCGTGGCGTCGGCCAGATCGGCGCCATCCAGGTTGAGCTGTGCGGCATCCCTGTTGGTGTCGGCGATGCTGCCCTCAGCGAGGGGGGTTGGTTCCTCCGCAGCGCCCTGGTCGGCTTGCGGAAGCGGCCCGGCGCCGCAGCCCATCATGGCGCAAGGGATGGCGATCAGGGAGAGCAGGAGTCCGTATCTCAGAAGGGTCTTCGCGGTCATTGCGCGTCACCTGGCTTTCGGTGGTTTGTGTGGTGGTGGGAGCCCGCAGGCTCGCGAACTCCATGTGTGCAACGTTCTGGCCAGCACAAGCGCCCCATGGCGGGCGGATTGGACGGCAGTTCGGCACCAGCATGGCGGCAGGCCGACAGGAGTGGTTCTCTGGACAAGAGCGGGACCCATCGGGACGCGCCTCGCGAACGGAGCGAAGGTCGGGCCCGGAGTTCGTTCTGGCGCACATGTCGCCCCTGAACAGACGCATGTCGGCGTTCGTCTCATGGTGTGCAGGGGATTTGCGGGCTATACTGACGCCCATTGCGTGTCGTCGGAGGTGTGAATGCGCGCCAGCGGACGGGTTCTGTGCCTGGGCGTAACCCTCGCCCTGGTGGGGGGGATGGTTGGATTCGTGTGGGTCGCGCGGGGGGCCAAGGCATCATACATGGGGCCGGGCGAGGCGGAGGCCATCGAGGAACCCTTCGATCAGTGGATGTTTGAGGAGCGGACGGGCATGGCTTCCGGCCCCCCCGAGGTCGAGATGGCCGCGCCCGAGGATGGCCCCATCAACCGTCTGGCCGTGGTGCGCGAGAACGATGTCAGTGTCTACCGGGAGCCCAAGATCTACTCCGCCGTGATCGCCAAGGTGAATGGTGGCCGTTATGTGGTCGCGGAGAAGGCCAAGGACAAGCTCGTGGCGGTGCGGATGGCCGATGGCGCTGTGGGCTGGATGAGGCCTGAGTGCCTCCGCATCCTCGACATGCCTTCCGATCCACCCGTGGGCGCGCTCGAGGATCTCAACCTCCCCGACTTCGAGCCCCGTGGGAAGAAGCCCATCTACGCCGGCGGCAACTCCATCATCAGTCGCGCCTACAGGTACCTGGGGATCCCTTATGTCTGGGGAGGGACGAGTGACCACGGGCTCGATTGCTCGGGCTTCGTGCAGCGCGTGTTCGCCGAGGAGGGCATCCGGCTGCCGCGCGTGGCCGTCGACCAGGCCGCCGTGGGGATGGCGGTGGATCGCGGCGCGCTTCAGCCCGGTGACCGCGTGTACTTTCGGAGTGGGAGCGAGATCGATCACACGGGCATCTATATCGGCGAGGGCCGCTTTATCCACTCGACTCGAAGCGGCGGCGGTGTCATCGTGAGCGAACTCTCATCGCCGAAGTGGACGCGGATCTACGCAGGGGCCCGGCGCTAGCGCGGGAACGCCGCGTCCGCGGGCATTGTTTGTAGCCCTCGAGTCTATGCCGCTATACTGCTGGCACACCCGCAGATCTCACGTCCCCGTGGCGCTTTCGGGTGCCGAGGAGTTCGCGATGCCATCCGGTACGCCCAAGCCTTTCTACATCACGACACCGATCTACTACATCAACGCCTTGCCGCACATCGGCACGGCCTACACCACCATCGTGGCCGACACCGTGGCGCGCTTTCAGCGCTACATGGGCCGAGAGGTGCTGTTCGCCACCGGCACCGACGAGCACGCGGAGAAGGTGGTTCAAGCGGCCAAGGCCCGCGGCATGACCGCCGAGGCCTATTCCGCCGAGATGGCCGACAAGTTCCGCGAGGCCTGGTGCCGGCTCGACATCACTTTCGACGACTTCATCCGCACTCCCGAGCCGCGCCACCACCGGGCGGTGCAGGAGCTCGTGCGCCGGCTGCAGGAAAGCGGCGACATCTACGCCGGTGACTATGAGGGCTGGTACTGCGTTCCGTGTGCGACCTTCTTCCTCGAGAACGACCTCGAAGAGGGCAACTGCCCTGACTGCGGCCGTGAGGTGGAGCGCCGGTCACAGCCCGCCTACTTCTTCGCGGCGTCGAAGTACCGCGAGCCGTTGCTCAAACACATCGAGGAGCACCCGGACTTCATCGTCCCTGACTTCCGGCGTAACGAGACGGTGTCGTTCATCCGCGAGATGCGCGACGCGTGCATCTCGCGGCCCAACGACGGTTGGGGGATCCCGTTTCCGAACGATCCCGCCCACGTGGTCTATGTATGGTTTGATGCGCTCATCAACTACATCACGGTGGCCGGCTGGCCGGATGATCTGGAGCGCTTCGAGCGTCTGTGGCCTGCGGATCTGCATCTCATGGCCAAAGACATCCTGCCGCGCTTCCACGGCAGCATGTGGCCGGCGATGCTGATGGCTCTGGGCCTCCCGCTGCCGAAGAAGGTCGCCGCGCACGGCTACTGGCAGATGGGCGGGGCGAAGATCTCGAAGTCGCGCGGTAACGTGATCAACCCCTTCGAGCTGGCCTCCGACCTCGAGAAGGAGACCGGCATCGACTTCAACGTCGCGCTCGATGCCATCCGCTACTTCGTGCTTCGCGAGACCGCCTTCGGGCAAGACGCCGGCTTCACCGACGAGGCGTTTCGCGGCCGCCTCAACGCCGACCTGGCCAACGACCTGGGGAACTCGCTCAACCGCTGTCTGCCACTCATCGAGCGCAACTGCGAGGGGCGCGTTCCCGAGGGAACGCTCGACCCGGCACTGGCGGCGGAGGTGGAGTCCGCCGCAGCGACGGCCCGGGCGGCATTCGAGGATCTCGACTTCCGGGGCGCGCTCGAGGCCGTCTGGGCCGTCATCGCGCAGATCAACCGCTACGTCGGAACAACGGAGCCCTGGGCGCTGGCGCGAGACCCCGGATCGGCCCAGAAGCTGGCGGACGTGCTCTATACCGCGGCGGAGTGTATCCGCTGCGTCACCGCCATGCTCTACCCGGTGATGCCCCACGCCGTGGCGGCGATGAGGGTGCAGCTCGGGCTCTCGCCCGCGCCGGAGGGCACCTGGAATCAGGCGGTGGCGCCGGGCGCGGAAGGGCTGGCGGGCCGACCCGTCGCCCGGGGCAACCCGGTGTTCCCACGCGTCGAACTCAGGCCCGCTGAACCGCCCGAGCCCGTTGAGAGGGAGGCCACAACGGTGGATACGGTCACCTATGAGGACTTCATGAAGATACAGCTACGGGTCGCCACCGTTGAGTCGGGCGAGCGGGTCGAGGGTGCCGACAAGCTCTACAAGCTGAATCTCACCCTCGGCGATGAGAAGCGCACGATTGTGGCGGGACTGGCTCAGGACTTCGGGCTCGACGAGCTGGTCGGTAAGCAGATTATCATCGTGGCGAATCTCGAACCTCGGAAGGTTCGTGGCGTGCTTTCCCAGGGAATGCTGCTGGCAGTTACCGATCCCGTCACCGATCGGCCGGTCGCGATCGTCACGGTGGATCGGCCGGCGCCATCAGGCGCTCGGCTACGCTAGCCTCGAACGCTCACCGGGAGGGCGCCGGATGCGCGGGTGGTTGCTCGCACGGGCATTCGTCGCTGTGGCGCTTGGTCTGCCGATCGGGTCCGGCTGCCGAATGCGGCGCTGACGGGAAGCGTGGCTTCCCGACGGGTTGGTCAGGAGTGAGTGCCATGGTGCGCGGGAGGTGCGCGGCCATCGGGCCGCTGGCGCTGATCGTTCTGTCGTGCGTGGCCGTCGCCCAGCCTGATGATGGGTCCGAGCGCGGCCCGACGCGCGTCCGGCGGCGCGAACTCATCCAGTTCGCCCCGGCGCCGGAGTCCGATCAGCACTTCGCCTGCACTCTCTCGGGAGAGCTGAAGGTCCCCTTCTGGGGCAGCCATGGCATGGATGGCACGTGGACGATGACGCGCAAGGTGCTTGAGGTCGACGCGGACAGACAGCGAATACGGGCCTCGATGACCTTCGACAGCGGCACGTGCAAAGTAGCGGGAACGACGGCCACGATTGCCCAACAGCCCCCGCTGATGTGTACCTACGATACTCGTCATCGCCTGCTCCAGATCGACCCAACAGACATCCCGCCCGCCGCGCACGGCATGGACGGCGATGACATCATCACCCTGAGTGGCATCCTCGTGCTTCTATGCGAGACGGTCCCCTACCATATCCGGAGCGCCGGCGTGGGCACCAGGTGGGTCGATGATTACGAGTGCCTCGATGTCAACGGCCGCCGCGTGCGTGTCTCGGGCACCAGTCGACTCGTGGCCTTCGTCGACGATGGGGACCGCCGCGCTGGCGTGATCGAGTCCAAGCTGCAGATCCCCGTCACCGGTAACGTGGCGGGCGCCCACCTGATCGGCCGGCTCGAGTGCCACGTGCTCAGTGAGGTCTATGTCGATGACGGCAGCCTGAGGTACCGCGACATGCTGGCCGAGGGCACTTTGGCGGCGGGCACGGCCGATGTCGAGGTGGATGATCTGCACACGACGCTGGCCGTCATCCCGCCGAAGGGGGACGCGGCGAGGGCTCTATACACGGCGCCCGATGCCGCTGATGAGGACTAGTCGTGAGCTGCGGTCCGTCCCATAGCAGAGGGGTGAGCCCGATGCAGACTCGATGGCGCCCACTATGGATGGTGGCGGCCCTGGTGTCCGTGTGCGGCGTCTGTGCCAGCCAGCCCGACGAGGCGGCTGAGGCGGCGCCGACGCGGCTGCGCCGACGCGAGCCCATCCGGTTCAACCCGCCACCCGACTGCGAGCACCGCTTCGCGTGCGCGGTCTCCGGGCAGCTCAAGGCATCGTTCTGGGGGCGCCACC
>JAKPQA010000088.1 GCA_029547025.1 Armatimonadota bacterium
CTCCGGCTCCGGCGACGGCTCCGGATCCGGCTACGGTTACGGCGACGGCGACGGCGACGGCGACGGTGGCGGAGACAGATGACAGTGGTGACCATGACGAATAACGGAGCAATCGTCCAACTGTGCGCCATGGTCGCGCGGGTGTCCTACGAGGACGACGACAGGGAGACGGTGCGGGAGTCGATGATCGCGGCCATGCTGGCGGCGAAACGGGAGCTGGACGCGCTCGCCACCGAACTCCGCGCCCTTCGCCGCGAGCTCGCAGCCCGGAGAGCGGTGGACGGGTGGATGGGAGCGTCGGAACTGCGCCAGATGTGGCGGGCGCGATCCGGTGCATGGGTCGCCGGAGAACGGCTATCGCCATCCTACGAGGCGCAGTGCGCCACGGCTCCCGACTACCCCGCCCTAGCGGCGGCGCTCGGACTGGAGGTGGAGGATGGCTGACCTCCCCATCGCCCCCGACGAGAGCGAGGGCATCCCCGAGTGTGCTGTGACCTGTCCGCATTACATCACCCGTCCTGGCACCGCCCCGGACGAGTGCGCGCTCGAGCCCGAGATGGCGGCAGAGGGAGCGTACCTCTGCCTGCCCCGCATCCGCGAGCTGCTCGCCCTCAGCCGGCGGCGGTGCGACGGGTGCCTGCACTGGGATGCGTTGGAGCACCGTAGGGATAGCGGGTGGTGCAGCGTATGGGGCTCCAAGGGTGTTGGCGCCGAGGCCTTCTGCTCGAGATGGGAGGCCAAGCCGTGAGTACCCGCTATTTGCCAGCGCACGCATGGCGAGACGCTGCCCGCCGGCTCCTCGATGAGTGCGAGCGCGACGCCGACTGCGACTCGGCGGAGGAGGCCGAGGTAACGCGCTACATCATTGAGCACGTGGTACCGTCGCTGCTCCGACGAGCGGCGATCATCCAGCGCAATCGGCCGAGGAGGGCCAAGCCGTGATCCGCTCCACCGAGCTCGTTGTCCCGCCGGAAGTGGACGATTTCGTGGACGGCCTCGACAAGTTAGAATTCCTAGCCGTATGCCAGGACCCGCAGCTACGGGCCACCCTAGGATGCGAGGTGCGCGAGGAGGTATACGACGAGGGGCGTGGGGAGTGGCGGTCAGTCGAGGCCAAGCCGTGACCCTCCCCATCGCCCCACCGGTGCCGAGCGGCCTGCGGTGGAGGCTCCTTGGGAATTGCTGGGAATTGTCAGCGACCCATGGGGACTCGCAAGCGCTCGGCTGGGTCTATCGTGGCTCGTCCGGGCGCGCCCAGGCAGATGACGCCGCGGGGCGCTACTCCTGCCAGTGCGGCACGCTGGCAGAGGCCGCGCGGTACCTAGTCAGGGAGGTGCGGCGTAGGTGAGGGATTGGCCGCGGTGACCTGCTCTGACTGCGGCACCACCGGGATGCCATGGCGTCGCGAGCGCTACGGACACCGCTGCATCCGGTGCTGGGTGCGCTGGATGCAGTGGACGTGGCCGGA
>JAKPQA010000096.1 GCA_029547025.1 Armatimonadota bacterium
GAACCTGTGCCCTGTGGGCCAGGATTTCCGGGGGGCCTGTGTAAACCGGCACAGGGTGGTCGAAAAAGGTGTCCCGTAGGGCACAGGATGCGCCACCAACCCTCGCGGCGGCGGCGATGCCGAGGGCGACCGTTTGGGCCCGTGCTCTCTAGCAGGGGTTTTCGCAGCAGCGGATCTCACCGGGCACGGTGTCGGACGAAGGCCGTCGCGAACCTGTGCCCTGTGGGCCAGGATTTCCGCGGGGCCTGTGTAAACCGGCACAGGGTGGTCGGAAAAGGTGTCCCGTAGGGCACAGGATGCGCCACCAACCCTCGCGGCGGCGGCGCATCCCAACAAATGACCAGGTAGATAGGATTTGGTCAGCATGCGAGCAGAGTACGGTATCAAACTGCTCCGATATCCCGCCGGTAATGTGCGCCCTCGAACCAGATGCGCTCCACTGCGTCGTACGCAAGCTGCCGCGACTCGGCGGCGCTTGAAGCGACGCCAACGACGTCGATGACCCGCCCCCCCGCCGACACCAGCTGGCCGTCGTCCAGGGCTGTGCCTGCGTGGAACAGCGTGACTCCCACCGGCAACGGGTCGGGGATGCTTATTGGGATCCCCGTCTTGTGCGGGCCGGGATACCCCGGGCTGGCCATAACCACACATGTGCTGTAAAGCCCGCACGATACTCCACTCGACGCCGCGTCGGACCCGGCCGTGGCCAGGGCCGTGGCCGGCTGGCTCGAGCGGCCTGCGCCTGAACTGGCGCCTGTATCTGAACTGGCGCCTGCGTCCGAGCCTGCAGCCGTGCGGGCGCCCACGCGCCCCAGTTGCCCATGGCACGCGGCCTCCACCAAATCGAGCAGGTCCATGTCCACAAGCGGCAGCGCCGCCTGGGTTTCGGGGTCGCCCAGCCTGCAGTTGAACTCGAGCACCTTGGGGCCTTCCGAAGTGAGCATAAGGCCTGCGAACAGAGCGCCCACAAACGGAGTGCCCTCCGCCGCCATCTGCTCGATGGCCGGCCTGAGGATCGTCCGCTCAATGGCGGCCAGCATCGCCTGATCGGTCTGCCTTGCGTCACGCGAAGGCTGGGCCGGATCATTCGCCGGATTTGAGCCACAGGCAGTTCGTTCCGCGCCCGTGACGAGCGACGCAGGGGCTACAGCCCCCATTCCCCCGGTATTGGGGCCTCGATCTCCGTCAAGTGCGCGCTTGTGGTCGCGAGCCGGCGGCAGGACCCATATGTCAACCCCGTCCGACAAGCACATCACGCTGGCCTCCGGGCCGACGAGCCTATCCTCCAGGAGTATCTTGCAGCCCCGTCCCCCGCCCATTGCGCCGAGCTCGTCCACGGCCCGCGCAGCCTCCCCCGGGTTGCCTGCGACCACTACGCCTTTGCCGGCCGCGAGGCAGTCCAGCTTGACCACTACACCGCCCGCCTCCTGCGCAATAGCGCGTGCAGCATCGCGCGCGCGACCAGTGTCCGTAAATGCCTCGCAGTGCGCCGTCGGTATTCCCGCCCGCGCCATGATGCCTTTGGCGTAGTGCTTTGACGATTCTATCCGGGCCGCCGCCGCGCTCGGTCCGAAAACTGTTATGCCCGCGCTACGCATGGCGTCGGCCAGCCCTGCCGCCAGCGGCGCTTCAGGGCCCACTACCACCAGGCTGCACTCGGCCTCCCGGGCTAGCCTGACTAGCCCGGGCACATCAGTCGCCCCGACCGGCGCGCACGCGGCTAGCCGGCCGATGCCGGGGTTGCCCGGGGCGGCCACAATCCGTCCTATCCTGGGGCTCTTGGCGAGTTTCCAGACTATCGCGTGTTCCCTGCCGCCCGATCCCACGACCAGCACATTGGGGCGAACAGACGGATTGCGCATTTTCATATGTAAGCCTCCTCAGTGTCGGAAATGCCGCCTGCCTGTGAAGACCATGGCGATGCCATGCTCGTCTGCCGCCTGGATCGAGTCCTTATCTCGCAAGGACCCGCCCGGCTGGATTATGGCTGTCACGCCGGCCTCCGCCGCGACCTCGACGGTATCGGCAAACGGGAAGAAGGCGTCCGACGCCATCACTGATCCCGCCGCCCGCGGCCCTGCCTGCTCCCGAGCTATCCTGGCAGAGCCGACCCGGTTCATCTGCCCTGCGCCCACACCTACCGTGCCATTCCCCCTCCACAGCACTATGGCGTTGGACTTCACATGAGCCACTGCCTTCCACGCATTCACCAGCTGAGCCATCTCGCGCTCGTCCGGCCCGCGCCTTGTA
>JAKPQA010000101.1 GCA_029547025.1 Armatimonadota bacterium
TCCATCACCTTGCGCTCGCCGATGAGGTCGAACGCGTCGCCGATGTGCAGGCGGACCGTTTCGTCCTTGGGCGTGTGGTCGATCAGGTCCTCGCCGACGAACTGGAGGGAGCCGTCGGTGTCGGCCTTGTAGACGCGGACCCTGCCCTTGGGTAGGGGCATGCCGAGGCCGGACTCCTCCTTGTTGGCGAGCTCGATCTTCACCTGCACCTTGCGTTTGTTGTTGTCGCCAGTGGGCGAGTAGACAACCGGCGCTGTCGCCGGGTCGAAGACGTAGACCTTATTGATGGCCACGTTAGGCGCTCCGAGAAGGGTGACCTGCTTCGTCTCGTTCTCGGCGATGGTGGCGGGGCGCTGCAGCGTGTACATGTGGTACTCGAAGAACGCCTTCTCCTCGAAGCCCGGCTGGCCGCCCGCCGGCGCGGGGGCCGCGGTGGCGCGTACGCGCCGGCGGACCTGGGGCTCCTCGACCCTCCGCACGTCCCCCGCAATGAGCTTCAGCGTGGCGTCGGGGTAGCGGGCGCCGCTGGTGTTGGTCAGCGTGACCCAGCCATTGAGATCGGCCTTCGTGTCATCCTGGTTCACCACGGCGACGTAGTCGGCCGCCCAGGTCAGGCCTCCGGTCATGTAGGACAGCTCGACCCGATGCTTGCCGGCCTTGGCGGCCGCCAGATCCCAGACAAGAGTTGGCCGGATGATCAGTCCCTCGGGCAACTTCGGCAGCATGACCGTGCCCTGCGGGTCGAGCACGATTTCGTCGCCGATGCGGACCACGCCCGGCCGGCCGCCCTCGGCACCCAGCAGAACGCCTTCCTGCGTCTCCACGGGCTGACCGTCCTGGTCATACCGCGTGATACGGATCTCCTTGCCCAGGTACTTCTGCATCAGCTTGGTGCGGTCGACGAGGTCGAACTGATAGTTCTGCTCGAGGATCTCCACACCCGTCGGATCAGTCAGCGACTTGAAGTGCACCGACGTCGGGTCGATCTGGGCCGCCACGTCCATGAACTGGATGACCGAGCGGCCCTCAGGGAGGTCGATGGACCGGACATCCTTCACCAGACCGAAGTTCTGGTTGTAGACAGTGATCTCCATCTTCTCCGTTGGGCCGACCTGGGCGAAGCTTGCTGCTGCGGTGAGCACTCCGGTGAGCACCACTACTGACGCTTGCATGATGCCGCCTCACTCCCATTGGTTCCAGATGCACAGCTTCCAGCGAACAGGGACGATCACAGCAGGCGGAGGGCTGACGAGGCCCGCCCGACGCGAGACTCGAGGGTGGTGGTTCGCCGCCTGCCCGTTGATGCCCCTCTGGTGGGACCGGCCCCAGGGTACCTGAGGTTCCACGAGCAGATATGAAGCCAACGAGAGGGCTCGGTAGCCGAGCTCCTGGAGAGCCACTGCTGATCGACTACTGCACAATCACCGTTCGGTAGTATAGGCGGCTTGGTCCCTGTCCGTCGGCCACTTGGCATGCCACGATGTAGCTGCCGCTAGCCCGCGGAGCGGTCCATGTGGCACTCGCAGACGACTCCAACTGCCAGCGCACGCGCCCGCCCGTGGCAGACCACAGTCGCAGGATGGGCCCACTGGTCTGGGGCGCGGGATCACAGCGGAGTGTGACGCGCTCGCCCGGCCGAACACAGTCCGGGCCAAGGAGGCCGACGGCGCTGGCGGGCTCGAAGCTCGCACCGACAACCGGCGCACCGAGCGGTGAGGCGCCGGCTAAGGGGACAGGCCCCACGCCGAGGGCGACAGCGAGCGCGAGCGACGCAAGAACGATGACCAGAGGCCAGCGACGCACGGCGATCCGCTCCGGCAGCTGGGATGGGGTGAGGGCCACGAGCCACGTGCTGGATGGCAACCGGCACCCGAAATCAGAACGGAGCGCTGCGCGCCGGGTTCAGGTGCGAGGCCGCCTACCGCAGTCCGGCCGAGGCATAGGCTTGGTAGATGATCTCGACGGCTCTCAGACCATCGTGGCCCGTGACGCTCAATGGGCACTGACCCGTGGCTGCGGCGGCAAAGTGTGACAGCTCGCCCACAAAGCGGTCGCCATCCTCGGGTAGGGACTCATATCCGGCCATGTCCTTGGTCTTGTAGCGGGAGGTGAAGCCGTCCCAATAGTGAACGTAGGCCACACCCTCGGTTCCGTAGATCTCGACGACGTTCACGCCGCCCTGGAGTGCCCAACTCGACTCAATGATGCCGATGGCGCCGGACTCGGCGACGAGCATCATGGCTGCCGTGTCCTCGACACCGGGCGCCAACTCCGGGTTGAGCGTGAGCCCAGCCCCCTCGGCCCGGACGACCTCGCCCACCAGAAAGCGGAAGCAGTCGACGCTGTGGACGCTGGTGTCCATGAGGCAGCCGCCGCCGGAGACCTCGGGCTTCGAGAACCACACATCCTCGACACCGACGAACGGCCCGGCGAAACGGTTGCGGAACATGCCAATGCGGCCCAGACGGCCCTCGGTGATGAGCTCCTTCAGCCGCGCCACGGGCGGGTGGAACCGGTGACAGAAGGCGGTCATGAGCAGCCTGCCGGACCTCTCGGCCGCGTCCACGATCACCTTGGCGTCGCCCGGGGTGTCAGCTAGGGGCTTCTCGCACAGCACATGGGCCCCCGCCGCCAGTGCGGCCTCGGCCGGTGCCCGGTGAGCCACCGGTGGTGTGCAGATGTCAACCGCGTCCGGTCTGACCGCGTCGAGCATCGGCACCACGGCGTCGAACGCCCGCGCGCCGACCTCTCCGGCGGCCGTCTCGCCGCGCGCAGTGTCCGTATCAACGACCGCCACGATCTCGACGCCGGGGACCGACTTCCAGGCGGTCAGGTGCGTCCGGCCGATCCCGCCGGCGCCGACGAGGGCAACGCGAAGTGGGGGCATCTCGGGTGGACCCCTCCTCAGGCAGACTCGCCTGGAGGCAGCGATGCATGATGATGCCCCTCAGGCTCGCCCGAGATGTTCGCCGTCGGGGGCTAGCGAACCCTTCCTCATGGCACCGCATGGCACATCTGGGCCCATGGCACCGTGTATAATCGAGCGCGACCGGCAGGGCCGCGTCCCCTCGCCGGGCCGCGCGCCTTGCCTACCGCCCCAGATCGGGTCCACACTGGTGAGTGGCATTGAGGTTCGGCGAAGGCCGTTTCATCAAGCATATGGACTTCCGGATGGTGGCCGCGGCGCTCGCGCTGCTGGCCATCGGGACCGTTCTCGTGGTCAGCACGCCCGTGGCAGAAGGGCGCCTGGCCCGGCAACTCGCCTACGCGGCGGCGGGTGTGGCGGTCTTGGTCGTCGCGATCCACGTGGACTACGACTTCATCCGGAATGCGTATTACATTACCTATGCCCTCAACATTCTCGTACTGCTCTTGGTCTTGGCAGTGGGACATACGGCGGGCGGCGCGACAAGTTGGTTCCACATTGGCCCGATCAGCATCCAGCCCTCCGAGTTCAGCAAGCTCGCCCTCATTATTACCCTGGCGGCCTACATGGCCGATCGGGGTGCGGAGATGCGGAATGCGGGGCCGTTCCTGCTGTCGTTCGCCGAGGTCGTGCTTCCGCCCGTGGCGCTGATTGTGGCCCAGCGCGACCTGGGGACCTCGCTGGTTTGCATCGCGATTTGGCTAACGGTGATGTACACCGCGGGGTGCCGCTGGAACCATCTGGCGCTGTTCGTGCTTGGTGGCCTGGTCCTGTTCGGCATGCTCTGGAAGTACCACGTGATGCCCGCGGAGCAGCTGTCGCGCATCACGGGATGGCTCATGCCGTACCGCGACCCCACAGGCGATGGGTATCACTACATCACAACCCAGGCAACGATCGGGGCCGGTGGATGGTTGGGGCTTGGGTTCCGTCATGGGCCCATGACACAGAATCAGATCGTGCCACACCAGGACACGGACATGGTCTTCTCGGTGCTCGGCGAGGAGTGGGGCTTGGCCGGCTGCACGGTGGTGCTCGTCCTCTATGGCTTCCTGGTGTGGCGCGGCTTCTCGACTGTGGCCGAGGCGAAAAACGACCTGGGCCGATACGTGGCGGCCGGGGTCACGGGCATGCTCCTGTGCCATGTGGTCGTCAACATATCGATGCAGATCCGGCTGCTGCCGATCACCGGCATCCCACTGCCCCTACTGAGCTCGGGTGGCTCGAACCTGACGGTGACCATGGCGGCGCTGGGACTGCTCATCAATGTGCACATGAGGCGCAAGAAGCTGACCTTCTAGTACCGGGCAGGGCAGCCCGGCGCCGGCAGATAGGGGTAGGAAACCAGCGGCATATGGCGGAGATCGGCTGGCAGGGGATCCGCATCACCGTGCCCGATGACTGGGAACCGGGCGAGTTCTCGGGCGATGGGCAGTCCGGCCACATGCGCATCGACTCGATGATGCAGCCTCGAGCGCTGGTTCGGTGGCTGGCACCCTCGGCGACGAAGGACGTGTTCGGCAAAGTCGCCACCCCGATCCAGGGCGTCGACCGCATCCTCGACAACTACATCAAGGCCCTGACCAAGGGAGAGCGCAAGCAGAAGAAGCACATCGAGGCGGACACGTCGACGCGGCTCCTATCGAAACGCAAGATGGGGCAACGCACCGTGCGAACATACTCGTGGCGATGCCCTTCCGACGGCCGGCTCGCCCACGGCATGGTCTGGCACTGTAAGGAGTGCGGGCGGACGGTCATTGCCGAGGTCAACGGCCATGAGCACGAGGACGTGGCCGGCTGGGCGGAGACCATCCTCCCGACCGTGACAGACCACGCCATGGACGGCCAGGTTCTCTGGGCCTTCTTCGACCTGCGCGTGCTGGTGCCCGAGGAGTTCAGACTCGAGAACTCGGTCATGGTGGGGGGCAAGGTCGAACTACGCCTGGAGAACGGCAAGAGAGAGGTCATCTCCGCTCAGCGGTGGGTGGCCAATGTGGCCCTGCGCGGTGGTGACCTGGAGGCCTGGGCCAAACGAGACCTGTTCAAGCCCTTGCGTCAGCAGCATACGTTCAAGTACACGGCCGACTCGTGGTTCGGGCACCCTGGGATCCGGGTCGATGGACGCCGGAAGGGACCCAAGGAGCACCTGGGCTTCATGTGGGGGCGTATCACTGGCCGGGAGCGCCCGTTCTTCCTGGATGGCCGAATCTGGCACTGCGAACCCACCAACAAGATCCACAGCCTGCACACACTGACCCGGGAGTCGAACCGGGAGCTGATCGACAGGATCCAGGAGACGATGCGATGCCATCCCGAGGACTAGCCGTGGCCGGCCATGCCCTGCCGAAGTGGGGGGTTGCGGCCGCCTGTGTGGGGTTCGCACTCATGGGTGCTGCCGGCAGGGCCGCAAGCCAACCCGCGTCGTCGGCTTCCGCGCTGACTGCTCAGGCACGGGCAGCGCTCGACCAGCGTTTGCTCAACGAGGCGGTGGACCTGGCCCGGCAGGCGCTCGAGGCCGACCGCACACTCGCGGCGGCCTGGAAGGTGATGGGAGACGCGCGGGCCCGGCGGGGGCACCGTAGCCGCCAGGACAAGGAACGGGCGATCGAGGCCTACGCCCAGTACCAGCTGCTGAGCCACGACGCTTCGGTCCAGGGTGCGATCGAACGCCTCTACCTCGAGGGCGACCTGCCACGATGGCTTGCCAAGGACACACTCCCAGTCCTGCCGGTCCACCCCAAAGCCGACACCGTGACGGTGCGCCGGTCGATCAAGCCGGGCGACGCGGACTTGCGGATCCCCGTGTGCGTGACCACCGAGATGATGTACCCACCGGGCACTACGCTGGAGCATCCCCGCTACGGTGCCGGGTTCAACCGCGTGGTCTGCGGCTACATCACGGACGCCAATGACCCGGAAGGACGCCTCTACGAGCGGGCACGCGTGTACTTCACTTCGCTGCTCACGTCGAAAAGCAAAGTCGACCTGCAGCCCATTGCAGTCAACACGCTCCTGCTGGTCCTGCGCCTCATGTGTTACCAGGCCGCCTATCTGGCTCCCGATGGGCTGAGCGCCCCAGACAATCAGGCGCCGCTGGAGCTGTGGTTGGTCGAGGACAGGGAGCCCGGCGGCGAGCAGCGTAGGGGCGAGATGGCCGTGTTCGGCGCCGGCGCGGCCCGGAGTCCTCTGGAGTGGATCCGGCTGGTCTGCCACGAGTTCGGACACTACGCGCTCCCGCCCATCGGCGTCTACACCGAACCCGAGCCCTGGGCCAACGGTCTGCTCGGCGAGTACCTTTTCCCCGTGTGGCTCTGGCGCAACCAGGGGGGAGGGACGGTAGCCTGGGGCGATGATGCGGTGGACCTGACGCCGTTCCTGAACTCCCGATGTGGGACGCTGCTGCAAGCGTTCTTCGCCCAGATGCCGGACGGCAACGCGCTGTACAAGAGGGACGCGACAGGGGTGAATCATCTCATCGGTCTGGGCCTATACACCGATCTGGTGCTCGGTCCAGACGGGCTGGGACGCGCCCTCGCGGAGATCGGTGAGCCCATTGACACCGAGGGGCTGATGCAGCGCATCCAGCGCGCCATGGAGTCGCGTGGCACGTCGATCGAGCTCCCCGGCCGGCTCTACTCGCAGCCGGAGAGTCCATTGCCGGCCGGCGCCGAATACGCGTCCCTGCTACAGGGACCGGTCCAGATCCCCGGCGGCAAGAGCGTCATCTACTGGGCCTATCTCGGGCGAGGTCCCTGCTCGCTGGCTTTGGCCTCCGACCCGATGCCGCGGGACACCGCGCCCACGAAGGTAACGATCGACGTGCAGGGGCGCAGCCCCGGCACGGCTGTCCTCGACTTGGCTCCGGGAGCCGGCCTCTGCGCCGGCGACCTGGGCCCCAAGGCTCCCGGATGGTACCGTGTTGTACTGAGCCACGATAACGCGCACGACCCACTGGTACTCCACAGACTGGTGTTCGTGCGCTCCGGGGCCGATAACGAGTAGCCGGCCCGGGCGGGCCAGGCACGAAAGGTGAACACGCTGATGTTGCGGGGGCTATTCAGGAAGATCGGCGGGCTTCTGACAGGCGGCCGCCAGGTGGATGAGGGCCTGTTTGATGAACTCGAGGAGCTCCTGATCGAGGCCGATGTGGGCCCGGGGCTCGCCGCCGAGCTGGTGGCGGAACTGCGGCGGGAGGCCGAGTCCCAGCACATCACCGACGCCGACGCGCTCCGCGACCTGATGCGCTCCCAGGTCGCGACTCTCTTGCGCGCCGAGACAGGCACGCCCGAGATCGTACCCGGCCCCACGCCGCCTTCCGTGCTGCTCGTTGTCGGAGTCAACGGCACGGGGAAGACCACCACCATCGGCAAACTCGCGCATCTGCTGCGAAAGCAGGGGAGACGCGTCCTGCTGGCGGCGGCCGACACATTCCGCGCCGCGGCCATCGATCAACTCCAGATCTGGGCCGAGCGGGCACGGGCCGACATCGTCCGCCACCAGGAGGGCTCGGACCCGGGCGCGGTGGCGTTCGATGCCATCGAAGCCGCCAAGGCACGTGGGGCTGACTGGGTGATCATTGACACCGCGGGCCGCCTGCACACCAAGTCGGGCCTCATGCGTGAACTCGAGAAAGTCCAGCGCGTCTGCCGGCGCGCCACCGGCCGGGATCCCGAGGAGGTCCTCCTGGTCCTCGACGCCACCACCGGGCAAAATGCGCTACGTCAGGCGGAGGTGTTCGGTGAGGCCGTGGGTCTGACGGGTGTCGTGGTGGCGAAGCTCGACGGCACGGCCAAGGGCGGTATCGTCCTCGGCATCAAGAAGCGGTTTGGCATCCCCATTCGCTATGTCGGAACCGGGGAAGGCATCGATGACCTCGCGCCCTTCAGCCCGGAGGAGTTCGCCCACGCGCTGTTCGAGTAGACCCTATGGCGATGGGGTGGCACGCTTGGCACGGGCGCTGGCGATGGTGGCCGCCGCAGCCGCCGGGGCGCTATCGGCCTCGGCCGATGACTCACTGGTGCGGCCGGCTGGGCCGGGTGCCCCGGCGGCCTGGGGAGTGCGCGGCGGAATCCGGTTCGGTGTCTGGCCGACGGATGTGTCCGGCGGCCCCGGTTCGGGGGGGCCTCGCGGCCTGATACGGGTGGGCTACCCCGTGACTGAGGGCGATGTCGTCAGCCTCATCAACTTCATCGCCATCGAGCCGATCGTGGCGGGACAGGCCCATCGTTCGTTCTCCGAGCTGGAGCCCAGCACCACCGACGGGCAGCCAGGGAAGGCCATCCACGCGGGCCCGCCGCCCGGCGCCGAGTGGGCACCCGAAGCAGGTGGGGGGCCATACCCGGGCCACGTCGAGCGCCTGCCTGGGGGTGCGTCGCGGCTAACCGTTCGCCTGGATGTCGAGCGATTCACCAGTGGGGCGCACGTATACCTGCTGGCCTCTGTGAGCACCGATCGGCCTGACGAGCTGGAGCTCCGCGCGTTCACTCAGACGGATAGCCCGGAACTGGCGGCGTGCGTGCTCACCGCGACCATGGGCAACCTGGAGCGCCTCCGCGAACTCCACCTGGCGACGGGTGTCGTCCGGGCCCGGGACCTTTACCCGAACCTCGAGGGCGACGGCTTCGGCCCGCACCACTCCTACGGGCTCCATGCCCTCCTCCGAGGTGCCGACGGAGGACCCATGGTGGCGGCGACCACCGATGAGGACGAACCGTCGCGGGTGCATCCGGCCCCCGAGCTCCCCTGGCTGTGGCACTACCCGGGGCGGAAGCTGACTCAGTACTGGCGAAAGGCTCCCGGGGAGTACGACGACACCCTGCGGGCGCAGGTCAATGCCCGGCGCGTGTACTGGGCGTCGCGGCTGCCCATTCCGGGCGGCGTGGCATTCGAGAACTTCGAGCTCGTCGAGCGGTTCGTGCCCGGCCGCGCCTCCGTCTTCGGACTGACGCCACGGGCGCCATGCGAGCTGTACGCGGCCGCAGAGCAGCGCACCCGCAGGGAAACCCCATGAGGCACAGGCACGGCCGCGCGTTCCCCAGCCGGCAGCGAGTACGCGCTTGCCATGCGCGACGGTGTGTGCTATGATCCGCCCTGTAGTGATGCACTTGCCGAGCGCATTTGACGCCCTGCCGTGCTCGTGATGTCTTTCAGAGTGTTTCGAGCCAACACCCAAGTGGCAGGGGTTTCACATTGGGCTGCAGCGTGGCAGCCCCTTCGGGGGAATCGCAAAGCAGCCTCGAGGAACCCCACTTTGCTTTTGGGTTCGAAATAACCTGGGCACACGGCATGTGCGGGGCGTTCTGTCGGTTCGCCCCTGAGGCGATGCCATGGACCTCTTCTCCGCAGCCCAAGACGCCGACGCCCACGCGCCACTGGCCGCTCGCATGAGGCCGCGGACCCTCGACGAATACGTGGGCCAACAGCACCTCGTCGGCCCGGGCGGCGCCGTCCGGCGCGCCATCGAGACCGGCGTGTTCCCCTCCATGATCCTTCACGGACCCGCCGGATGCGGGAAGACCTGCCTTGCTCGAATCTGCGCCGAGGCCTCCGGCCACGTGTTCCTCGAGTTCTCCGCAGTCTCGTCCGGCGTCGCCGCCATCCGCGACGCCGCCGACAAGGCCCGCGACATGCGGCGCTTCCACGGCCGGCGAACCATTTTGTTCGTCGACGAGATCCACCGGCTCAATAAGGCCCAGCAGGACGCGTTCCTCCCCGTGGTCGAGGACGGTACCTTCATCCTGATCGGTGCGACGACCGAGAACCCTTACTTCGAGGTCAACGCGCCCCTGATCTCGCGCTCCACCGTGCTTCGACTCGAGGCTCTCGCCGTCGAGGACATCCGAGGGCTTCTGGAGCGAGCTCTGGCTGACGCCGAGCGCGGGCTGGGGGCGAACCCGGTCCACGTCGACGATGATGCCATGGACCATCTGGTGCTCCTATCCAACGGTGACGCCCGCCGCGCACTCAATGCCCTGGAGCAGGCCGCCATGACGGCTACTCTCGTCGACGGCGAGCGGCACGTGGACCTCGAGTGCGCGCGGGCCGCGACGCAGGCCCGGGCCCTAACCTACGACAAGACCGGCGATCAGCATTACGACGTCATCTCGGCCTTCATCAAGAGCATGAGGGGCTCCGATCCCGACGCCGCCGTCTACTGGCTGGCGCGGATGCTCGCGGCAGGCGAGGACCCCCTCTTCATCGCGCGCCGCATCGTCATCTGCGCGTCCGAGGACGTCGGCAACGCCGATCCCATGGCCCTCGTCGTGGCCAATGCCGCGGCCCAGGCGGTTCAGTTCGTTGGGCTCCCCGAGGGACGGATCCCCCTCTCCCAGGCTGCCATCTACGTCGCCTGTGCCGAGAAGAGCAATGCGGCCTACCTCGCCATCGACCGCGCAACCGCTGACCTGCAGAAGCGTCCTCCTCTACCGGTGCCTCTCCACCTGCGCAACGCCTCCTTCGAGGCCCAGCGCCAGGCCGGCATCAGCGTCGGATACCAGTATCCGCACGACTTCCCTCGCGGGTGGGTCGCCCAGAGCTACCTACCCGACGGCATGGAGGATGTGCGATACTACGAGCCAACCGATCGCGGCCGTGAGGCCAGACTCGCAGAGCGCCTCCGGGCGCTCCGGGGCGATCGCGACTAGCCGCGCGCCGGACGCATCACGCCCGGGAGCGGAGGAATGGCGTGCGCTGGATCTGGCAACGAAGATGGTGGGTCCTCGCCGCTCTCGTCATCGTCGCGCTCATCGTGCGCGCACAACTCCGGTCTGCCGCACACCAGGTCTCCACGGCTGAGGCCATCCGCGGAGCTCTCTACCTCGAGATCGCCGCCTCGGGACGCGTCGAGGCACCCGGGGCCGACCTCGGGTTCCGAGGCTCGGGGGAGCTCATTGGGCTCTACGTCGACGAGGGCCAGCGTGTGACCGCCTCCCAGCGCCTCGCCCGCATCGCGCGGTTCGATCCGCCCTCCGGTGGCGCCGACTCCGGCGACGTCATCCGCGCGCCCTACGACGGCCGCATCGTCGAGATCTATCAGCGAACGGGCGCCGTCGTCGCCGCCGGCAACCCCGTGCTCCGCATCACCGCCGACCAGGGCGCGTGGGTCACCGCCTTCGTCAACAGCGAGGACGCCCTCTACCTCAACCGCGGCGACCACCTCCTGTGCCGCGTGGGGGGCTATCTGTCCGAGCCATGGCCCATCACCGTCGAGGCCGTGGGGAGTGAGGCCGTCCAGCGGCGCGACCTCGTCGGCTCGGCGGCCCAGGTCCGGGTCCGGTGCCGCATCGACAGCCCCTCGAACACCCCACCGGCCGGAACCGAGGTCGATGTCGATGGCCGCGTGTGCCTACTGGCTGACGGGGTGCTCATCCCGGCCGCCGCCGTGGTCCATGACGGCCCCGAGGACCGCGTCTGGGTCGTCGAGACGGGCACTGCGCATCCACGGGCCGTGACTTTGGGGCGCAACAACTTCGACCAGATCGAGATCCGCCACGGCATCGAGCCGGGCGAGATCGTCATCGTGCGCGGCAAGCCCGGCTTGACCGACGGCATGCGCGTCCGGGCGAAGCCCATGCCGCCCGAGGCGGAACAGGTGTCGGGGGGCGAGTAGCCGATGAGCGCCCCCGGGACCGCGACGGGCTCAGCACTCACCGCCCGTGGCCTGTGGAAGCGCTACGCCATGGGCGACGTGGTCGTCGAGGCCCTCCGCGGCGTCCATCTCGACCTGCCAGCCGGGCGGTTCGTCGTGCTGCTCGGCCCCAGCGGATCCGGAAAGACCACGCTCTTGAACCTTGCCGGCGGGCTCGATGTGCCCTCTGAGGGCTCGCTCTGTGTCTGCGGCCACGAGCTCCACGGCATGAATGAAGCCCAGCTCACCGAGTTCCGCCGAACCACGGTTGGCTTCGTCTTCCAGCTGTTCAACCTGGTGCCGACCCTGACCGCGCTCGAAAACGTTCGCCTGGTCGCCCAGCTGGTCGGGCGCGACGACTATGCCCGGACCGTACTCGAGGCCGTGGGCCTGGCCGGCCAAGCCCATCACCTGCCATCACAGCTGAGCGGCGGCGAGCAGCAGCGCGTCGCCATCGCGCGCGCATTGGTCAAGCAGCCGCGACTGCTCTTGGCGGATGAGCCCACGGGGGCCCTCGACGCAGAAACCGGCCGCCGTGTGATCTCTCTGCTGTGGGAGCAGACCCGAGAGAGCGACATGACGGTGCTGATGGTGACCCACAACGAGGATCTGGCTGGCATGGGCGATCTCGTGGTGCGCCTCCGCAGCGGGGAGGTCGTCGAAGTCTCTGATGGGCCCGCGGCTCGGCTCAGGGAGGCGCCCCCGTGAGCGGCAACGTCCCGCCGCGCGTGCCGATGCTCGCGCGCAAGATCGTGGCTGACACCCGCTACCTGGGTCGGAGAGCCCTCGGCCTCGTGGTGCTCATGGGCTTGGGCTCCATGCTGTTCACGGGGCTGTACCAGTCATACCAGAACCTGACGACAAGCTACGGCTACGTCTACCGTGTGGGTCGCTTCGCCGATGCATCCGTTCTGGTGGACTCGGCCCCCGAGGGACTCGTGCGCGCCGCCGAGGGCATCCCCCACGTCCTCAGCGCCATCGGCCGTCCGGCGCGCGACGGTGCCATCAAGCAACCCGGCCGACCCCACGAGAGGGCCATGGGCCGGTTCATCGGAGTGCCCCGCGGCCGCCGGCCCAAGATCAACGACCTGCTGTTGACCGAGGGCCGCTACATCCGCGGGGTCGACGAGGCGGTACTCGAGCAGCAGTTCGCCCAGGCGAACGACTACGAGTTGGGTGACCGCATCCAGGGCGTCTATCGTGCAACCGAGCGGGAGTTCACCATCGTTGGCTTCGCGACCAGCCCCGAGTACCTCTATCCCGTCCCCTCCGAGGAGATGTCCCTGGCCATGCCGGGAACCTTCGGCGTGCTCTTCATCGACGATGACCGGGCCCGCGAGTGGTTCGGGCTTGGGCGCAGAATCACCGAGATCCATTGTCGCACCGACCCCGGACACCAGCGCGAGGTGCTGGCCAAGCTCAAGGGCCTGGCCAACCCCTACGGCCTCCAAACGGGCTACATCCAGGACGACCAGCCCAGCAAGAAGCTGCTGACCATGGACCAGCAAGGACTGGCCACGCTCAGCGTGTTCTTCCCCGTGCTGTTCCTGGGGGCTTCGGTCCTCTTCCTCTACAGCTCACTCTCCCGCATCGTCCGCATGCAGCTGAGCGTCATCGGCACCCTCAAAGCCTTGGGGTTCGGGAACAGGGCCCTACTGGCGCAGTATGTGGCCCAGGGCCTGCTGATCAGCTGGGCGGGCGCTCTCCCGGGCGCGCTGCTGGGCCATGGGCTGTCCATCCTCCTGGCCGAGGCCTACGCCGATTCGCTCAACCTGAGCATCGTGAAAGCGCCGTTCCACTGGGACACCCTCGGTGCCTCGCTCGCGCTGGCCGGGCTCACCGGCCTCGCCGGTGCCCTCGGGCCGGCTCGCGCCGCCGCGCGCCTCCGCCCGGCGGTTGCCATGCGGGGCGATGTTGAGCCCGACGGTCCTCGCGGCCGCCGCAACCGGCTGATGGAAGCGACCCGTTGCCTACCGGTCGCCTACCGCATCCCGGTACGCGGATTGTTCCGCCGCGTCTCACGCACGCTGCTGGCCGTGGCAGGCATCTCGGGAGGTGCCACCATCACGCTGACGACCCTGGGCATGGGCGTATCGACTCTCGATGCCATCGATGAGGCCCTCAATCGCACCCGCTTGGTCGAGCTCGACGTCGGCTACGCCACTTTGGGGCCCGGTGCTATAGCCACGGCCATCTCTGGCCTGCCAGGGACCCGTGCCGTCAGTCACACCGTGAGCCTGCCGGTCCGACTGCGGTCCGCTTCCGGTGAGGGCAAGGTGCTGCTGATGGGCGTCGAGCCCGGGCAGGACATGCTCCGCATCACGGCTGCGGGGGGCGGCCGGATGGTGCCCCGCAAGGGTCAGATCTGGCTCCCGAGGCGTCTCGGCGAACGCTTGGCCGTGGACCCGGGCGATCCACTCCGAGTCCAGTGGACGGGGGCCAGCCGCCGGCGGCCCGATGGCCGCACGCTCCGCGTCGCCGGGTTCATCGACCTCGCCATCGGCGGCGTGGCCTATGGGCACTACGAGGACATCCGGCGCGGCCTGGCCGACCGCGTCTACCCCTATAGCTCCTATGGGTCTATGGTCGACTGCGTGCCAGGCGCTGTCTCGCCTCTGCGACACCGCCTCGAGCGCAGTGACGACGTCGCCATCGTCTATACCCGCCGGGACTTCCAGCAGCAGGTCAACCAGCAGATGGGCATATTCTACATCTTCATGGCCGTGTTGCTCGGCTTCGGTGCCGTGCTCTCGGGGTGCGCCATCCAGAGCGTCGCGTCGGTCTCGCTCCTCGAACGGACCCGCGAGCTCGCCACACTGCGCAGCCTGGGCTTCTCGGCCCGGGCGACCGCCGGCCTGGCTGCCCTCGAGCTCTACGCACTGGCGGCCCTCGGGCTGGTCGTGGGCCTCCCCATCGGCGCTCACCTCAACGCGCTCTACATCCAGAGCTACTCCACCGACACCATGACCTTCCATCCCCTGCTCCCACCCTGGACCTACGTCACCACGGCCGCCCTGGTGTTCGGGCTCGTCGCGTGGGTGTCCAGGGCAGGCAGGCGCTACCTCCGCGACCTGGACCTGGCCCAGGCGACGAAGATCCGGGAGTAGGCACCGGCCCCGGGGGATCAGTCCGTTCGCAGCCAGACCTGCCACACGGGCAGTTCGGCCACCGGCCGGAAGCCGCGCTTGTGCTGGGCCAGGCCGGGACGGTCGAGGTGGCTGCCGTCGTTGACGAGGCCGCGGCCCCGCCAGCGGCTCAGACTGTCCCAGCGGACATACGTCGACAGCCGCGGCACACTCGGCAGCGTCTTCAGGCAGAAGAAGCACACACACCCGGGGCGGATGTCACCTCCGACGCTCAGCGCGGCGGTACGGCCGTCGACCTCGTAGAGCCAGGCTTCGAACAGGGGCGGCTCGAGCTCGCCCAGCAGCGTCAGTGCGCCGCGGGTGTAGCCCATATCCCCAATGGGCCTGATGGCCTCGGACCGTGCCTCGAACCAGGCTTGGAGTAGCTCCCGGCATGTGGGCAGATCCTCGCGCCCCGCGGGCCGGACCGCGACGGCGTGCTCGCGACGGACCCGCGCCACGCGCTTGCGCACATTACGGTAGGCGCTGGACTCCAGCGCCGCTACCCGGTCGGGATCGTAGACCAGGTCGGGAGCCTGGTCTACGGGATCGCCGTCGGCCACCGACCGCGCCCATGTGATGTCGGCCTCGTCGCACCACATGATGCGGTGCCGGGCTTGCGGGGCCAGTGCGTGCGCCGCCCGGCGCGCAACGGCGAGAGCCGCGTCCGACACCGGCAATGGAGGCACCACGAGATCGCAGGTCTCCCGCCGCCGCCGGTTGCGGTAAACAAGCATCACCAGCGATCCGTCCACCTCGCCAGTGAACACGCGGCGTTGGGTCGATCGCTCCAAGCCGAGGAGGAATGGAGTGTAGTAATACCATAGACTCTTGCCGTGCCGTGCCGCCGCCCGGGCGAAACGCTGCGCCCCATCGCGATCGAGCGGTGACAGGCCGAACTCGGCGGCGCGGCCCTCAACCCCGAGGTACATCGCGGACCTGCTCCCGCACGGGGTTGAGAACACGACGGCTCGCATCGAGGATTCGCTCCACGTCGGCGCTGCCGCACGTGTATATGTCCAGAGACAGCAGCTTCTCCTCGACGAACGAATGGTAGCTCACGTGCGACTCGGCCAGGAGGAAACAGCCGGAGATGCCGTGGGGCTCGAACTGGTGGAATAGCTCCCCAAGAATCGTGGCGCCTGACTTATCAATTCCAGAACGCAGCGCCGTGCGCAGCGGTTCCTCGAACCGGAGTGGTTCGACGTCCCGTACCCACAAATCCGCCACCAGATGACGCCGGGTCATGGCTTCGGCTTCTTCCGTCTCGATCCGCGCTTCGCGCCGCCGGAGCCCGATGAGGTTGCGCCGGCCCGGGACCGGCCTCCTGTCGACGGCTGCCGAGGTCCGGCCATCTTCCGCTCCTGATCGGCCGTGTAGAGGCTGCCCTCATAGGCTCCGGCGACCAAGGGCCGCGTCGCGTCGCTCGTCGCCAGCTCGATCATCTGGCTCGTGTTGCCAAGGATCGCGGCCCCCTCATACTCGTTGAAGCGAGGCAGCACCCGTACCACGGCCAGGCCCATCTGCGCCAAGTGTAGGTGAACCCGAGCCATCGTGCCAGGATCCTTGTGGCCGAACGACAGCAGCCCCGTGCGCAAGGGACCAGACCGCAGGGCCGCCACGCCGCGCGAGACGAACAGCGCCGCCCCAGGCACCGTATAGGGCGGGTCGGTCACGAACCCGTCGAAACGGGCCACCAGGTGGGCCGGCAGCGGTTGCCGGAGGTCTGCGGCGTGGACTTCGACCCCCACGCCCAGCCGTTTGGCCGTGACGCGAATGAACTCGCACAGCCGAGGATCGACCTCCGCAACGGCTAGACGCCCTCGATCGCCCAGTCCCAGGTGCCTTCGGGCCAACGCGGCCGCGATGGATGTCAGGTCGTCGTCACCCAGGAAGAGGATGTCGCGCCCCGCAAGCAGCCCCGTCTCCGACAGCAGGAGCGCTCGCCGCAGCGCGGTCTCAGGCGTACCATGCGACTGGTCCAGCTTCACGTCGGCCGACGGCCGGCCAGCCAACGCGTCTCGCATCGCCTCGAGCAGCGACGCGTGCTCTGCCCCCACAGCGATGGTCCGGCCTCCACACGTGGTGCAGGTCTGGTCTGCCGTGACCGCTATGCCGAGATCGCCCTCGGCCAACCGCCTCCCGGACTCGGAGAGCCGCATCCCGGCGTCGCGAGTGAGCAGCCCTCGCTTCTCCATCTCTCGCCGGACCGCCGCCGCCACGGGGAGCGGCAGACGCACCTGGATGGCGGCATCACGCAGCCGGATGGGCCCTTGCGCGTGGACCACGCGGAGCAGCGCCCGCACCCCCTCGGCACCCTCGCGCAGCCGAGCCGCCTCTGCCACCTCTTGCAGCACGTCGCCCGCCACCGAACCGTCTCCCATCCGTCGCACGGTGTGGCGGCAAGGGTACACCAGAATGGCCGCCTCCGTCGCGCCTCCGCTGGCCGGGAGCCGCCACCCCTTATGGGTCCTGCCCCTCTGCCCGCCAGCCCGGAAGCCCTGGCTGCGAGGCACGCGGAGGGACGCCCACGGCTTCTCTCACCCCAAGACCCCAAGCGAACCGAGGCCCGGTCCGCCCCCGAGGGGGCGGACCGGGCCCATCCGATGCGGCCCTGCATCAGCGGGCAGGCCGGTCGGCTAACGGAGCGAGAAGGTGCAGCTCGACGAGGCGGGGCCGAAGTGACCCGCCACCAGAGCGGTCCCTCGTGTCGAACCGGATCGGATGACCGCGTGCCGCACGTTGGTGACGTCCAACGTCAGCTCGGCGCCGGTCCTGGTCTCGAGTACCCACGCCAGGCTCGACCCGGCAGCAGGAACGCTCCCGCTGGCCACGTTGGCCACCACATCCGACGACTCACCCGGCGAGACGATTGTATCGTTGGCCTCGAGCCGTATGGCGCCGTCGTCGGGCGACCCGTTGGGGCCCATCACGCCGAGCACCAGCACATCCGCCGCTGGGTCCGTTCGCGCGGCCGTCACCGTCAGCGGCGACAGGTCCGATCTGCCAAACGGAGGCCAGACGGTGAGCGAGAACGATCCGAGAGGTACCCCCACGAACTGCGCGACACCCGCACCGTCGGTCACCGCCCACAGCGAGCGGCCACTAGCGAGCTTGAGCTGGGCCCAGCACCAAGCCGCCGGCGACGCCACAACGCTCGCGCTGCGAGAGCCCGCGCCGTCGGTGCCCGACTTCGGGAGGGAGTACGCCTCAAGCTGAACGCCCGTCCCGCCCGGGATGCTGCCGCCAGTCAGGCGCGTCGATGCGCCCGGGTCGGATGTTCCAACCACTCCGAGCGAGTCGCCCGCTCCGCAGCCGGCAACCAGCCCCAGTACCACCACCACCGCAGTCCCTGCGAGAGCCCCAACCCACCGCGCGCGTCTCATTCCTGCCTCCGCCCCCCGGTACCGCAGGCGCCGTCTCCGGCGCCATCCCGCCCCGCATCGGCGCCTCATCGCGGGGCACAGCCCGCCGCACCGATGGCCGCTCGTATTGGCTGTGTTCCGTACTCGTACGCTGTCTGTGGCCCACCCGAGCGAGATTCGGCAAAAAAACCGGTTCGGCCCGCCGGCCGGGGCAGGCCTCTCCTATTCCGCTGGGCGCAGGTACCCGCGGAGCTGCCGCATCCCTTGCACATACTCCGCCACCGCCGGAGCGTCAATGGCCCGGTCGAGTACGGCCAACTCGTCGAGGTACAGCGGCCCCCCCAGTGTCAACGTGGCCAGCTCATGAACCTCCCGGAAGACGCCGCCCATCACTGTGTACTCGCAACTCAGATCCCCGTCCGTGTAGACCTGGATCGTCGATGCCCGCCGGAACACCACTGCCGTGTGGTGCCAGACGCCCGCGCGAAGATCGGTGTGACCGAGCAGATCGAAGTCGTAGATCCCGTTGATGTTGCGGATGTCCTCGAAGTAATACACCTGGAACACGCCGGCCGGGCGTTGCAGGGCACACCACTCGCCTTGGCCCCGGCAGAAGAGTGCAATGTAGCCGCGGCCCGTCAGGCTGAATAGTGTGTAAGCCCCTTCGATTGTCAGGTCATAAGGCAACGCCCACCAGAAGCTCAGAGTCACCGGACGGTGGGGCGAGAAGACGCCGCTTCGGAGCACCAACGGCGCCTGCCCGTCCCGAATGTGCAGCCCCTGGCCGATGAACCCCGCACCGGCCGTCACCACAGGGCGCGCCTCATCGGTTCCCTGGGCCACGAGAACGGCCTCGGCACGGTTCACCTCCGGCGCGTCCAGTCCCCCTTCGAACGCCGAGTAGTACGTCGCGCCGCGATCGAACCACGCCGGTCCGTGAACGACGGGCGCCTCCTCGCCCTGCCCCAGCGTCGGCCCTCCCAGCGCCACGAACACAAGCAGCACTCCCCAACGGGCGCTCATCGCGACACCACCCGCAGCACGCGCACATCGTGCCGCTTGAGCGGGAGCACAAGCCCCCCGGTGCTCTGTGCCAGTTCGGCCCCCGTCTCCGCATCGGTCACGATGCAGCCACCGGGCATTCCGAGCGCTGCGGTGTCGATGCGAACTCGGGCCGCCCGGTCCTCGTCGGCGTAGCTGACCACCGCGCACACCGCCTCTTCGCCGGGCACGACGTACACGATGGCCGGCAAGTCCGGGTCGTCGGTCGACATGGGCTGGGGCCGTTCATCCCAGTAGCGGTAGGCGTCAACGCCCGGCCGAGCGAGGATCTCGTCTACCGGCGCGAACAGCGCCAGTTGCTGCCTGCCCGCCTCCGACCACGCCGGGTAGGGGCAGTCGAGTTCGTGGACCATCGCCACGGCCGCGAACGTCCGTGCCGTCCAGGGGTCTTCCGCCTGCGCACCGTGGTCGTTCAGCAGCACGGGCCACGTCCCCGCCAGTTCACCATTGCTCACCAGAAGGATGTAGTCCCGAGGGAAACGGCCCTGGACGTCACCCTCGGAGTACTTCCACTCCCAGTCATACTGGACCGTCGCGAACGAGTGCAGGGGGAGGATGTTGGTTGAGGTCATGTGCGGCATGGTGATGGGCAGCATGCCCCGCTCGTTCATGAGCTGGAAGGTCCGTTTCGAGAGTTCCCGCAGGCCCCAGACGCCGGTCGAGGGCACGACTGTTCCATCCGACCTCGTATAGGCGGCCGTCTCGTGGGTGTTGTAGGACCCGGCGAAGAACCAGTTGTCCCAATAGACCCCCTGGTTGCCGCCGATGTCGAACGACTTGTCATACCAGTACAGCGCATGGTCGATGTACGACTCGCTGGGCACGATCTTGATCTCGCCGATGCCGTTCCCCTCACCGACGGTTCGATAGTTGGAAAGGCACCACTCGTCCTGGAACGTCTGAAACTCCTCGGCAAGCTGGTAGCTCGCCCGGTTATAGTAAAAGATCATCCTGGTGCCATAGCGCGAGGTCAGGTTATAGCGGGCGTGGGCCTCAAACGTCTTCACGCGCTCTTCACCATAGGGCTCGAAGTAGGGCCGTCCGCGGTCGATGACGGCCTGGACGTCGGCCTCGGACAGCCGCTCCCGGTTCCCTCGGGCGATCATCTCCCACAGGTACAGGTCCCGCCCGGCCGGGTACACCGACCCACAGTCCCCCAAAGCCAGCCAGTTGATGTCCGTCCCCAGAATCGAGTAGCCGTCCCGCCGAAACTTGTGCCGCCAGTCCGGCGCGAGTCGCGGCTTCACCGGAGCCGCCAGCAGCCCGAAGGTGATGGTTCGCGGCGCATCGATCACCAGTGGCCGGTTGATCAGATGCACCCGAAGCTGCACCTGGCCATCCTGCCGCACCAGCTCGAGATTGGGCGTCGACGGGTCCCAGCCCCACCCTCGGTCGTTCTCGGCGAACCAGCACAGGCCACGGACGGGCGTGCCCACATAGATATAGGAGCAGAAACGCGGCGGGATGTCGTTGGCCTGAACCCTTTCGGCTGTCCAGACGACGCCCTCCCCCTCCGGCACCCTCTCATACAAGGTGTTGCGGATGCCATCGCCCATGGCGTGCAGATGCGTTGCCTGCGACTGGTCTACGGGTATGACCAGTTGGAGCCCATCGACTGATTGTCCAGCGGACGGTGCAAGTGTCAGGTCGACCCGCATCAGCCCGTCGTAGTCCCACGTGCACCCAACGTCGCCCTGGAGCGCCCCCGCGGTGATGGAGGTCCGCGCCACGGCCTGGTTGTCGGCCACCTCGGCAAAGGTAAGTGGCCCCGCCGTTACCGGCGCGTGCTCCCCACCGACCCTCGCCTCCCACCGCATCGGGGCGGCCAGGAGGGGTGCGCCCTTGGCCTCCACCTGGTCCCATAGGCCCGAGTCGCCCATCACGTGCTTCCGGAGCACCGTCCGCACATCGTGCCCGTCGACGCGGATCGGCTCGAAGGGCGGATAGACCGTGGTGCTCCGCCCGAGCGGTGTGTGTTCCCACTCGAAGCGCGTCCGCCGGAACGGCCGGACCACCTCGTCGGCGGGAACGTTCTCACCCGTAGCCTTCAGCGCGATCTCATACTCGCCCTCGAGTGGCGGCAGCCCAAAAGCGAGCTCCTGCCGGCCGTTCTTGAGCGCATCGAAACCAAAGGTATATACAACTTCCCCGGTCTTCGTCCGGACCACGCCGGTGAGCTCGCCCAGCACCGCATCGGCCGGCAGGTTGCTGACATCGGCCAGAATGCGCATGGTGTTGCCGTAGGGATAGTAGGCGAACTGGAAGTCGACCGGCGGCACCACGGCCTTCGCCACCGACCATACCCACGGACCCGTGGCCGGCCAGCTCACCGTGCGGTCCAGAAAGGCCGGCCCGCCGTCGGCGCCGACACGAGCGACGAGCTCAAAGCGCTTCGTCGACACATCCGCCGCCTCGATCGAGAGCGTCCGCGACTCGCCGGGCGCCAGATGCAGCGCCTCGGACTGCTTCAGCTCGGGCATCAAGTCCCGCCCGAGAACCAGCGAGGCAGCCAGATCCAGCGGCCGTGCGGAGGGGTTCGTGACGACCAGCGCTGGCTTCACGTCGCCGGCGAAGTAGACCCCTCGCTGCAGGAGGCGGATGGCCGGTGCCGGATCGGTGGTAAACGAGAAGACATCTGTGGGCTTGTACTCGACGCCCGACAGGCAGGAAAACGCCCACGGGTTCTTCCAGTTCCGGCACAAGTTGATGCCCCACACGCCGTCGGTGGCGGTACGCCCCGGGGCGATCTGCTCGATGGGGATGCCGATCTCGCAGTCCCACACGCCGTCGTGCGTCGTGCAGGCCACGTCCCAGCCGCCGCGCCAGCCGGGATCGTCGGGCAGGCCGCCGTAGGCGTGCATCTTGTACCAGCGATGCCCAGCGGCATTGGCGAGCATCTGGAGGCGGTGGCCGGAGGCCTGGCCCAGCGTCGGGTCGATCCACACCTCGATCGAGTCATCAAACACCAGGTTCTCGGTGTCGCGGTCGACCTCGGTGGTGAGTTCACCCTCGGCCGGGAGCTGGGATCGGATGGCCAGGTAGAGATGAGTGGCCGTGGCGCCGATGATGCCGGTTGCTGTGCGGCGCTCGAGCGCGCCCTGCCAGGCGAAGCCATCGATCCACAGGGCTCCGGTCCACTCGTCCTCGCCAATGGCGCCGTCGACAGCGGGCGCGGCTGGCAGCAGGGGCAGGCGGTACTCGGCGGGGTGAGCGGCGGCGGTGCAGAGCAACAGAGATCCGAGGACCCATCGCGGGGCCATGAGCGGCACCTCCCGAAGCGCAACTCAGGAGGCTTCCCCGGTGCCGATGTGCGGCCCTGCGTGGCGTACGCGACGCGACCGGCCCGATGTAGGAGGCCACACTACCGGCCGGTCGCGCCAATGCGTCGTACGGATATCGTTCCACACTGCCCCGCGCTATCCTCTTGAAGTCTTCCGGAAGATCCCTGTGGGGCGACGCCCAGGCCCCGTCTTACCCATTCGAGGCGCTCTCGACCGCTGCGGGTAGGTCGCTCCTCAGGGCCGACGGGGCTTAGGTCGGCCGCCGGTCCACGCCCAAGGCTCACTCGCCCTACTCCCCTGTCTTCCCGGCCGCGTACCGCAGCATGTTGCGCAGCAGGCGCTCGGCCACGGGCTCGCCACCGAGTGTCTCTCGAACCCGCAGGCTGTTCAGGATCACCCGGCCCTTGCCCAGCGGGTAGACGGCGACGAACAGCCCCGAGGAGTAGTCCTGTGAGGCGTTGCAGCCCCCGGCCACGGCCTCCGTCGGCAGTGGCTGGCCGTTGAAACCTACATCGGGGATCAGCTCGGCGTAGACCTCGTAGTCCATCAGCCCGCCGGCGGGCAGGCCCTCGAAGATCGGGTGCGCCTTGGCCCACTCGTCTTTGTGGTAGAGCCACGAGGCCAGGCCGACCACGGCGCCCTTGGGCGAGAGCGGCATCCAGCGGACCGGGTCATCGCCCTCGCGGAATGCCTCCGCGCACAGGAAGACGGCGGTGGAGCCGGCCTCGATGGCCCGCTGCACGGCCTGCCAGCCCTCAGCGCCGCCGGCCACGCTCGCGGTGACCAGGATCACCTGAGGTGCCGTGAGGTCGGCTCCGCCCAGCGGCCGGTGCTCAATGCCGTGGCTCGTCAGCCACTCGGCCACGGGGGGATCGTCGCTCGCCAGTACCACCGGGCGCTCGATCGCGGGCATGTCGGCGGGATCGAACACGCGGAAGTTGATGTCGCCGCCCGCAGCGGCCCCGCCCTGGCCCATGCTGGCCACGAACCGGTACTTGCCGGCCGGGCCGTCGATCCGCAAGTCCTCGGCGAACACGGGGATGGCGAAGGGCAGCTCCTGTCCCTCGGGGATCCGCACCGTGACGGTGCGCACCAGCGGCCGCGACATGTCTGGGCCGACGACGGACAAGTGGATTGGGTACTCACCGGGCCGGAGAGCGTCTTCGTTGGCCAACACGGCCTCGAGCCGGATCTTGCCACCACGGTAGACCGTCCGCGGCTCCGCGAACAGGCAGAGTCTCAGTGGCGCCCAGGCGTCGAAGAGCGCGTCGATGGTCTCGGGCTTCAGTTCTCGGAAGGTTGTGAACAACCCCTCGCCCGTCATGCCCTGGTCGACCGTGCCGGTCAGGCTGTGGCCGATGACCGTCGGATTAGCCCGGATGGCGTTGAGCCCGTAGAGCCGGTGGCGCGACATCTGACGCTGGCTCTCGAGAAAGAAGTCGTCCGGCCGCGCAAAGCACTCCGAGAGCTTCCACTGGTCCCAGTCGACCATGAATCGGTCAAGTTTGTCGCGGTAGAACACCGCATCCTCGACATCGGTCTTGCCCAGGCGCTCGTAGTGCCGCGCGGCCCGGACCAGATCGACGGCACTGCCCACACCGTACTCGGAGATGAACATGGGCTTCCCGCCCTGCCCGAAGGTCCGCAGGGTGTGGATGACCGACAGGGTGTGCGGGACATGTTGGTACGGATGCTGGTCGGCTATGGTGTCTTCCCACTCACTCGAGCCCGGGTTACTGAGCGGGCCAAACTGCCCCTCGGCCGTCAGCGTCTCGGCGACGGGAAAGCGCTGGAAGGTCGAGGAGTCGGGCCTCTCGCCGGCCGCGAGCCAGCCGTAGTCCCACGGCGCGGTCTGCTCGCCCTCAGCCACGTAGTCGGTCGCGGCGTCGAAGACCTTGCCGCCCGCGCGGATGGTCAGTGCCAGCGCCGTGGTGTCGGCACCATAGTTCCCGTTCCCGTAGCCCACCGGGAAGTCGAGGAAGTCGCCCTTCCGCACACTGAGGGTGCCTCGGTACTCGGCCCGTGGGCCGCCGGGACCGACGTTGATGAGCCCGTCCCACACCACCTCGCCGGCATGCAGGACGTGCACATCGGTCGTCGCGCGCTCGGCGATGGTCGAGAAAACGGCCTCAACCTCGACCTCGCCGTCGATGGGGCTGATCCACCGCAGAGTGCCATACTCGCCGCCCTCACCGGGGTGCAAGGCCAGCTGCCCGGGCTGCCAGGTGATGCCGAGTCCCTGGATGACGTGCGTGGTGCCGTTCCGAGTCACACACGGATCCGTGCGCTCCGCCCGGCGCCGGACCTCGAGTCCGGCCATGGCCGCTCGGCCCGCACCGGCCCACGACCCGCTGTTGAGCATCACCATGCGCGTGTCGTCCAGCGACCGGACCAGCGGCAGGTCGGCCACCGCATTGCGGAACACCGCACCGTCGGGGGTCTCGTTCAGCAGGCCCCAGATGGTGATGCTGGGGTGGTTCCGGTCGCGGAGGATCATCTCTCGAAGCGACCGGTCATAGCGTTCCTTCATCTTCGGTGAGTCGGCCAGGCACCAGCTCCCGTAGTGCTCCTCATAGACCATTAGCCCAATCTCATCGCACAGGTCGAGCTGGTAGCGGGTGGCCACACCGGCGATGAACCGGATCGCGTTGAAACCCATCACCTTCACGTTCAGCAGGTCGCGTCGAAGCATGTCCATGTCGGGCGGGAACTGCAGCCCGACGGGGGCGCAGTTGCCGGTATGGGAGCACTTGAGATAGAGGCGCTTGCCGTTGAGCCGGAAGGCGCCGTTCTCGAACACGAACTCGCGGAACCCGCACCGAGCGGATCGCTCGTACGTGGCGCCGTCGGTCAGCCGCAGCCGTGCGGTGACCCGGTAGAGGTTGGGGTCCTGGATGTCCCACAGCCGTGGGTTGGGCACGCGGAGGCCCCGGTGGATCGTTGTCAGCCCAGCGGGTACCTCGATCGAGTCATCGAGTGTGGCGACGGCCTCGCCACTGGATCCCGGGGCGCAGGCGATGTCGAGCTCCACTTCGGCCGGCGTGGCGGCGCTGTTCCGGATCTGCACCTGGGCATCGATGGTGCCCGTGTGCGTATCGGGGCGGAGGAACAGGTCCTCGATCCACACGGCGGGCACCTGGAGGAGCTCGACCGAGTCGGTGATGCCGCCCTGGGCGAAGGCGGAGCCGGCACCATAGGGGATCACCCGGTTGCGCCCGGGTGTCTCGCGGAGCACGTAGCCATCGATGGGCTCGTTCGTCGGGTTGAGCACGCGGACGGCCAGCTTGTTTGGACCATCGGTCCGGATCACGGGTGTGACGTCGAGGACGAAGGGCGTTTCGCCGCCCTCGTGGCCGCCCACATGGGTGTCGTTCAGCCACACATCGGCCAGGTAGTCGACGGCCCAGAACCGCAGCAGCGTGCGGCCGCCCGCATACGGGTTGGCCGGGGCCTCGAACTCGCGCCAGTACCAGGCGACTCCGTGGTAGGCGGGGAAGGCGTCCTGGATGATCCACGGGACCTTGGCTGGCCGCACGTCGCCCGTCGGGCCCTCCCACCACCCGGCCTCGCGCCCCGCATTCTCCGGGTCGATACCGAGTTGCCACGTGCCATCCAACGAAATGACCAGCGAGTTGAGGCCTTCCGGGTAGGCGCGGTGCATGGGGGTGGGTCCACCGGCGACCGTGCAGCCGAGCATGGCGGCGAGGAGCGAGGGCATGGCGAGTCATCTCACTTGGACGAGGTCGGCCGCCAACGGACCGCAGCCGGGGGGAGGTTCGCCGAGTAGGCGGGGAGAGTCCTGCTGGCGAAGGGGGGAAGCGTCCGAGGCGGAAAGAGGGGTTAGGCAGAATGGTACGCACTTGGCGTGCTTCGGCCGGCCGGCGCCCGGCCCCGAGCGCGTCTACGGGCGCCGCCCGCAGGCCAAGGTCAGCACACGGTCGAAAACCGGTGACAGTCACGAATGGCACGCGCTTAGGGTCGGCACCCACGCACACCCAACCGTAGGCGAGGCTCCAGCCTCGCGCGAAGTGGCTCTACAGGCCGTTGTGAGCCGAGGCTAAAGCCCCGGCTACAGAGGTGATGTGGCACGCCTCTGGCATTGGGCTTATGTGCGGGCCATTCGTGACTGTCACCGGTTTTCGGCCGCCGTACCTCTTCGTCCAGAGGACGTCTGCGTTGGAGCGGGAGTGAACGCCCCATGCTCATGCCCCTACTCGCCGCCCTGGCGCCGCTCGCCGCGCCCTACGCGTGGTACCCGGCCATCCCAGTGCCGAAGACGATCCTCGAAGTGCCCTTCGCCGGCGATGTCGAGGAGGGCATGGTGCTCGAGTCGGCTGCGGGGCTGGCGGCGCGTGCCGCCTTGGCCGGGCGGTCGCGTACCCTCGTGTGGGAGCGGACGGGCAACGACGGGTACGAGCGCTGGTATGCGGGCTATTGCCGCGATCACCGGCCCGAGCGCATCGCCGTACCGCTGGACGAACTCGTGGCGCGCCTGCGCGACCTGCGCATCGTCCGCGGGTACGCGCTCTATCGCGCCGACACGACCACACGACCGCTGCACGAAGCTGGGCCCATGGACGTCAGCGCCAACGTGGCGACGTCGCTGGCGGGGAAGCTAGCGGCCATCGTGGTGTCGGAGAGGCTGGAGGCGCGGTTCCGCGCCCTCGGGCTGCCGTGCCTGTTTGACGCGCGGGGCCTCACCGAGGAGAAGTGCCTGGCGCGCTATGGGCGCGTGCTCTCGCGCCGGGGCATGGGCCTGGCCGACCCCAAGACGCGCAATGCGCGGTCGCTGATGATCGCCCTGGACATGGCCGTTGTCTCCGGCCAAGGCGCGGCGTACGAGCAGGCCCTTGCGCGGTGCGAGCCCGACACGCCGGTGCTGGGCTGGGGCTGCGGGACCGAGGACGGCATCACCATCCCTTCGTCGCGCTGGGGGCTGTTCCAGACCGCGACCAACTGGTGCCACAACCTGACCGTGCTGGCCTCGGAGGCGATAGCGGGGTCAGGACTCGTTTCACGCCGCCCTCCCGCAAGACGGGTTCCCAACCCGCCCTCAGACGCGCGGCACTACGTGTGCCTCACGATCACCGATGGAGACAACATCCAGTGGTTGATGGGGAACTTCGTCGGCGGGACGGAGGGCCGGTACTACTACGCCAACCCCCGGCGCGGCGCCGTGCCGTTCACCTGGGGCCTGCCTGTGCCTGGCCTGGCGCTCCTGTCGCCGCGCACGCTGGGCGAAGTCCTCGAGACGGCCACGCGGCGGGACGACTTCGTGATGTACTCCGGCGGGGGCTACTTCTACCCCGACCTGTACGGAGCTGCACGGCCAGAGGCCCGTGCCCTGGAGCTGCACGCCGAGCGGCTGCGGGGATACTGCGACCGTACGGGCATCCGCATCCTCGCGTTCAACTTCCAGGATTGGGACTCGGAGGCCGCCCAGCATGCGTGCCGGGTCTTCGCCCAGCACATTCCGGGACTGCTGGGCATTCTGGCCTTCCAGTATTACCCCTACTCGGCCGGCGAGGGGCGCATCCTGTGGGTGGACGGCCCCAACGGCGACCGGGTGCCGGTCGTCTCTTGCCGCTACACGGTGTGGGCGGAGACGGGCCGCCCGCGGGACTCGACACCAGCCGCCATCGCGGCGGAGCTGAACCAGCTCCCCGTCGAGGAGGGTGGCACGTTCTCGTGGGTGCTCGTGCATGCGTGGTCCTACTTCCGCCACTCGCCGGGCAGCAATGACCCGAAGGCCGAGGAGCCGGGTCCGTCGCCTGACGTGGCCGATCCCGCCCTCCAGCGCGGCTACGACCCGGCGCTCTGGACGGTCGAGCGCCTCGCGCCACACGTCGTGCCGGTCGGCGCGGAGGAGCTGCTGCTGCGCATCCGAGCGCGGGGGGAGTGAGGGGCAGCGATCAGGGGCATAGGCGCTAACTTGGGGCCGTTGGTCGGGCGGCTGGGCATCGCGGAGGTCGCGGCGAGCGTGCTGCCTGGTCTTGCGGAGGGGCCTGATAGGGGGGACCAGCCGCAGGCTGGTGGGACCCTAATCGGCCCGGCGCTCGACGGCCCTCGATGAGCCGGAGAGCGCAGTTGCAGAGCACTGGCGGCCGACCAGGGCCCATTGGGGGCCCACCATCCGGCTTCGCCGGACGGTCCTCCCCCTGTGGCCCCTCCGTCAGACCCAGATACGCCGTCCCGGTGTGCCTGCAGCGCCATCCGAGCTCTGGGTTAGCGCCTATGGGGGTCAGGGGCAGCGCGCAGCCTGCTGCGCGCTTGAGCCCGCGGCGAGTGACAGGATAGCCAGTATCGGCACGAAAAGAGTCGCTGGCCCTCGCTCACCGCTCCAGCTTCAGCGTCACCACCCCGTAGGCCGGGAGCCGCACGGGCCAGGTGGCTCGGCCGAAGGAGCCGTCGGGGCGCTCGATGCTGACCTCGGGCGCAGAGCCGTCGCCCCACTCGACTGAGGCGCTCTCGGGCTTGCCGGAGGCCGCGTAGAGCCGGAGGAGCAGGGAGTCGTCCTCACTCGGCCTCAGCGAGGTCGCGATGACACCGGGCGGGCTGACCCGGAGCTGCGAAGCGCGGTCAGTTGGCCGCCTCACTGGCACGACTACGAGCGGCTGGCACGTCTCGGCCCCGAATCGCGAGGCCGCCGCGCCGTCGAACAGACCCGCGTAGGGTCGGATGGCGTAGCGGAAGGGCACCACGCCCGATTGGTCGGCCTTGTAGTTGGTCTCCCAGTAGTTGTTCATGATGTATGAGTACAGCGTCGACGACGCCGGCAGACGTCGGATCCAGGAATCCGAGGCGCCAAACTGGTTGGCCACATCGGTGCGGATCTCGCCTACTTGCACTAACGGCGCATCGACGGTGACCAGCGTCACCCCGAGCCGGCCGTTGCTCACATCGGCGAACCGCTGGGCGGTCAGGTAGTTCCGGCACGAGCCCTCCAGCTGGTCGACATCAGATCGGTAGATGGCCCAGGGCGTCTCGATCCTCGGCGTCGCGTCGGACACCGCGAAGGGAAAGGCGAAGTGCACGCCCTCCTTCTCCCGCACCTTCGCCTTGTCGAGAGCGTTGGCGATCTCGACGTGTGGCAGTCCGCTCACCAAGCGAATCTCGGTGCTGAGCCCATAGGCGCCCGCGGCCTTCGACTCGACCTGCAGTGATGCCACCAGCGGGCCGGGTTCGACGATGCGGACGCGCACATCGGAGACCCCCTGGCGGCTCTTCGGGTCACGCCCCGCGATGTAGACGTAGGCGTTGAGTCCGCTCTCGGCCGTGGTGTCGACCAGGTTGCCGGGCAGACCCCGTACCGTGAGGGAGGCGATGGCGCCCGTCTTCGGGTTCACCGACAGGGAGACGGGTCCGTTCTCGAGGGTGAGCGCCTGGGCTCGGGCGTGGCCCAAGGCAGTCGCCGGGCCCGGTTCGACCGTGTAGCCGAGCGAGCCATAGGGCGGCACACCTTCGGCCAGGAAGGCCAGCTCGCCCGTGGTGAGTCGCTGCGATGGTACGACACGCTCACCGCGCCGGATGCGGTCGCCGGGCAGGCTCCACTCCTTCGGCAGTACCACAAGCTGCGTGCGAGGCCATGACGAGGGGTTGAGCACCTCAAGCGCAACCACCGGGCCATCGGCGCGGATGCCGGCCAGTGCATCGTCGAGGATCTGGCGCGCCATGTCGCGGGCCGTCGTGGCGAACCGCTGCTTGTAGGCGTCTTGCTGAACTGCGAAGGGTGAGTCGGGTTCGGAGATGCTGTTGTGGGCGCCCCAGGTGTGTTCGTCGTAGAGCACGGCCTGCCGCCAGGCCTCGTGGACGCGCTCTCTTGGGTAGTGCTTCGGCGCCAGCATGGCGTAGAGGGCGCCAGCCTGGACGAGGAGCTCGTCGGCCGCGCGCTCGGCCGAGGTGGCCGCGGCGGTCGACGCCGCACCGTCCTCCCAGTAGGGTGTGAAGTCGCCGCTGATGGCGGGGAGCTGGTCGCCGTAGCGGTCCTCGAGCATGTGGAACATGCCGCTGTTGGTGGTGAGCATCAGTCTCGGGTAGGCATAGCGCTCATTCCAGGCCATGACGAAGCCGGGCAGCTCGGTATCGGGGTAGCCGTTGTCGCCACCGATGTTGTAGCGCACCTGGGCGATGTCGTACGGGAACCGCTGCTGTTCGAGCCGCGAGAGGTACTCGAGTATGGCCGCCTCACTGATCCGCCTCCCGTGGAAGTGGGCGTAGCCGAGGCCCGACTGCCAGAGCAGAATGCGGTCCTGTCCGCTCGGCCCGACCCACCAGACCGGGCGGTCATCCCACACGCGCGAGAGGCCGATGCGGTGCCCGGGGTTGGGGCCGTCGGACAGGTAGCGGATGCCGCTCTGGGCCAGCGCGGGCACCATCCCCCAGGTGAGCCCCGGGACATCGCTGATCATGGCAGAGTCGAGCGGCAGCTCATGCTCGCGCCGCAGTCGCCGCGCGTAGTCGATGAGAGCGAAGAGTTCCTCGTCGGTGTAGAGCGCCGTGAGTGCGTTGCCGTAGAGGCCGTCGAGGCCGATACGGCCGGCGCGGACCGCGGCGAAGAAGGCCTCCCGCTTCTCCGTATCGGCCGTCCTGAGCCAACTCTCGACCGCCCACAGGCCCTCGGGCATCCAGGTGAAGCGCGCCTCAGGCGGGTTGTTCGCAGTCTGCTCGATGAGCTCGAGCACCTGATCGAGATACTTCATCTGGAGCTTCTCGACATCTTCCTGCGTGTGCGTGTAGCCGATGTCGAGGTGGGTGTGATGGATGATGCAGACGGTCCACTCGCGCACCGGCCGCAAGACCACTGAGCCCGTCTGTTCAGGCGAGCCGTCGACGGAGATGGACACGGCTGCCGTCTGCTCGCGCTTCACGCGGTTGACGGCGACCTCCACAACGGTGTCTCCGGGGCTCACCTTGGCCTCGACCGCCACCTGGCCGCCGACGCGGACGCGGGCCGTGGTCGCCGGGCCGATGCGCGTCCCGCGGATGTGGACGAGCTGCTTGAGCTCGCCATCGCCGCGCACGAGCACGGGAGGCGACTCGAAACCATGGGCCACGAAGCTCGGCTCCACTGGTTTCGTCTCCAGCTCGCCTGCGGTGACCAGCGCCAGGCTGTCGTAGAGCAGCCAACTGCCGGCGACGTTGGCGATCCGCAGCACGTTGTTCCCGGCGCGCAGGGCATCGGCCGGGATGTCGACTGAGAAGCGCCAGGGCTTGCCGGCCTTCGGGTCACCCTTGACGGAGGCGTCGCCTGCGCCCCGTGGGCAAGTCAACTGCCCCGAGCCCCGGCCGTTGATGGTGATGTCGAGCCGTGGCGGCCCGCTGCCGTGCGTGTCGACGCACTGGACCTCAAGCCGCGCCGGGGCTGCCGGCGCGGCCGCTAGGCCAAAGACCACGGAGAACGCGTGGGCCCGGCTGCCCGCCCACGTGTCGTGCGGGCCGGGATGGACGTAGGGCCATCGGGTCTGTGGGTCGTCGACGCCGACGATGAACAGCGGATCACCGGCGAACTGGGCATAGCCGTCAGGTCCGAGGGCCAGATCGGCCGTGTCGCCGTCGGCGGAGCCGATCCGCCAGAGCTCGTGATCGGCCATCGCCGGGCCTACGCCCACGCCCAGCAGCGCTAGAAGCCCAGCCAGCATACCGACCCTCATCGCCTTGCCGCCCAAACTCATCACCCTCCAAGACCATATCAGCCGTGGTTGTGTTCCCCAGCGGGGCGAGGCCGCCCTGTGTCGGGCTGACGGGAGAGGCAGAGCGGGTGGCTGCGTCGAAGGGCGGGCCGATTGCGGTCAGGGGGATGGCTATGCTCACGAACGCTTCATCAGCTTGCTGCCTCGTGGGACTTGGATTGCTCGTCGCGGCCGGGATGCCGTCCGCCCAGGCACCGAAGCCTGGCGATGTGGTCTTCGCCACCGGATTCGACACCGAGGCCGAGCGCGGTGCCTGGCCCGCGGCGCCGTTCGCCGAGTGGGCCGAGGGCGTCGACGGGAGCCAGGGGCTGCGTGTTCACGTGGAGGCCGGCCAGGAGAGCGCGGCCCATATGGTCAGCATACCCGTTGATCTAGAGCCCTTCCGCGGATGCAAGCTCTTTCTCGAATGCATGGCCAAGGCCGACAATGTGTCGAAGCCTCTGCAGCCTTATCTGGGCGCCAAGTTCATGCTGCATTACCTCTCGGAGACCAGTGGGCCATTCTGGCAGAACCAGAACGACGTCTACGGCACGTTCGACTGGAAGAAGCTCAGCTTCGTCGCCCCCATCGCTCCAGACGCGACAGGCGGGCAGATCTCCCTCGGCCTGCAGGAGAGCTCAGGCACGGTGTCATTCGACGACATCCGCATCAGCGTCTACAAGACCGCGCCGCCGGCCCGGCCGCAGCCGCCGGCGGATCCCGGGCCGGTCTTCCGGGGCCACAACCTGCCGCGGCTGCGTGGCGTCATGTCGCCCAATGCGCCGACCGATGAGGACTTGCGCGTGCTGGGCCAGGAGTGGAACGCCAATGTGATGCGGCGGCAGATCACTCGGAACTGGGGCCAGCCGGGCACGGACCGAGACCTGGCCGAGTACGACCAGTGGTTCGAGGGTAAGCTGGCCGAGCTCGACCGCGACCTCGAGGCTTGCCAGCGCTACGGCATCCAGGTTGTCATCGACATGCACTCGCCGCCGGGTGGGCGGTACGAGAACAGCGACTTGGCCATCTTCAACGAGCCGCTCTACCAGGACCACTTCGTCGAACTGTGGGAGAAGATGGCCCGGCGTTACCGGGGCCACCCTGCGGTGTGGGGCTATGACCTTGTCAACGAGCCGGTGCAGAATCTCCCCTCGCCGCCGGGCGTCGCCGATTACCTCGGCACCCAGGTTCGCGCTGCCCGGGCGATCCGAGCCATCGATCCTGATACTCCCATCTTTATTGAGGCGTGCGAGTGGGATTCGGCCCAGGGGTTTCGCGAACTGGAGCCCGTGGATGTCCCCCATGTCATCTACCAGGTTCACATGTACGTCCCTGGCGAGTTCACGCACCAGGGCGTGTTCAGCAAGGTCACCGGCATCCGGTACCCCGGCGAGATCGGTGGCGTGATGTGGGATAAGGAGCAGCTCCGCAAGGTCCTCGCGCCGGTGCGCGAGTTTCAACTCGCCTACAACGTGCACATCTACTGTGGCGAGTTCAGCGCCATCCGGTGGGCGCCCGGCGCCGCGGACTATCTCCGCGACTGCATCGAGCTGTTCGAGGAGTACGGCTGGGACTGGACTTACCACGCGTATCGCGAGTGGGACGGGTGGAGCCTCGAGCACGGGCCCGACCCGGAGAACCACGAGCCAACCGCCGAGCCATCGGACCGCATGCAGGTGCTGCTCGGCTGGTTCGCGAGGAACGTCAAGCCCTGAGTGCCCGGGGGCTCCGCCTCAGACCGGGTGGGGAATGGTCCCCCGGACCCCATTTGGCGGCCGCGCGTCGCCAGGTTCATGCAGGAGCATCGCATCAGAGCGAGGATGTGCCATTCATGCGCGCTTGCCTGCTCGCCAGCCTGATCGCCGCGTTCGCGGGTGGCCCCCCTGCCGCAGCCCTGTCCGTCGCGGACTGCGGTGCGGTGGGCGATGGCATTGCCGACGATACGGCAGCGTTCGCCCAGGCGCTGTCCACCGGCTCCGCGTGGGTGCCGCCGGGCCACTACGTCGTCGGCGAGTTGGCGATCCCCGACGGCGCCCGTCTCGCCGGCGAGGGGCCGGCGTCGGTGCTGACGCTTCGCTCGGGCGCCAAGTTCGTGCTCCGGCCCGGCGCGCGTTGCGTGATCGAGGATCTATCCATTGTGGGTAACCCCGATTCCGGCGCGCAGAGCGGTGATGAGGGGTTGATCCACGGCGTGCGCGCCGATGGGTGGGCTGCCCGGGATCTGTGGGTGAGTGGCGCGGGCATCTGTGGGGTCTTGCTCGACCACTGCAACGATGTGCGCATCCAGGACTGCCAGCTCGAACGGCTCCGACGCGCGGTATCGATCGTGTTCTCGCACGATGTGATGGTGGAGGGCAACGTGGTCCGCGACTGCTCCGAGCACGGGCTCATGTTCTGGGGCAACTGGCAGTGGGAGCGTATGGAGTGCCGTAATATTAGCTTCATCGGCAATCGGGTCGTGCGAGGAGGCGGAGGAGCGATCTGGGGCACGGGCGGTGTGGGCGTTGTCGCCACAGGCAACATCGTCGAGGAATGCACGGATGTGGGCATCGACCTTGAATGGTGCGAGCAGGGGGCCATCAGCGGGAACACGGTCTCGGGTGCCGCCAATGCTGGCATCAGCCTGTTCTACTCGTGCCGCGACGTCGCCATCACGGGCAACACAGTGGTCATCCCCGATGCCGACACGGGCGAGCGCATCGGCATCTGGCTCACGGGGACGAACACCAGGGAGTTTCCTGGTGACCATGGGCACCGGAATGTCGCTATCGTCGGTAACGTGATCCGTGCCGAAGGCCGCGCTGCGCGAGGCATCGTTATTCCGCCCGAGTCGCGCGAGGTGCTGGCGCAGGCCAACGTGCTCGTGGGGGTCGACGCAGGGCCCGGTTCGGTTTCGTGAGCCGAGGCCACTCGCGCCTGGAAGCCTGGGCCGGCTCACAACGGCAGGCGCCGGCCGACTCCCCGCTCAACGGCACGCTGGTAGATGAGCGGCGCGACGGCCATGTCGTCGAGCGCAAGGCCCAGGTTGGCCGTCGCGGTACGCTGTTGGGCGTTGGTCCGGCCCAGTTTCGCCCCGATCGTGAGCTCACCGAGGTCCGCGTGGATGGGCGGGATGGCCTGGAAGTATCCCATGGCCTGATAGTGCCGGAGTTGGGGTTCGTCGTCGGTGCAGAAGAGGTCGAGTTGGGCCAGGGCGTCGGGGTGGAAGTAAGTGTCGAAATCGACCATCGAGGCGAAGCAGCCCTCGGGCATCCAGCCAGCCTGGATGGTGCGGTGGGGCTGCTTCAGGATGGGGCCGGCCGTCACCACAATATCGCGGCCGGTCACCGCGTCACGCGGCTCGGCGACGGCCGTCGCCGAGAGCCCGAAGCGCTGGGACACATCGTGCGCATAGCGCTCGGCCACATCGGGGCGGGTATCGTAGGCGAACACCTGCCGTAGCGGGAACAGGACCGCCAGCGCCTCCAGGTTGGTGCGGCCCTGGACCCCACAGCCGAGGACACCGACGGTGGACGAGTCGGATCGGGCCAAGTAGCGTGCCGAGAGCGCGGTGGCGGCCCCAGTACGCATGGCGGTGATCCAGACGCAGTCCATCACGGCCAAGGGCAGCCCCGTGTCGACATCGTTGAGGATCAGCAGCCCAGCGATGTAGGGCAGCCCACGTTCGGCGTTCCCCGGGTAGCCACTGACCCATTTCAGGCCAGCGGACCTGAGGGCAGGGATGTAGGCGGGCATGGCATGGATGAAGTTGTCGCCCCCACCGGGATGAATGCCCGGCTTGGGGGGCATCTCGGTGCGGCCGTGGCCCTTCTCGCGAAAAGCCGTCTCGAGGGCGTCGATGATCTCGGACATCGACGGTCCCACCTGGGCCACGTCGGCTTGCGACAGATACAGGATCTCGTGGTTGGCCATGGGGTCCTGGTTCTGCCACAAGCGCCGTGCGACCTGCGGAGGTAGTCAGAAGGTCACTCGCCGGCTTCCGTCGCATTAGCGGCCGTGGTTCGAAGCGGAGTTCACCAGCACAGGAGGCCACAGAGATGGGCAAGGCGGCACCGTACCCCGACCGCGTGCTTGAGGGCGACTCGGGTCAGCGGACGTACCAGGAACCCCACACGCTTCAGATCGCGTTCCCGCTGGGCGGGATCGGCGCGGGATGCATCTGTCTCGATGGCGGGGGTGGGATGCGGGACTTCTCGATCCGCAACAGACCGGCTACCACGGCCGTGGCTGATCGGCACGCGCCCGGCGATGCCGCCTTCGCCGTGCTGCACATCAAGGGCAGAAGGCCGGTGACGAAGCTCATCGAGGGGCCGATGCCGCCGGAGCGTATCTACGACCAGGGGCTGAAGGCGCAGGGGCACGGCAGCCGAGGGTGCGATGGCCTACCGCGCTTCGAGAGCTATGAGTTCTGCGGGGAGTTCCCGTTTGCCAGGGTGTCGCTGGCCCATCCGGATGTGCCGCTGTCGGTCACCGTCACTGGATTCAGCCCGTTCATTCCCCTCGATGACGCCAACTCAGGCATCCCGTGCGCCATTCTCGAGTACGCACTGAGTAATCCGACAAGAAGGGCTGTGGAGTACGAGTTCTCCTATCACCTGTCGCATCTGGCGCAGGGGGAGTCGGGCCCTAAAGGCACGCGCAATGCGGTCATCCCCGGCGCCGGAGCGTTTCTCTACAACGAGGACCCCCCTGGAGCCGAGCGGTTTGGCAGTGCATCGCTGACGGTGGTCGGGCACAAGCCGGCCATCAAGGCCATGTGGTTCCGCGGCGGTTGGTTCGACAGCATCTCAGCACTCTGGCGCGAGCTCTCGACGGGGACCTTCCGGCCGAACAGGGGTTCGAACGGCGTGGATGTGGAGGGACGGAACGGCGCGTCGATCCTGTTGGCGGGCACGCTAAAGCCGGGGCAGTCGGTAACGTATCCGATCGTGATTACATGGTACTTCCCGAACTGCTATGAGACGAGCGGCCCGCAGCCGGCGCACTCGAACAGCTGCGGTGAGGGGCAGGTCTGCGGGCCGAAGCCCCGTTGGCGGCCCTACTATGCCGGGGTGTGGAAGGACGCTCGCGATGTGGCCCGTTACGTGCACAAGCACTACGCGTCACTTCGGGCCCGCACCCAGGCGTTCCACGATGCGCTGTTCTCCTCTACCCTCCCCTCCTATGTGCTCGACGCCGTGTCGGCCAACCTGGCGATCCTCCGGTCGCCCACAGTGCTCCGGCAGGAGAACGGCTCGGTCTGGGGCTGGGAGGGCTGTTTCGCCGACCAGGGCTGCTGCCCGGGTTCGTGTACCCACGTGTGGAACTATGCTCAGGCCATGCCGCACCTGTTCCCGAGGCTCGAACGAACGCTCCGAGAGCAGGAGCTTCGGCACTCGATGGATGAGCGCGGCCACGTGACCTTCCGCGCGTCACTGCCCGATGGGCCGGCCGACCACAGCTTCCACGCGGCGGCGGACGGGCAGCTTGGCGGCGTGATGAAGCTCTACCGTGAGTGGCAGATCAGCGGCGATCACACATGGCTCGAGGGCCTGTACCCGGCCGCCAAGCGTGGACTGGACTACTGCATCGCCACATGGGACCCGGATCGGACCGGGCTGTTGGTTGAGCCGCACCACAACACCTATGACATCGAGTTCTGGGGCCCGGACGGGATGTGCAGCAGTATCTACATTGGCGCCCTGTCGGCCATGGCGGCCATGGCCAAGGCCGTTGGCGACGACGAGGCCGAGACCGAGTACCGGGCGCTGGCCGAGCGCGGGGCGGCGGCGATGGATGCGCGCTTGTTTAACGGTGAGTACTACGCCCAGCAGGTGACGTACGAGGGTCTGCGCGATACGTCGTTCGCCGAGCAGATCGCCTCGGCCACGGCTCAGAGCAGTGAGGTCCTGCAGCTCCTGAAGCGCGAGGGGCCCAAGTACCAGTACGGCTCGGGGTGCTTGTCGGACGGCGTTATCGGTGCCTGGATGGCCCGGATCTACGGGATCGAGACGCCGCTGAACCCGAGGAACGTGAAGAGGACGCTCGCGGCCATCTTCCGGCACAACTTCGTTGCCGATCTGGCCGACCACGCGTGTCCGCAGCGCCCCGGCTTCGCGCTGGGGCATGAGCCGGGCCTGCTCCTGTGCACCTGGCCCAAGGGCGACCCGCCGACACTGCCGTTCCCCTACTCCGACGAGGTCTGGACCGGGATCGAGTACCAGGTAGCATCCCACCTCATCGAGGAAGGGCTGGTCAAGGAAGGCCTAACGGTCACGAAAGCGGTCCGGGAGCGCTACGACGGTCGTAAGCGCAATCCGTGGAACGAGTATGAGTGCGGAAGCTACTATGCGCGGGCGATGTCGAGCTACGCGCTTCTGGGATCGCTCTCCGGTTTCCGTTACTCGGCGGTGGATCAGACCCTGCGTCTGGCGCCGAAGCTGGACAAGGACCCATTCCGTGTGTTCATCTCGACGGCTACGGGCTGGGGAACACTCACCCTCGCCGGTGACGACCTGACCATCGACTTGGTGGAGGGGAAGCTGCCCATTCGGCGTGTGGTGCTGTGCCGAGACGGACACCGGATCGAGAGGACGTGCCGGGTCGTGGCTCGAGCTGGGGTGCCGGCGGTGGTCGCGGCGCTGGTGCCGTAGGGCAGACGGTCGATGGCAGGGAATGGAGGTTGGGAGGCCGACAGAGCGCAGGGCGCGCGGGAGGCTGGTCGGGCGGAGCGGCGAAGTAGGCCGACGTCGGGCTGGAGGGTCGACGGTGAACCGCCGGGATGCGTTGCGACTCATGCTGTCGGGTGCCGTGGCCGGCTGTGCCGCGGGGGTTTCGGCATGCCGGCGGCCGACTGAGGCCGTGGCGGAGCCTTCGTCCGCTGTAGTGGGTCCCGAACCGGAGCTCCGCCTGGCTGCCCAGGGACTGCGATCGGTCGAGCGCTGGGTCCATCCGGCTCTCCACTACGAGCGACGAGAGAAGAAGCGCGTGGTGTGCCGGCTGTGCCCGCGCGAGTGCCTGGTTGGCGACCGGGAGCGCGGGTTCTGCGGTTCCAGGGAGAATCGCGGCGGCTCCTACTACACGCTGGTCTATGGGCAAGCCGCTGCTGCGAACATCGACCCCATCGAGAAGAAGCCGTTCTTTCACTTCCTGCCCGGAACCCGAGCGTTCTCGATCGCGGCGGCCGGCTGCAACATGGACTGCCGCGCTTGTCAGAACTGGGAGATCTCGCAAGCCCGTCCCGAGCAGATCGCCGGCGCGAGGGACCTTCCACCAGCCCAGGTTGCCGCGGGAGCGTTGCAGACCCGCTGTTCCTCGATTGCCTATACGTATAGCGAACCGACGGTTTTCTACGAGTACATGCTGGACACGGCCAAGGCGGGTCATGCCCAAGGCGTCCGCTCGGTGATGGTCTCGGGCGGGTACATCCGTCCCGGGCCACTCCGTCAGCTCCTCCCCCACCTGGACGCGGTGAAGATCGACCTCAAGTCGTTCCGCGAGGAGACCTACGTCGACTATTGTCGGAGCCATCTGCAGCCGGTGCTCGACGCCATTCGAGTGGTAGCAGGTGTGGGGAAGTGGCTCGAGATCGTGTATCTCGTCGTTCCGGGCGTGAACGATAGCTCGACCGAAGTGCGAGACATGAGCCGGTGGCTGCTCCAGGTTGCCGGACCGGGAGTGGCGCTGCATTTCTCACGGTTCTTTCCGGCCTATCAACTCACCAATCTGCCCCCCACGCCCTTGTCTACACTGGAGCGATGCTATCAGACGGCCCGTGCGGCGGGGCTGCAGTACGTATACGTCGGGAACATCGCCGATCCGCGGCGTGCGTCGACCGTTTGCCCGGGCTGCGGGGAGGTCGTGGTGCGGCGCGACGCCATGCGTCTCATCGAGAACCGCCTACGTAACGGCTCCTGCCCCAAGTGCGGGCACCGGGTGCCCGGCGTTTGGGCCTAGCGCAGACGGCGGGGCGGGGCCGCGCTGCCCGTCCTAGGCCGGCGAGTCGTCGGGCGGGCCGTACTCGTGCAACAGGTCGCGCATGAACTGACGGATCTGGGGGCCGATCTCGGCATCGTCGGCGGCCATGCGAATGAAGGCCTTGAAGTAGCTCTCGAAGTTCCCCACATCATGGCGGCGGTCGCCGGGTCCGTACGGGACGCACACAACCGTGCCCCCTCCACGCACACAGAGACGGATGGCATCGGTGATCTGGACCTCACCGTTAAGGCCCGGGGGCGTGCGGTCGATCAGGTCAAAGACCACGGGCGAGAAGATATAGCGGGCGGCGACTGCCAGGCGGCTCGGTGCATCTTCCGGAGAGGGTTTCTCGACGATATCACTAATGAGGAATGCTTCATCGGAAGCCTCGCCCCGGGGCGCGACGATGCCGTAGCGGGAGACTGCGGCGGGAGCGACGGGCTGCACGGCGATGGCCATGTCGGCGCGGGCTCGTTGGAATGCGTGGGCCATTCGAGCGAGGAGACGAGCGCCGGCCGCCGCGCCGAGGGTCGTGTCACCCAATGCCACAACGAAGGGCCCGTCGGAAGCGAAGGCACGGGCCATGGACACGGCATCGCCCAGGCCCCGGGGTACACTCTGTCGGATGTATAGGATCTCGGGCTGCTGCGGGTCGATGGCATCGTCGTCGAAATGGTCCTCGATGGCTCGCTTGTCACGGCCGGTGACGATGAGGACGCTGCTGACCCCGAAGGCAGCGAGCTCATCGTAGACATACTGAATCACAGGCTGCCGGCCGATGGGCAGCATTTCCTTGGGCTGAGCTTTCGTCGCGGGGCGCAGGCGAGTGCCCAGCCCGGCGGCGGGTATGACGGCCTTGGCGATGGCGGGGCCGGGCGGCGAGATGGACATGGAGACCCTCCGGGTCGTTGCGCGAGTTCCGGGCACCGCAGTACCCGCTCGCTCTAGTGTACACGGGCCGCGCGGGCGACGCGATTCAGGTACCGGCCATCCACGGGGTCGATCGGTCCCACTGTCGGAGAAGCGCATCGCAGGACTGGGCGGTCTGGGCCTGCTCGCCCGTACCGGCCAGGTTCCGCAGCTCGAATGGGTCGTCTTGCAGGTCGTGGAACATCGATGGCGCGCCAGCGAGTGTGCGCGTGCCGGGCTCAAAGGGTACATGGTAGAGGTGCGACGGCGTTCGAACCGCGGCGCCGCTGCCGGTCTCGACCACGGCGTGCACCCGCGGCGGCAGGCCACCATCCAGCGCCGGAACCAGGCTTTGCCCCTGCATGGTCTTCGGTATGGGGACGCCCGCCAGGTCGAGAAGTGTTGGCGCGATATCGACGAGGCTGGCCACGCAGCCATCGGCCACCCGGGGGTGAAGGCGTCCAGGCGCCCAAACGATGAGTGGGATACGGATGGACTCCTCGTTCGGGCCGCCTTTCTGCACGAGCCCCAGGCTGCCCAGGTTGTCGCCGTGATCCGATGTGAAGACGACGATCGTGTTCTCGGCGAGCCCTGTTGCGTCCAGGGCGGCGAGCATGCGGCCGATGGCTTCGTCCATCCACGTGACCATGCCGTAGTATTCGGCAATGAGTTGGCGGAGGCCGTAGCCGGGGGGCAGTTCGAGTGTATGGGGCAGGCCGAAGCTATAGTACCGGAAGTCCCATCGGTAGACGCGGAACCAGTGCTCCTGGCTCTCGAGCGGGCGGATGGGGTCCACATTGTCGCGGAGCGGCACGTCTTCGGGCGCGTACATGGTGCGGATGCGCACTGGGGCGTCGGCGACGGGGCAGTGTGGGGGCGAGATGCTATAGTAGAGCAAGAAGGGCCGTTTACCACGTCCGGGAGTATTGAGGAAACGCTCCACCTCGGCGGCCTCGAACTCGACACTCCATCCGGCGGGGACGAACTCGGGACCGCCGTTGCGGGTGAAGCTTTGCCCGCTATGGCAGTGGTGGACCCGGGGAATGAGGTACTCGTCGAACCCCACGTCATCGGGCCAGGAGTGGATGTGCCACTTGCCGACGACAGCGGTGTCGTAGCCCGCAGCGCGCAGCGCCTCGGCGAGGGTGGTGTCCCGCAGGTGCGGACGCCCGGCGATGGGGTACTCGGGCATCGCGTAGTCGCCCGGCCGGGTCGGGTAGGCGACATTGCTGACGCCTCCGGTGCTGGAACGGTTGTACTGCCCCGAGACGAGCACCGAACGGGCCGCCATGCAGACGGGGAAGTTCGTCACGGCGTGCTCGAAGCGCACGCCCTCGCGTGCCAGGCGGTCGACGCTCGGTGTGCGGATGATGGGGTTTCCGTGGCACCCGGTCTCGAAGGCCCGGAGCTGGTCGCATGTACACAGGATGATGTGGGGCGCTGGATCCAAGGCGGCCCTCCGATGGTGGTCTGCGGCAGGAGACAGCCGAGACTCGATTGGTAATGCGCCACAGAGGGGAAGGGTCCCTGCCCGGGCGGCGCGCGGAGCGCGAGGTTCGCCCTATGGCGCCGCTCGGCGAGGCGTTCCATGGGCCGCTGGAGCGCTGAGTCACCGCCAATGCCCTGCTTGGGCTGGCCCGGGCAGTTCGAGGTATACTGAGACACTGGCCCGGCGTGGGTTTGTGGAGCCGGGGGACGGCGAGACGAAGCGAGGTTATGACTTGCTGTATCGTCATGTTGCAGCAGAGGCAGTGGCCGAGGTGGCTCGCCGTGATGCGGTAGAGGAGCCCAGCGCACGAGGCGCGGCCGAACTGTGTGGTTTCCGGAGCGACAAGCCTGTCTACGGTGGGCAGGCGGTGATCGAGGGCGTCATGATGCGCGGGAAGCGCTTCGCCGCGACATCGGTGCGGCGTGAGGATGGAGAGATCATCGTCCACACCGAGGAGATCTCCGGTTTCGTATCGCGTCACCCGTGGATCAACCGGCCCCTGTTGCGGGGAGTGTTCACGCTGTTCGACTCGCTCCTGGCCGGCTACCGCTCGTTGCGCTTCTCGGCCGATGTGCTGACCGAGGAGATGCGGCAGCAAGAGAGCTCGGAGTTCGATGCCTCGGCGGTTCGCGAGGAGCTTTTTGGCGATGCCGGCGTTCGGATGGTGCATCCCGAGACGGGTCTGAGCGTCGAGTCGGCGCGTGAGGCCGATCATGAACGCAACCGCGCGCGGGCATTGCGGTTGCTCAGGGGCAAGGTGGCTCGCCATCGGGCGCTGGGGGGCGCCAGAGAGCCCGGACCCTCGGCCCCGGGGGGTCTCGCAATCGAGCCCGCCACTCCCGAGCGGCCGGTGGAGCAGAACGCCGCGTCGGGGATGCCGGGATGGTCGACGGCCGTCATGTTCCTCGGGCTGGCGTTCGCCGTGATCTTCGTTGTGGTTGTGCCACATCTCATCGGGAAGTATCTGTCGACCCGGGCGGGTCTCGAGGCCTATGCCTATCAGGCGGGGCCGGTGCGGGTGAACTTGGGGTCGAACATCATTGAGGGACTGATTCGACTCGGTCTGTTCCTTGGCTACGTGTGGGTGATCGGGTTCATGCCCGACATCCGCCGTGTGTTCCAGTACCATGGGGCGGAGCACATGACCGTGTATGGAGTCGAGGCCGGTGTTGAGCTGACGCCGGCGAATGTTCGGCGGTTCTCGCGACTGCATCCTCGGTGTGGGACGAACTTCATCTTCATCGTGATCTGCGTGAAGATCGTGTTGTTCTCGTTTCTGGAGTGGGACAACCCGACGCTGCGGATTGTGGGGCGCCTGGCGTTGCTCCCCGTGGTGGCGGCGGTGTCCTATGAGATTCTGCGGCTGGCCGGACGGCACCGGGACAGCCGCGTGACGCGCGCGCTGATTGCGCCCGGTCTGTGGGTGCAGCGGCTGACCACGCGCGAACCGGACGACAGCCAGATCGAGGTTGCGATCCTGTCGATGAGGCGCGTGCTCGACCTCGAGCTGGCGGCGAGGGAGCCCCATGCTGGATAGACTGCTGACGTACAGAACACGGTATGAGGAGATCGGCGCGCGGTTGGCCGATGAGGCGGTGCTCTCCGACCCGTCGGCGTATCGCGCGCTGTCGAAGGAGTACTCGGACCTGGAGCCGCTGGCGTCGATGCACCGGGAGGCAGAGCGGCTGCGGGAGGAGCTCGAGGGTGCCCGGGAGCTCACCGCGGATCCTGAACTGAGGGAGGAAGCGGAGCTTGAGGCGCAACGGCTGGTACAGGCACTGGCCGAGCTCGAGGAGCGGGCCGCCCGGCTGTTGCTGGCCGACAACGACCCCGACTCGGACCGTAACGCGATCATCGAGGTGCGCGCGGGAACGGGCGGTGAGGAAGCGGCGCTGTTCGCGCGTGACCTGTACCGGATGTACAGCCGCTATGCCGAGCGCAAGGGGTGGAAGACCGAGCTGATCGACCTGAATGAGACGGGGATCGGCGGCATCAAGGAGGTCGTGTTCTCGCTACAGGGACGGGGCGCGTATGGACAGATGCAGTTTGAGAGTGGCGTGCATCGTGTGCAGCGGGTACCCGAGACGGAGTCGAGCGGGCGGATCCACACGTCGGCGGCAACCGTAGCCATCCTCCCCGAGGCCGAGGAGGTCGACATTGAGATCGATCCGGCGGATCTGGAGGTCGACACTTATCGATCGAGCAGTGCCGGTGGGCAGCATGTGAACAAGACGGATTCCGCTGTGCGCATCACCCACGTGCCTACCGGCATCGTGGTGCAGTGTCAGGATGAGCGGAGCCAGCGTCAGAATCGGGTCAAGGCCATGCGGGTCCTGCGAGCCAAGTTGCTGGACAAGCAGCGGCAGGAGCAGGAGGCGGCGATCGCATCGTCACGGAAGTCCCAGGTTCGCACCGGTGATCGGAGCGAAAAGATCCGCACGTACAACTTTCCGCAGAGCCGGATCACAGACCACCGCATTGGCTACTCAACTTACAATCTTGAGGCATTCCTCGATGGCGACATCGAGGACATGATTGAGCGGTTGCGTGCGGCCGCGGCCGAGGAGGCCTTGGCCGCCAGGGAGTGATCACCTCGACAGACGGCCTGTCGGCCCGGGAGCTGCATCGCGCGCTGACATCCCTCCTGACTGGTAGCCCTTATGTGACGGCGCCGGGCTCCGAAGCGGCATGGATTGTGGGCCATCTGAGCGGCCGGAGCTGGGCTCAGCTCCTCGCGGGCACAGGGACGCCGTTGCCGCCCGACGTTTCGGCGCAGGCCGAGGCCATTGCTCTGCGCCGGCGTGCGGGCGAGCCGCTGCAGTATCTGCTGGGCGATGCGTACTTCTATGGGCACCGTTTCCTCGCCGACCGTCGCGTGCTGATCCCCCGGCCGGAGACGGAGTTGTTGGTGAGCGTGTGCGCCGAGCGGCTGAGGGATCGCCGAGCGCCGGTGTTCGCCGACATCGCGACGGGCAGCGGATGCATTGCCATTTCGGTGGTGCTGGAGCTGCCCCATGCCCGAGGCGTGGCCACCGACCTGTCGGCCAGCGCCCTGGAGGTCGCCCTGAAGAATGCCAGGTTGCATGGCGTCGAAGACCGTGTGGAGTTCCGGCAGGGGCATCTGCTCGAGCCACTGAAGGGCCTGCTGTTCGATGCGCTGCTCATTAACCCACCGTACATCCCCTCTGGCGACATCGCCTCCTTGGGTCCCGAACTGGCCGCCGAGCCGGTGATGGCGCTCGATGGCGGTCCGGACGGCCTCGATTTCTACCGTGCCATCGCGCGCCATTGGCGAGATGCTCTGTTTCCGGGTGGCTTCATGGCGTGCGAGGTTGGGGCGGGGCAGATGCCGGAGGTCTTGAGGTTGATGGGTCCGGGGCGGTATCGGGTTGTCCCCGACCTATCGGGTGTGGCGAGGGCGCTGGTGGCGGAGCGGGGAGCGGTGCGCTAGGGCCTGACCACGGCGGGGGAAGTGGAACGTTCGGGATGGAGACGGGCCAGAAACGCGCGTCGTCGTTCCGCCGCGCATGGTCCTACGCGCGGCCGTATCGTTGGACCATTGCGGCCGGTTTCGTGTGCATGGCCATTGTGGCCGTGGCGGGGCTGGTCCCACCACTGGTCATTGGCCGGGTGATCGATGACCTCGGGGCCGGCCGGTTCGGCCGTACCGGCACGTATGTTCTGATGCTCTTGGGTCTGTTCGCGGCCGAAGGGCTGTTCAGTGGGATCCGCAACCGCCTCATGCACGTGGCCGGCGAGTGGTTCGTGTTGCGCATTCGTTCGGATGCGTACCGGTCGGTGCAACGGCTATCGCTTTCCTACTTCGAGCAGAACACCACGGGTGACATCATGTCACGCCTGTCGGGCGACGTGGACGCCATCGAGGACATGCTCGTTCACGGCACCGATGACATCCTGGTGAACGCGATTCGCTTTGTGGGCATCACGGGCATGCTGATCTACCTGGACTGGCGGATTGCATTGGCTGTGGCGCTGCCGGCCCCTTTCATCGCACTGGGCCTGTTCACATTTGCCAAGCGCATACGAAAGACATATCGCCTGGTGCGGGATCAGCTCGGCGACCTCAACGCGAAGCTGCAGGACAACATCACCGGGATCCGCGTGATCAAGGGGTTCGCGGCCGAGGGGCGCGAGTTCGAGTTGTTCGAGGGCAAGAGCCGCGACTACGCCAATCGACGTATCCACCTGATCCGTCTGTGGACGGTGTTCTACCCCGTGATGGAGTTCCTCGGCGGCCTGGGTTTCATCGCCGTGATCTGGGTGGGGTCTCGGCTGATCCAGTCGGGCGAGTTCTCGGCGGGCGACCTGGTGGCGACGTTCGCCTACGTGATGCAGTTCTATGGTCCGATTCACACGTTCTCTCGGATCAATGAGACGATCCAGCGGGCCCTGGCGGCCGCGGATCGGGTCTTCGAGCTCATGGACGCGCAGCCAGACGTGGTAGACCGCGAGGGAGCCCACGAGCTGGATCGCGTGCGGGGCAAGGTGGAGTTCCGGAACGTAGGGTTCCGCTATGCGTCGGGCGGCGAGGTTCTCCGCGATGTCTCGTTCGTGGCCGAGAGTGGCGAGTGTGTGGCGCTCGTGGGCCGGAGTGGCGCCGGGAAAACGAGTGTCATCAACCTGATTCCTCGCTTCTATGATCCTATCGAGGGCCAGGTGCTGGTGGATGACATCGATGTTCGTGACCTGGTGAGCGCGTCCTTGCGGCGCAATGTGGCCATGGTCTTGCAGGATACGTTTCTCTTCAACGGCACGGTGCGGGAGAACATCGCATATGCTCGGCCCGGGGCCAGTGACGCCGAGATCGAGTCCGCCGCCCGGATTGCCAACGCGCACGAGTTCATCGAGGGGCTTGAGAATGGCTACGACACGGAGATTGGCGAGCGCGGTGTGAAGCTATCGGGAGGCCAGAAGCAGCGGCTATCCATCGCCCGGGCGGTTTTGGCCGACCCGCGCATTCTGATTCTCGACGAGGCGACATCGTCCGTGGACACGGAGTCGGAGCTGCTGATCCACGAAGCGCTGGAGAAGCTCATCCGGGGCCGGACGACGTTCATCATCGCGCATCGGCTTTCCACCGTGCAGAAGGCCGACAAGATCATCGTGCTGGAGGAGGGTCGCATCGTCGAGGAAGGCAATCATCAGTCTCTGCTGGCTAAGGGCGGCGCCTATGCCCGCATGTGCGAGATGCAGTTCGCGTTGGCTGAGGTGGAGCGCGACTACGCGGCCGTGTCCACGTAGCAGAGGGCGGGTGGCAGATGGTAGACAGCAGATGGCGAGCATTGGTGATGGTGGCAGCCGCCGTTCTGTTGTGCGTGGTGTCTGGGTGTATTGGAGCCGTGGGCGGAGGCACGCCCCCCGCTGTCGACATCACGGCGACGACCGGGAAGGTCGAGGGCTTCATCTACATCACACCGGCCCAGGCGGGTTCGGCCGGAGCCGGCCGGCAGGCCATCACGACTCGGTTCGTGTACTCCGCCAGCGAGAACGCGGAGCTGGGTCAGCCGGCGGCCGACGGCACTCGAGTGAGCGCTCCAGGTGGCACGGGAACCACCACTGGCGGGTTCTTCTCGCTGCCGGCCGTGCAGGTGGGATTGCGCACACTCACAGTGACGGGGCCGATTGACGGGCAGGAGGCGACGCAGGAGCTGCCCGGGTTCCTGGTTGTGCCCGACGACGTGCAGGGGTTGGGGATCTCGGTGGTCGTACTCCCGGCCGCCCTGACAGAGGTTCCGGCGGGCGGAACCACGCAGCTTACGGCGGAGCTCAGGGCAGGGAGCTACCACGTGGCGGCCTACCCTGCCAGCGACTTCGTTTGGTCGTCGCAATCGGAGGCTATCGCCACGGTAGATGGGAGCGGCACCGTGGCGGGAGTGGCCTCGGGCCAGGCCCGGATCACCGCGCAGACCGGACCGTATGCCGGGTCGAGAACCGTGTCGGTCGAGGGCAACGTGCGGCACGAGGTGGGCCAGTTGTGGCTGGGGGCGCTCACTTCCTATCTGGATAACGGCCACCAGGGGTACAACTTCCGCGAGGCGGCGCTGGTTAGCGACCCCAGCGCGAGCCGAGGCACGGGCGACATGCATATGGACGTGCTGGGCCAGGTTCATGCGTGGGGCACGGGCGCCCTGAGCCTGGGGACCTCGGTGGCGCTGGATGCTTCCATCGTGCCGCCGGCGGAGGGTTACGTCACGGAGACTCTGCAGCTGCAGGTGGGCGAAGTTGCCGTCATCAAGCTCCGCGACGGCGGCTATGCGGCCATGAAGGTCACCGGGCTCGATGCGGGCCCCCCGCGGCTGATGAGCTTCGAGTTCATCGTGCTGCAGTAGGAGGCGATGGGTCGCGGTTGGGCCTTCCGTGGGCCCCATCGCCTTCAGGCCGTGCGCGGCGCTCGTTCGCTGCGCCCTGCGGCCGACCGGAGACCAACCCAGCCCCACCCTTCAGCCGGGACGCCGCCCCCTCTGGCTGTGGCACGACCTCATAGTGCGAGACGTCGCCGGCCGCGTCTTCGACCTCGAGTCGGAGCTCTCCCGCTTCGGCACGGAAGGGCACACGCCGGCGTGAGCCACCGTGGCTGACGGCCTCGACTCGGGCCACGGGCCATGGCGCCGGTACCGCGACGGGCCCGGAGGCCGTGGCGGTCATCAGCAGTGACCGGCCGGCGCGGACGACGAGCACACGCGCCGGACCGTCACTGCCGCTCAGCCGGAGCGCAGCTGCCACGAGCGTGCCATCGGCAGCCTCACGCCGGGTGATTCCCGTAGCCGCGTCGAAGGTGCACTTCTGGCCCCCCAGCACGGGCGCCCGCTTGGCCAGGCGGGTGATCGCGCTCAAGCGGCGCGCCCATTCCGCGCTGAGGGGGATGCGACGGTTGGCGTGATCGCCTCGGTAGGCCGCACTCATCAGCGTGAAAGTGCCCCACACGGGGCGTTCGACCGCCTGCGTGTCGAGGTAGTGCTCGTAGGCGTTCCAGTCGTCGCAGTTGACCCACTGGCCCAGGGACAGCACGACCTCGGCGCGGCGGCGGAACCGGTCCGGATCATCGAACCAGTCCTCGTTGAGCCGACACACGTCCTGCACGTCGCCGAACAGAGGGTTCGCGCACCCGAGTGTGACCAGAGCGTCGGGCCGGTGGGACTTCACCGTGGAGTAGATGAACTGCAGCACCCGGGCTCGGTACTGCTCGCCCGCGCCCCATGAGGGGTCGGCGTGGAGTGCCCAGACCGGAGCTGCGGTGTAGGGGAAGTCCAGTTTGATGCCATCGGCGTTCCATCCCGACGCGGTCACATAGGAGGCGAGAGCCTCGGCGATGTGGGCGCGCACGTCGGCGCGTGTGTAGTCGAGGATCCAGTTGTTGGGGTCGTAGGACAACGGCCGGCCGGCGGAGTCCCTCATTGCCCATTCGGCGTGCCGGGACGTGTCCGGTTGCCAATGGGGCTGGGTCCAGAGCACGACGTGACGGCCCTGGCGATGAAGTTCGTCCACGAGCCCTTGCGAGAGCTGCCACCACCCCGCGTCCAGCACGACCAGTGGCGCCTCGATGTGCTTTTCGGCAAGCGTCGAGAGCCAGGCGCGCACACGCTCTTCAGTCAGGCTGCCGACATCGCTGCCGCATTCCTGACTGGCATAGCACTGATCGCCCCACGTGCAGTACTCGGGTCCGCTCCACCACGCGGGGCGTGGACGGCCGGAGCGGGGCGGGACGGCCTGGAGGTAGCCGTTGAGGATGTCGCGTCTGGACGCGCCAGACAGGATGCCGAGCCGCGGCCCGAAGGTCCAGCCGTATGCATGGGTGTCCGGATCAGTGGCCAGCAGGAATGGACACGTCAGACCCCCGTCCCGCCACTCGATGCGCAGTCCATCCTCGGCTCGCGGCAGGTCCAGAGTGGCGAGACCCGCCCAGCCATGCTCCCCCTCGAGGGCGACGAGGTAGGGGGGGAGCAGGAAACGGCCGCCCGTGGTCACGTTCTCCGGCACCATCTCACGCGTCCGGTCGACGGACGTGAGAGAGACGGTGAACCGACCGGTGAGGGATCGCTCGTAGTCGTCGGGGCACCAGTGGTGGAGCTTCACCGCGTGGGGGTACACCCGGGTCCATCCGTCACCCAGGGGTGACGTGTCGAGATCATCCGGAGGTCCGAGGACACAGGGCCCGCGCCATAGGCCGCCCTGTCCTTCCGAGTTGTGCACGATGATGGCAAGGACATGCGTGTCGGGGCCGGGCTCGCGGCCCGTGGCGAAGTCGTAGCGGCGCGCGATCGTCCACGGCAGGGAAGCGGCGTTGGCCGCGGTCTCGCCAACGCGGAGGCCGTCCCAGAGGGTCTGATCGTCTTCGTCGACACCGCCGAGGATCAGGCGCATGACCTGTGGATCGCTGCCCAATCGCACGGCGCGGCGGTGGGTGAGTCGACCGGCGCCCTGGAACACGCCGGGGACTGGAACGAGAAGCCAGGGCTCGAGGTGGGCCTCTGGTTCCCGCGCCAGCCAGAGGCCTTCGAGGTCGTAGCAGCGTGCCGCCATGCGGCCCCCGTAGACCAGGCGCACCAGGCGCGTGGGCGGGATGCGCCACCTGACGCCGACCCGAGCCTCGATCCGGCGGGGCAGAAGACGGAACATGTCGATCTGCTCGCAGAACGCATGGGGTGGCGGGAAGCGCCATCGCCAGGTGAGCACGAGGCCGCCCTGATCATCGCGGTCCACGCGGGGCTCGGCACGGTGAGCGGGCGACGGGTCAAGCGGAACGGCGGGATCGGCCGGGGCACAGGCGGCGCCAACGGGCCACGACAGCAGCCGCTCGCCCGACAGTGACATCATCTCGATCGTCCCGGCAGTCCACTGGGCTACGTAGGTCTCGGCGCGGTACCCTCCCGCGACCGGATGTGCGCCGGTGGCGCGGGATCCAACCACCAGCGCCACGAGCATGAGGGGGACTGTGTGGGCTCCCACTGGGGACCTCCCCTATCTATCGGGGACGCACGATCTCGATGAGATGAGGGGCCGATCGGCGCGCCCCGAGGGCCCTTCCGGCGGCTTCGGCGGCCTCAACTGGTGAACGGACCCGTTCCGCCGAAGCGCCGAGAGCGACGGCCACGGCGGCGAAGTCATGCGCGCGTGGGTACCTGACCTGGTGGCATTGCCCGTGGTACGCGTCTTCCTGCATGCGACGGATGACGCCTAGTTCGCCGTTGTTGTCGAGGATGACCACGAGTCCCTGGCCCAGGTCTGCCGCCGTCGCGAGCTCCATGCCCGATATGAAGAAGCCCCCATCGCCCATGACGGCCACTACGGGGCGGCCCGGGCACGCGGCGGCCGCGCCGATCGCAGCCGGGAGCGCATAGCCCATGGCGATGAACAGAGCCGGCACCAGGAGCGTCCGGGACGAGTAGACGGGGAACCGCGAGTACAGCGCGTCCCACCAGTGCAGTACATCGGACACGACGATGCCGTCATCGGGTACCGCGGCGCGCAGCGCGGCGGCGAAGGCGCTTCGTTCGTCGTCCGGCTTGGCAGGGGCCTCCATGACCTCGCGCCGTATGCGGGCCAGGCTCTCGAGCCGCTCGGGTGGGGCGGCCGGCCGGCGGGCCAGGCGACCGATGAGCTGGTCGACCACACGTCGGGCATCGCCCGGGATCTGCAGATCTGCGCGATAGCGGCAGTCGAAAGCGCGGGGGTCGATGTCGACATGGATGAGGGGCCTTGGAACCCGCATCGACCAGCCGCCAGTGGTCACCTCGGAGAACCGGCACCCGATGGCGAGCATGGCATCGGCGTGTTCGAGGATCCGGCGCGCCAGGGGCGAGCGGGCAAAGCCCCCAGCGAGCTCGTGTCGATCCGGCAGCGCCCCGCGGCCCATCATGGTCGTGAGCACGGGGGCGTGGAGGGTCTCGGCGAGGATCTGCAGTGGGTGTTCGGCGCCGGCAGAGATGACTCCACCGCCGGCGAGGATCACGGGAAAGCGGGCCTCGCACAGTACGTCAACGGCCCGGTGCGCTCGACACTCGGACGTCGCCCGGCGGCGGGGGGGCACGACCCGCACGTGGGGGGAATCGGATCCCTCGGCGCGGAGTACGGGTTCGGGCACCTCAAGGTGGACGGGGCCCGGACGGCCGGAGAGTGCCGCGTGGATGGCGCGTGCCACCAGTTCGGGGATATCGTCAGGTTGCCGGGCACGAGCGGCCCATTTGACAGCGGGCCGGAGCAGGGCGAACTTGGCCAGTTCGTGGTAGGCGCCACGGCCCGCAGACTCCGGGTCGACATCGGCGGTGACGGCCAGCAAGGGTATGGCGTCCGATAGGGCCTCGGCCAGGGGTGTCGCGAGATTCGTCGCTCCGGGCCCCGCGGTCGTGATGGCACAGGCGATGCGGCCCGACGCCCTCGCGTAGCCGTCGGCAGCGAAGCCGGCTGTCTGTTCGTGTCGCACCAGCACATGGTTGACAGCACCGTGGCGGCGTAGCGCATCGTAGATGGGATTGGAGTGGAACCCCGGAATCCCGAAGGCCGTGTCGATGCCACAGTTGTGTAGGGCGGCCACGAGCAGATCGGCACCGGTCATCGGTTCCCTCCAGCTTCGCCGGGGCGCGGCGGGAGGTTGCCCACGGCGCCGCCGCTGTTCTGCGGCATCCCGGGGGGTCCCTCCGGCGCGGGTTGCGGCAGGGCGCCGCCGGGCTGGGGCGCCGGCGAGGGAGTGGACCCTGCTGGGGCGCCCGCAAGCCAGCGGACGAGGTTCAGCAGGATGGCGGCCTCCTGGTGGCTTGGGGGCGCCTCGCGCCGCTGATCGGGGGTGCCCGCCTGTCCGATGGCAAGGCCGCAAAGGGCCACCCGGCCGCGATCGAGCTCGCCCACCACGACGGTGCCCTGGTCGGGCTTGGTGCCCGCGTCCGGATGCCCAATGATGGGGACGCCTTCCACGCCTCTGAGGAGCATCACGTGGTTCTCGAACGCCGGCTTGAAGGGCTGAGTGCGCGGCAGCCCTTCCAGGGCAGGGTGCTCGGTCTCGAGCGTGACGACTTGCCGCGCTGTGGACCGTGCGCCGCCCTTCAGAGGCGACCCGACCGGTGCGAAGAGAACCGGTGTGCCGCCGAGCCCGCACGCGTCGTGTAGCAGGAGGACTCCACCACCCATCTGACCCATGAAGCTCTGAATGGCTTCCGCGATGTCGGGAGTGAACACGGCCTGGGGCTCCTCGGGGTCGGTGATGATCAATATGTCGAACCGCGAGAGGGTCTCGGGCTTGAGGTCCGCCACCAACTCGGCGGCCATGGCACCCGACTGCCCGTTGAGGAAGCCTGCAATCGAACGCGCGCCGGCGCCCTTTTCGAAGATTGCCACGTCGATCCGGCCGGCGCGCTCCTCGGCTTGCCGAAACTCGGCGATCTGCGCGGGGGGTACCACCGAGAAGAGGGAGCTGTGACGGACGGCGCCATCAGGCACACCCGGGAGACCGACGAATCGGGCCACGATGCGGTACGTACCCTGGACACCGCGGAAAGTCACCTGAGCGCCGCCCTCAGGCCCGGCCTCGGGGGCACGAAGGCTGTGGACCTCACCCGTCTCCGCGTTCTCAATCCCCGGCCTCAGTGTCTCAAAGGGCACGCCGGGGCCCGCGTCGATCGTGGCGCGGATCACGTCCCCCTCTCCGTACGTCTTCGGATGCGTCCGCGGCACCGGTTCATCGAGAAGGACAAAGCGTGTCCTCGGCCCATCGTAGGGAGGCACGGCTGCCAGTTGGCCGATGCCGCAGCCCAGCAGCTGGAGCTGCTCGTGGAGCAGCTCGGGGCCGACCTGGCGAACGGCGAATCCTGTGGCGCCGCCCAGCCTGGCCGCGGCCGCGAGGTCGAGGATCCGGGTGGGGTCGGGCGAGGCCCCTGGCGGTGTTCGGGCCCAGATGGAGGCGCACACCTCGGCCCGTCCATCGGCAGATCGGACCTGCCCTTCGACCAGAGTCCGGAGGGCCTGGGCGTCGGCGTCGTAGTTCATCGGTATGATGACGTCGATATCGCCCGACTGCAGCCAGGATGGCCAGTCGGACTGCCCAAAGGCGGAATCGAGGGGGCTGGGCGCGATGGTTACCGAGACCACTGCGGTGGGTCTGGCCTCCTTGGCGGCCCGGGCCAGGGCGGCGACGATGCGCCCGATCTGTGCGTTCCGGAACTCGGCGTAGCGCTGGCGCAACGGGCCCTGCGTGACACATCGGGGCCAATCGGTGATCTGCTCAGCACCGATCTCTCTCGCGAAGGATTCCCGGCACGACGGGCAGTAGCAGGCGCCTGCCCCGCCATAGCGTACGTAGTCGAGCACGATGCCACGGAGAGGATAGCGGCCGAGGAGTTCCGCGATAATCCGCTTGTTGAGCTCGAGGTTCTCGCCGTGCGAGGGGCACAGCCACGGCTGGCGTTTGCCGGACGGGTCGGTCTGGATGCGGTGGGCCTTGGCGAGTTCCTCAACCTGCTCCGGGGTAATGTCGCCCAAGGCCATGACCGAATGCCATGCGTGAAGGTCGACGTCGAAGCGCGGGGCGAGGTCCAGGCCCGCCTGGAGCGGGTCATCGCCGGGGGTGACACGGGGAGAGGCCGGCACCACCTGGCTCGGGTAGGCGGCCATGGCGGGTGTCGACGTGCCCAGGAAGAGCGCGTTCACCCCGGCGTTGGCCAGGGCCTGTAGCAGGGGGCCCCATTGGCCCGCCGACGGGAGGGTTTGGCACCAGACGGCTCGCACCTCGCAGCTGCGCGATGAGAAGCTCGTGGCATAGGCGGTCTGGAATGCGAGCGCGGCATCGGCGGCCGCGGCCAAGCCTTCGGCCCAGCTCTGCTGTTGGATGGCGCGCAGTGCGTCGCCATTCCGGGCGACCGCCTCATCCAGCGGGCCGCGGATTCCCGGGTGCTCTCCGCATGCGTTTTGCAGGAAGGCGAAGCTGTCGGCCATGGAGGCGAATCGGCCGACCTTTCCCACCGAGGCGCTTGCTGCATCGGCGGCGGCCTTCAGCGCATCGGGGTCGATCCTGCCGATGAGGCTGATCAGAAACTGGCCCATACGCACCCCATCGAGGGGTTGAGGCTCCCACCCGAGGGCGATGCCGTTGGCGAACGCGATGGCTGCGGGCTGGCCGGTATCGGTGCCGTCCTCTACGAGCCAGGAGGCTAGTCGTTCAGCGCCATCGGCTTCGTAGAGAGTCACCACGCTGGGGTTCTGCCGCACCCGGTTGGGGGCACCGGGAGTCAGCCCTGCGACCGGCGCCACAAGGGAGGGGCGGGCTGCCGCTGAGTTGGGGGGCACAGGCTTGAGCCCCAGACTGGCGGCCACCGTCTCGTCGAGGGGGCCGAGCACGAGCACCTTCCCGCCCCGTCTGAGGTACTCGGCGAGTCGACCCGGGGTGTCTTTGGGGAAGTCGTATCCGCGGAGCACCACGACAGCGGGCGCCGGGGTCTCTTTGCCTCCCAACGGGTCGGCCGGGGGGAGGACGAGAGTCTGCCCCAGCGCCGTCAGCGCCGCTTCAACGAACGCGGCGCTGCCCATATCATGGGACGCCCCGCTGAGAACGCCGATGGGAGCGCACCAGGCGACGCCCAGCGACGAGGCCACAGCACAGGCCACCTGAAGCCACCAACACCGGCGGAAGATGCGGTGCACCGTCCTCCCCAGTCTCGCGGGGGCCCGCAGCCATGGCCATGGCGCGGCCCCTGTCGCTACTAGCGACGTCGAGACGAGTCCACGCGTCTCACACGGCTGGCGCTCGGCCGCATGAGGGAGCTGTCGCTAGAGGATGTTGGCGTCGAGCAGATCCTGGACGTCAATGATCCCCACCGGCCTGCCGTCGGCATCCACGACGGGCATGTTATCCCACTTGTGGTCGTGCAGGATTCGCAGGGCCTCGGCGGCCAGGTGGTCCTGGCCGATGCAGGTGGGGTTGCGGGTCATCACATCGGCCACCGTTCGGTCCAGGATTCCGGGGTCGCGCGCGAGCCCTCGGCGGAGGTCTCCATCGGTGAACAGCCCAACGAGACGGCCATCGGCGTCGACCACGGTGGCGACTCCGGCGCTACGCGCCGCGGTCATGACGAAGAGCACGTCGAATACCCGGGTCTCCGGAGCGACCAGAGGGTTCGCATCGCCGGTGCGCATGATGTCGCGGCACCGGGCGAGGCGTTTGCCCAGGCTCCCGCCGGGGTGGAACCGCGCGAAATCCTGCGGGCCGAACCGTCGATGGGCCATGACCGTAATGGCCAGAGCGTCGCCCAGGGCGAGAGTCACGACGGCGCTGGCCGTGGGCGCGAGGTTGTTCGGGTCGGCCTCACGCTCGACGTAGCAGTTGATGACCGCATCGGCCTCACGGCCCAACGGCGACTCGAGCCGGCCGGTCATGGCGATCACGGGCACGCCAACCGACCGGGCGTAGGGCAGCATGTCGAGTACCTCTTGGGTCGCGCCGGAGTAGGAGATGGCGATGAGCACATCACCGGGCGTCACCATGCCGAAGTCGCCATGCGGGGCCTCGGCGGAGTGCAGGTAGAATGACGGAGTGCCCGTGCTGGCCAAGGTCGAGGCGATCTTGCGGGCCATGGCACCGGACTTGCCGAGTCCCGTGACCACGACGCGGCCCCGGCAGGCGAGCACCAGATCGCGGGCCTTGGCGAATGACGCGTCCAGGCGATCCGCGGCTTGCGCGATGGCCTCCGACTCGATGGCGAGTACCTCACGTGCTCTTTCATCCATGGCAGATCTCACTTGTTCTGACCGTCGAGGGGTTCGGCGGTCAGCTCCTCTCGCGGTACTAGGCCCATGCGGCGGATGGCCCACATCTGGGCGCAGCGGCCGATCCGGTTCAGCACGAACTCGTTCGGCGTCAGGCGGTCAACCAGGATGCTGCATAGCCCGGCCCTTCTAGCACCGAGAATATCGGTATACGTCTGATCCCCCACCACGGCGACGCGGTCGGGTGGACAGGCCAGGGCCTCGAGCGCCCGGATGAACCCGCGGCGACGGGGTTTGGACGCCCACCCGATGGCGGGGATCCCCAGTCGCTTCTCCACCTCGCGCACGCGCCGGATAGATCGGCAGTTGGTCAGTACCAGGAGGCGCACGCCACTGGCTTGCACCGCGTTCATCCACTCGCGAACGGCTCTGGGTACATCCCGGTCGCGCCAGCCGGTCAGGGTGTTGTCCAGGTCCAGAATGAGCGCTTCGATACGCCGTGACCGGAGCCACTCGGGTGTGATTCCCGTGACGGTCCGGACGTAGTGGTCAGGCCGGAGGAAGTCGATCATGTCCCCGCGGCCTCGTGCTCGGATGCCGACTTGGAGAAGTGGTGCCGGCCATCGGTGCCTTGCGTACGAAAGAACAGGTAGTCGGTCTTCGCCGGGTTCAACACGGCGGCGATGCAGGCCTCGCCCGGGCTGCCGATGGGGCCGGGAGGCAGTCCGGCGTGCCGGTATGTGTTGTATGGGGATTCGATGGCCAGATCGCGGTAGGAGAGCGTGGGCTTTGGGGCGTCGAGCAGGTACTGAACGGTGGCGCATGATTGCAGTTTCCACCCGAGTTCCAGGCGTTTGAGAAACACCTGGGCGATGATGGGGCGCTCGTCATCGACCTTGGCCTCACGTTCGACAATCGACGCCAGTGTCAGCACCTCGTGAAGCGGCATGGCGGACGAGTCCAGTTGCTGCTGGTACCGGGCGAGCGTGGTGCCCAGCCGTTCGATCATCAGGGCGCAAATGGCTGCCGGCTTCTCGCCTTCGCGGAAGAAGTAGGTGTCGGGGAACAGATAACCCTCGAGGGACTTGGCCGGGACGGCAATCCCGCTGATGTGGGCAGGCCCCGCCTGGGTGGCGTAGGCGAGGAAGTCGTTGGCGTCGACGACGCCCGCATCCGACAGACGGTCCGCGATCTGCCGGAGTGTATAGCCCTCCGGCACAGTCACGGGGACGAGTACCGACCGGCCCGCGACCAGGTCCCGCATGATCTCAGTGGGCCGCATGGAAGGCTGGAAGACGTAGTCGCCGGCCTTGAACGACACATCCTGGCGAGAGCGGGCGGCCGCAAGGCGGAACCATAGGGCACTGCGGATCACCCCCGCCCGTTCGAGGCGTTCGGCGATTCCGCGCGCTCCGGTGCCGGGGTCGATCTGCACCCGGATGTGCCGGGTATCGGCCGGATCGACGGGCCGCAGGGCGGTGCGCCACTGGGCGAACACGGCCACGCCACATGCGAGCACCAGCAGAACGAGTGCGCCGACCACTCCGATGCCTCGGCGTGCCGCGCGAGTCAAAGCACCACTCACTTCCTCGGGGCCGGCCCGAGCCCGCATGACGCTTCGAACGCAGCACGCGGGCGGCTGAGCGCCCGCGTGCATGGTCTGTGACCGCCATTCGATGGGCTAGCCGCCTGACTGGGTCTGACGAAGAGCCCTGAGCCGAGCCAGCACGTCTTCGATATCCCGGATCAGCTTGTCGAGTTGCTCCGGGTCCTGAATATCCGTCGGTACCGCGGGCACGGTGGTCGCAGACTCCTCCGGCGGTACCGGCTCCGTCACAGCTGGCGCAGGTGGTGCCTGCGCCGGCGTGGCTTCGGTCGGCGCGGTCACCGGGGCCGCGGGAGCCGCCGCGGCGGCGGTGACGGGGGCAGGATCGCCCCAGACCTCCAGCTCCGAGAGTTCCACGAACCGGGGGGCGCCATGGTTGCTGAGGATCCGGAGTTTCACGTACTTGGCCGCGACCGGCGGGAACTCGATGGCCTGGTCTTCTGAGACCATCTTGAGCTGCGTTGAGGCCACCTTCGTGAATGACTCTTCATTGGTATCGGTCGTCGAGACGAGGACTTCCACATCCTTGGGCATCCGGTCGCCGAACAGCTCGAGCATCCCCGGGCCGCACACGACGACTTTGGAGACCAGGTGCACTTCACCATTGGCGAATGATGCCACAAGGTCGTGCGGGTACTTGGGGCTGGCGGCGGAGGTCCACACCTCTTCGTCGGCGTCGACGCCGCGGATGCCGTTGTTGAGCCGCGCGTTGCTGAATTCCTCGTTGACGAAGGTGGACGCCATCACCGTCCCACCCGCCGATTGGGCCGCCAGGTTCTTCACGGGGCCGGCATAGGTGACTGGGGCCGGCGGAGTCGTGGGCGTGGTCGCAGGTGTCGGAGCCACCACCGGCGTCGCGGGCACCGGCGCAGTCGGCTCGGTGCCGCCCCCCGTGGGCGCACTCACGGCCGCCTCACCTGCCGGTCCCGGTGTCGGTGCGATGGGCGTGGCCGGCTCTATGGTCGGCGTGGGTTCGGTCTCCGAACCCGGGTCCACGAAAGCCGGGGCGTCAGCGGGCGCGACTGCCAGTGACTCGGTTGGCGGCTGCGGGGCGGTGGGACTGGGCTGCGGGACCTCGGGAGCCACGGTGGTGACGGAGGGAGGCACTGGCGTGGTCGCCACCGGCGATGGTGGCGTGGTCCCGACCGGAGGTGTTGGCAACGCGGGGGTGACGGGGGGGACGGCCCCTGGCGTTGGCGTGGCCACGGCAGGAGCGGCTCCCTCCGGGATCACCGGCCCAGGGGTGGGGGCAGTCACGGGTGCCGGGGCCGGGGCTGGCGCGGGGCCGAGGCCGCTGGCGCCCCCCGGGCCTGGGGCTACCGCGCCCGGCATCGCCGGTGTGCTGGGCACCGTGACCGGCGGGGGCGGCGCGATAGTGACGCCCGTGGGGGGCACTGGGCCAGCCACGGGAGCGTTCGGGTCCGGCGTGGTGCTGATGATGGGTCCCGTGCCTCCCGGAGCCGTCCCCGCGCCCGGCGGCGTGCTGGGCAGCGCAGGGCCCGCTTCGCCCCCGGTGACCCCGGTGGGCAGTGCCGGTGTGGGCGTCGCCGGGAGTGCTGGTGGCGCCGACGGTGGCGTGGCTATCTCGCTAGCGGGCGTGGCCGTGGCCGCGGGGACCACTTCCGCCGCGGGACCGGTGCCCCTGGCGTACACCTCCACCTCAGCCAGCTCCACGTGTGGCGCGGTGGGGCTCTGGGCGCTGTCGATGCGTAGCTTGACGAACCGCGCGGGTGTGGCGGCGAAGGTGATGGCCTGGTCCGCTTCAGACTTGGCGAGTGTCGCCTGGGCCACCGGTGTGAACTCCTGTGGGGTGGAGCCGGTCGCCGAGACAAGCACAGTGATGTCCTTGGCCCAGAACTCGCTGTAGAGGAACGGGGGACCCGTATTGAGGCTAATGATGACCTTGTCAATCTCGACGGGTTGTCCGCCCGGGAGCTCGATGACGACCTCCTGCGGGACGGCGCCCCCCGTCAATGGGCTGGACCAACTGGAGCCGATCTTGCGTCGCTGACCGTCAATCAGGTTCGCAGCAGCCCAGCTCTTGGCGTCCTCCTGGCTCGTCCAACTGAGAACCTTCCCGCCATTAGCCGCAGCCGCCAAGTTCTGCGCCTTCAGGGGTTGCACAAACGCGATGCCGGCGCTGAGGGCTAGCGCGACTGGCGCGATGCCCCACCATCTCATGGCTCATGACCTCCTATGCCCATCCTCGGACACACCATAACGGCCAGAGGTGCGCTGAACTCCAAACGAGGAGCGCGCCCACCCGGGTTCGCGCAGCCCCGAGGGGGTTAGACGGTTCGACCAGCGAGAAGGGTCCGGCGGGGGCGCCTCCCCCCGCCATCGTTTCGATCTATGCAACATTCGGCCAGCTTGTGACCCGTCCTCCAGATAGCATACTACACTGGCTCTCGAGCAGGGCCGGACCCATGGCGTGGGGAAGCGTTCTGCGTCTGAGCGTGTGCTTTGTGGCACGCGCGGAGAGGAGGCCAGGCTCATGTGCCGGGGGCTCCAGGGTGTGAGCTGGGCTCTGATGCTGTGGGGAGTGGGTGCCACGATGGGAACCGCGTGGGCGAGTCTATCGGGTATCGTGCCCGAGGGCGCCGAGGTCGAGCGAATCGCGACGGGCTTCGAGTTCACGGAAGGCCCCGCATACGACCGTCATGGATTCCTCTACTTCAGTGACATCCCGGCCAACCGCATCTACCGGATCGCTGAGGATGGCACCGTCTCGGTGTTCCAGGAGCCCAGCGGAAAGTCGAACGGCTTGGTGTTCGACAAGGATGGGTCGCTCCTGGCCTGCCGCCACTGGGAGCGCGACGTGGCTCGCATTCTGCCGGATGGGACCCTGAAAGTGCTTGCCGACGCGTACCAGGGGAGGAAACTCAACAGCCCGAACGACTGCGCGGTGGCCGCGGACGGTGCCGTCTACTTCACCGATCCCGGCTACGGACTTGAGGGTCGGCCATCCGAGCAGGATGCCGAGGCGGTCTATCGGCTCGCCCCCGACGGCACGGTTACTCGTGTGGTGAACGATATGACGAAGCCCAATGGCATCTTCGTGAGCCCTGACGGGAAGACGCTCTATGTCGCCGACTCCGAGGAGTGCATCATTCGCGCATACCCGCTCAACGCGGACGGGTCGGCAGGTCCGGGACGGACCTTCGCTGACATGAAGAGCGAGGCCGAGGGTGTGCCCGATGGCATGACGCTGGATGAGAAGGGCCACATCTACTGCACGGGCGGGGGAGGCATCTGGGTATTCACCCCCGATGGTGAGCATCTGGGCACCATCCCGGTGCCGGAGGTCCCCGCGAACTGCACCTTCGGAGGGCCCGGCAACACGACCCTGTACATCACCGCCAGGCACTCGGTCTACCGGATCGAGCTGCTGGTGCCGGGCCTTTGGTAGGCGGTGGTGCGGGGAGTGTGCGGACGGTCGGGCCTATTGGCGGTCTCCGGCTCCCACCGTGTCGATGGGGCCGGTGAACCCGGGTCCGCCGGCGGCGATGTAGCCGTGGCTGGCCCCGGAGGCGTCTGGGCTCACCCAGAAGGAGTATAGCTGGGCGTCACGCAGTGCGAACCGCAAGCGGACCGCTTGGCCGGCCAGAGAGGACAGGTCTGGTGTCCCTTGCCACTGAATCCGGGCCCGGGTGGAGTTGCTGCGGAGCGCGATGCACTTATCCCGCGAGAGGCCTTTGAGAACTCGGCCGCCCGGGTCCAGCACCTCGGCCCGAAGGGAGCCCTCGCTGGCGTCCGCGTTCACGAAAAGGTACTTCCCGGAGAACCTCACGGGCCGCGTCACGACATAGCCCTCACTCCCGGGCGGCGCGTCCATCGAGCAGAATCCATCCCGACGGAGCTTGGCCAGGCCGGTAGCACAGACGCCCGACGCCGTGCTGCCGGGCACGCCGGCACGTCCACTGACGTAGAACCATAGCTCGTCGCCGACGACCAGACACCCACCGCCCGCGGATTGGACGTTGGCCCAGTTCCAGTCGCCATGGCGCTCCGATACCGGCAGGAAGGCGGAACGTACGGGGCGAGTCCAGTTGAACCCATCGCGGCTGAAGCCGAGGAGCACTTGGTTGGGCTTGGCCCGGTCCGGTGGCTGGCCATACCAGATGCTGAAGAAGCCGAGCATGAGACTCTCGTAGGCGACACAGTCGAGGTTGTAGAGCTCAGGGCGGGTGCCGACGTCGGGTCGAGGCGGATCAAGCCGGTCGGCGCCCACCCACCACGAGGGGCCATCGGCACCCCACTTGGCCCCTGCGATCAGGTCGGCGTGCTCGGCATACTGGCGGGTGCGGCCCGTGGCGCCGCCACTGCGGATGCTGTAGACCCATACGCCTCGGAATGGGTTGTAGAAGAGTGTCGAGCGATCGCCGGTGGGTTCGGTCTCGGTGACGGGATCGCCCCAGTGGATGCCGTCGGAGGAGACATAGAGGGTCATCCGGCCAGTCCGGGGGGGATCGAGCTCGTAGAGGGCCATCTTGAACCGGCGCGACGGGTCTTTCTCCTCCAGGTCGAGCCACACGGTGCCTGAGTCGCGTCTCGCGTTGTGGACGATGTTGGTGCCGGGCACGACATCCAGGCTCGGTTTGCTCCAGTGCAGGCCATCCTCCGATGTGGCGTAGCAGGTGGCTTGGCAGTAGCCACCCAGGTACCACATCTTGTAGAGCCGGTCGGCCGGGTCGAACCATACGCCATCGCTGAACACCATGGCGCACGGGTGGCCCCCCTGGAACTCCCATGGCTTGTCGGGCGTCAACACGGGATTGTCCTCGATGTAGGTGGCCGCGTGGTAGGTGCGAGAGAGTGTTGTCTCCTCGATGAGGAAGTCGTCGACGAAGAGCTGGCGGCCCACATCGATCGGGATCACGGGAGGGGGGGTGGCCAGGTACGCAGGCACCGGCAGTGGTTCGTCTGTGAGGGGTGCCGGATGGGGCGGCCATTGGTCGGGAAGCACGATGCCGTTGTACAGTGCTCTCTCGTTGCCGGCACCCGACGACCGCGCCGCAGTCAGAAGTGCGAGGACGAACAGGGCCGTCAGAGGGCAGAGTCTCATGGGTGACACGTCCTTCCTCACGTTCCTCGGGCCGCGGCGGCGACCGCGTCCATCAGGGGCCCAAAGCCGGGATCGGCGGCGTACGGCTCGGCCTCGGTACGCGCCGCGTCGACGATGGCCTGCAGGTCATTCGCCGCGGCACCTGTCTGCCGAGCTTCGCGCAGAAGGACCATTGCATGCGAGGCCACGCCGATGAGCCTGCCGTAGTCCAAGAGGCGCTGGTACAGCGCGGCCGGGTCCGTGGCCGAGACCAACCGGGGTTCGTGAGGCAAGCGAAGGTCGACATGGCCGGCCTGCTCGAGGGCCGTGCGGAGCTGGGCGTCGTAGTCGGGCGTGCCCAGCACCACCGGTGGGCAGTCGGTTTCGGGACGGAAGTAGGCGTAGCGCCCGGGGTGCACATGGGCCTCGCACGCCTGATAGAGCGCCACCATGGCGTCGGCATTCCGCTCACCGAATGTGGCCGCGCAGAACTCGTGCTCGATCTCGCTCAGACCGCGCTGGGGGTCCCACATCTTCTGAGCGGCTACGTAGGCCCCCAGGATCTGTGGCCAGCCATGGAAGCACAGGTCGGCCGTCGCCCCGCGGATCTGGCCACGCGCGCTGGCCGGCAGCGCCCGGTAGTAGCGGTCGACGACGCGCATGGCCAACGTCAGGTCAACGGCCATCTCGAAGTCACTCAGGTACCAGGTCCATAGGTCGACGGCGCGCCCCGAGGCCCGCACGCAATCGACCTTGTCGCGATCGTACCAGCGGTGCAGCGCGATGCCCAGCTCCTTGGGCGAGTAGGTCTCGTCCAGTAGTTGGGCGTTGGGATGTCCTCTCCAGAACCCGGCGTTGGCCCAGGTGCTGAGTACGGCGGTCACCTTCGGGTTCACCCGCCGGTACTCGGCCAGCAATGCCATGGCGATCTCCTGAGTGGTCTTGTAGGCATCGCACCCGTTGCGGTCGCAGCCTCCGGGGTCACCCACGTGTACGATGAGCTCATCAACCAGATCGCCGTATGTCTGGGCCAGGCGGCGGTACTCCGCAAGCATTCGGGATCGCTCATCGGGCGCGTTCCAGCACAGGTTCTGCCCCTCGACGAACAGGCTCTGGCCCCAGATGAACTGGCGGACCTTGAGGCCGTAGTCGCGGGCGGCTGAGCACAGGACGCGGATCTTCGGGGTGATGCTCCGGGTCAGTTCCTGGTCGCTGTACACGGCTCGGTAGCCCCGGATCTCGGCGACCTCGATGCCGTTGTAGCCGCAGAGCCAAATCTGCTCTGCATAGCGTCGGAGGCGCTCGTCGGTCCAGTTCGTCCACAGCGTGTCCGCCCAAGGTCCGCCTTGGGCATCACGGCCCGTGGGTGCCACCGAGAGCAGGCGGACTGGGATGAAGGGTTCATACTCGCGCCGCCCGGAGCGCTGTGTGAATGAACTCCCCTCGTCCCACAGCTCGGCCACCAGTCGTGCCATGCCCGCACGCACTCCGGCAACGTCTTTTGCCACGATGCCAAGCGTCGGGCGCCCATCACGGCGGCCGGCGGCCAGTGCGAACGCGTCGCCGCGGGCGTGTTCGAGGAACCCGGTCCGCACATCCAGTGATCGGGCCACCGGGCTGTCACGGGCGACCTCCAGCGCCCATACGGGGCCGTTGCGGTGCCGTGAGGCGCTCTGCCCGCATGGGAGGACAGAGAAGCCCCGCTGGACGAGAAAGCTTCGGCACCACTCCGCAACGGGTGCGAGCGCCGGCTCGCTCGACGACGTGACTACCGACACGGGGGGGCCACCCCGTTCGGCGACGACGATGGTTGGCGCCGGCTCCTCCGAATGCCTGGCCGACACCGGTTCGGGCCCGCCGGGGGGACGCCACTCCGGCTGCAGGGAAGGCAGGGCCGCTACTTGGCACAGGGATGCGTCGTCGAACTTCACGCGGCCATGCCAGTGGTTGAAGCGGATGCTGGCCTTCAGTGTGAGCCGCAGACGCGTGGTCGCGGCGTCTGTTTGCAATGAAGTGGCCAATCGGACCCAGCGGTTCGTGGCGGGCCGGGGTCCGGCCGTCCGGTGGGTATGGATGATGCGGCCGTCGGCGCTGATCTCGTCGACGCGCAGGGAGGCGTGGTCGCGGGGCGAGTGGCCGAAGCCTTGGCCGTCTGCGTCGTACGTCTTCACCCACACGGCCGCGGAGTACAGTGCGCCGGCTGCCGCAGGCACCTCCTGCCACAGCCGGGCACCACCGCCTCTCCGCGCGGCAATGGTAACGGACTCCGCCCCGGAGGCCACATCGCAGGGCCAGTCGGGTCCGTAGGCGACGGGGCGCGACTCGGAACGGATGTAGACGTCACCGGAAACGCGGGTCTGCCATCCGGGTACCGGGTTGTCGGCCCGGGCATCCTCGAAACCCGGGTTCGCCAGGAGGTTTGGTGGCAGTCTGTCGGACGACGCGGCCTGCCAGAGGGTCACGATCAGCGCGACGGCGAGCATGTCGGTTGCCATGTCATCCTGCTTCGCAGCTCGTTCTAGTCGACACCTTCACGCGGCGCCACGTTGTGCAGGCCGCCCGTGGTGGGGGGGCGAAGGCCGGAGTGTCCGCCATCGGGCACCAGCCCGCCGTCCGGAAGGGGGACTCGGGTTTGCCGAACTGGCTGAGCCAGCCACTGTGTCTGTGCCTGGCCGCGCTGGGCGCAGTTGTGGCGGGATTGGTTCTGTGCTCGCGGTGTGTTCAGCGGTCGCGGCCGGACGAACTGCTGATCGTTGTGGGCCGGCGCGGCGGCTCCGGAGGCGGCCGTGGGTTCTCGGTCGTCCGGGGTGGCGTCGCTTTCGTATGGCCCATTCGCGAGAAGGCCTATCGCATGCCCGTTGGCCTGTTTGCGGTGGATGTCTCGACACCCACCTATCCGACGAAGCACGGGGTGCCGGTGGCGCTGCGCTGTGGTGCGTGGGCGCGGGTGGCGGTCGACGACGAGGTGCGCCTGGGCCTGGCCATCGAGATGCTGCTCGGCAAGACGGCCGCCGAGCGCGCCGCCATCGTCCGGAATGTGGTGCTCGGGCGCGTGCGCGCCGCCTGTGGTTCGATGAGCATTGAGGAGATTCACGCCCATCCCGATGGTGTCCGAGACTCCGTGACACCGCTGGTGGCCGCCGACCTGGCGGTGGTGGGGCTGGACCTGGTAGGTCTCTCGGTGGATGAGGTGATTGACCCGTCGGGGTACCTGCTCTCGGTCGCGAGGGTGAGTGCGGCCGAGGCTGAGCGGGACGCTGCGGTGGGCGAAGCTGGAGCGGAGGGGGCCGCCGTGGCGGCGGCGGCGCGGTCTCGCCGGGAGGCGGAGGTCTCGCGGATCGAAGCCGAGCGGGCCATCATCCGCGCGCGCCACGATGGGGACATGGAGAAGCACGAGCTGGCCGGGCGTGTCGAGGGGGCCCGTGCGGTCCGTGACTCGAGCTACGATCTGGCTGATGCCAAGGCCCGGCAGGACATCGCGCGCGAACGGGTCGGTATCGACCTGGTGGAGCGCGAGGAGCGGATCCGGCTCGAGGAGCTCGAGATCCAACGCAAGGAGCGCGAGCTGGAGCACCGGGTGAGACAGCCGACGGCCGCCGAGCGCCAGCGCGTGGAGTCCCTGGCCGATGCCGAGGCGTACCGGATCCGGGCCAAGGCGGGGGCTCGGGCCGACACCAGACGCCTGGACGGAGCGGCGGAGGCCGAGGCCATCGTGCAGCGAGGTGCGGCTGAGGCTGAGACGATCCGGCTCAGGGGGCTTGCGGAGGCCGATGCGCTTCGCGCGCGCGCTCAGGCGGAAGCGGACAGCCTCCGCATCCGCGCTCAGGCGCTGGAGGAGTGCGGCGCAGCACTGGTTCTGCAGGCAGTCCTCGACCGGCTGCCGGACCTCGTCGCGGCCCTTCGGTCACCGGGTTCGCACCCCGATCGCCCCGGCCTGGGGTCGGCGGAAGACCGTGAGGCCGCCCCGGAGCTAGCCGGGTCGCTCGCCCTGCTGCCCGGGCTTGCCTCAGGGGTCGAAACGCCGCAGGAGGTCCCACGTGAACTCGCGCCAGCCGGGGACGGAGAAGCAGGGCGCCGGGTAGATGGGGATCCACGCGCTGCCGGTACTGGCGCGGAGAAGGTGGGCGGACTGGGCCGGCATGGCCCCCTGCAAGATCAGGGCTCGCCGATTCCCATCGGCGTCGACCGCCAGGTCGACAATCATCATGGCGTGGCCCCGGGCGCCGGCGCCGGGGCGTGAGACGAAGTCGCCGATCCGGAGGTCCTCGGGCGTCGCAGGGATGCCATCGCCGCTCAGTGAGTCCGTGTTACACCAGTTGAAGACGGCGTCCAGAAACGCCTCGAAGGACTGGCGCGACTCGGATGGACCCGCCATCCTCACCATCCGCACCCGGCCGCCCACGGGCACCGGGCGCATGCCGCGCCGCCAGTCAGCCCACGAGATCGTGCCTCCACCGGCCAGCGAGAAGGCCAGGCGATCGTCGTGCCCGGCCCAGCGCAAGTACTCGGCACGGAGCCGGAGTATCGTGTCGGCGCATTCCTGGTTGCGCCGGACGTCCATGTCGACCACTCCGGGTGGGGCGGGTATGCCGGGCCACCCCAGCGGCCTGCCGTCGGCGCCTCGAATCGGCGAGTGGGCGGGCATGAGCGGGAGGAAGCGCAGCCACTCCGGCCACGACCCGGGCTCGACGGGCACTTCATGGAAGCCCGCGGGGATGCCGATTCGGCTCGCGATGGGCGTGTAGCTCCTGGTGTGACGGTGCCAGGCATAGTCGGCCGAGCGGCGCGGGTAGCCGTTCGGGAACGTGCGAGCCACCTCACGGGGCGCGACACCGGCCCACTGGAAGAACGCGCATGCGCCGACCGCCACAACTGCGGCGGCGAGGGCGATGCGCAATACCCGCCGGCCGGGGCCCGGTACGTTCGGATCGAGCGGCTGCGGACGTGCCTCGGCATCGGGCTTGCCCGGTTCCATGGGCGGCATTGTGCGGGGCCGGTCTCCGATGGGTCAACAGCTCGCTGGCCGGAGGGACGGTGCCCCTCGGCAGCGAAAGGACGTGCCAGTCGCACCGCATTGCCCGGCACGGGCGGCGTGCGGGCGTGCGATTAGGGGGAGTCACCGTGGCCAGAGTGCCGCACCGTCTCGAATGGGTCGTCCTGCTGCTCGGTGCTACCATCATCCTGTCATCGTGCAAGACCGAGACCAAATCGCCGGTGCCCCCCGGGAAGTTGCCTTCGGGCGCGCCCGCGCCCGTGAGGAACACGGCTGAGGCCCCGGAGGGCGGTTGGTGCGTCGAGGATGGTGCGGGTTCGCGTCTGGTATCGCTCGAACCTCTGGGTGACGGGTTCAACCTCTGCGGGCCCGAAGGCAAATCGCAGGGCCAAGTCGTGGTCAAGGATGACAAAGTGGAGCTCATGGAGCAGAAGCAGCTCGCTCTGAAGGTGAAAGCCAAGGATGACGGCTGCAAGCTCCATGATGGTCAGGATCAGGTCCTCATTGAGGTGAAGCGCAAGGACAACGGCTACCTCGTGAAGGACGCGGCGGACAAGGAGATCGGGCGCATCAAGGCCAAGGACGCGGGTGCATACAAGATCTATGACGCCGGCGGCGCGGAGATTGGCAAGATCAAGCCCAAGGACAGTGGGTTGGAGCTCGAGGACCCGTCAGACAAGCGACTCTATCGCGTCAAGGGGAAGCTCCCCGCCCGGGCCGGCGCGTTCTGGGGCATCCATGGGCTATCCGATCAGCAGAAGGTCGCGCTGAGCGTCTACTTCTCCAAGTGGGAGTAGGGCCATGGCCAGAGGCTGCGAGGTTGTGTCGGGGTTTCTGATCAAGCACGCGTGCGACTATCCGGCGACCGCTCGCTGCCTGGCGTGCGGCAAGCGGGTCTGTGCGGGGCACTCGCGTCCGCTAGACGGCGTCCGAGATGCCGCGGATCTGCCGTTCAAGGCGGAACCCGGTGAAGAGGCCGCGGTCTGCGTCGAGTGCGTGAAGGCGCGTGCCGCGCAAGCCCAGCCGGTGGATGCCCGCGCGACGGGCGATCCGCGCGACTGGTACCGCGATCGGTACTACGACGATCCGTACTTCTGGGGCATGTACCATCATCCGCACTACCACCCCTATTCGGTGTACGACGACTACAGCGCGAGTGACCGGGCGGCCTTCGAGCGCGATGGTGACATGGCCGGAGGCTACGAGGGTGACTTCGCGGGGACTTAGCGGCCCGGCGAACTCCGCCCCCGTGGTCTACTATGCCCTCGGGGGCGGGCTGGGGCACGTCACTCGCAGTATCGCCATCCTCCGCCAGATGGCGAAGCGTGGGTTGCCGGGCGGGATTGCCCTCACGAACTCGCCCCATCATGCCCTCTATGCCCGTGAGGGTCTGGTTGCGGCCTCGATCGGCCCGGAGGCGGGCCAGCCAGCTGACGCGCTCGCCCAGTGGGTCGCAGGGCGACTCGCGCACTGGCTGCCTCAGTTGCTGGTGGTCGATGCCTTTCCGCGTGGGCTTCTCGGCGAGCTCCCGCCGGTGCTTGCGCGGTTCGCGGGCCGGACCGCCCTCGTTCTCAGGCGCCTGCGTGAGGGCTATGCCCGCGAGTACCGGCTCAGGGAGTTCGTCGCCGCGCACTACGACGTGGTCCTCGCCGCCGAAGTGCTTCCGGGTGCGCCGTGGGTCAGCCGCACGGGTGCAGCAAGGGACGTCGGGCCCGTGTTGGTCCGCGATGCCGAGGAACTGCGTACCCGAGAGGACGCCCGGCGCCGGCTGGGCGCAGCGGCTGACCGAATCCTGGTCGTCGGTGTGGAGTCGGGGCCCGGCGAGCACGCTGGGGCCCTGCACAGTGTGTTGTCGCGAGTGTGGGAGCGCCTCGGACGGCTCTTTGACCTCAGGCTGGCGGGAGCCGGAGGGGCGGTGAGCCACTATCCCCTCATCGAGCTGCTGCCCGGAGTCGACGTTGTGGTCGGCGCGGGGGGGTACAACTTGTTCCACGAGTGCCAGGCGGTGGGCGTTCCGGCCGTGTTCGTCCCTCAGCGGCGCCGTTACGATGAGCAGTTCGCCCGAGTGGCCGGGGCGACGGTGGCCAGCAGCCCCGAGCACCTCGAGCGCATCCTTGCCTCGCACGTCGCGGCGGGGCCCAGGCTGCGTCCTGCCCCGCGCTACACCAATGGCGCGGCGTCGGCAGCCGGGGCGCTGCTCGAGCTTCTGGGGGCCAGCGATGCTTCGATCTGCTGATTCTCGAGGATGAAGTTGTCGCAGTAGCGGCATACTTTGGGGCGGGCGACGCGGAACTGGCCCCGGATGGTTTCGTACGCCTGTCCAGTGAAGACTTCGGCCACCCGCTGGCCAGCGACATTACCCGTTGGCGGTGTCTTCCCGCGGGCCATGCAGCAGAGGTACACGGCCCCATCCCATGCGATGAACGTATGTAGCCATGGCGCGTAGCACAGGTGCCGCTTGTAGTACCTCCGGGCGTAACAGCCGTGCTTGGAGAGCTTCCGGTCGGCCTCGGTAGTCCCGAACGGCCACACGAGCAGCTGGGCCTCGGGGAATCCATAGCGTGTCCGCAGATCCTGCACCTGTGGCGCGATGTACGTGTTGTACTCCTCGATCTCCCCGGCAGAGAGCCGCACACGTCGAGGTCCGCGTTCATCGACGGGCATGGGATGAACGTCCTGGCATCCCAGCTCGCCGGCCAGTCGCAGTATCTCCGGCAGCCGCGTGTAGTTGCGCCGAGTGAGGACCGTGTTGATGCGCAGGCTCACCCGGTGACGCTGCCTTGCGCGCACATCGGCCAGCAGCTCAATGCCACGGAGCGTGGCCTTCAGGGCGCCCCGGCGGCCTCGGATGCGGTCGTGCAGCCGCGGTTCGGGGCTGTCGACCGAGATTGATACGCTGCGGACGCCGGTGGCAAGGAGCCGCTCCGCGACATCGCGCTGGTTGATCAGCGTCCCGTTGGTCGTGAGGTTGGCCCGCATGCCGTGGGCGGTGCAGCATTCGAGCAGCTCGAACACGTCGCTCCGGAGCAGGGGTTCGCCTCCGCTGAAGTGGATCTTGGCGCAGCCCAGGCTGGCCAGTTCGGCGATGACCTCGCGCCACCGGGCGGTGCCAAGCTCCGGGCAAGCGTTCATCGTCCAGTAGTTGCAGAAGAGACACCGCAGGTTGCAGCGAGGCGTGAGTTTGATCTTGGCGCATCGGATGAATGTGGGGGGGGCTTCACCGGCCACGGCGGTGCGCAGCTCGCGCATTCGGCCGGGGTCGCTAGCGAGCTCAGGGATGTTGTGAATGGCCTACGCCCCCTGGACCGGCTGCGGCCGCGCCGGAGCCAGCAGTTGGTAGGCCAGCGAGACCGCGCTCAATAGCAGTTCCGGCTGAGCGTTGCCGTTCGCTACCAGGTCCACGGCCAATGTGGGCCGAGGGCCGGGCAGGATGCGGGCCCGGCGAACCGTCAGGTCGGCGCCGGTGGGGGCTGTCATCATGCCGGTGGGGTCGAGAGCCGCATGGTTCGGGTAGGCCACCGGGTTCAGCCGAACCTTCACGTGGATCTCCTCGGCGATCCGTGTGCCGCGGGATCGCCATGAGCCCTTCTTGTACTTGAACTTCCGGTGCTCCGTGCGCTCAACGGTGACGACCAGGTCATTCCCGTCGGCCAGATCGGTTCTGACATCGAGCCAGTTGCCCTGCAGGGTGTCCACTCGTCGGGGAACGAGGATGTTGCCTGTCTTGCGGCGATCGACGAGGCGCAGGTTGCCGTCGGTGACCGTGATCTGGCATTTGCCCTTACGGGGCACATCCTGGGCTAGCACGGCCATGAAGGCAGCCGCCGAGGTGATCTTGCGGTCCTCGAAGTTCAGCCGCGCCTCACGCGAGTACATCACGATGCAATGGATCAGGGCGGCGAGCGCCATCGGTATCAATAGGCAGAGGTACACCGACAGGCCTAG
>JAKPQA010000102.1 GCA_029547025.1 Armatimonadota bacterium
GGCGCGGGTGGCACGGCCCTCGTCGGGGAGGAAGGAGGACCAGTTCGCGTTGACTGCTCCCAATCCGACCCCGAGGGTGAGCCGACCGTTGCTCAGGCGGTCGACCGTGCCGCATTGCGCTGCGAGTTCCCAGGGCCGTCGTGCTGGCACCGGAGTGAGCAGGGTGCCGAGCCGGATGCGCGCGGTGGAGACGGCCGCGGCGGCGAGTTGGCCCCACGGGTCCTGCCCGAAGACGGGCTCCCAGGTGCAGACCAAGTCCCAGCCGCTGTCCTCGGCCAGACGCGCGAGCTCCACGAACTCGACCTCCCGAGCCCACGGCACCACGAATCCGTACTTCATGACTCCCGACTCTAGGACTCCGGTCCTCGCGCTCCCAGTGTCCGGCGGAACGGGCAGTTGATTGCCCGATCCGCAGGACACAAACCTTTTGTCCACAGGAGTGGGTTGTCCACAGGGATCCTGCGGGGGCATCGGCGGCTCCGGCAGGGTCGAGTCATGCCAGTTGCGCCCACGTCACGCCTGACCCGCGAGGAGCGGGCAGCGCGTGCTGCCACGCTGGCCGCGATCCACGACGGCGTTGCTCATCGGCGAGACCTGCGCGACCTCGGGGTGTCGCGTGCTGATGTCCGCTCCGAGGTCACGGCGGGTCGATGGACGGCTGCCGGGCGGCACACGGTGATCATCGGGACCGGTCCCATGGAGGGCAGGGCTCGCCTGTGGTGGGCCGTCTGGGAGTCGGGTTCGGGTGCCGTGCTGGATGGTGCCTGTGCGCTCGGCGCAGGAGGGCTCAAGGGTTTTGAGCCGGCGCGCATCGATGTCGCTCTGCCAAATCGGCACAAGGGCCATCAACTGCTCGGAGTGAGGCTGCACCTTCGTCGCGATCTGGGACCGGTCCTCGAGGCGGGCCTGCCACGGACGCGATCGGAACATGCGGTGATCCGCGCGGCGCACTGGGCTCGATCCGATCGCGAAGCAGCCCTCGTGTTGTGCATGACGGTCCAACAGCGGCTGGTGCATCCGGATCGCCTGCTGGCGGTGTGGAAGACCTTCCGCCGAAGCACTCGGCGGTCCTTCCTTGACGCAGTCATCACGGACATCTGCGATGGTGCCCAATCGCTGGGTGAACTCGACTTCGCCGCCCTGTGTCGTGGCCACGGTCTCCCCCTTCCGAGCCGACAGGTGGTGCGCAGGGGCGCTGATGGGCGGATCTACCTCGATGTTGCATGGGAGGACATCGGTCTGGTCGTCGAGATCGATGGCGGGCACCACGCCTGGGCGCTCAACCCAGTAGAGGATGCCCTGCGCCAGAATGACGTCGTTCTGACGGAGGACACCGTGCTGCGCATCCCCGTGCTGGGGCTGCGGCTGCAGGCGAGTGCCTTCATGGAGCAGGTGGCCCGTGGTCATCGCCAACTCACGGCGACCGGATCCGGCCGGAGAAGCGGTTGAGCTTGGTCACCGAACTGCTGAATGTCCTGCAGAGGGGGCAGTTGATTGCCCGATCCGCCGGACATAGCCCAACGTGCCCTGGTCCGGCGTGGAATATCGGGCCCCGCATCTGCCTTACACTGGTTCGCTGGACCGGTTCACGGCACGTGACGCGTTCCTGAGCATCCGCCCTTCATGGGGCATACGAGTGGATGCAGTCGGGGCGCCCAAGGGCTTGCATCACCGTGATGGGCTCGCCGACCCGGAGACATCCGCAGCACATCTCAAGGAGAGATTCTCGTGAAGAAGGACATTCACCCCAACTACGCGGAGACCACGGTCACCTGCACCTGCGGCAACACGTTCACCACCCGCAGCACTGCCGAGAGCGGCAAGATCAGCGCCGAGGTCTGCAGCGCCTGCCACCCGTTCTACACGGGCAAGCAGAAGATCCTCGACACCGGTGGTCGCGTGGCCCGCTTCGAGGCCCGCTACGGCAAGAAGGCCGCCAAGTAGTTTCACCGATGCGCCGGCTCCGTCTCCGCACGAGACAGAGCCGGCGCATTCCGTTGTCCGACCACCCAGCCGAGGAGTCCCGTGTTCGAGTCCGCCGTCGCCCTGGCCACCGAGCACGCGGAGCTCGAGGCCTCGATGGCCGATCCCGCGATCGCTTCGGACCCAGACCGCCTTCGGGAGATCAACAAGAGGTATGCCGCGCTGGGACCGGTCGTCACGGCATACCGGGCGTGGGTGGCCACCACGGGCGACCTGGAGGCGGCGCGCGAACTCGCCGAGGACGACCCTGCCTTCGCCGACGAACTGCCCGATCTCCAACGCGGCGCTGACGAGGCCGCCGAGCGCCTT
>JAKPQA010000106.1 GCA_029547025.1 Armatimonadota bacterium
CCAGTCCAGATGCTTCCCCGGGTCGGAACCCCAGCCATCCTGCAGGACGATCTCCAGACCCCAGTCGACGTACCAGCCACCCGCCGCCGTGAACTGATAGGAATAAGCCGTCGACGCCATCCCCAACATACACACGGCGAACACGCTTGCCACCAGAGCTTTCTTCATTGCACACGCTCCCTCGCCAGTCACCCCGATAGAACCTCAACAGGAGAGCTCCGGGGCCTACAGGTTCCCGATGGGATACCCTGCGCCAATCCATCAAGAAGTATAACCAGACGTCACAGACGTGTCAACATGTTCGCCAGAAGAAGTTTCAGCCCGCGCCCGCGGAACTACAGGGCACCGTAGCCATCGAGGATCCATAGCCCCTCGAAGTCATCGGCCGAGCTCTTGTTGAGGCCGACGGCGTTGGCCAGCATGTTGGCCGATAGTTGGCAGAAGGCCAGTCCGCGCGTGGATCCTCCCGGCAGGCCGTAGCTAAAGGCCACGTAGCCGCTGGACAGCACCTGGCACCCCGTCAACTCGGAGTCAAAAAGAGGTGACATGAGGCCGAAGGAGCCGTAGACCGCCGAGGCGCGCGCGTTCTCCTGGACGTTGGCCGTGTAGATGTAGCTGAGCTCCTTGCTGGCGTCATAGGTGGCGAGCAACAGCTTCCCGTCTGGCATCCCGCACAGTGCCCGGACGGCACCGCGGGGGGTGAGCACCCGGATGGCGCCGGTGCCGTCGGGCGCAATGGCCCAGACGTCGCCGTCGGGTCCGACATAGGCGATCCGGCCATCCTCGAGCGCGGCAGGAAGGTTGGCAGTCTCGGCGATGAGGGTCGCGTCGCCGCCCGTGGCATTGACGACGAAGAGGCGGCCATCAGACACATAGGCGATCCGGTCACTGGCGGCACCCTTGAGGCCGACAGCGCGGGCTTTCGACGGGGCAGGGTTGATCGCCAGGTTCGTGGCCTGGCCGCCCGCGATGACCGCGAGTCCCGGAGTTCCCTCGGTGCGCCAGTAGACGACGCGGCCGTCGGCCAGGAAGCTCGGACTGTGCCCGGCCACATCGGTGAGGCGCTCCACTCGGGTGCCGTTGGAGCCGATCGCGAACACCCCCTCACGGCGTTCGAGGTGGTTGGCGGCGTTGGTGCCCTCGTAGACCACAAACAGGATCTCGTTGCCGAGGGGAATCGTGGCGGTAATATCCGTCGGGAGGACCAGATTGCGCTCGTTGGATTTGTCGTCTGAACCGCCGGTGACCTCGGTGATCCATTCACAGCCGCTAAGGGCCAGTAGGGCGGTCAGAAAGAGAGTGCCTCCGAGGACCACTCCGGGCCCGCGCTTAGGCGTCAACGATATCGAGCTCCTTCCCCAGGCCGAGGTACGGGCCGGTGCCGGACGATTGGACTCGCGGCACACCTCGCAGGTTCCCCGCAGGCCAACGCCGCTACGGTATGGTACGACAGGCTGCTGCCCGAAGAAAGATGAAACGCTCCGCCACCCAGGCCCGTAGAGACTCCAAGCAGTGCACGGGAGGCCGCCAGTGACAGAGCTCGCAGACCGCGCACTCGTGGCGCGAGCGCGACGAGGCGACACGGAGGCCTTCGGTGCGCTGGTAGACCGGCACCGCCAGAGGGTCTTCGGGGTGGCTTACCGTATGCTTGGGGACGTTGAGGCAGCCAATGACGTGGCTCAGGAGGCATTCGTTCGGGCCTTCGAGCGGCTCGAGAGCTTCCGCTCCTCTGGGAGCTTCGTGGCCTGGCTGGTCTCCATCGCCTCGAACCTCTGCATCGACATCCAGCGGCGGTCGAGACGCACGCCAATGAGCCTGGATGTGATGCAGGAGGAGAAGGGCTACGACCCCGCCGATCCGCGCCAGGCGGCCATCGAGCATCGGCTGGGGACAGACGAAGCTGCTGATGCCATCCACCAGGCCCTGGAGAAGTTGCCAGCGGCGCAGCGGCTGGCGATCACTCTCCGGCATATCGAGGGCCTGGGCTACGAAGAGATCGGGCAGGCCATGGGAGTGCCCGTCGGCACGGCCAAGACCCATGTCCACCGGGGTCGAGAGCGGTTGGCGCGGATGCTGCACCGGTTCTACGCGGAGGTGGGGTCGTGATGGAGTGCAATCGCGGGCGTCAGATGATCCATGCGGAGCTGGACGGCGAGCTGACTGAGGAGCGTCGCGCGCTCCTCGCGGAGCACCTGGGCCAATGCGCGGCCTGTGCCCAGTTCCGCGCCCGCCTCATGGCCTTGACGACCGACCTGGCTGCGCTGCCGCTGCCGGCCCAGCCCGAGGGCTTCCGCGACGCTGTCATGGGCCAAGTCGAGGGGTTGGCGCGGAAGCGCCGGGGCCGCCTCTGGGGCTTGCGCCCCGCCCTGCCCTGGGTGGGAGTAGGACTGAGCTCGAGTCTGATCTACGCGGCTCTCGCGACCGGGATCGTTCTCGGCCTACCGCAGTGGGTGTCCGGAGCCGGCGAGCGCCTGGCGGCCCTACTCAGTGCGGGTCACGGCTTGTGGCAGTCGAGCGGCGCGATCTGGTCCTATGCCTCGAGTGCGGCCGGTGATAACGCACCACTCATGGTCTGCGGCTTGGCGGCCTATCTGGCCGTTCTGGCCGGCGCGGGATGGAAGTTCCGGCGGCAGCTGCTGCCCGCCATGGTCGGTGCCCGCGATGCGTAGCGCCGCCATGCGAGAGACGTCTGGTGCCCCTACCGTTGGGGAGGCGAGATTGGTGAACAGCAGGTGGATCAATCGCGGTGTGGTGTGGATGGCGGCATCGGCGTGCGCAGGGCTTGTGCTCTGCGTGGGTCTGGCGTATGCCGCCGACCGCCAGGTCGTGGGCTCGGACGTCACGGTGGGCGCCGGCGAGACCCAGCGCGGTGATCTGGTGGTGCTGAACGGCAACGCCGTTGTCAGAGGAACCGTCAAGGGTTCGGTGATTGCTCTGGCCGGGAACGTGGTTCTCGACAGGGAGGCCGGAGTCCGGGGTGACGTGGTGGCCCTCGGTGGCACGGTCGAGAATCGCGGGGCCACGATCAGCGGCAAGGTTGCGGCCTTGCCGGGCAAGGGGCTGCGGGAGTTGCTCGCGCACGTTCCGTCCGATGGTACCAAGCTGGGTTCACTGGCCGAAGCATGTGCCGCCGAGGCGGGCGAGGGGCGGGTGGTCGTGGGCAAGCCGGTGACCATCGGTGCCGACGAGCGAGTCAACGGCGATGTCATCGTGCTCGGGTCGGACCTGACCGTGAACGGGAAGGTCCGCGGATCGGCCGTGGCCATCGGTGGTGCCCTGAGGGTGGGCGACCGCGCCGATGTGGCCGACCAAGCCCTTGCCGTCGGCGGGGAGGCAAGGTTCGACTCCGGTGCTACCCTTCGGGGGACTGCATTGGCCGTCGACAACCCGTGGGTGAAGGAGACGGTCGGCAAGGCCGTGGCAGCCGCGGGTCTAGCCGAGGCGTCGGGTGCGCCGGCCGTCCGGGCGGAGGAGGAGCCCAGTAGGGCGGCGACCCCGCCACCGGCCGGGGCCATCGGTGGGGACCAGACCTGGCACGAGAGCCACACGATCGAGGACGGCCAGGTCTACGCCGGCAACGTGACGGTGACTCGAGGCGATCTCACCATCCGGGGCCGCGTTGACGGCAACGTGACCGTGGTCAAGGGCGACATCAAGATGGAAGGGGATGCCCATGTCGCCGGTAACGTCACGACGACCGTCGGCGACATATCGCTCCGCGACCGGGCCTCGATCAGCGGCAACTGCGTGACTGTCAAGGGCGACATCGAGCTGCACAACGAAGCACGGATCGATGGCGACGCCGTGGCGACCCTCGGGAAGGTGCTGCCCCACGACAGTGCAACTGTCAAGGGAAACTCAGTGGGCGTGGGTGGCCTGGGCATTGCGGCGCACACCAAGCCGCCCTCTCCGCCGGTCCCGCCCGTGGCTCGGGCGGTCGCCCGCAGTCCCCATAGTGACCTGTGTGGATCGGTGGTCGTGTTTGGCAGCCTGTGTTTGCTGTGCCTCTTGCTGGTCCCGAGGCGGGTGCAGAACGTGGACCGCGCGATCCAGGCGGATCCCAAGACCGCGTTCACGTGGGGGCTACTCGCGTTCCTGGCATTCCCCCTCGTTGTGGCGATCCTGGCGTGCTTGTGCGTCACCCTGATCCTGGTGCCGATCTATGTGGCGTGGATGGCCGGCCTGTTCATCCTCGGCATGACCGGCACCAACTACTTGGTGGGGCGGTTGATCGCCCGCAAGATGGGCTGGCACTTCACGAACATGCTGGCTCCAGCAGGCATCGGCTTCGCCGTCCTCGTCTTCGCCTGGGTGCTGGTGGGCGTGCCGGTGGTCGGCGTGCTCGTCACGTTGGGCCTGATTGCCCTGGCCTGTCTGCAGCTCGGAGGCGCGTTGATGACCGACATGGGGAGGGAGACCCGTCCGACCGTCTTCTGGCCATTGCGCCGCTTCAAGCGCTGGAGGGATGGCGGCAGACGTTTCTCCGGCGACCCCTGGCAGTACACCAACGGCGACGACACGGACTACGAAGCCCAGTATGACTTGCTGGCCGCCCAGCATGGCGAAGGCGCGCCGCCACCGGCGCCCGAGCCAGCACCGCATGAGACACCCCCGGCACCGGAGCCACCCGAGGCGTCGAAGCTGAGCCCGGACGGGAGCATCCCGCCTCCGCCGCCTCCGCCTCCGCCTCCGCCGCCTTCTGATCCGGCTGGTTAGGGCAGTCCGGCGAGAACGGCGGGCCGCGGCAGTCTGCCGCGACCCGCCGTCGTGTACCGGAGGTGAAAGGGCGGCAGCGGCGTATTGGTCCCCTGGACTCGGCTACCAGGGAGGCACATGTCATGACAGCGGATCGACGTCGCGGTCTGAGCCGTCGCGAGTTTGTCCGGAGGTCGGTGGTCCTCGGGGGCACCGTGGTCCTACCATATGTGGTCCCCGGTCGAGCGCTGGGGAAGGACGGCGCGGTAGCGCCCTCGGAGCGCGTCGTGGTTGGCGCCATCGGCATCGGACCGCGGGGCAAGACCGTTCTCGACTCGTTCTTCGCCCAGCCCGATGTGCAGTTCGTGGCCATCTGCGACGTACGGGCCGACCGGCGTGAGGCGGTGAAGGCAGCGGCCGATGCCCACCACGGGAGCAATGACTGCGTCATGTACCGTGATCTACGGGATCTCCTGGCGCGCGACGACATCGACGCCGTGCTGATCGCTACGGGGGACCGATGGCACTCGTTGGGCACCATCTTGGCGGTGAAGTCGGGCAAGGATGTCTACAGCGAGAAGCCATGCGCGCTGACTATCGGCCTGTGCCAGTCCATGGCCGATGCGGTCCATCGCTATGGGCGTGTCTTTCAGGCCGGGACTCAACGCCGCAGCATCGGCAACTTCCAGGCCGCCGTGCGGCTGGCCCATTCCGGGAAACTGGGCAGACTCCGCACACTCCACGCTTCGAGCTACCGGCCCCGCGTCACGCATGAATGGCTACCCGAGGAGGAAATCCCGCCCCGGGAAGTCATCGACTGGGACCTGTGGCTGGGCCCTGCGCCTTGGCGGCCCTACAACAGCGCGTATGTGAACGGTGGCTGGCGCGGGCACTTCGACTTCGACTCGGGCTGCCGCCTGCTCGACTGGGGCGCGCATACCGTCGACCTGTGCCAATGGGCCAACCAGTCCGATGACACACTTCCCACCGACTACGAGGCATCGGAGGACAAGATCACGGCACGCTACGCCAACGGCGTCGAGCTGGTGATCGATTTCCTGGAGACCCCGTTTGGCAACCGGGATCCGCTCTACGGGACATCGCGAGGGACGTGCCCGGTGCGGTACGAGGGTGATGAGGGCTGGGTGGAGACGGGCGATAGCGGGGAGATCGCGGTGTACCCCGAGTCACTACGGGCCGAGCTCGACGTGCCGCCGCCGGTGGCTGGAACCGACTCGATGAGTCATGTGCGGAACTTCATCGACTGCGTGAAGTCGGGCGCCCGTCCCAATGCCAATGTGGACGTGATGCGTCGGTCGCATATTGCATGCCACGCCGCGGCGCTGTCGTGGCAGCTCGGCCGGAAGCTGAGCATCGATCCGGCTACCGAGATGTTCATCAACGACGACGAGGCCAACCGCCTGCGGTTCCGCGCCATGCGCGAGCCGTGGCGGGTCTGACGCGCGCGATTGCTGAGGAGCCTGCCGTGATCACCCGCTCGAGAACCGCCATCGCCCTTTCGATATCGATGTGCCTCATGATCGCGGGGTCGGTCGTTGCGCAGAACACGGCTCCGGCCGGCTCTGCCACCGTGCCAGAGCTCATCGCGGTGCTCCGCTCGGACGCCGCGGCCTTCGACAAGGCCAAGGCCTGCCAGGGCCTGGCTGCGCGGGGCGACGCCCGAGCCGTGGCAGCGCTCGTGCCGCTGCTTGCCGAGGAGGAACTCGCCTGCTACGCCCGGTCAGCTCTTGAGGCGATTGCCGATCCGTCGGCCGGCGCGGCGCTGGTGGAGGCCCTGGGGCAGCTCAGAGGTGGTCTATTGGTCGGTGCCATCAACTCGGTTGGGGCCCGGAGGGAAGCCCGAGGGGTTGACATCCTCTCGAAGCTGGTGACCGGCGACGACCCCGAGGCGGCTGCCGCCGCGCTCGCGGCGTTGGGGAGGATCGGGACGCCCGAGGCTGTGCGCGTCCTGCGGCGCGCGCTTGAGCAGGCCCCGTCCCGGCTGCGTGCCGAGGCCGCTGACGCCTGCCTTGTGTGCGGTGATGCGCTTCTTGATCGGGGTGACCGAGGCGAGGCGGTGGGGCTGTACAGGCGCGTGCGAGCGGCCCGTGTTCCGGAGCATATACGCCTCGCCGCCCTGGGACGGCAGATGGTCGCCCTGGGTCCGCGGTGTGTGCCCATCCTGCTGCGGCACCTCCGGTCGGGCGACACGCCGGAACGCACCATCGCGCTCCGGGCCGCGCGCGACATTCCGGACCCCGAGGTCACGAGAGCTCTGGCGCGCGAGCTCCCATCGGCTGGCCCGGCACTCCAGGTGCAGCTGATCGAGGCGTTGGCGGGGCGTGAGGGGGAGGCGGCGCGATCGGCCATCGAGAGGCTTATCGCCGATGACGTCCGCGAAGTGAGGTTGGCGGCATTGCGGGCGGTTGGGCCGGTCGATGTCGACCGGCTGCGGTTCGTCCCCCTGTTCGATGGGAGGACATTCGAGGGCTGGGAAGGCGACACAGTGGGATCGTTTCGCGTCGAGGATGGCGCCATCGTCGGCGGTAACCTGAACACGCCCATCCCACGCAACGAGTTTCTGTGCACCACGCGCACGTACGCGAACTTCGTCCTGCGGCTCGAGTGCAAGGCGGTCTCGGCCAATGGCGGCATCCAGTTCCGCTCCCAGCGGGTACCGGGTAGCTCGGAAGTGAGCGGCTACCAGGCTGACATGGACAGCAGTGGGACGTACTGGGGCTGCCTCTACGACGAGTCGCGCCGAGGAATGCTGGTCCAGGCCGACCCGGCGGCGACGAGCAAGGTCGTGAAGCTGGACGACTGGAACCATTACGAGATTCGCTGCGAGGGCAACCACATCCAGCTGCTAGTCAACGACCTGCGCACGGTCGACTACGTGGAGTCAGACCCGACCATTCCCCGAAGTGGTGTCATCGGTGTGCAGGTCCATGCCGGACCCGCGAGTGAGACCTGGTACCGCAACATCCGGATTGCGGAGTTGCCCTAGCAGGACGGGGCCCGCGGTCCCGTTGAGGTGCCCAGGAGGCTGTGTTACGATCGTCGCGCCTGGGTAATGCAGGAGTGCGGAGGAGGGTCGGTTCGCGTGGGCCTGGTGGAGTTCGTCAATAACTATGAAGACCTCAGCACCGATAAGGGGTTCCAGTTCAAGTTCTTCTGCGAACACTGTGGCAACGGATACATGACCCAGTACAAGGTTAGTAAGCTGGGCGTGGCAACGGGCCTGCTCGACGCGGCGGGACGGCTCTTTGGCGGTGCCCTGAACCGGGCCGCGGATAGTGGCTATGAGATCCAGCGGTCCATCGGCGGACCGGCTCACGATGCGGCGCTTCGCGAGGCGGTTGAGGAAGTCAAGGCCCACTTCAAGCAGTGCTCGCGCTGCGGGCAGTGGGTGTGCCCCGAGCATTGCTGGAACGCGAGCCGCGGCATGTGCGAGCGCTGTGCTCCCGACCTGGCTGAGGAGATCGCGGCGGCCCAGCAGGAGGCCGCTATCGAGCAGGTCCGCGAGAAGGTCCGCGAGATCGACTACACCAAGGACCTGGACCTGGGCACGCCCGCCAGCGCCACGTGTCCCCACTGCGGGGCCAAGACGGGGCCGGGGAAGTTCTGCACTGAGTGCGGGAAGCCTCTCGCGGCCAGAACCGAGTGCCCACAGTGTGGGCAGGAGCTCAAGGCTGGGGCGCGCTTCTGCTCGGAGTGCGGGGCACGGATCGGTGGCTGAGCCGACGCCGCTGGTGCTGAATGGCGCGTACATGATCCGCGCCGGAAGCAGCGTGACTGCCGAGGGTTCAGCGGAGCTACGGATCGGCCCGGACGGCGTGTTCATAGCGCCGGGTGCGGGTCCGCCGACCGGCATCCCCTACACGGACATGGAAGCCATCTTGTGTGGCGAGCACGTGATCACCGTGCCGCTCCGGGGGGGACAGGTGCTCCAGCTGCGCAGACTCGGTGGCCGTTTCGACGAGGCCTTTCTCGCCCTCCGGCAGTGCCACGTCGATGCGCTGTCCGTGGCACTGCTCGTGGCTGAGCCGACGGTCGTTGAGGCGTTCGGCGCCGAGTTCGCATCGCATGACAGCGTGCCCGCCGAAGCCGAGGTGCGTCTGTATGATACCCGCCTGGGGGTGTTCCCCTACGATGGTGCCCCCCTCGTCGCTGAGTACTCGGAGCTTGCGGGCATATCGTTCGACGCGGCATCGTATCGCGTCGTGTTCAGTCTTGTGGGCGGCGGCCAGTTGTGGCTGGGGAAACTCGGCCGCCGGTCGCAGGACCTGCCGGATCAGCTTAACGCGCTTCGCGCCCGCGCCAGCGGGTGGACCCAACAGGCCCTGCAGCGCCTGTTCCCCTCGCTGCCCGGCCTGACCCTGGCGCAGCTGGCGGGTACCATGCGCCATGGGTTCGCGGTGTGCACTCGCGAGTTCGTGAACTGGGGAGTCGATCCCTGGGCAGCGATCGAGGCGTTGCTGCCCGGCGCCGACTCTGAGGGTACTCTGGCGCGCACCGCCATCCGCGACACGTGCCCGGATGGGCAGGCGTGGATCGGTGTGGCCGTGTTTCCGGGCTCGGGCTTCTTCTCCGAGCAGAGCCAGCTCGATCCCGTGACCGACGAGTCCGGCAGCCCTGCCGATTGGATGGTCTACGCCCTCGGTCTTCTGCCGGGGGGCCGGTCCATCGCCTATGAGGTGCTGACAGCCGAGGACTGCGCGACCTACGGGTTCCGGATCGAGGCGGAGAGTGAGTGGAGTGAGCTGCTGCGATGTCTGAGGCGGGTGCAGTTCCGCCGCGAGCCGATCTCGGTCGCCGAGGCGGACCTGGCGACCGCCAAGGCGGGACGGTACGCTCTGGCGGCCCGCGTGGTTCCCGAGCTGCAGTGGCTCCGGCAACGCTTCCTCGGCCGGGCCCTCCATACGAGCGTCGATGCCTGGCTGGACGCGGTGCGGCGGTGGCAGGACTGACGCGGGCGTCGTCAGGCTAGTCCGAAGCAACCGCCCGCAGCCGATCGGCCGCTTGGCCCGCCTGGGTCTCAGACGTAGGCGTGCCGGAGAGCCCTTGGGCCGCACGGGCGATCTCATCACACACATCGGCCGCACCGGCCGCATCGAGCGGCCGGGGTCGGACGCCCGCGAACCGCTCGAAGTTGCGGCAGAAGACGCGCTCCAGAACGTCGTCGGGCAGTGCCATGCCGCGGATGATCCCGTCCTCGGGTGGGCCCAGGAGGTAGTCGGCGTTGGGCGACACTCGGAACTCGTCCTCGGTGACCAGCCAGCGATGCACCATGCCGGCCCGGTGTCGCGCCTCCTCCAGGGCCATTCCGCTCCATATGTCGGTGCCGAAGACGATGCGATCGGCGTAGCGGATGAAGAACTCCCGCGCGCGGACGGGCTCTTCCGACATGTTGTAGAGCATCTCGATCCCGGGGGCCAGGTCGAAGCTCACCGTCGGATGATCGTCGAGAAAGCGCCCCGCCCGGTCGAGGTCAGCCGAGAGGAAGTAGAAGTGAGCGAACGCCACTCGGAGCCGAGGGTGTCTCGCGAGGACGGCGTCGACCTCCGTGTACAGCACCTCGAGCGCCACGTCTTCGGGACCGTAGCCCCACTGGTTGTCACGAGCCCAGCCGGGGATCCGGGCCGGATCCCAGAAGGTTTCGGGATCGCCCACATGCCAGATCAGGGGCGTGCCGAGTCCCTCGACGCACTCCCAGAACTCGGCGAAGTAGGGGTCGGTGATGGGGACGTCCACCTCGCGGCGCGAGGTCGGCTTCCCCTCGAGCAGCTTCATCCCATCGCACCCGATGCGAGCGAAGCGCTGAGCCTGTGCGGCGAGAGAGGGCGTCACAACGGCGCCGCCGGACAGGTGCTGAGCGTGGTTGGGCCCTGCGAACACGTAGAAGCGGTCCGGGTGAAGCGCCTTGGCAACCAGGGAGGGCCCCAACCCGGCCCCCGCACGCGGGTCCTGGATCGATACCAGAGCCATGCGATCGGCCCCGGTCGCGTCCATGATCCCAAGCAGGGGCTCCCGCTCGCCGAGGTCGCCCATGTGAACATGGCCATCCAGGATTGGACCCTTCCAGGCCCGGGCTTCGTTCATGTCGCCGCCTCCTTCGAAGTCGTCCGGAGGCTTCGTAAGGGTGCGCCCGAGACCTGCACAGGCGGGTGTCCGATTCGCGTTCAATGGCCAGTCTGTCGTATCATGCTCGTGATCGTGCTAAGCGGGGAGCTAGCGGTGCCCTGAACCCGCAATCCGCTCTAGCGGGGCTGAATCCCCGATCGAGGTGCACGATCTTGGGGTCTGACCGTTGTAAGTGGTGTTGACGGTTCGGTCCTGCGCAACGGCGTCCTGTGAATCGGGTCAGGGCCGGAAGGCAGCAGCCCTAAGCAATCGATGTCCGTGTCCGCAGCCAACCGGGCCCGAGCAGGCTGCAGCGGTAACGCCTGGGACCGTGTATCGACAGAGGGTGCACGATCACTGCCCTCTTCCAGTTCGGAGGGTGGCTCCGAGTGCTCGGAGCCATTCTCTTCGTTTCCCGGCCTCACTCTGCCCGCCCCCGCAGGGCTTGGCCTATCGGCCGCGAACTTTTCGCCGTGCGGCGGTTGTCGCTGCAACGGAGCCTTCAGCGGAGATGTGGCATGCGAAAGCTCACCCTTGGGGGCGCATGGGCGCTCGTTCTCGCCGCAGCGACGGTCGGCCAGTCGGCCGAGGGGCCCTGGGTTGCGCGCATTCCGGCCGAGGAGGCTCACCCGTGTCTGCTCTTCTCGCTCGATGATCTTCCCCAGATCCAAGCGCGTCTGGAGCGGGCGCCCCACGCGAGCTGGTGGCACTCGATCCGAGCGAGCACGAACCCGGTCGACCAGGCGTTCACCTGGCGCGTCACGGGGCGGGCCGAGTCGGCGGAGGCCGCCCGGCTGATGCTCCTCCGCAGCAACCCCACGGGCTATCATTGTTGCTGCGGAGTCGCCGACGCCCTCCAGAGCTATGCGGAGACCTACGATCTGCTCTACGGCTACGAGGGCCTGACGGCCACGGATCACCGGGTCATCCGCGCCAAGATGGCGCAGGCCTGCGAGCGGCTGTACCTGTCGGCGCTCGAGAGCGGCCCCGGTCAGCATCCGGGGAACCAGCGGACGCGCGGGATCTGCGCGCTTGGCACCGCCGCGATCGTGCTCAGGGGATACACGGACGCGGCTCACACACCCGCCGAATGGCTGCAGAGGGCACTGGATGGCATCCATGACGAAGCCAACCTGTGTTTCTGGCGCGACGACGGCATGTTCATCGAGGGCCCCGACTACTCGGCGTTCACGCTGGCGGTGATGATGCCGTTTGCCCGGTACTTGGAGCGCGCATCGGGGCAGTGGCTGTTCGATGACCCACGTCTTGCCAACGCCCTGCGGTACCTGGTCTATATCACTCAGCCCGACGGGGCGTGCGCAGCCCTGGGGACGACCAACACCTCGATGGTGCTTGGGGCACTGATGCTGGCCGTCGGTGCGGGCCCGCAGGAGGAGCAGGCGCGGATTCGCTGGGCGCTCGAGGAGTGGCACGGGGGGCTGTCGGGCGGTGTCCGCGAGTTGTGCCTGGTCGATGAGTCGGTGACTCCGTCGGTGGCGGGGTTTGCCACGGCACGGGCTTTCAGAGCTAGCCAGGAGGTGGCGGTTCGAAGTGAGTGGTCCCGCAACGCGGTGGCGTTGTGGTTGAAGGGCAAGGATCCGTGGATCGCGCGGGGCTACCCGGTCTACAGCCATGCCGATGCCGGCAGTTTCGTCCTCCACGCCTACGGCGAGCTGCTGGCAGTGGACGCAGGCTACGATCACTGGGTGAGCCATGACCTCTACCCGCCGGAGCTGCACAACACACTGCTTGTGGACGGCGCAGGGCCTGGGAGCGAGACGCCGGGCCTGCTGACCGCGGCACTGAGCGAGGGACCCGTGCGTGGCGGCGAGATTGAGAGCGAGTTCGCCGGCGTGCGGCATCGACGGAGCATGTGGCTGGTTGATGGCGAGTATGTCGTTGCCTTTGACGAGGTGGCCTCCGAAGCGGAACACACCTACGACTGGCAGATCCACACCCCAGTGACCCGGGGCAGTGCGCCCGTGACGCTGGGCCAGGACCGCGCGTCCTGGCCGGGGTTCGACCCGATGGCAGAGGTCACGGGGCGCGTGCGCCTCGATGCGGTATGGGCCGGGCCGGTCGAGCTTGCGCGCATGGAGCACTCGCGCTGGCAGCCATTCAGCGCGGACCCGAAGACGGGCTCCTATGACAACGAGGCTATTGTCGCGCGTCTGCGGGGGCGTGACGCGAGCTACCTCACGGTGCTGTACCCGCGCCCCGAGGCCTCAGAGGCGCCAGTGATCCGTTCGCCCCAGGTGGCGGGTGGGCGGGCGGTGACGGTCACAACGGCCGAAGGCCGCGATCTGCTGCTCTCGTCAGATGGCGCGCGAGTCGAGCTCGGAGGGGTCGCGACCGACGCCCGAGGGTGCGTGCTCCGGGAGCGGCATGGCGGAGTGGCGTTCGCTGCCGTCGTCGGCCCCGGGGGAGTGTGGCTCGGCGGAGCCCGTGTGCTCCATATCGACGGCCCAGAGCCGTGTGCGGCCTCGGTTGAGCGCCGCCCTGGGGGTGTCTGCCGGGTCACGGCTTCGGCCCCGGCGGGATCGCGGCTGAGTGTCTGCGTTGCCCGGGGAACGGACAGGGCTTGGGCGATGCGCGCGGGCGGAGAGCCCGAGCGGATCCCTGTGGTGCGAGAGGGCGAGGAAGCCAGGTTCACACTCACCGCAGCTCTGGGGCCCGAGGTCGTGGTGCTGCTGGCGCCGGCCGCGCAGCCTCCTGCGCCCCATGATGCCGCTCCGGCGCTGTCGTCGCTTGCCGTCGATGGCCGCGAGGTCGCGGCAGCGGAGCGTGTCGACTTGGGCCGTACGGATCCCCTCCCCGGCCGCATCGAGGCCCGGTTCGCCTCTCGCGGCCGGCTCACGACCGATGGTGTGCGCGTGACGCTGGACGGTGTTCGGCTTGGCGGCGAGTGTGTTCGCGTGGGTATCTCAGAGGGCGGGCGCCGGCTTCTCGCCCGAATCGGTGTGCCCGCCGACCTGCCGCCGCACGATCATGAGCTGGTGGTCAGGGTCGACGCCGGGGAGCTGCGGCCCCTCTCGGCGCAGCTGAACCTGCGCTTCTCAAACCGGCCGCTTCTCACCAACACCGGGTTCGAGGACGGCCTCCGGGGGTGGTCGGTTGGCTCGTGGTCCGGCGATGAGCGCACGAACTACCGTACCGAGGCTGCGGCCGAGAACCCGCATTCGGGGGCCCGCTGCCTCGAGTTGCGGGGCATGGTCGGCCCGCTCAACGTGGTGGCCGCGCAGCGCGTCGAGCTGGTGGTCGGCCGGCGCTACGTTCTCACGGGCTGGTACCGAGGTGATGTGGCGGCCCAGGCGTCATTGTGTTCCCAGAGCGGGGCCGGGCAGTATCTCTGGTCCCCGCCCATCGGGCCATCGGCCGAGTGGAGTGAGTTCTCCTGGGAGTTCACCGTCGAGAATGAGGAGCGGCCGCTACTTCTTGGTCTGCGTCTCAGCGGCGCCGGCCTGGCGTGCTTCGACGACCTCATGCTTGCGGAGGAACGGGCGTAGCCCGCAGTCGCGGGCAGGGCGCGTACCGCGAGCCGGAGAAGTCCTGCGTGCCGCTCGGTTCCATCCGCACGGCACGAAGCGAGGCGAGGAGGCACACGCGATGAGACGACTCGAGCTCCGACTGGTATGGGTGCTGTGCATCGTGGTGATGGCACTGGCCGGGGTCGACGTACAGGCCCAATCGGCGCCAGGCCGCGTCCATGGTTCGCTCTCGACCATCGGCCAGGGGGAGAACCAGATCGCGGTCCTCCACCTGTGGGGCAAGCCGTATGACATGGGCTACGCCCACGGAAAACTGGTTCCGGAGCAGGTGCGCCATCTGGTCCAGGGCACGGTCCAGGTCATGGCCTTTGGCGCCGGACTCTCGATGGACCAGATCGATGCCATGTGGAAACAGATGGAACCCTATGTCCCGGCCGAGTACCTCGAGGAGATGCGTGGCCTGGCCGACGGCGCCGGCGTGTCCTACACGGATGTGTGCCGGATGCATGCGGTTCCCGACATCTCCGAGTTTCACTGCAGCTTCTTTGCCGCCTGGGGCAAGGCTACGCAGGACGGCCACCTGATCCAGATCCGCGCGCTGGACTATGCCACCATGGCAGGAATCCAGAAGTACCCGGCTCTTGTGGTCTACGAGCCCGATGACGGGGTGCCCTTCGTCAACGTCGGGTGGTGTGGCTTCGTCGGGATGGTCACGGGCATGAACGCCGAGGGCATCGCCATGAGCGAGATTGGCGACCACCTGGGGGACGAGCATGAGACACTCGAGGGCGAACCCATGCCCTTCGTGATGCGCGACGTCATCCAGCACACGCGGAGCCTGGGCGAGGCCATTTACCGCGTTCGCCGCGCGCCGCGAACCAGCTCGTACCTCTACTGCATCGGCGACGCCGAGGCCCGCGACGCTCGGGCCCTGGTGACCGCCAAGGATGTGTTCCGCGTCTACGACCCGGACAGCCTGCCCTACAAGCGACTGGGCCAGACGGTATACATGTCCATGGGTACGGACAGTGGCTGGAACAGGAAGATCGGGGACGTCCTGGCCCGCGGCTACGGCCGCATCGACCCCGAATTCGCCATGATCGATGTGATGCGGGGCCTCGGCACCGGCGATCTGCACGCGGTCGCATTCGATGTCACAGCTGGGAAGCTCTGGGTCGCCAATGCGTCCATGAAAGGAGAGGATGGGTTCGGGCGCGAGTTCGTGCCCTTCTGCCTCCGCGAGTGCTTGCAGTCGCGTGCGGGCCGGTGACGAGGCTGGAGAGTCCCCGTCCGGCCGGTCTGCGAGGCCACCAGCGAGTGCAAATGTAGTGCCAACGGGAACGCATTCCTGTATCATGGTTGTTAGGTCGGTGTGGGTGAGAGCCGCCAGCCGTGGCGGCCGGGGTGCTGATGAGGTGGGTGGAGATGCGACGTTACGTTGTACTGCTGTGTGCACTTGTGCTGGTGGGTTCCCTCGGTACGGCTCATGCGGTTAGCTACACGGGAGGTCTCTCGACGCTCGACGGCGGGCTTGTCGCCAACGGTCTGTGGGGCGAGGGGGCGTTTCTCGGCTGGGAGATCTGGCAAAACAATGATCTCTCGTGGCACTACTGGTATGTCCTCGAAGTCGGGGAGAGCGATATTAGCCACGTGATCTTCCAGGTATCCGACACGTTCACGGGCGATGATATCGTCGGTGGATCCATCAAGCTGAATGACGAACCGGGCTTCTACGACGAGATCGGCACTCAGAAGACGGGCCAGGGCAATGTCGGCATGCCCTCAGGTATCTGGGGCATCAAGTTCTCAGGCACGTCCACCAGCATGACCTACGCGTTCGACTCGTGGCGCGTTCCGGTCTGGCAGGACTTCTATGCCAAGGGCGGCAGAACCGGCGGCGACTGGAACTACCTCTACAACGCCGGGTTCACCGACCCGAACCCGCTGGTTGGCGCCCACGACGGCACGGAGGGGTACCACATTCTGGCCCCGGACACACGCACGACGCAGACACCGGAGCCATCGGTCTGTGCCTTGGCACTGGCAGGGCTGGGAGGCATCTGGGCCCGCAAGCGCCGTCGCCGGTAGACTCAGCTGTCAAGCCGATTGTGCCGTGAACGGGCCGCTCCCCCGTGTGGGAGCGGCCCGTGGCGCGTGTGTGGCGTTGTGGTGGTGCGCCAAGAGGACCAGCTGGCTCCCCTCCCGAAGCTCCCAGGACCGACGAGGGGGAGTCGCTGACCCATGGAAGGGCGTAGCATTGCCTACGAGACCTACAAGGACAAAGTCCTTGGCTGCTGGCTTGGCAAGTTCATCGGGGGAACGATCGGCGCTCCTGCCGAAGGGCACAAGACCCGTATGGACTTCACCGAGGAGAACTGCTGGCCCTCGGAGATCGTCCCGAACGATGACCTCGACATCCAGGTTTGTTGGCTCGAGGTGCTCGAGGACTGCGGCCCGTTCATCGATGCGGAAGACCTCATCCAGGGCTGGCAGGAGCGTTGCTGGTACAACTTCGCCGAGTATGGATGCTTCCTCTACAACGTGCAGCGGGGCATCATGCCTCCGCTGTCGGGGACCTACAACAACACGTTCTACCGCGAGTCCATGGGGTGCCCCATCCGCGCCGAGATCTGGGGCGCGGTATCGCCGGGCAATCCCGCTCTGGCGGCCGAGTATGCCCTGCTGGATGGCCAACTAGACCACACGGGCGACTCGGTCTATGCCGAGCAGTTCCTCGCGGGTTGCACGGCTGAGGCGTTCGTGTGCGACGACCTCCGCGAGGTCATCGCTGCGGGTGCTGCGTTCGTCCCACCTGATTCGGGCATGGGTCGCGTCATTGGCGAGATCCCGGTCATCTGCGGGAGACACTCGACATGGCAGGGGGCGCGGCGGGAGATCATCCGGCGGTGGGGGCACCGCGACTGCACGTCGGTACTGGTGAACCAGGCTTTCGTGCTCATGGCCCTGCATCTGGCACGGACGGACTTCCTCGCCGCCGTGCTGATGGCCGCCAACTGCGGATGGGACACGGACTGCACCGCCGCCACCGTGGGGGCGCTTGTCGGCACCATCCTCGGCGCCAAGGCGCTGCCGAAGAAGCTGGTGTCGAAGGTGGGAGGCCGGCTCAACTGCGACATCGCGGTGCGCCACCGCAACGCGCTGCTGCGCGACTTCGCCGAGGACACGTGCCGCGTAGGGGTCGAGGTCACGGCGGCCCGCTCGCCGGGTATCCGCATCGAGGGCGCGCCCGCACTCTCGATCCGAGGACCGCGGAGGGCGGCCATCGAGGTCGCGGCGTCGCACCCGGACGAGCCCGTGCTCACGCGTGACGGCCAAGCCGTGGTCGATCTGCGGCTCTCGAACCACAGCATCTACCGCGTGAATGGAACGCTCTCGATCGAGACACCCGAGGGGCTCATGGCGTCGCCCGACTCCGTGCCCATCACTCTGCCGACGCGCGAGAGCGGACGCATCCGCGTGTCGATCACCACATCGAGGGACGCGCCAGTGCTCTGGGACCGGAACGCCTTCCGGGCCACATTCCGGCCGCAGCGAGGGGCCGATGAGTGGTCATGCCGGTTTGGGCTCGTGGGGGCTCGCCAATGGGAGGTCTACGGGCCCTACTTCGACATCTACGACACGCGTCTCCACGATGAGTGCCCGTTCCATAACGAACGTGTCATGAGGAATCCGTCACTGGTCGCGGGGTGCGGCGGCGCGCTGTGCCACAACTACGTCCGGCTCGACCGAGCGTACCTGGATGAGGCCGCGCTGGCGGCCGGGCCGCTGGCCGATGAGGAGCCATTCCTCGTCGAGCGTGGCGAGGACCATCTCGACGCGGATCACCTGGGCGGTTTCACCGGCGAGGCTTGCTACTACCTGGTGCGGACCATCGTGTCGCCCGAGCAGCGGTCCGCGACCTTGTGCGTCGGGGCCACCGGCCCCTTCGCCGTCTGGCTGAACGG
>JAKPQA010000143.1 GCA_029547025.1 Armatimonadota bacterium
GCGCCCAGTCCACATCATCGGCGGTGAGGCGACGAGGCGACTCGGCCGGCCGGCGCAAGACCAGGTGTCCTTCGCGGATCAGCCAGTCGTTGATGGCGACGCCTCCCACCATGCTCGCCGCACCGTGGTCGGAGACGACGAGGATCAGCGTGTCGTCGTCGACGTGCTTGAGGACGGCGCCGATGCGTTCGTCGAGGTAGACGTGGTACTCCAACGCCGCCTGCTCGAAGGGGTTCCCCGGCTCGAAGAGGCGGTGGTCTTCGGCGAAGTAGCGCCAGAAGCCGTGATAGAGCCGGTCGGTGCCCATCTCCACGAACCAGAAAAGATCCCAAGGCTTCGTCGCCATGAGGTGCTCGACCACCCGGAAATGGCCGTCGGTCACCTCGTAGAGCTGCCGGAGCAGCTTGTGCTTGTTGTCGGTGCGGAACTCCTCGACATCGACACGGTAGTCCGGCGCCACGGCTGTGATCTCATCGCGCAGCGTCCTCGGGTATGTGTAGTCGCTCTGCGTGCTCGGCGTCAGGAAGCAGCCCACGAGCCAGCCGCGAAGTGGCTTGGGCGGGTAGGTCATCGGGACGCCAACGACGGCCGACGAGAGCCCGCTCGCGCCGGCGATGTCCCACAGCGCGGGCTCCTTCACACTCAGCGAGGTGCCGATGGAGAGACCGGTGTAGGAGTAGTCCCTGCGGTTGCGGAACCCGTACAGGCCGAGCTGGCCGGGATCCTTGCTCGTCGCCATGCACATCCAGGCGGGGCATGTGATGGGCGGGATGGTGCTCTGCATCCGTCCTGATGCGCCCTGCGCGCGGAGCCGGGCCAGAGTGGGCAGGCGGTCGGCCCAGCGCTCGAGCACATACTGCGGCGTGGCGCAGTCGAGGCCCACGATGAGGCACTTGCGTCGTCGTCTCATGGTGGGACTCCTCCCCGGAGGGCTCGAGGCGTGACAGAACGCGGTTCCGCACGGGCAGCGAATGGTGTACCCTGCAGGAGTGTTATAGGGCTATGCTAGGAGGGTCCATTGCCTAAGTCAAGGGCGCCTGACAAGGTCACCATCAAGATCCCCAGGCCGCTGTACGACAAGATCGGCACACTGATCGAGGGCGCCGGCTACAACTCGGTCACCGACTTCGTGGTGTACGTCCTGCGTGATATCGTCTCGGCTCACGGCGAGCGCGAGGCCGAGCCCTACACCGAGACCGAGCTCGAAGCCGTCAAGGAGCGCCTGCGGCAGCTCGGGTACCTCTAGCACTCGGGGGCGGCCGGCTCCGCGTGGCTCCCGGCCGTCCTGAAACGCGCCGGCCGGTACTTCCCACGTTTGGCCGCGGACGGTACGGGTATACCTTCGTGTGGCGCTGGTGGCTCGTTGTCCTCCCTGGCCTTCCGCGAGCCGACTGCGCGCCCCCCGGCCGGGGCTGTGTTGCTGAGGTGGATGGTTGGGGTCTTGGGGTGCGGATCTCGGCAGCGCGGCGCGTCGTGAGCGGACACGGGCCTGCCCGTCACCACTGGGGCAGGCCCGGTCCGTTGCCCCAGTGCCCGGTGAGACGCGGCCTGTCACACGAGATCATCGAGCGGCCCAGTGAGCGCCTGCACGAACACCAGTTCGTCATGCAGCTGCACGATCGCCGCCCGCGTCTCGGCTCGACGAATGTCCACCTGGGCTTGGAGTCGGCTCTCGAGGTCCCTGTCGCTCCCGGCGCCGCGCCGCATCCTGGCTAGCTCGATCACCGCGTCGTTGAACGCGCCCAATGCGGCTGCCAGATCCAGGGCCGCGGTCTCGGCAGCGCTGAGGTGCCGGCTCGTGTGCGTCGCTCTGGCGTCGATGCGACCCGCCTCGATGTCCTCTACTTTCATCCCGCACCATGCTCCTCGGATCCAGTAGCCCGCCGCCTCTCGCCGGACGACATCATTGTTCGCCAGTGGACGGCAGTGCCCCTCCTCTGGCCGCCATCGCCGCCTACTGCAGCTCCCGCGTCCGGTACTCCCGCGCCGCCGTGAAGGTCGCCAGCACATTCTCGGCCGGTACGTCCTCCTGGATCTCATGCGCCGCCGCGAAGATGTAGCCGCCATGCCGCGCGAGCACGCCGAGCATCTCGCCCGTGGCGGCCGCCACTTCCTGCGGCGTGGCGCGTGGGAGCAGCCCCTGTGTGTCGACGCCGCCGTGGAAGACGATGCGGTCGCCGTAGGCCTCCTTCAGGCTGGCCGGAGCCATCTCCGGGGCGCAAGGCTGGATCGGGTTCAGGATCTGCACGCCGCAGTCGATCAGGTCAGGAATGAGGTGGAACACGTTCCCGCACGAGTGGTGCAGAAACGCCGCATCGGTGTACTGCCGCGTCAATCGGATACGCTCGGTCATGTAGGGCTTCACGAGCCTCCGGAACATTCCCGGCGAGATGAAGCTGGCGAGCTGTGTCGCGAAGTCATCGCCGCTCGATGTGTAGTGGATGTAGGGTCCGATGGCCGGGTAATAGAGCTCGATGACACGGCGCTGGAACTCGAAGTAGCGGTCGAAGAACCGCAGCACGAAGTCGGGATCGAGCGCCATGCGGCTCAGGAAAGTCTCGTAGCCGCAGACCCAACAGCCAAGCTCCAGGACGCCGAGCACCGGGTGCTCCCCGCAGATGACGGTGTCGGTCTCCTCGTAGAGCCTCTTGGCCGCCCGCGCGAACCGCTCGATGATGGCCATGTCGATGCGTTCCGGATCAGGCCACGGGTATGCGTCGAGGTCGTCGATGGTTGCATCGGCCAGAGGCGACTCCACGATCTCCCAGTGCTTCCCGGTGAAACGGCGCCGCACTCCCCAGCAGTCCACGTGTTCCGAGTCGCTGATCTGGCCGGCGCCCTCGACCTCCGGCGAGAGGATCCCGCCCACCGCGCGCGTGTCGATATCGAGCGCCCGCAGCAGCCGCTCGTCGAGGGCGGTGCTGTTGGTGTCGGGGACATGCGCAGGATCGGGCCGAATGCCCAGCAGTTCCATCAGCGCCACCCGGGGCTTGGCCGCGATGCCCGAGAGTGGGCACCCGCCGAGGTCGAGGATGAGTCTTTCGGGAGCCCGGTGCTCCATGGTCTCGTGGAACCGCTCGCGTCGTGTCTGGGGCATGGCCGACCTCCGGCAACGAGGCATGGGCCCCATGGTACTCCCGCGGGCTGTGGTAGTGCTCCGCGCGCCCCCTTGGTTCAGGTGTCACCCTGAGGACCGGAGGGACGAAGGATCTCCGCTAGCACCAGCTTCCGGGCGGCTGCCCCTACTGCCACAACCCCCGGGTGTCGATAACGACCTTCCGCAGCAGGACCTCTTTGTCGACGGAAGCGAACACGCGATGGTCCACCAGCAGCGCCACCACGTCTGCCTGCTCCAGCGCCGCGCCCAGTGGCACAAGCTCGACACCGAGGGCACTGAGTGGCGCGGGCAGCTTACGAATGTGCGGCTCCACGACCAGCACGCGTGCCGCGTGCCTCTCGGCCAGCTCCTTCACGATCTCGACGGCCGGGCTCTCACGGAGATCATCCACATTCGCCTTGAACGCCAGCCCGAGGCACGCAATGACCGGGTCCCGGAAGCGGGCGGCCGCCGCGACGATGCTTCGCACCACATGGTGCGGCTTGCCGTCGTTGACCTCGCGGGCCGTGCGGATCAGCCGCGCCTCCTCGGGCGCCGAGTCCACGATGAACCACGGGTCGACCGCGATGCAGTGCCCACCCACACCCGGCCCCGGCCGAAGGATGTTCACCCGCGGGTGACGGTTCGCGAGCCCGATCAGCTCCCACACGTTCACACCGAGCTTCTCGCAGATGAGTGATAGCTCGTTGGCGAAGGCGATGCCCACATCGCGGGAGGCGTTCTCAGTCAGCTTGCACAGCTCTGCCGTGCGCGCCGTGGTGAGCACGATCTCGCCGGAGACGAAGCACTCATAGAACTCCCGCGCCCGCTCGGCCGAGGCCCGATCGATGCCGCCGATGACGCGGTCATTGTCGACCAGCTCCCGCAGGATCTGGCCGGGGAGCACGCGCTCCGGGCAGTGGGCGATGAACACCTGCGCCTCCCTCGGTGTCGTGTCGGAGGCTCCGTCGGTGGCGACCGGCGTGCGGAGGTCCGGACGCTCCTCACTGAGCCACGCCGCCACCTTCTCCGTCGTGCCCACCGGGCTCGTGGACTCGAGAATCACCAGGTTCCCTGGCGCCACATGGGAAGCGATAGCCCGTGTAGCTTGCTCAACATAGGTCAGATCGGGCCCGTGGCTGGGACAGATGGGTGTCGGCACGGCGATGATGAACACGTCGGCCGGCGCGGGCTCCGTGTCGGCCACGAGCTGGCCACTGCCCACGGCGGAGCGAACCAGAATGTCCAGATCGGGCTCGACGATGTGGACGCCGCCGCGGTTGATGGTCTCCACCGTCTCGCGGTTCACATCGACCCCACGGACGTGGAACCCCCGGTTGGCGATGAGGCTGGCCGTCGGCAAGCCGATGTAGCCCAGGCCCATCACACAGACTCGCTCAAAGCCCGGTTTCATACTGTCTCTCCCGTGGTGAGATGTGGCCCGCCGTCATCGGGTCAGCCGGGACAGACCCTTTCGTGCGCCCGAACGCCTTCCCTTCTCGTCGTGGTCGCCACCGATGTAGGGAACGCCTCAGCCTATGGCGAACGCGCCGCCCCGCGGGAGCCACGCTCGGCTCCGCGCGGAGGTGTGTTCCCTTGGTGAGGATCCGGATCGCCGCGGGCGATGTCGAGGCCCTGGCGGAGCTCAACGACTCCCCCACCGCCCTCGAGATCATCGAGCGGCTACCCATCTACGCCCGGGGCCAGCGCTGGGGCGATGAGATCTACTTCCCCATCCCCGTGCATATGGACGAAGAGCCCGGCGCGCGCGAGATGGTCGATGTGGGCGCACTGGCTTACTGGCCGCCCGGCAACGCTTTCTGCATCTTCTTCGGCCGCACGCCGGCTAGCGATGGTTCGGAGCCCTGTGCAGCCAGCCCCGTGAACCTCATCGGGCGGGTCCTGACTGACCCGACCGAGTTCAAGCGCGTTGTCTCCGGCGAAGCCGTCTCCATCGAGGTCGTGCCGGAGGGCTGATTGGGCGGGCGAGGACGCCCGCCGGCACTGGAGCTGTCCCATTCGTGCCCGCGGGCCTCCCGGCCCGCATCGGCACCATCCGGGCGCTCGGGCGCCCCACAAGTCATGACCGCGAGGTGAGTCCGCGTGGGATACCTGTTGGGCATCGATATCGGTACCAGCGGCACCAAGGCCCTGCTCATCGATGAGACCGGCCGGGTGCTCGCCAGCGCCACCGAGGAGTACCCCCTGCTCACGCCGCGCCCCGGCTGGGCCGAACAGCACCCGCAGGACTGGTGGCGGGCCACGGCCGATGCCACCCGCGCCGTTCTGGCCAAGGCGGGCGTCACCGGGGCCGACGTGGCCGGTGTCGGCCTTTCGGGACAGATGCATGGCTCCGTCTTCCTCGATGCGAACAACGAGGTCATCCGGCCGGCCCTGCTCTGGTGCGATCAGCGCACGGCCGCCCAGTGCCAGTGGATCAACTCGACCGCCGGTGAGGGACTGGTGGTCGAGGAGACGCTGAACCCCATGCTCACCGGCTTCACCGCCCCCAAGATCATCTGGCTGCGACAGGAAGAGCCTGAGCACTACGCTCGCGTTCGCAAGGTGCTGCTGCCGAAGGACTACATCCGGTGGATGCTCTCCGGCGAGTTCGCTTCGGAGGTCTCCGACGCGTCCGGCACCGCCCTGCTCAACGTGCGCCAGCGGCAGTGGTCGACACGGCTGATGAATGCCATCGACATCGATCCGGCCTGGATGGCCCCGGTGTTCGAGTCGCAGGAACCCAGCACACGTGTCAGCGCAAGGGCGGCCGAAGCTACCGGGCTGGCGGCTGGGACACCCATCGTCGGGGGCGGGGGCGACCAGGCGGCCGGTGCCGTGGGCAACGGTATTGTCCGCACCGGTGTGGTCTCGTCAACCACCGGCACCTCCGGCGTCGTGTTCGCCTTCATGGATGAACCGCTCGTGGATCCGCGCCTTCGCGCCCACACCTTCTGCCACGCCGTGCCGGGCAAGTGGCACACCATGGGGGTCATGCTCTCGGCCGGCGGCTCGCTCCGGTGGATCCGCGACGCCCTCTGCGGCCCCGAGCGCGACGTCGCCGCAGCCATGGGGAAGGATCCCTACGAGGTCATGTGCGAGGAGGCCGCCGCGGCGCCGCCGGGCTGCGAGGGACTGGTGTTCCTGCCTTACCTCACCGGCGAGCGGACACCGTACCCCGACCCCGATGCCAAGGGCGTGTTCTTTGGCCTGCATCTCCGCCACACCCGCGCGCATCTCATCCGTGCGGTGTTGGAGGGCGTCGCATTCGGGCTCAAGGACTCTTTCGAGATCTTCGCCGAGATGGGCGTCCCAGTCGATCAAGTCCGCGCCTCCGGCGGCGGCGCCCGCAGCAAGCTGTGGCTCCAGATCCAGGCCGATGCCACCAACCATGCGCATCACACGATCAACGTCGAAGAGGGCCCGGCCCTCGGTGTCGCCCTCCTGGCCGGCGTGGGCGCTGGGGTCTACCGCTCGGTCGCCGAGGCTTGCGATGCGGTGATCCGACTTGCCAGCGAGACCAAGCCCATCCCCGGCAACGCCGAGCTCTACAGCCGCTGCCACGCGCTGTACCAGCGCCTCTACGGCCACCTGGCGAGTGACTTCAAGGAAGCTTCGGCCCTGGCGGCGGGGTAGGTTCGCCGAGGGTGGGGCAGCGCATGCCGGCGCGGCAGCCCGGTGAGAGTCCAGACGCACCGGTCCCTCTGGCGGGGCGTGGGGCGAAGCCCCGCTGGCAATTGAGGTTGGGGGGAGCCCGGCGGCCCCGCGGCTGCTCGCCGTAGGCCATCCCCCGCAGGCCGGCGAACTCCCCACGCATCCGCACCCACGCCAGGGGGTGATCCGGTATGCGTCCGGCTCGAACCGATGATCTGATCCGCCAGATCGCCGCGCTCGACATCATCGACTGCCGCGAGCACCTGCCGCCGGAGAAGGCCTACCTCGAGACGCCTACCGATGCGTGCGTGCTCTTCGGGCACTACTGCCGGACGGATCTCATCACGGCGGGGATGGCCCCGGGGGACTATGACCGTATGCTCGACCGGAGCCTGCCGCTGGACTACCGCTGGGGCTTGCTGGCACCCCACATGGAGAAGGTCCGGCACGGCAGCTACGCCCGGGCTGCCTTCATTGCAGCCCGCGAGGTCTACGGCTTCGAGGACATCACCAGTGCGAACTACGAGGCCATCACGGCGGCCATGCAGGCCAACCACACGTCGATGTCATGGCCGCCGGCGTGGCCAAGTGGAAGTCCGAGGGTGCAGTTGGCCTGAATACATTCGCCAACCCCGCGTGCGGCGAGCCCGACCGCGCGGGTGCGGTCCGCGCCTTCGCCAGTCTGCGCGATGGTGCGGAGAAGAGCCTGCGCGTCCCGAACCCTCTCCGCGACTACCTGCGCGACCGGATGCTATCCATCTGCGCCGAACAAGACTTGACCATGGCGGTCCACGCCGGCATGTGGGGCGACTTCCGCGACCTGGATTCCGCCCACATCATCCGACCCATTCAGCGGCACCCACGCACGCGCTTCGGTCTCTACCACCTCGAGATGCCTGAGCCGCGCCAGACCATGGTCATCGCGAGGAACTGAGCGAACGTGTGGCTGAACCTCGCTTGGTGACACGTCATCTCGCAGGCCATGACGCGGTCGGCGGTGCACGAGCGTATCGACGCCGGTCTGATGACCGGGGCCCAGGCCCTCAACATCGCCACCAAGTGGCTCTGGCACAACCCGAAGGAGTGCTACCGGCTCAACATGGAGAAAGGCCGGACCACCCAACCCACGGCCAGCCTACAGCGCTTGCCGTTGGTAAGCGTGGACGTGGTAGGAACCAGCCCCGTCATTGCCGACGAGCTGGAGCACGTCGCCGGTCACGGTCCAGCGAGGGGTGAATGTGCCGCTCCAGATCGCATCCGGGGAGGCCTGATCGGCGGTGAACCGGACGCGGTTGTCCTTCACGCCCCACGAGCCGCGCTGAAGGGTGTCCTGATTGTCCGAAAGCTCCCACGTTCCATCGGCGTTGATGATCAGGAACCGGTTGGGAAGCGACACGGGAACCTGGTCGATGAACGCGCTGGCGAACCGCCAGGTCGCAACGAGATCGCTGTCGGGGTCGACCGCGTAGCCGTCGTCAGTGTTGTCCGTGGTGCCGCAGCCTGCGAGGGCGACGGCTGCGAATGCGAGCAGCACAAGGAGCATGGGTCTGTGTGTAGTCATGGGTCTCCTGACGTGAGGGAGATCAGGTGCTCAGTCTACAGGGTAAGACGCCTCAGGCGCGAAGGGGGTTCGTGACACCGCGCGTTCGGCCCGTTCGATCAGCTCGGCCTGCTCGAGTGGCGACAGCTCAACGAAACGGGCGGAGAATCCGGCCACGCGGACCACGATGTCGCGGTGCGCAGCCGGATCGCGGCGCGCGGCACGCAACCGGGCGGGGTCCAGGCTGTTGACCTGCAGCTCCTGCCCGCCCCGGGCAGGAAGGCCAGCCATGAGGCCATTCAGCAGGCCTGGATGGACACGGAAGTGCAGTGTGAGACGCACGCTTTGGCCCCCGGCGTAGTGGCGTGCCGGGTCGATGCGCGAGACGAACCCCCGGATCGAAGCCGGACTGCTGAGGTGGCCGCCCGGCGTGCCGCCGAGGCTGTCGCCCACGGGTCTCCCCGATCGAGGACCCATCGACATAGTGCAGCGAGCGTACGACAAGGCACGGTGTATGCCGGAGCAGACCGCGCCCGGCCCCAACCTCGTCGAGGATCCGTGTCCGGCTCTCGAGCAGCCAGAGCAGCCAACGGCAGAGCGACTCATGGGCCGAGCTGCACTTGGGTGCGTCTAGCATTCGCTGCCTCAGACCCTCGTCTGGATGGTCTTGCCGCATGGAGTGCACGATAGCGTCCAGGTCGACCGGATTCGCGCCGAAGCCGAGGCGCTCGATGGCGGTGAGGGAGTCGGCGGCTTCCACCAGTCCCCGCTCGAACCTGCCGATGCAGCGATAAGCCATGTCTCGCAGAAGATCGCACCCTCGTGCCGGGGCCAATCACATCAGCGCGGTGGCAAGAGGTGTGGGCACACGCGCGGCCATGTCGAGGAATCCAGCCAAATCGGCATGCTCGTAGCGTAGCTGGACGTCCTCACCGAACCCGTACTCAGGAATGAGCATCCAAGCCCGCAGGGCCGGACTGGTGTTTCCGGCGAAGAGCGGGTTCGCTTCGAGGTCCAGAGTCATGTGCTGCAGCACGTGCCGGAAGGCCAGGGCGCGCTTGAGCGGGACCGGCTGGTCGTCGAAGATGCGGTAGGCATCGGTGACGAGCCGAGCGCGCTCGAGGCTGACCGTGTCGGCGGCCCCGAACAACCGGTCCGCCGCCTCACGAACCAACGCCGTGGTGCTCTCCGCGACTCGTGTCATGTCATCTCGCCCTGACACCACTTCAGCGGCCCGCGCACGGCAACCTGCGCTCGTGTGGGGCTGGCAATGGGTCCCGAACGAGGGCAGAGGAAGTTCGCCCAGAATAGGCTGGCGGGCACTGCGGGGCGAGGGAGGGACAGATTGCGGCGACCGGGACTAGCGATGTGGTGCTGTGCGAGTCTTGTGGGATGCCTCTGTGCGGTACCCCGTGCCAAAGCGGCGGAGCCTGGGACCTTCAGCATCTCGGTCACCTCGCGGTACAACGTCCAGAATCGCCAGCCACGGATCATGCGTGAGTTCCTGGCGGCCCATCCGAACGTGCGCCTGGTGCAGTGGGATGGGATCCGGATGCCGGCCGAGGGCGCGCGGGCCAGCCTGGCCATGGCCATGGCGGGCAACACCGGGCCGGACATCTTCGAGACGGACATCCGCCAGTCGGTCGAGCAGCGACTCGCCTATCCGCTGACCGAGTGGATCGGCGAGGATGGCGTGCTCGCCAACGGCAAGCCGAAGCTCACGGCAGACGGGAAACCGGATCTCAACGGCCAAGTGGATGCCGATGAGTCCAAGTGGCCGCCCTGGATGGAGATCAAGCCCCTCTACCGGCAGGTCGTGACCGTCAACGGGAAGGTCTACTCCCTGCCGAACCGCGGCGGGACATACGTGGGGATCCTCTACAGCAAGCGTCTGCTTCGGAAGGCGGGACTCGATCCGGCCAACCCGCCGCGGACGTATGACGAGTTCATCCGCTGGGTGCGGCTGCTGTATGACCCGGTGAAGAAGACATTCGGCCTGGAGCTGACCTCGCAGAGTTGGGCCTTCGCGCCATGGGTCGCGACGACGGGCTCGAGCATCGTGGTGCAGGATCGGCAGTGCCCAACATGCGGTGTCTCATACACATTCAACGAGCAGGACACGGAGTTCGTCTGCCCCAGGGGTCACGATCTGTCACGCGTGGTGCCCACATGGCGCTGCAACGTGGCCAGCGACGAGTGCACCGAGGCCGTCGGCTTCTACCACCGGCTTCGCTGGGCGCCATGGCTCAAGGATCGGGAGACCGGCGAGCCCATCGAGCTGAGCCGCCAGGACGTGGCGAACGGATACGTGAACTTCCAGGGACGGCGCGTGGCTTTCACGCCGGAGGAGGTCATCGAGGGCAGTATCGGCGTGACGACCATCGACCTGCTGGAGACGATGAAGCGGCTGGGTCGAGACCTGGCCATGTACCCGCTGTGGGCGGGCGACATGACGGAGTTCCAGAACATCGGGATCCAGCCCGACGACATGGGGATGATGCCCTTCCCGGCAGCCCACGCCGGCCAGCGACCGGTACTCCAGGCGTCGAACTCGTTCTTCATGATCGGCAAAGACGTGCTCCACCGTGGCGGACCAACGGAAAAGGACCGGAAGGCGTACCGCGACCTGGTATGGGAGCTCATGTGGCGCATCTGCAGTGTCGAGGGCTCCGATGAGGAGATCCGCCGGAAGGTGGCGGCGGGCCAGGCGCGTTTCCTTAACCCCCGCGACCTGGAGCGGTTGGGATTCACAGACTACATACGCGAGATCCCGCCCGAGAACCTACGGATGTGGCGCGAGGTCGAGCAAGGAACCATCCTCGAGGTCGTCGAGCCCTTCATGGGCAAGTGGCTCCAGTTCCGCGACTTCTACCAGCGTGAGATCATCGACCTGGTGCTGCGCCCGAGCGGCAAGGAGTTTGACTATCGGTCGGCGCTCCAGACTCTGGAGCGCGACGCCAACACGGGCATCATGTTCGAGCGTCCGCCGGAGGTGCTCAATGCCTACCGGCCGAGGGCGAGGATCATCGCCGGCCTCATCGCTCTGTTCATGGCATTCTTCTCCGTGCTCATCGTCCGCGACCAGTTCCGGAGGACCGAGAGCCAGGCGGGGGTCTACAAGGGGTGGCTCCCCTGGGCCATGCTAGCGCCCGCAGTGGTGTCCATCGCGCTGTGGGGCTATTACCCGCTGGCGCGAGGGCTGGTGATGGCCTTCCAGGACTACAAGGTCGTGGGGCACTCGCCCTTCGTCGGCCTCGATAACTTCATCAGCATCGCGCTGGACCCCAACTTCTACCACTACTTGATCACTACATTCCGATTCGTGCTGTGGAACCTGGGGCTGGCGTTCTGCACGCCCATCTTCCTGGCGTTTCTCCTGACCGAGGTACCGAAGCTGAAGGTCTTCTTCCGCACGCTGTTCTTTCTGCCGCAGATGACCTCAGGGCTGGTGGTCACCCTGATGTGGAAGGAGATGTACGCCCCCACGGCCCAGGGCACCATGAACCGGCTCCTGGCGCCGATCCTTTCGTGGTGGCATCTCAAGCCCGTGGACTGGCTGGGGAACCCGCACACGGTGATGGCCTGTGTCATCATCCCGAGCATCTGGGCGGCCGCGGGGATCAGCAGCCTGATCTACCTGGCGGCGCTGAAGTCCGTGCCCGAGGAGCTCTACGAGGCCGCCAACATCGACGGTGCGACCATCCTCTCTCGCATTCGGCACATCACCATCCCCACCATCGCGCCGCTGGTGCTCATCAACTTCGTAGGGGCGTTCATCGCCACATTCCAGTCGATGGGATCCATCTTCCTGCTCACCTTTGGCGGCCCCGGCAAGGCGACGATGGTCATGGGCATGGCGATCTGGCAGGAGGCGTATGTGAACATGCGCTTCAGCCTCGCGACCTCATATGCCTGGATCCTCGGCAGCATCCTCATCGGCTTCACGTATCTGCAACTCCGCATCCTCCGGCGGGTGGACTTCCGCCAGGCGAAAGGGGACTGAGGCATGCCGATCATCAGCGACATCGATCGCCGGTCGACCAAGGGCCGTGCGGTCACGCTGGGCATCTACCTGGCGCTGATCATCGGCGGGCTGACGATGGTGTATCCGTTCCTCGTGATGCTGACGGGATCGGTCAGCAATGGCTTCGACTACGACCGAAGGGACCCGCTACCGCGGTTCCTGTGGTCGCGCGAGGACCGCTTCATGCACATGCTCTGTGGGTACTTCCCCCCGGCGCACCGGGGGTCGATCCGGCAACTCCGGGCTTACTTCCCCGATCTCCCCGCCGACTGGCAGACGTGGAACCAGATCGGCGACGAGCGGAACGCGAGCGACGAATGGGCCGGACAGCAACTGACGCGACTGAGCGACCCCGGGCAACGGCGATGCCTCGAGGCCGCCGCCAGGGACTACGCCGACTTCATGGCCGAGTGGGACTTGGCGGAGACGATCCTGGCATTCGACAGCCGCCACGTGCCCACGTTTCTCCGATCGCGCTATGGGACGCTCGACCGGTTCAACCAGGCGTGGGAGATGTCGACCGACGACTTTGCCAAGGTCGACTCCAGCGAGTGGAGCGGCGAGCCCATCGATCAAGCAGGCTATGCGCCGATCATCGATGTGCGCTACAACGACCTGCTGGCCTTCCGCCAAGCGTACCGGGAGAACCAGTTCACGCCGCACCTGAAGGGAGAGGGGGCTCCAGCGGGGTACCTCCGGCCCGCCGCGTTGAAGTTCGTGTGGGAGGACTTCTGCGCGGCGCGCGACAACACCCTCAGCCCGCAGCAGCTGGACGCGCTGCCCTTCCCAGTGCCGTCGAATGCCCCGGCGGCGTTGTGGGAGACCTGGAAGGCCTTCCTCAAGAACGGCCTCCCGCTTCGCCATGTGGAGATCGACACCACAGGCCGCCAGGAGGCATTCCAGGCGTTCCTGCAGGCACGCTTCCCCACCCTCGACTACCTGAACCGCGTCCTGGCCGGGACCGGCCAGGCCTTTGAGCCAGTGAGGCGGTTTGAGGATCTTCGCCTGACGCCAACGATCCCGGAAGGTCCCATGGGCCGGGTGTGGATGGACTTCGTCTCGACGCATATCCCCGTGGAGCAGTGGCGCATCCGCGACACGCTGCCCGAGAAGGCCTTTCAGAGGTTCGCCCTGACCCGGCACGGGAGCGTCGAGGCCATCAACTCGGCCTACGGGCTCAGGCTGGTGAGCCTGGAGCAACTCGGCATCCCATTCGGACCCGCACTGCTCGTGACGTTCGCCAACAGAGAGGGCGCATTCGTCCGAGACAACCTGATTGGGAACTACGCGGCAGTGATCGACTACCTGGTCCACCGCGGGCTCGCGGTGCGGAACACGGTGATCCTCGTCGTGCTCGCGGTTCTCATCGCACTAACGGTCAACCCGCTGGCGGCATATGCGCTGAGCCGATTCCGCCTGAGGGCTTCGGAGCAGATCATCGTGTTCTGCCTGGCGACGATGGCCTTCCCGGCGGCCGTGGCGGCGATCCCGGGCTTTCTGCTGCTCAGGGACCTGGGGCTGCTGAACACCTTCGCCGCCCTGGTGCTGCCCAGCGCGGCAAACGGCATGACCATCTTCCTACTCAAGGGCTTCTTCGACTCACTGCCCAAGGAGCTCTACGAGGCAGCGACTATGGACGGCGCCCCCGAGTGGACGGTCTTCCTGCGGATCTCGCTACCCCTGGTGAAGCCCATCCTGGCCGTGGGCATGTTGAACGCCTTCATTGCAGCCTACAACGGGTGGGAATGGGCGATCATCGTGGCCCAGGACCCGAAGATCTGGACCATCGCCGTGTGGACGTATGAGTTCTCGCAGACGCTCACCGGAGCGCCGCATCTCATCATGGCGTCCTTCATCGTGAACTCGATCCCCGTGCTGCTGGTGTTCCTCTTCTGCCAGAAGATCATCCTGCGGGGGATCATCTTGCCGCAGATGAAGTGAGGGCGGGAGCCCCGGGCGTCAGGCCCCGCACGCGAGGCTCGCCAAACGCGGGCCGGATGGCGCCCTTCCCGCTTCGCGGGCCCCTTCCATTCGGCCCCTCCTCGGCGCGCGGAAGGTGTTCGGAGAGGCCGCATAGGGAGGACCATCCGGAGGATGGTGGGACCCTATCCGGCCCGGGCAATCTGCGGCCTCCCCCTACCTTCTCCAGACACACCGGTAGTTGAAGCGGCGGTTGGGGGCGCTGTCGCCGTTGACGCACAGCGAGATGGCGTCCTTCAGGTCCGACGGGTTGTCGCACCAGTGGAAGTCGAACGTGACGGCATTGCCGATCAGCCCGAGCAGCTTGCGCGGGATGGCGAGCTCGAGCTCGTTGCCGGAATAGCGATAGTCCAGCGTGGCCACACGGACCCACGGCTCACGTGGGGCATAGCGTGAGTAACGCATGAGGGTTGTTGTCTTCGCGTCGGCGATATGGCGGTTCACCAGAAAGTCGTAGCCGCACCAACCGGTGGTCGCATCGCAGTCTGCATCGATGAACAGGAGCATCCAGTTGCCGCCGGTGTGCGGCGTCAGTGCGTCTTTCGTCTGAGCGTAGAACCACACGGCAGTCGAGCCCATGGCGACCTTGCTGGTGATGATGTCGTTCCGGCCCGAGTCATTGGTGTAGTGGAGACCACCATAGCCGGGGTAGTCCCGATGAAACACGTCGCCCACGGTATCGCGGTACTCGACCGTGGCCGTATCCCAGTCGGCGAAGTCGCCATCGATGCGCACCGAGCTGAGTCCGCGTAGCTCAGGAATCGGCCGCACGCCCTTGTACCGCCGGATGTTCTGAGCCATCTGCATGTAGTAGTTGTCGGTATACCCACCCTTCATCGGCTGGAGGCAGCGGTTGAACTCGGAGTTGTACTGATCCACGAAGAAGTAGGTGCTCTGCCGGCGCATGAAGGGCGTGGTTTGTCCCTCGGCAGGGTGGTACTTGCCCGCGGTCCACTCATTCCAGTCATTGATGTACAGAAACTGCGGGTTGGCCTGGAGAGCCTCATCCCACCGGTCCTGAAAGTAGATGCCGTACCCCTCCGGATTGGCGACTGTCTTGCCGAGCCAGGGGACGAAGGAGGGCACAGGCAGATCATACTCGTTGAGTTCCGGTTCACCGTGCTCTCGCGTCCACGATTTCCCCGTCAGAGTCGACGGATGCTGCGCAGGAGTGACGGCCGCCTGCTCCCTCCGGCCGTTGTGCGTCGAGAGGAGCTCCTCCGGGCTCAGGGCGCGGACCCGCGGATCGCCCAGGTCGAGGCCGAAGCTCCAGTTGTCCTCGGTCCCGACGAACCGCCTGCCGGCCCATTCGTAGTAGCCCCACCACATGGTGCGCAGGGTAAAGAACTCCTTTACTTCCTTGGTATAGTCCCTGTAGAACTCCTCGGTGTAATCCGGGTCGCCGAAGTGAGGATGATTGGGGTCCGTCCTGGCGGCGGGGTCGTAATGGGGATTGGGGTGCCGGATACCCCCGGTGTTCGCGTCGACGCTAGGTGTGCCGTTGCAGAGCAAGAGTGGCTTGCCGTCCCAGTAGAACCACAGGTCCTTGTACCTGCCCTCCTTGTAGATGCGGTCGTAGAGGTCCTGTACCACGGTGATGCACGGACCGTTGAACGCCCAGAAGACGAACTGGGGAACCCGGTTCCCCTCCGCCTTCATCTTCTGCATCACCGGGAAGACGACGTCCCACTCATCCCAGTAGCGAACCGCATTGGTGACGTCCATCACGAGGACATCAACTCCAGCGTCGGCGAGCATGGACATGTCCTTGCGGATGACGTACTCGTCTTTGCTCAGAAAGTAGCCGCACTCGGGCTCGCCCCAGTGGTAGGAACCCTCGGTCCAGAGTGGGTGCTTGGCGTCGAGGCGCGCCTTGGGGTCGGTGGCGAGTATGCGGGTCACATCAGCCGTGTAGGGGCTCTTGAGCGTGCCCAGCGCGTCGCTATGCCATGTGATGTAGAAGATGCCGACGACGCGGCGCTGGTCCGTCTTGACGGGCCCGACGTCCGAGTACGCCGGCATGGTCCGTCCGAGGGCGTCAGTAGCGACCCAGGTGTCGGGGTAGATGTCGCGATAGCCTGGTTCGTCAGACCGCGCTCCAGCAGCGGCCCAGGACACGCCGAGAAACAGTGCGAGGACGAGCCTGTTCATGGCAAGCTCCAATGGCTCTGGATGAACCATGCGGGACCGAAGACCCGCTCGACCCCGCCAGGTTCTGCCATGGGTGGCAAGGGTCCTGTATCGGCCCGGTGCGGACTACGGAGGTGCGAGCCATGCAGGCAGGTCACGGAACCGTGACGCGCGCAGCGCTGGCGGCACTGCTGTTCCTCGGCCCCCACTGTGCGGCGAGCGGAACGAGTGGGGACGAACCCACGTACCTCACGATCCTCGGTCAGCCGGAGGAGTTCGCCGCCGAGTTCCCGCCCACCCCGAAGGACGCGTCGCGCCAGGTCGGGTTCGCCATCCTGCTCTACACGCTGAAGACGCCGCCCGAGCACATGGCGTGGCAGGTAGAGCAGGCGCTCGACAAGGCGGAGCAGACGGGTTACCCGGTGCTGATCCACCTGGACGACTGGAACTACCCCCGCGCCTCCGCTGATCCCCAGGTCGTGGAGTGGACAGCGTTCCCCCAGAAGGGCGAGTACCACGGGCCCCTCGTCAGGCGGCGGTGGATCAACTGGGGTTCGTGGTTCACCACCGAGGCGCCCCCCAACTTCGAGAGCCCGCGGTTTCGCGCCGACGTGAGGCAGCGGCTGAAGGCCATCGCCCGGCCCATCGCACAGCGGTTGCGGTGCTGGCGGGTCGAGGGGCGGGCTCACCTGTTTGCCGGCCTGGTCGTCGGCTGGGAGTCGGGCTACTACACATCACCGGTGTTCGGTGCGGCCAGTCGGCCGCGGGTCGGCGATGACGTGTTCGGCGACGACGATGTCGTGCGCACCGGCTATGCGGCGCTCACGGCGCGTGGGCACACGGCCAAGTCGATCCGGGAGCGGGCGCGTCGCGAGGGGAAGACTGAGCCTGAGGTCCTCCGCGAGCTGATGCAGGACGTGGTGCACGACTACTCGGCCTTCTTGGCCCATGTCTGTCGGTCGGCGGGCATTCCGCGGGACCGCATCTACACGCACTACACGGGCATCAGCGCGCTGCCGGATGCGGCCATCCCGGCCGATCTGCGGGAGGACGGCCGGAACATGCCGCTCCGGGCGGCCGTCAACGACGACTCACGGCCAGGCATCACGGCCACGGCGCCGTGGACAGATATCGGCCGGGCAGCGACCATCTTCCGCGAGCGGGGCCGACGCCAGTGGGGCGCTGTCGAGGTGGAGTTCACCGATGCCACGCGGCCGGAAGAGGCCGCCCTGAGCTATCTGGAGTCGCTCAGCGACAGCGGGGCGCGCGTCATCTGCATCTTTGGCTGGTGGGAGCCCGTGGGGCACCTCTTCGGCGTCCGCCGCAGCGGCGCCGTACCGGCCATGAAGCAGTGGCTGGCGGGAGGCCGCAAGTGAGCGATGACAGCCCCGGCCCGGAGCAAACTGCCGGCTGGGCTCACTCTCCCATCCTGACGCGCAACTTCGTGCTCGGCGTGCTCAATGGCACACTGTTCATGAGCACGACGAGGCTCGTCGACCCCGGAGCGCTGCTGAGCCTGCTGATCCTCCGGCTGACGGACTCCCCGCGCATGATCGGCGTGATGGCCTTCGCCAGCAGCCTGGGATGGTTCTGGCCGGCGGTGTTCGTGGCCAACCGGGCGGGCAACCGGCCGCGTAAGCTGAGCATCTACCGCGACATGGCTGTCGTGCGGATCATCCTGCTGTGGACGGCGGCTCTCGTCACCTTCTCGCACCTGGCGAAGGACGCCCCCCTCGTGCTGTTCTGGTTGCTGGCGGTCGCGGCGTTCGGTCAGAACTCGGCGAGCGGCGTGGCCTACGTGCCCTTCATGGAGGTCGTGGGCAAGTCCGTGCCCACGGCCCACCGCGGGCTGTTCCTGGCACTCCGGTTCAGCTCCGCCGAGCTACTTGGTGTCGGCGTGGCGGCATTGGCGGGCTATTTCCTCTCGGGGGCCAGTGGGCTTACGTACCCAGCGAACTTCGGCTGGATGCTCTCGCTGGCGGCTCTGCTCCAGTCGGCGAGCATGTTGATGTTCATCCTGATCCGAGAACCGGCGGGCGCCGTGGAGAGCCGTCAATTCCCCTTCTCGGTGTTCCTGAGGCGCGGTGTCCGGTTCTTCCGCCGGGACCGCTCACTCCGGAACTTCACGGTCTTGCGTCTGATGAACAGCTTCGCGTCGATGTCGCTGCCGTTCATGGCGGCTTTCGCGAAGCAAGACCTGGGCGTCGCGGACTCGACCATCGGCTACTTCATGAGCGTGGCGGCAGGTGCCGCGCTGGTGGCGAACCTGGTCTGGGGAAGAGTAGGGGATACGCGCGGCAATCGTCTCGTGTTGATCGCTTACGCGGGGCTCTCGATCCTTCCGGCAGTCGTGGCGTTGATCGCTGCCACGACGTCGCCCGGGCAGGTGACGCTTCCTCTCGTCGGCGTCGCCGACGTTCGCGTCGTCTTGGTGGGCGTGGTATTCTTCCTGGGAGGGCTAACGGGGCCGGGACGCCAGTTTGGCGAGGCCAACTACATCCTCGACCTGGCCCCGGAACGCCGGCGGAGCGCCTACCTGGGCATCAGTCATACCCTTTCGGCGCCGCAGACGCTGGTCCCGATACTGGCGGGTTGGATCGCCGAGGACACGTCCTATGCGGTCCTGTTCGGTGCCACGGCCGTCTTCGCCGCGCTGACGACGGCCCTCGCGATCACCGGGCTCCACGAGCCGCGCAGAGCCGAACTCACCTGAGACGGCCGCGCCGCCCGTGTTGCCCACACGGGGCCGACGATGCCAGAGGTGGGGGAACAGCAGACGGTATCCGGGGCGCCATCGGGCCTCGCCGCCGCACACGCCGGGCCAGTCGTGCTGGAGAAGCGCAACTTCTGGTTGGGCGTGGCCAACGGATGCCTCGTCCTCGTGGGCGACCGGCTGGTTCAGGCCAGCAATGTGCTGCCCTTCCTCATTCTCGGCTGGACGGACCAGAAGTGGGTCGTCGGTCTACTCAACGCCGTCACAGCCGTAGGCTTCACCATCCCCCAGGTGTTCATGGCCCGGGCGCTGGAGAACCGGCCGCGGAAGATGCCCTTCTACTGGCTGGGCAGTGCCCTGCGGATCGTCTGCATGGGCGCCATTACCGCCATGCTGCTATGGGCACCGACGGATCGGCCCGTCCTGCTGCTGGTGGCCTTCTTCGCGCTCTATGGGCTGTTCATGGCCAGCGCGGCCGTCTCGACTTTGCCCTTCAACGACATCCTGGCGAAGTCCATCCCGGCCAATCGGCGTGGGTCCTACATGATGTGGCGCCGGTCGGGCTCCTGCATTCTGATCCTGCTGATCAGCAGCCCCATCGCCCGACACCTGCTGTCGCCCAGATCGGGCTATGCGTTCCCCAGGAACTTCGGGATGCTGTTTGCCATCGCCCTGGCCTTCATGGCGTCGGCGTGGATCGTCTTCTCGCTGTGCCGCGAGCCCATCCGACCCGTGCAGCGGCGCCGGATCACGGTGGCGCAGCACTTGCAGCGCGGCCCCAGGCTGTGGCGGCGGGACGCGTCCTTCCGCGGGCTGCTTCAGGTCACCGCACTGACGACGCTCTCATCCATGACCCTCAGTTTCTACGCCCCGTTCGCCAAGGACGCGCTGAAGGCACCGGCCAGCGTGGCCGGGCTCTTTCTGTTCCTGGACGCGGGCGCCGCGCTCATCGGCAACATCGTGTGGGCATCGCTGGGAGACCGGCGCGGTAACAGGATCGTGCTGATCGGATCGGGCGCTACCGGCATCGCCGGGGCGGCCCTGATGCTTGTTGCATGCGCCCTTCCGCTGACTCCGGTGCGCATGCCCGGACTCGGCCCGGTGCCCCTGCCGATGCTGCTGGTATTCGCGACCGTGGCGGCCGGGGCGTTCTTCGCTCAAGCGAAGATGGTCGGGGAGCAGAACTACCTGCTCGAGATCGCGCCGGAGCGCCGTCGACCGAGCTACCTCGGGTTCAACAGCGCCATGCAGTTGCCTCTCGCCCTGGTCCCCGTGCTGGCCGGGGCGGTGGTCGACCGGTTCTCCTACGCGCCGCTATTCGCTCTGTCGCTGCTGGGCGGCGTATTGGCCGTGGTGCGCGCCATGGCCCTACGGGAGCCGCGCGAGCGGGACGCGCCCGGCACCGCCTAGCCGCTCCGCCGCCTACGGGAAGCAGCACTCCTCCATGGCCTCGCACAGCGCGACGATGTTCGCGAGCGGAACATCGGCACCCCACACGCCGGCGCTGAGCATCAGGCCACCCTCCGGGGCAGCCATGGCATCGACGACCTGGCGAACCTGGTCGCGGAGCTCCTGAGGAGTCAGGAAAGGGAAGCTCTGCCGATCGAGATCGACGGTGGCGCATACCCGCCCCTTGTAGGCGCGGACAATGCCCTCGAGCGTGTTCGCGCGGAGCTGAGGGTCGTGCATCGAGATGCCACACTCGATGAGGTCGTCGACAATCTCAAGCAGGCGGCCGTCAGAGGAGAGACAGACATGGGCACCGGCCTGACGGCATGACTGAAACAGCCGCATGAACATGGGCTTGATGTAGCGGCGGAACTTCTCCGGGCTGATCATCAAGGCGTTCTGCGTTCCGATATCGGTGTGGAACCCGACCGCGTCGACGCCGAGGTCGAGCCACCGCCGGACCAGGGCCATCTCGTGGTCGGAGAGCATCTGGATCAGGCGCGGGAGATGGGGATCGTCGGTGGCGAAGTCCAGCATGAGGTTCTCGAAGCCGCGGAGGAAGTACAGGCGGTCGAAAAGCCGCTCGCCATCGCCGACGGTCAGGTGGCCGGCTGCTCTGGCCGCCACGATGTGTCTGGCGATGGCATCCCAGTCGCGAGCGCCGCGCTCGCTGAGGGTCGCGATGTCAGGCGGCCGGTACGTCTCAAGGGCGTCCCAGTCTGTCAGAGGGGACTCGACGACGATGCCCTCGAGCCCCTCCTGAGCGTTGTACCAGACGCAGCCCCAGTTGTCGCGGAAGTACTCGCCCTGGCGGTAGACGGGGGGCATCTCATCGAAGAACTGGCCGCCTTGCCCCTGGTAGCCGGGGAAGAGCTTGTGGAAGTCCATGAGGACCCGTTCGAGCTCTCCGCGGTAATGTCTCCACACAATGGGCGCGAAGCCGATCCCGCACGGGATCCACTCGGGCCCGCGGAACTCGATGGCGCGCAGCCAGTTCTCGCGATGTGTCATGGCGAGCGGCCCCCGGTGCGGACGATCGCACCCGTATGGCGGAGCCGACCCCCCCTCAGCACGGCGATGGCCCGCCCTCGTCGGGCCCCGGATCGGCCATCACGACGCGGTACTCGAGTTCCGGGCCATCGGCCAGGGCCGATATGGCCCAGCCGTGCGCCACAGCAACGGCTCGGCAGAAGGCAAAGGCACAGGGGGATCCGAGTCGCTTGAGCCGTTCACGCACCTCGGGGGAGCGGAAGGGGTCGAAGGCGCGCGATGCTTCCTCAGGCACCCCGTCGAGCACGGTGAGGCGAACGGCCAGCTCGATGGCGCCATGGGGTAGATCGCGAGACTGGATCCGCACGGTACCGCCACGTGGCGACGCGTCCACCGCGGCCTTGGCCAGGTTCTGCACCAGTCGTGAGAACCGATCGGGGTCAGCATCCACTGTCCGGTCGACATCGTGCAGGCGAACATCGAGCGTGATGCCAGCGTCATCCGCATCACCTCGGACGAACTCGAGCCCAGACGCGATCCCCCGCCCAAGGGGCACGGGTTCGCGCTGGAGGCGAGTCAAGCCCACCTCCAGGCGTGCCACGTCGTGCGCGTCACTGACCAGGCGGAGCGTGCGGTCGCAGGCCACCTGAGCGCGCTCCAGAAATGCAAGCACGTGGCGAGGCAGGTTCTCGCCACCCAGGGTCTGAGCGGCCTCGATGCCGAGCACTACTGCGGACACCGCTGCACGAATGTCGTGGTTGAGGGTGCTACCAAGGTCGGTGCGGAGCTCCAGAAGGCCTCGACAATCGGCGGCGGGCGAGAGGATCTCGGCGCCGGCTCCGCCCGCAAGCGCCGCCTGGCGGACGAGCACGGGTGCATCGGGCCGGCCCGGGATTCGGAGCACGCGGCCCACGCCCTCGCAAGGGATGCCACCCGCCAGGAAAGCGAAGGGCGGGCATCCGCCGTCCTCGACGTAGGTGCCGAGCTCGGCGGCCACTCGCCCGATCAGGGGCTCCCCACGCACGCCGAAGAGCTCCTCGGCGGCCGCGTTGGCGAACACGACGCGGCCGCCCGAGTCGGCCACAACAACGGCCTCGCACAACAGCGACCACAGGGCCGGGTCAGGCTCAGCCGGCAGTGACACGAGCGTTCACCCCCAAGGGCACCGCAAGACCACGAACCTCAGGCCGGTCTGTTCACCAGAGCCACGCGGACGCGGCCCGCCACGAGCTCACGGAGCGCCCCACTATCGTCCTCGACGATCAGGGCGCCGGTCTGGGTAATATCCCGCCCCACACAGACGAACTCCTCCGCCCCCAGGGACACTTCGAGCCGGTGTCCGAGACAGATGTCGGTTCGACGCCACCCATCGATGATGGGCTCCGGGCGCGGAGCGAGCCGCGCATCCAGCAGGCCGCCCAGCACATCCAGCACCGAGGCGCCCACCAGGCTTCGGTCCACCGGTGCACCGAGTTCAACCCGGAGGGAGGTGGCGCCGCGAGGCGGGGCCTCCGGAAGCTGGTGAGCCGCCTCGTTCGCGTTCAGCCCGATACCGATACTCACATAGGCGAGCCGATGCTCGTGGATCGCGGATTCCACGAGGACTCCGGCAAGCTTGCGGCCACGCGCCCACACGTCGTTGGGCCACTTGGTGGCAGACTTCACTCCGAGCCGTCGAACGGCCTCGGCCACGGCATGGGCCGCGGCCAGCGAGTAGAGGCCCACGGCCTCGGGGGCTGCCACGGGCCGCAAGAGCACACTGAACGCGAGCCCGAGGCCCGGGACGCTGTGCCAGACCGCACCTCGCCGCCCGCGGCCCGCGGTCTGTTCCTCGGCAGCGACGAGGATCGCCGGCGCACCCGGCTGGAAGGCCAGATCTCGAGCCGCGTCCATCGTCGAGCCCACGCGATCCAGGTGCACCACTCGCCCGATCCAGTCCGGGATCGGAGCCAGCTCAGACCACATGGCCCGCCACTTCGTGCATCAGGTCTTTCAGAGCGGGATAGGTGCGGACGTACTTGTCGAAGTAGAAGTCATACTCGGCGCGGTTCGCGGCATTGGGTTCGACACGGTCCGTGGTACGCACCATCTGGGCTGCGGCCTCGGGGATGGACGGGAACAGGCCGGCCGCCACGGCACCGAGGATTGCGGAACCCAGCGCCGCCGCCTCCTGGACCTCGGTGAGGGTGATGGGCAGCCCACAGGCATCGGCGTGGATCTGCAGCCACAACCGGCTCCGCGCCCCGCCGCCGCACGCGTAGATCTCCGTAGGCGAGAAACCCGCCGCCGCCATATCCTCGACGATGTGGCGCGTGCCGAAGGCGGTCCCCTCGTAGATGGCCCGGAGGATGTGCCCGGGGCCGTGCCGCAACCCCAGGCCCCACAGCGCCCCCCGGGCCAGAGGATCACGCAACGGCGTGCGATTGCCCTGGAAGTAGTCCACGCACACCACGCCTTCACTGCCGATCGGTACTCGAGCGGCCTCGGCGTCGAGGAGTGCGTAGATGCTCTGGCCGCGGGCCTTGGCCTCCGCGGCATAGGTACCGCAGAAGCCATCGGCGAACCACTTCACGATGGAGCCGGTGGCCGTCTGGCCGCCTTCGAGCACCCACGCGCCCAGCGTGAGGGCATCCGGGAACGGCCCCCACACGTTCGAGCCGAACACACCGTGGGCGCAGAGGCACATGTGGCAGGTGGACGACCCCATGACCAGGGCCATCCGGCCCGGCTCGACGACATTGAGGCCGATCATGCCCATGTAGGCATCGATGCCGCCCACGGCCACTGGCGTACCCGCATTGAGGCCCAGGCGTTCGGCCGCGATGGGAGTGAGCTCGCCCGCCCGGTCACCCACGGGCCGCACATCCTGCACATACTTGGTCCTCCAGTCGGCGAGGCCCAGGCTCTCCAAAAGGTCGCCCGCGTAGCCACCGTCGGGTCGGGCGTAGTTCCACTTGCAGGTCAGCGTGTTGAGTGAGGCCACCCAGTTGCCTGTGAGGTGGAAGGTCAGGAACTCGGAGCAGTCGACGATGCGCGCCGCCCGGCGGTAGGTCTCCGGCTCGTTGGCCTTAAGCCAGAGCGACTTTGGGATACCCCACTCGGGCGAGACCGGGCCGCCCGCATAACGGAGGATGGGGTGCCCCGTCGCCGAGAGAACGGCGGCCTCACGATGCGCCCGTTGATCCATCCAGAGCAGCGCTGGGCGCAGCGGAGTCCCATGGTCATCGACCGCCACCGGCGTGCACGCGGTAGTATCGAGCCCGATGCCGCACACGTCCTCGGGCCGAATCCCGGCCTGGCTCAGACAGTCGCGGACCGTGTGGGTCATGGCCCTGAGCCAGTCCTCGGGGTTCTGCTCAGCCCAGCTCACCTGCGGGTATGTTGTCTCAAAGCCCTCGACCGCCTGGGCGACAGGGTTACCGGCCAGATCGAAGAGGGCCGAGCGCAGAGACTGAGTGCCGCAGTCGACACCGAGCACATACGGAGGTGCTCCCGCCATTCCCATTCCCTCCGGGACTACGCTAGTCTGGTGGGCGGCTGCTTCGCCAGCCCCAGGGCCCCCTCCTCGTCGGGGCTCCGGGATGAGCGGCCGGGCCGAAGGGACGCGCCCTGGCATCGAGAGGAGGCCCCACCTGTGGAGCTAGAAACGTCCGACGGCCAGGCGGGCGGCGAACAGATCCGTCTCTCGGACCTCATCCGCGAGAAGCGGTGGGACGAGGCACTCCGACTGCTCGAAGAGGCCCTCGCCGTCCGTCCGCGCGACCCCGCGCTGTGGTACCACCGCGGATGCGCGCTGGCCCACCTGGGAAGACTGGCCGAGGCCGAGGATGCCCTGACGCACTGCCTCACAGAGCGCCCCGGGAGCCGAGCGGCGCAGTGCCTGCTCGCGACCATCAGTGCCCTACGGCGCACCGAGGGAGCCGCAGAAGACCCCCCCGCGCCCATCAGTCGAGTGAGAGCTGCACGGCCTGACGGTCGCCCTGACTGACCACGACAACTCGGCGGGCCGTCCGGCCGTCGTCGGCCCGCGCGGCAATGGTGAACTCCTGGGCCTGGGGCGTGGCGGACGTGATCTGTATCAGGCAGGGCGCGATGCCCTTGAGCCGATCGTTCACGAACACCTTCAAGCCTGGTGGACGCGTGTCGACCGCCAGGTAGGTTCGGGCGAAGTGCTCATAGACGGCCCTGGACACCTCCGGGATCAATCCGGCGGGGTCCGGACCACCGGCCCGGCCCTCCACATCCCGGAGGAACACCACGAGCACGTACGTGGTGAACGGCGTCCGCACGATGGCGGCGTCAGCAATCAGCCCGGGCTGGCTCGCAGTCAGGTTGGCAACCTCAGCCTCGGCGGGCACCCCCGCGGGTATGAGCTGGCGATTCGCATGCCGCCGCAGCATCTCATACATCGCCTTCGACGCCTCGCCACTCACGCTCTGTCCGATGGCCACCTGCTCCAACATCCGGGCCAAGTCGTCGGGCGTCGTCAGGTTCTCGAGACCTCTTTGCTTCGCCGCGACGTCGCCAGGCTTGCGTTGGACGGACGTGGCCGTCATTCCGAGTAGCGAGGCCGTCGAGTCGATGCTATCCAGCCCCAGGAGGCCGATCAGAGCATCCGCGGCAGTCAGGTCACCTCCGATGATCATGGCCTGCGTGAGTTGGAAGACGGTCCGGGTCCCCCCTGGCGGTGCGACCCCCGGCTTCAGCTTTCCCTCGCGAATCTGGCGCGTGGTCTCGGCCATGACCGGCAGGCCCACCAGTTGAGCCGCAGGGAATGGAGTATCGGGCCGGATCCAGGTCGCCTCGCCGGTCGCCAGGTTTCTGGCAACCAGGCCGACGTGCCATGGAGTGCGATTCGTGATCGCGAGCACGCTCTGGAGCAGCCGCTGGCTGCACTGGGCAAGGACCCTGGCCGTGCCGGTATCGTCCACGTTCTCCTCGCCGAGTTCGCCCTCGGGGTCCGAAACCAAGGGAGGCGCTGCCCCGTGCTCGGCCGGCGCCGGCGTGGTCAGCGCCATGACCAGGGCCTGGCTGATGGCTTGGGCCGCCTGCTTCTGGAAGGTGTCCGTGGCCAAGACGCGCTCGTCATGTGGGTTCGACACGACGCCCAGCCCGACGGACACGGCCGGAGCGGTGCAGGCCTCGAGTCCGTAGTCATAGCGCTTGAACACGCCCTGGCCACTGGCGGGCTGGGTCAACGCGTCGAAGATGGCGTGGGCCAGAGCTCGACTCTCGTCGGTGAAGAAGAGCACCACTGGCCCACGGGTCGACGGGTCGGTCGCCGCATCGGCATGAAGCCGGACGAAGGCAGCTGCATGGCACTGAGCCGCCGAACGCGCTCTGGCCATGGCATCATCGCGCGGGTCATCACCGATGCGCCAAGGCTGGGCCACCGAACGCGTGAGCACCACCGCAGCTCCGAAGGACTCGAGCCGCACCCGAAGCTCCTCGGCCACCCGGAGGACGACCTCGGCCTCGCTGACCCCGCCGGGACCGACGGCACCCGCGCTGATGACCGTGCCGGCCGCGTCTTTGAGGCCATGGGAAGGGTCAACCACGATGGTCTTCCCGGCCAATGGGCGGTCGGCCGCGGCGGGCGCCTGGGCGACGGCGTCGATGCCTCCCCAGGCCAGCAGCGCACAGAATACGCCCAAGCATAGCCGCATGGCCGCGACACCACCTCCGGCCGCTTCCCGGCTCAGCGAGTTCGCCCCTACTCGGTTGACGTCTTCGGGGTGAGTCTCGTTCCCACTGGGCCCAAGGACCACAACGGCCGGCCACGCTGCGAGGGTCAAACCAGCGCGAACGTCCGGTGCCTGCCTAGACCCAGCCCTGAGCTTTGGCATAGCTCTCGAGCTGCCGTCGAAGCATGCGCCGGCCGCGGTGGACACGCGACCGCACCGTGCCAATGGGCGTCTGCATGGCGGCGGCCACCTCCTCGTAGGTGAGCTCGCCCACGTCGCACAGCGTGACGGCGATGCGGAACTCATCAGGGAGGTTGGCCAGCGCCGCCTGGATGTTCTCGTCAGGGATCTTCGCCATGAGCAGATCCTCGGGCAGGAGCTCCGTCGACCCATGTTCGACGCTCATGTCGTACTCGGCCGACGGCTCGAGATCATCCATGGGCACCAGGTCCGGCGAGCGCTTGCGGCGCCGGAACTCGTTGATGTAGGTGTTGGTCAGGATCCGGAACAGCCAGGCTTTGAAGTTGGTGCCGGACTGGAATCGGTCAAAGGAGGCGTACGCCTTCACGAGCGCATCCTGCACGAGGTCTTCGGCATCATCGGGGTTCTTGGTCATCCGTAACGCCGTAGCCCGAACCTGGCGAATACAGCGGTCGGCCTGGCGCATGAACTCATCGCGGCCGTGGCTGCCCGCCGACGGCCGATGCAGTCCGGTGATCTCGAGACGCCCTGGCAAGATACCACGATCCCTGAGTTGCGGCCGAAGTCGGCCTCCCGTGAGACAGGCCCTGTGGGCTGCCACGCCGGGTCAACCATCGGGTCCACCCAGTGACGGCCGACCGCGCAACCGCCCCCGGGGTATTCGACCCGTGAGCGGACTCGCCCTTCGGCGCGCCGCAGCCCAAGCCGAGCTTCCTCGACCCGGGCATGACGCCCCACTACTCGAGGGACTTGATCATGCGATATGCATCCTTACCATTGCGGTAGTAGGCGGTAACGCGGGCCTCGCGCGTGAACCCGAAGCGTTCATACAGGGCAATCGCGCGTACGTTTCCGGTCTCGACATGCAGCCGGGCTGACGACATGCCCCGGGCCTTGAGTGTGTCCAGGCCGGCCCGGAGCAGCCGAGAGCCGATCCCCTGACCCCGGTGATCGGGTTCCACAGCCAGTACGGCGATCTCGCCCACTTTGCCACCCCAGAGGCTGATCAGCGGACTCGTCGCCACCACGAAACCCACGATCTCGCCCGCGACCTCGGCCACCAACAGACCTCCACGTGCCCGATGGCGATAGTTGATGAGGGTCTCGTAGGAGTAGGGTATCTCAAATGCCCTGGACGAGATGCGGTGGACGGCAACCAGCTCTCTGCCACGGATGGGGCGGATAACGACGGGAGCTGCGATGGTCACGCGGTCCCAGCCCTTCAGTGGTTTCGTTTCCTAACGTGCAGGTACCGGCCCCCGGTTCGCGGGCACGGCGGGCGAGCCAGGATTCGGCCCCAAGTTCGCCGAATGACTCCCCCCCGGCGCTCAGGGAGCACCCCGCGACACGGGCCACCTGGACCTACGGACGGAGATGCAATGGCAAAGCACGGCTTCGCCCTCATCGGGCTTGGTGCAGTGTCCGGACTGCACGCCGACGCGATCCAACAGCTCCCCAAAGCAGAGTTACGTGCTGTGTGTGACATCAATGAGGATCGAGCTCGGACCGTCGCCGCCCAGCGGGGTTGCGACTGGACGACCGACCATCGCGCTCTTCTGAACCGGCCTGACATCACCGCCGTCGACATCACCACGTGGTCGGGCCTGCATGGCCCCATCGGCACCGAGTTCGCCCGTGCGGGCAAACACGTCATCACGACGAAGCCGATCGACGTGCGGCTCGAGGTCATCGATGAGCTGATCGAGGCGTGCGACACCAACGGTGTGAAGCTTGCGGCCGTCCACCAGAGCCGCGCTCTCGAGCCATACTGCCGGCTGAAGGCGGCGATCGACCAAGGCCGCCTCGGCCGCATCCTCATGGGGCACGCCTACTGCAAGTGGCTGCGCACCCAAACCTACTACGACAGCAGCGCCTGGCGGGGCACCTATGAGCTCGATGGTGGTGGGTGCCTCATGAACCAGGGCATCCACTATGTGGACCTTCTGCTGTGGTACCTGGGCCAACCCGTCACCGTGGCTGGACACACCGCCACGCTCTGCCGGAGCATCGAGGTCGAGGACTGCGCCACGGCCTCCCTGCGGTTCGCCAGCGGCGCCCTGGGCACCATCGAGGCAGCCACATGCCTCTATCGGGGCCAGCCGGCGCGTGTGGAGGTCCACGGTGAGAACGGCAACGTCGCCATCGCCGGCGACGAGGTCGTATTGTGGGATGTGGAGGGCGAGGAAACCATCCACCGCCCGCCCGGCGCCATCGACGGTTCCTCCGATCCCGCAGGCGGCATGGTCAACGCTCTGGATGCACACATCGCGCAGATCGGCGATTTCGTTCGTGCCATCGACGAAGACCGCGAGCCCGAGCTGAGTGGACGCGAAGCCCGGCGCGCCGTGGAGGTGATCCTGGCGATCTACCGGTCGAGCCGCACGGGCCAGGTGGTGACCATCCCCCTGAAGGGCAACTCCGACCCCAGGGCCGTGTGAGCGGTCGTGAACCCAGGCCGGTCAGTGCTCCGACACCGCCCACTCGAACGCAAACCCCCGCGCGCCATAGAGATTCGCGACCTCCGCGGCCAGCACATTCTCACCTGCGCGCAACCAGGGCGCCAGATCGAGCTCGATGATCCCTTCGTCCGTGCTGGTGGCACAGGCAAGCTGTCCGTTGACGAACAGACGGCCCCGGTCATCCATGAGGACGCGCGCGGGCGCTCGGACGGGCGCCTGCGCCAGGGTCAGTGTTCGCCGGAACCAGCACACTTCCGGCGGCGGATCGCCGGGGGCCCAGAGCACCGCCGTGTTCGCACCAAACCGATGAAGCACGTCGTGGTAGCTCCGCAACTCGAAGGGCCGCCACGCCTCGTTGTCGGTGGCGGTCCGGGTCATGACGAGCGTCGGCCCGAAGCTGGCGTCGGCCACCATCGCACTCTCCCAACCCGTCTGGGGCGAGACACTGGCCAGCCAACTGCGACCAGTGGACTCCATGTGGCCAGGAGCGGCCGGCTGGAACCGCCAATGGTTATCAAACCACCCCTCGGCTACCGGCGCCAACGTCACGGTCGAGCCGATGCACCGGCGGACCGCCACTATGTAATCGACGTCCAGCGTGCCCAATGGCGCAGGGTAGGGATCCTTCTGGCCCAGCTGGCCAATGGCCTGTAGTGCCACGGGATCCTGAGCTGCCATAACCACCACGTAGCGGCCGGGCGCCTCCGGGTTCGGGTAGATGAACTTGTGGGCCACGTCACGCGGATCCACACCCGGCGCAAGGGGACAGGGTCGGCCATCTCGGAACGGCATCTGGGCCGCCAGCTGCGCCACCACCCCGTTGACGAACTCACCCCCGAACAACAACAGGTTGTGGCTCCCCATTAGCTCGGGCGTGACATCGGCATCGCGAACCACCCGTGGAACACCCCACCACCACTCCCGCCACGCCTTGGCCGCATCCTGAGCCATGGAATAGCTGGCGGCGACCAGGGCCGCGTCCGCCCCCTGGGTGCCGTAGACGATAGCGAAGGGCCGGGCCAGGGCATCGCGCATGGGACCGCAGAACCCAGCGCGCTTCTCTTCCGCCGGAACAGGGCCATCGGCCAGCGCCCAAGCGCCCGGTCCGGCTGAAGAGAGGTCGAGTGTCCCCGAAGGAGGCAGCGTCACCCGCAGCACGGACGACCGGTTCACGCTGACGGTCACCGGCTGGGCCGCCCGGATGGCCGGGTGGGCCCCCAGGTCGAGCGAGAGACGATTGACACCATCGACCAGCAAGTCTACGACGTTCCCCTCAGCGACATGGGCGGCCACACTGCCGGTGCGGCCTTCCCTCTCGAGCTGGACAACCCGCACAAAGAAGGCCCGGCCGAAGCGGGCGGAATCGGTGGCGTAGCTCACTCGCGATGGCGGCCTCCCCAGTGCATGGCGCTCAAGCCAGGGGACCCACTCTTTGGCGAGGTCGGGCATGCTCTCGTGGCTGGCAAACGGGCGCTCCCGGTATTCGAAGTCCGGGCTCAGTATGCGCCGGAGCTGACGCTCGAGTACGCGACTCCCGGCAACAGGCACAATCTCATCGCGCGTCCCATGGACGGCGAAGACCGGGGTCTGCGACAGGTTCGTGACCAGCCGCTCCTCATTCCACACACCCCAGACCGACCCGGCAGACCCCCCGGCAATGGGAACGATGGCTGCCCAGTCGGAGGGGTACCGCATGCCCAAGTGCCACACCCCGCGGCCGCCCATCGAGAAACCCACGAGGTAGATACGGCTCGCGTCGACCGGAAACCGTCGCGACACCTCGGCAATGACCTCTCGCACATCAACCTCGCCGGCATCGCGCCAGTCCTGGTTCCCTCGCCCAAAGGGGTAGACCATGAGCCAGCCGCGATCGCCCACCAGGTCCTTCTCTGGGCCGTACGAACCCGACGGGAAGGCGAAGGGCCCGTTGCCGCTATCCCAACCGTGCAGATTGACGACCAGCGGGATGGGCCGGGTGGCATCGAGGCTCTCGGGCAGGAAGAGCGCATACGGCTGGATGGAGCCATCCAGGCTCGAGCGATAGGCCAGCAGCACCGTCTCTCGACGCCGGTTCCGCGCCCCGGCATCGATGGCTCCCCGGTCCAGCACATCGCGAACTCCGCGCGCGGCCGATGACACGAGTCTCCCCGCGCTGTCCACCTCGGCTGCGACCCACGGATGGGCGAAGAAGCGCGGCCATGCCAAGTCCAGAAGGTACCGGGCCGGCAGGGCAGCGTCGTGCCCCGGTGGCAGATCGGCCAACCTCCGCTCGAGCTCCTGCAGCCCTGACCGATCGAGCAACGCCTCGTCGCAGAGGACGCCCTGCTCGAACCGCGCCGCCCGGTTTCCGGCTGGGCCCTGGACATCCACCCGTACCGTGTACGCGCCCGGAGCCCCGACGGGAACCCCGAACCGGAACGTGAGGTCCACGGCGCCCACCTCGACGGCCGCCCTCAAGGCGACCTGCGAGTCACCCACGGCGCGACCATCGGGACCGATGAGCACGGACTCGAACCGAAACTCCCCGGATCGCGGAGCCAGCGGATCGCGTTCGAGGGACGACAGCCTCGCGGTCACCGGGTCTCCCGGCGCCACCGCAGGGCGCCCCGTGCTGAACGCAAACCGACCGGCCCCGGCCACCATGACCACCGCATCGCGCTCCTGAGGATAGGCCGCCCGGTATAGGACACCCCCCTGGCCGTCGAGCACCTCCAGGCCCAACTCGCCCTTTCCCGCCTGGGTCACGCGGAAGGGCACCTCGGCTTCCACGGGACCCTCGACCGGTGAACGGCAGGCGACCTCTGTCGCGCTCGGCGGGCCAAAGGGCGTGCGGTAGGTCGCCCGAACCGTCGCTAGGTTCAGGAGGCCGGAAGGGCCCGCGAACCACAAACGCGCACGACCCTCACCCAGCCCAAGCCCCTCGATGCGGATACCTTCCACGATGGCCCGGGGGGCTCCGAAGAACAGGTCGGCGAAGCGATCCGCGCGGTCGCGGTCGCCGAAGGTGGGGCTGAGCAGTGCCCCGCGCTCAGATCCCATGACAGTGTCACGGATGATGTTCAGTCCCCACACATCACCATCAGCCGGTTTGGCGGCAAGGGCCACCCACGGGATCGCCAGCTCAGCGGTCCATCCGCCGGCCGAGGCCTTCACCTTGGCGCGGATCCCCGTGAGGACGGGCGGGTCAGCCAGGTAGCCCAGAGGGCGCGAGTAGAGCCAGCCGGTCGAGTCTATCGTCACTTCGACTACCCGGCGGTGGTCGTGGCTGGGGTTGAGGTAGACGATGAGTGCCTCATCGTCCCGCGGCCCGTCCTGGGTCATCACCGCCTCGGGCACCGGATCCATGTCGCCCATGACGTAGAGGCAGGTGTCGTCGTACGCGATCGAACAACGCGTGGCAACCTGAGGGCCACCGGCTCCATCGACCCCGATCAAGAGGGGGCCCAGATCACCAGCCGCGGCCCAGGCGCGATCGCCGATCTGGCCATCGATCACCGGTGCAACGGGAGCCCGAGCAGCCACGACCGAGCGGATGGCGTTCTCGCGAGGTAGCTCAGTGGCCCCCGGCGGCCCGGGGCACAGCATCAGGAGCCCGAGCGCACTCAGGCGAAGAGGAATCGCGGATCGCTGGCCACAACCTGCGGGCAAATCGGTGCTCCCCGGGCGCCCCGAGTCTTACCCGGTCGCCCCTGTTCACCGGAGGGGAAGCGCCCACCTGCGTCGAAGAACGCGCGACGCAGCGGAAACGCACCCTGACCCCGTTTCCTCACAAAGGCGGAACGCATGGACCTGGAAGGCCCGCGGAAGCGGATCGACGAGATCGACGCAGAGATCGCCCGTCTGCTGAGCGAGCGCGGCGAGCTGGCTGTCGAGGTGGGCCGCATCAAGGCCCAGCACTCCGTACGCGTCTACAACCCCCAGCGCGAGATGCAGGTACTCGAGAACGTGTTCCGGCACGCGTCGGGCCCGCTGGGCCGGGAGGCCATCGAGCGGATCTACCGCGAGGTCATCTCCGCCTGCCGGGCACTCGAGGATCGCCCGGTCATCGCCCACTTCGGCGCGCCCGCCAGCTTCACCCACATGGCCGCTGTCCGCAGCTTCGGGTCCGACTGCGACTTCGTCGCCCTCGACGACATGCCAGACGTCTTCACAACCGTCGAGAAGGGGGCGGCCCAGTATGGTGTCGTGCCCGTCGAGAACTCGACCGGGGGCGTGGTGCCCCAGACCATCGATCGTTTCATCGAATCCCCATTGCGCATCGTCGGCGAGCGCTACATGGATGTCCACCACTACCTGTGCTCGAAGGGCACGCTCGAGGAGATCCAGCGCGTCTACACCCACCCTCAGGTGTTCGCCCAGTGCCAAAGGTGGTTGCGGGAGCATCTGAGCGGGTCGGAACGATATGAGGAGAGCTCCTCGTCGCGGGGGGCCGAGCGTGCTAGCCAGGAAGGGCCAGGCGCCGCTGCCATCGCTACGCCCCTGGCTGCCGAGATCTACGGCCTCGACATCCTGGCCGAACGCATCGAGGACTACACCCTCAACCGCACACGGTTCTGGATCATCGGCAAGGATGAGAACCCGCCCACCGGCCGCGACAAGACCTCCATCCTCTTCACCACACGCCACGTGGCCGGATCACTGATTCGAGCCCTCGAGGTGTTCGACCGGCACCAGATCAACCTGACCATGATCCAGTCCCGGCCCATCAAGGGCGCCGCCTGGGAGTACGTGTTCTTCATCGACCTCCAGGGCCACCCGGCGGACAACATCGTGGCCGCCGCCTTGGACGAGCTCGACAAGGTGACGCTGTTCTACCGCGTCCTCGGTGCCTACCGCGAGGAGGAGTAGGACGCCGACGAAGGCGCCGCCCAGCCGGCCTCGGGCGCCGCTCATTCCCCGTCCGGGGCACCGAGGAAACCCTGGTGGAAGAACACCGGCTTGTAGCCATGATCGGTCACCCAGCGAATGGCCCGCTCGAGCCGCTCCGGGTGGTCAGGGATGTAGTTGGCGTAGAAGTCCCAGAAGTACTGCTCGTGCGTCAGCAAGTCCATGATCTCCGCATGGTTCGGATCGTCAACCAGCGGATCCAGGCGGCCGTCGATCTGGTCGATCGGCGTGTTGTTGATGACGATGTCGATCCGCGAGAACACGATGCCTGTCGCGAAGTCCTTCATGCAGTCGTGGCGGTGCAGGTAGTCCGACTTCGCGTCATCGGTCCAGTAGCTCACGTCATAGCCCCATGGCGAGGGCTCCCAGTAGCCCGAGAGCACCCTCACACCATAGCGCGCCAGCGCCGCCAGGCCGTCGGGTGTCACCATGCCCCAGTGGACCAGCGTGGGCGTGATCCACGTCGGCTCGCCCGCGAACCGCTTCACCTGCTCCTCCACCAGCGCCAGGTCGCGCATGAGCTGATCGCCCGAGGCATACTGGTAGGGACGGTCGGGCTTGTCGGAGTACGCATGGAATGTCAGCCCAAGCCAGTCGGCGTTGGCCTCAAACTCGGCGCGGTAGGTCTCGGGAAACTCGGTGAGGCGGAAGCCATCGTCGGCCTCGTAGTAGATGTTCGTGGTGAACTTGGTCCCGTACTCGACGTGCATCCGCCGCAGCAGGCTCAGGTAGTGGCAGCCGAAGATGGAGTCGTACCCCTTCCGCGCGATATCGCGCAGGAAGAAGCTGTTGTCATCGAGCGCCACGCGGTAGCGAGGGAACGAGTGCTTGTCCCACACCACACGCACCTGGTGCTCCAAGTGTCCGTACGACCCCTCGTAGACGGCCACGACGTCGGTCTCGCGAGCCATGAGGGACACGGGAGCCTCGAAGTGCCCTCCGCCGACGGTAGCGGGAGTGCCGTTGACCGTCACCTTGCCATAGGGCGGGCACTCGCCGCGGACCGTGATGCGGAGCGTTCCGGCGGCTTCCTTGCCATGGTGGCGGTTCAGCACCGCGCCGTGGAATGGATCTGTGATGCGTAGCACACTCATCGCCTCCCAGTGGCGGGGTGGTTCACCGACGCCGACGGTGATCCCTCGGGCCACGACAGGTGGGGAGAGGGGGCCATTGGCGGTAACATAGGGCCCTGGGCCGGGCGGCTGGGTCTCGCGAAGGTCGCGCGGAACGCCCGCCTGGTCTTTGGGAGGGGCCGCACAGGGGTGCGCCCAGAGGGCGCGGGGCCCCTGACCGGCCCGAGGTTGAGGCGTGCGGGTCGGGCGCGTTGGGGGCCCACCACGCTGGGAGGCGCGTGGTTCCCCCCGTGACGCCCCTCCGCAAGACAGGCAACGGTTGGCGTGTCGTGGAGGGGCCACACAGGGGTGCGCCCAGAGGGCGCGGGGCCCCTGACCGGCCCGAGGTTGAGGTGTGCCGATCGGGCGCGTTGGGGGCCCACCACGCTGGGAGACGTGTGGTTCCCCCCATGGCGCCCCTCCGCAAGACGGTCAACGGTTGGCGTGTCGTGGAGGGGCCGCACAGGGGTGCGCCCAGAGGGCGCGGGGCCCCTGACCGGCCCGAGGTTG
>JAKPQA010000163.1 GCA_029547025.1 Armatimonadota bacterium
CACCCCTGGACTCCCCCTGCGGGCCGCGAAATCCAGCAGCTACGCGCTCAAGGCCGGGCCTGTCTTGAAGAGACGCCGCTTTCGACGATCGCATGATCGCGCCGAGACCGATCTGCGGCGCTTTTGAAGGAGCGTTCCCAGGTCGGGGCGAGCATGACCCTCCAGACGCTCCGGACCGGGGTCTTCGAGACGGATCTCCGCTTCCTCATCCCGGACGATCTCCGATCCGCGTTCGAGGCGGGGCACCCCGGGACCCTGCGGATCCTGGTTCACGCCCCGAGCGGCACGACCGTGTACGTGGACAACCTCGCCGAGCTGGGGCCCCAGGGTGGCGCGTTCGATCCCCGTTGGGCAGCCTTCCAGCGGCTCGAGGACGGATCGTGGTCGACCGGCCGGGTCTGGCCGGGCTCGTCCACCAACCTTTCCGTGGACACCGTCGAACGAACCGAGGGCGCTGGCGCGACCTTCGCATGCGGGAAGGGAACGCAGATGTTCACGAGCCCCGCCTTCCGTACCGGAACCCTGCCCGAGCTCGGGACGCAGGTGTCGGTGGACGTTTACATCCCGAAGAATCCACCGAATCCCTGGTGGCTCGGGCAGCTCAAGCTCTACTACCACGACTGGCCCGCGAACCTGATGACCCAGCCGGTGGGCAACCCGGTGGAGCTCACGGGATTCACAGTGGGCGAATGGGTCACGGTGAGCTTCACGGTCAACAACCCCGCCATCGTGGCGGATCTCCAGGCCGACCGCTGGGGCGGGTTCTTCCAGGTGGAGCTCGTGACCCCGTATGAAGCGACGCAGTGCTTCGGCTTCGACAAGCTGCGGTTCACCGGGGCTCGCTACGCCCAGCCGAACCCCGCCGAGCGGCTGGAGCTCCCACCGGACTCGGGGCCCCGCCTCCTCGGCTTCGAGGTGCTCACGGACTGGGCGGCGATGGCGAGCTTGTCGCTCGCAGCGAGCCCGGTCGTGTCCGGCACCTCGGCGCTGCGGGTGCCGGTGCAGGGCTACACCGTGGTGGACAGCCGCGCCTTCGACTCCTCGGAGCTCGTGGGGGTGACGGGGCGGCTCGGGCTCGAGGTGTTCGTGCCGTGGGGCGCGCAGTACGACGTGCAGGCGTTCGTGAGCTGCCCCGCCGCGGGGGTGTACAACGCGTACCTCGGTCGCGTGCCGCTCGACACCCCGCCGCAAGGGGCGTACCGGCACGTCGGCTTCGACCTGGCAGCGGACGTGGTGGGCGCGCTGACGACGTCGAACGTCCAGTGCTCGTGGCGCCTCGCTCTCAACGGCAATGGCGAGTTCTTGCTCGATGCGATGGGGTTCGAGTGATGAGGGGTGGGAGTGAGCTCCGGGGGCGTGCGTGGCTGGTGGCGGGAGCGCTCGTGGCGCTCCTCCTCGGTTGTGCGCACCTCGGGCACGACACTACGGATCCCGATGGTGAGCGCGAGGAGCTGGGCGAGGTCTATATCACGGTGGTGCCGAAGGCGTTTCCGCCGCTGCCGACCGGAAGGACCATGGAGACGCTCGCTGCCGTGGCGCAGCTTCGGAGCACCTGCTACCGGGTGCCCGGCGACGTCGAGGACACCTGCGACCACGAGGTGCTCACGCGTCCATCGGAGGTG
>JAKPQA010000189.1 GCA_029547025.1 Armatimonadota bacterium
CGGAAATGGCTCTAGCCCACGGGCGCATGGAACGTTGGATGTGATTCTGTATGTCTGCGGTATGTCCACCACTCTAGCCCACGGGCGCATGGAACGTTGGTCTTGGGAGGCTGCGGCGGGATCGGAGAGACCCTCTAGCCCACGGGCGCATGGAACGTTGGGGACGTTGGCAATCGACTTCATGCCGGATCCGCACAGGGGAGGGCGCAACGAATGACGCGATATGCAGTGAAGATCATCTACCCTCCTTATAAGGGCTTGACGTTCGACCACCTGGACATATACCTGGTCCGCAATGGATCATCGCTGGACGAGAGCTGCTCAATTCGATGCGTATTGCCAGGCGAAGAGCTGACGCTGACGCTGTTTGCCACACGCGACGAAGCAGTGCATGCAGCCCGTGAATACGCCATCAATCATGTAATTGATAACGGGCTGTATGGATGGGAGTTTAAGGAGGTTGAGCTGACCGGTCTATAATGCTAGTGCGGCGTCGGTACCGGAAACACATTGCCGGATCAGTCAAAACCAGCCGTATATCATGCGGCTGAAACGTGGCCCCCTAGGCGCCCATAGAATGCGATTCTGAGGGTAGATGGCCCCTGGATACCCGGAACGTACAGAAATCGATCCTAGAGCCCCACAGGGGCCTAGGCGTCGATTCTTGCTGGCCCAGTTGTCTATCGGCGTTGGGATTGCGCGACGGTACGTGCACGAGGTGGCGCTCGGATAACCCCGTAGAGTGGAGGCGGCAGTGGTCAAGTACATCGGCTCCAAGCGGGTGCTGGTCCCTCGCATTGTTGATCTGGTTGGTAGTCTTCGGGGAGTTGCGACAGTTCTCGATGCATTCTCAGGCACTGCGCGCGTCAGCCACGCGCTCAAGTCCCACGGCCTTCACGTCATTGCCAACGACCACAACACCTACGCGTACGTGCTGGCTCGCTGCTACGTCCAGGCCAACCGGGACAGAGTTCTGTCCGATGCACGGCGCCTACTGGCAGAACTGAACTCCCTCCCTGGTGCGCCAGGCTGGTTCACAGAGACATATTGCGTCCGTTCCCGGTACTTCATGCCTCACAACGGAGCACGCATCGAGGCGATCCGGAACGCGATTGCTGCCAAGGACCTTGACCCGGACCTGGAAGCCGTTCTGTTGGTCTCCCTAATGGAGGCGGCTGACCGCGTCGATTCGACGACCGGTGTGCAGATGGCCTATCTCAAGCACTGGGCACCGAGGGCGCGCCAGAACCTGGAGCTGCGTCTTCCCCAGGTTCTGCCAGGAAACGGCCTGGCATTGCAGTGCGAGGCTATCGACGCGGTGCGGGCGCATGATGTCGACTTGGTCTACCTCGATCCACCATACAATCAGCATAGCTATCGAGGGAACTATCATATTTGGGAGACTCTAGTCCGCTGGGATCAGCCGGAAGTATACGGGGTCGCATGTAAGCGGCTCGACTGCCGCTCCTACCATAGCCCGTATAACTCGAAGCGCCAGATACATGCGGCCCTGTCGGACGTGGTGCGCGAGGCGCGCTGCAGATATCTTCTTGTCTCATTCAACAATGAGGGGTATGTGCGTCCAGAGGACCTGGAGCGGATGCTCGCAGCCCGAGGGCTCGTGCAGACCATAGAGGTCGACTTCCGCCGCTATGTTGGTGCACAGATCGGCATCTTCAACCCCCAGGGCGAGCGCGTTGGCAAGGTAAGCCATCTGCGCAACAAAGAGCACCTGTACCTGGTGAGCTGCGAAGGCACCGAGCCACCTGCAGAACTGGTGGTGGAGAAGCGCGGGCAACTGGCGTTGTTCTGAGCTGCCGTGGCGGGAAAGAGTAAACGCAACCCTCGCCGGATCGCTATTCCTCGTACTCCGCCTCGTCGATGGCCGGGGGGACTTCGCCTGCCGCGGATGCCACGCCCGCCAGCCGCGGTAGCACGACCCGCGGCTTCGCCCCATCGGCCGGGCCCACGACGCCGCGCTCCTCCAGGATGTCGACGATGCGCGCGGCGCGGTTGTAGCCAATGCGGAATTTGCGCTGAAGCATCGAGGTCGAGACTTGCTTCTGCATCCGCACGAAGTCCACGATGTTGGACAGCAGCTCCTCGTCCGAGTCGGGCGCGTCCCCGCCCATGACGGGCGTGCCGCCCGAGGGATCCTCGTCGTCGATGGGGACCGGCTCGATCAGGAACTCGGGGTCGCCCTGCCTCTGGAGATGGTCGACCACCCGATTGATCTCCTCGACCGAGGTGTAGGCGCCCTGGATGCGCCGCGGCTTGCTGGCGTCGATGGGTGAGTACAGCATGTCGCCGCGGCCGATCAGGCGTTCGGCGCCGACGCAGTCCAGGATGACCCGCGAGTCGGTCTGGGATGACACGGCGAAGGCCACACGCGAGGGAATGTTGGCCTTGATCAGGCCCGTCACCACGTTTACCGACGGCCGTTGCGTGGCCACGATCAGGTGGATGCCCACCGCGCGCGCGAGCTGGGCGATGCGGCAGATGGAGTACTCGAACTCGGCCGCTGCCTGCATCATCAGGTCCGCCAACTCGTCGACCACGATGACCAGGTAGAAGAGCTTCTCCTCCCCCAGCCGCTCGGCGCGCTTGTTGAACTCGCCGATGTTCCGCACGCCCGCCGACGCCAGGAGCCGGTACCGCTCCTCCATCTCGGCGATGGCCTGACGGAGCAGTCCGGCGGCCTCCTTGGCGTCGTAGACCACCGGCGAGATCAGGTGCGGAATGTTGTCGTAGAGCGCGAGTTCGACCCGCTTTGGGTCGATCATCATGAACTTGACCTCGTGGGGTTTGGTCCGCATCAGGATCGACAGGATCAGCCCATTGAGGCACACGCTCTTGCCCGAGTTGGTGGCGCCCGCCACGAGGAGGTGGGGCATGCGGGTGAGGTCACCCACGACGCAGTTGCCCGAGATGTCTCGGCCCAGTGCGAAGCTCAAGGGCGACTTCGAGGCCTGCATCTCCTGGCTTTCCATGATCTCCTTGAGGCTGACGATGGCGACGGTCCGGTTGGGTACCTCGATGCCGATGACTGACTTCCCGGGTACGTGTGATTCCACGCGCACGTCGATGGCGGCCAGCGCTCGCGCCAGATCGTCGGCCAGCTTGGTGACGGACGCGCCCCGCACACCCTTGTCGGGCTGCACCTCGTACCGCGTCACCGAGGGGCCGCGCTCGATGGAAACCACCCGGGCGCCGATGCTGTAGTCGGCCAGTGCCTCTTCCAGCAGACGGATGGTCTCGGCCGCTTCCTTGGCGTGGCGCTCCTGGTCAAACGGTGGCGTGTCGTCCAGGAGATCGAGGGTGGGCAACTCGTAGGGCTTTGTGGGCCGTGACGGACGGTTCTCCCGGAGCGGGAGATCCAAGGTGCCTTGCTCGTCACTCCAGTCCACCGGACTGGCAGGGTGCTGGGCAGGGGTTGGCGCTCCCGGCAATGCGGGGCCCTCTCGTGGCGGAATGAGCCAGGCGGGTATGGGGGGCTCGGCCGGTGCCGCCGGCACCGGCGGCTCGGGCGACGCCGAGGCTGGAGCAGGGGCCGGTGGAGAGCACTGGGCGACGGGCTCATCGAGGACTGCGGGCTTCGGCGGCCGGGGCGCCTTGACGCGACGCGCTCTGGGCTCGGCCTTGGCCTGGCGGGCGACGCGCATCCGCCGGCGCTCCTCGGACTTCCGTGCCCAGAAGGCGCGCAGGCGTGCCCAGAGACGCTGGGCCGCGACCGCAGCGGGGCCGAGAAGAACCGCCAGCGGCTTCGGAGACGCAATGGCCACCGCCGCCAGGGCCCCTCCCGCCGCAATGATGTAAGCCCCCGTGGCACCAAAGCACACCGACAGGACCGCGGCCAGCGTCGCTCCCACCACGCCGCCCCCGGACACCAGAACCTCCTCGTCGAACCGCGTCGCCGGGTCGGCGGGAAGGTGAGCGAAAGTCAGAATCACCGCACAGAGGAGCGGCAGACCCGCTCCCGCCGGCCGGACCCGCAGCGCCTCCTCATACCGAACGATCAGCAGAACCCCCGCCAGCATGACACCCAACGGGACCGCGTAGGCACCCACGCCGAAGCCGCAGCGCAGGCCCCTAATCAGCAGGGCCGTCACCGCGCCCGATGACCCTGAGCTCAACGCAACCAGCAGAATGGCGCCGAGCGTCAGGCACACGATGCCAGCCGTCTCGTAGACGAGTTTGTTGGCGGGTGCCGAGACGCTCCGGGCACCCTTACGAGCCACGTGACTCCACCTCCCCACGCTCAACCCCGCCCATTGGCCCCGTGGTTCAAGAGCCGTCCGGCCCAGGCTATGAGCATGGTGCTATCAATGCCCTTGCTATTAGCAACATAGGGTTGTAGACTGCTAGCGGTACGGTAGAATGCGCAGTGGCATGACGCATCACCGTGTGGCGGTTCGGCGTGGGCCACGCGTGCTATTGAGCTAGGAGGGGCTAGGGTAATGCCGACCTACGTCTACCAGTGTCGGAAGTGTGGGGAGCAGTTCGAGCGTGTCCAGCGGATCACGGATGCCCCCTTGTCCAAGTGTGAGTCCAACGGTTGCCGGGGGTCGGTGTTCCGCGTCATACAGCCCGTCGGTATCCAGTTCAAGGGCTCCGGGTTCCATATCAATGACTATGGCCGCGGCAGTCGCAGGAACGGCGGTAACGGCTCCACCAAAGGCAAGGACGACGTGAAGTCCGACGCCAAGTGCGAGTCCAAGTGTGACGGCAAGTGCCCGGCTAGCGCCTCAGCGTAATGCCCGACGTTGCGGCATCATAGACGGATCGCACGCCGAGGGAGCCCTGGCCGGTCGGGGTCGGGGCTCTCTCGCTCGGTGTTGGTCGACCCCTCGTTGTCTTGGTCGCGGCGGGGCACCCATGCACGCCGCGGGACCTCCCGGTAACCCGTGTGGCGCGCTCCCCGGCCAGGCTGCACCCGTCTCGGCCCCGAAGGCCGAGCGATGCGCCGCGGCGAAGGGCCGTGTCACCTGTGTGCGTCGCTTGGTGTGAACTGGCGCGGTATGCAGGCGTGGGAGGTTTGGCCATGCCGAGACCGTGGGTCCTGGTCTGTCTTCTCTGCCTATCCTCTGTGTGTGTTGCTGCCGCCGAGGTCACTATCGACGACTTCGAGTCGCTCGACGCCTGGGCCGTCCATGCCGATGGCGGCCGAGGGGCCGACTTCTCGGCCGATGCCGCCGTGGTCCATCAGGGCGACGCGGCCATGAGGGTGCGCTATGCCGCGGCGCCTCCCCAGTGGTGCAATCTAGTTCGCCCGGTTACCGTGCCCGGCCCGGCCACGGAAGTGGCACTATGGGTCTATGTCCGCACTGCGGGGCCCAAGGCCGGGATGCACCTGTGGTTCATGGAGCCCGACGGCGATGGCTGGGTCGCCCCCGTCTTGGCCGATGGTGAGCGAGTTGGTCAGTGGGGGCCCGGTTGGCACGATGTACGTGTTCCCATGGGCTCCTTTCAGTTCCAGCCGCGCGGCGCCAAGACCAGACAGCTCACCCGGGCTGACCGGATGCTTCTTGGGTTCAACTTCGACGACATGGACGTCACCATCGACTCGCTGCGCTTCGTGCTACGCGACGCCGAGGGAGGAGAGGCCATGCCGCCGCGAACCGCCGGCCTGGTGATTGCCCGGGGCTCCCGGGGGTCCGCCGTGATCCTCAAGGATACACTACCCACCACACCTGGAGCTGCGGACCCCGTCCGCATCGGTGAGGCGCTGGCCGAAGCGAGTTGGGGCGTGACCTACATCACCGCCGCAGACCTGTGTGACGCGGCGGTCCTCGACCCGTCGCGAGTCGATCTGCTGGTGCTGCCCGGAGGTCCCGCTTACCCGGCACGGTGTGCCGATGCACTCCGTGCCTACCTCAAGGCCGGCGGGGCCCTGATCGCCATTGGCGGCTATGCACTGGACTGGCCTATGAGCTTCGTGGAAGGCGCCTGGCGTCCTGTGGGGGTCGGGTTGACCGCGGAACAGGTCACCGGTGCGGCCGATGAAGCCTCTCGGCCCCTCAACACCCGGATGGGCCAGCCTGGGGATGCGCTGGTTCTCGACCCCGAGCAGATCCAGGTCTTCGATCCACAGTTCGTGCTCAAAGGGACCGCCGCCATCCGGGCTGCCGAGGGGCAGTTCGTCGTGCCCCGCGGAGTCGCGGCACGTCTGTCCGTGACCGGTTACTCGGCCGTATCAACCCTGGGAAGCAACAGCGCGGTGTTCCCTGCCATCTGGGGCCGGCGTATCCCGCTGGTCTATGCCGAGGACCCCTTCGGCCGCCTTCGGGGCACCGTGGGTGCCATCATCCACAACCACGGGGGGCCGTACGCCGGATCCAGCTGGGCCGTCTTCGGTGTGGACAACGTCGACCTGTTCTCGGCCGCCGACGCGCCTCTTCACCACTCGCTCCCTGCCATCGCCGAAGCCATCACGCGGCCGTGCTATCTTCGGAGCCTGGATGCGGGGTCATGCTATCGCGCGGATGAGCGGCCCATCATTCGCGGCACCATTGTCAGCCGACGGCCGGCCGAGAGCAGCCGGCTTGAGCTCCACGTCGAGGGGCTCGGAAGCACGGTGATCCGGCAGGTTCTTGACGACCCGCAGCCCGAGGGCACATACGCATTCCAGTGGGAGCCGCCGGGCGGGGAACTGGACCGCGACTTCTACACCGTGCGGGCCGATCTCTACGTCGACGGCGAACCGGTGGACACGATGCGGACGGCCTTTGTGGTGTGGGACCCCGAGGTCATCGCCGGTGGGCCCAAGGTGGGTACCGACGGCCCGCGACTGACCGTCAACGGCCGGCCGACGGTGCTGTCCGGCACGAACCAGACGGGGTTCATGTGGTTCTCGGAACACGAGGACCCTCTGGTCTGGGACCAGGACTTCCGTGCCATGCGCGACCATGGCGTCAACGTGCTGCGCATTCTTCACTTCTCTCCGTTCTCCGAGGGCGGGTACGACGGCAGGCCGACGAATCGCGTTCAGGGCCTCGCCCGGCGCCCCGAGCGTCTGTGCCGCCAGACCGATGCCATCGTTCAGCTCGCGCAGAAGCACGGAATCGTGCTGTTCCTATCGCTGCACGACTGGATGGATGTGGGTCTCTCCGATGAGGACTATGCCGCCCAGCGCGACTGGAACCGCTTCTGGGTCGAGCGTTACAGGGACGTCCCCGGCATCACCTACGACATTCAGAACGAACCGAGCATCGGCGACCCACCGGACATCCCCAACCTGCGGCGGATCTACAACCGAATGCTCGCCGAGCGTTACCGGGACGAGGCCGGGGCCAAGGCCGCTTGGGGCGTCGATGACCTCGGTGGGCCTTGGGGTGACGTGCCGATCCGGCGCCCCTCGGACGCGTGGTCGGACGTTGCCGCCCACGATTACTGGCGTTTCAAGATGGATGTCTACAACGCTTGGACCCGCGAGAACGTTGCGGGGGTCCGCGAGGGCGATGCCGATGCGCTCGTCACCGTCGGCAACCTGAACTCGAATATCAACGCCGACAAGCAGGTCGGCTCGCGGCACCTCGACTTCACGAACACCCACTTCTACGGGTCACTCGAGGCGTTCGCGCAGATCCTCAAGTTCCTGGATCGCCGCTGGGAGGGGAAACCCCTGTCGGTCGGCGAGTTCGGTGCCCAGGAGGCTCACGACCGCCGGACCAGCGGCGGCGATGGGGCGGAGGATGCTGAGTCGATCCGGCGATTCCTCTGGTTCGGGCACTACACCCTCGGCCTGGGCGGCTCATTCCTCTGTAACTGGAGCTGGAAGGACTTCGAGGGCTGTGTCTTTCCCTGGGGCATCCGCTATGTGGGTGACCCCGTCAGCAAGGATGTGCTCCTCGCCTATCGGGCGCAGAGTCTGCTGTTCCGCCGGTTGCAGCCCGAGTACCGGACGCCCGAGCTGTTCGTGCTTCAGCCGGACTCGCACCGCTTCGGGCCTCAGTTTGGTGCCATCGAGGGCGCTATGCAGACGGCGTTCTGCGCCCTCTACCATGCGGGAGTGCCCTTCGGCGTGCTCGGCGAGTGGGACCTCGATCGGCTGCCCGCTTCGGCTCGGGCCCTCATCTGGCCGGTGCCCTATTGCCCCTCCGATGAGACCTTCGCCCGGGTCCGTGCCTTCGTCGAGGCTGGGGGCGCACTCTATGTCTCGGGTGATCTCGCATTCGACGACCGGCGCCAGCCCACCCGTGGCGCGCGCCTGACTGAGCTCGGGCTGCCCGAGTTCGAGCACGTGCCTCCCGGCGAGGCGCCACCCGCCGCGTTCGACCGTGAGCCGTTCACGTCCCAAGTGGGCCAGGGCCAGGTGTTCTACGTCCCCTACCCCGCCGAGCTCCGTGTGGGCGACCGGTGCCTGGGACTCTACCGCGGATTCCTGGCCGCTGCGGGGTTACATCCCGAGACACCCTCCGATCCGCCCGGGCAGGTGCTCCGGATCCCGCTGGCTGGCGGCGGGCATGCTGACGTGTTCGCCCACTATGCCGCCCGGGGTACCGTGGCCAATGTGATCTCGCCGGAGTTCTCGATGGCGCTGCCTCCCCTGGGCTGCGGGCTGGTCGCCGTTGGGGCCGACGGTCAGCCCACCGCCTTCCACACTCCCGGAACGCTGGCGGAGCGCGGGGGTGATCCGATCGTCTCGGGCGACGTCCACGTGATGGGCTGGAGCCTGACGGGTCGGGACGTCTTCGCCACTCCGGCCGTCGCCCTGGCGCCACTGAACCAGGGGCGGACGACACTCGATGTGCTCCGGAATGCCCAGCAAGCCCGCCTGCTCATCGGCGAGATTAAAGACGGCCGGTGGCGAACGCTTGCCGAACGGACGGTCCGCCGGCGACACAATGGATTCGAGATCGAGTTCGCCGGCCATGAGGCGCTTAGCCTGGCCATCCTGGCCGCCCCCGGCCGCGAGGACGAGGCTATCAAGGAGCTCGAGAGCGACGTCGCACTCGACTGGGCGGACTGACCGCCTGTCGTCGCCCGGTTCCACTTCTTCCGATCTGGGGGGTCCATCATGCACTTCCATCCGTCCGCGGCGGAGTACATCCTTCAGGAGATCCAACAACTCCACGAGGAGGGCTTCGACGTCCGCCAGCTCGAACCATGGGCGGACGCGGCTCGCGAGAGGCCCGAGACCCTCAATCACCAGTCCTACCGCGAGCTGCTCGCCCTGGCCCAAGGGCTTCCCCGCCAGGCCGAGTTCGCCTACATCGAGCCGTCGTGTCTCGCGGGCATTGGCCGCGAGCGTCCCGAGGGACCCCGGGTTCTCCCGCTAGCGTTCTCCGACGAAGTCCTCGCCGACCGCATCCGGGGCGCGTGGCTCGGCCGCACAGCCGGCTGCATGCTTGGCAAGCCGGTCGAGGGCTGGTCGCGTGGCGATATTCGGAGGCTGCTCGAGCACGCCGGTGCGTGGCCGCTGGATGGCTACTTCCCGCCAGTGGAGTCGCTGCCCGAGGGTATGACCTTCGTCTCGCCCAGCGACCCGTGCCTCCGCGGCAACATCACTCACGGGGTCCGCGACGATGACATGGACTACCCTCTGATCGGGCTGGCGTGTCTTGAGGAGGCCGGTGGGAACCTGACCAGCGAGACGGTGGCGAACACCTGGCTCCACCGCCTCCCGGCCGGCTGCGTCTACACCGCCGAGCGAGCGGCCTACCGGAACCTGGTCAATGGAATCTCGCCCCCGGCCTCGGGCGTATTCGAGAACCCCTATCGCGAGTGGATTGGGGCCCAGATCCGGGCCGACATCTGGGGATGGGTTTCGCCCGGCAGGCCCGAGCAGGCCGCTCGGCTGGCCTTCCGGGATGCGTGCGTCTCCCACGTCAAAAACGGCATCTACGGCGAGATGCTCTTCGCGGCCGTCCTCGCCGCCGCACTGGCCGGCGATGACGTCGAGGAGGCCCTCTGGGCTGGGCTGTCGGAGATCCCCAGGGTCTCGCGGCTGACCGAGGCCATCACCGATGTCATCGAGTGGTCGAAGACGGATGATGACTGGCCCGCCACCATGGACCGCGTGTTCTCGAAGTACGGGCGCTATCACCCGGTGCACACCATCAACAACGCCGCGGTTGTGGTGTGCGGGCTCATGCACAGCCGCGGCGACTTCGGCCGCGCCATCTGCATCGCCGTCATGGGCGGTATCGACACCGACTGCAACGGCGCCACGGCCGGATCAGTCATGGGGGCTCTTCTGGGTGCCCGAGCCCTGCCAGCCCATTGGGTTGACCCGCTCAACGACCGCCTCGAGAGCATTGTCGTCGGCATGACCAGCAATCGGATCTCGGATCTGGCCCAACGCACCCTCACGCTGGCGAAGAAGCTATAATGGCGCTCTGCTTGGCAGGCACCGTCTAGTGCCCCCCGGCTCACCACGTGGCGCGGGTGCGGGGGGCCTTGTTCGCTGGGCCCCGATGGCCAGCGCGTGCTTCCGCATACCCCGCGCCCGGGAGTTGGGTGGTCATTGTGCGTCTCTCGCTCGACGAAGTCCGGCACGTCGCCCGCCTCGGCCGGCTCGCCATGACCGATCAGCAGTGTGAGGCCATGCGCGACCAGCTCGACAGCATCCTGGCCCACTTCGAGGCGTTGCAGGAACTCGACACCGACGACGTGGAGCCCACCTCCCACTCGCTCGACATGGCCAACGTCTACCGCGATGACGAACCGGCCCCGTCCTTCGACCGCGACCGGATCCTGGCCAATGCGCCCAAACGCGACGACGAGTGCTTCCGGGTGCCGCTCATCATGGAGGAGGACTAGGCCTCCGTTAGGAGTCAGACCGATGGAGCTGTTCCACCGCACCGCCCACGAACTGGCTGAACTCCTCCGCCGCAAGGAGCTCTCCGCCGTCGAGCTGTGTGATGCCGTTCTCGGGCGCATCGAGGCTGTGGAGCCTCGCGTGCGGGCCTATGTGACCGTCATGGCCGATGTCGCGCGCGAGCAGGCCAAGGCCGTCGATGCGCGCCGTGCGGCCGGCGAGGATCTGCCTCCCCTGGCGGGCATACCCCTGGCCGTCAAGGACAACATGTGCACCGTCGACGCGCCGACGACGTGCAGCTCGAAGGTGCTCGAGCACTTCGTGGCGCCCTACGATGCCACCGTCGTCGCCCGAGCGCGCCAGGCCGGCTGTGTCTTCACGGGGAAGACGAATCTGGACGAGTTTGCCATGGGCTCGTCCACCGAGAACTCGGCCTTCTTCACCACCTGCAACCCGTGGGATCTCGAGCGGGCCCCCGGAGGGTCCAGCGGCGGATCCGCGGCTGCCACGGCCGCGGGTGAGGCCATCATCGCCCTCGGTTCGGACACGGGCGGGTCCATCCGCCAGCCCGCGTCCTTCTGTAGCCTCGTGGGCCTCAAGCCAACCTACGGCCGCGTCTCCCGCTATGGGCTGGTGGCCTTCGCTTCCTCACTCGACCAGATCGGCCCCCTCACCAAGGATGTGCGCGACACGGCCCTGTTGATGAACCTGCTGGCCGGGCACGATCCTATGGACTCCACCTCGGCCGACCGGCCCGTGCCCGATCTGACCGAGCTGCTGGGGCGCGACATCCGCGGGATCCGGATCGGCGTCCCCAAAGAGTTTTTCGCCGAAGGCACCGACCCGGAAGTGGCCAACGCCGTCCACGCGGCCATCCGCCAGCTCGAGAGCCTGGGCGCCATCGTCGGCGAAGCGTCCACCCCCACGGTGAGCTACGGGCTGCCCACCTACTACATCATTGCGCCCTCCGAGGCCAGCTCGAACCTGGCCCGTTTCGATGGCGTCCGGTACGGCCATCGGACCTCGAAACCCGTGGCCGACAACGTCGAGCTCTACGAGCAGAGCCGCGCTGAGAGCTTCGGACCCGAGGTGCAGCGCCGCATCATGATCGGCACCTATGCGCTCAGCGCAGGCTATTACGATGCGTACTATCTGAAAGCCCAGAAGGTCCGCACTCTGCTCAAGCGCGACTTCGACAAGGTCTTCGAGCAGTTCGACATCATCGCGTGGCCCACATCGCCCTGCTTGCCCTTCCGGTTCGGCGAGCGCGGCGACCCGCTATCGATGTACATGGCCGATGTATGCACCATTCCCGTGAACATGGTGGGCATTCCGGCCGTCAGCCTGCCCTGCGGGTTCTCGTCGGGCGGGTTGCCCATCGGGATCCAGTTGGGCGCTAGCTACTTCGAGGAGCCCAAGCTCCTCCAGGTGGCCTATGCCTATGAGCAGAGCGCCGGGTTCCATGCCCGGCGAGCCCCGCTGGGCGCATCGTGCGGAGGTGAGGCGTAATGGCGCTGGAAGCCATCATTGGCCTGGAGGTGCACGCCCAGCTCCTCACGCGGAGCAAGATGTTCTGCCGATGCTCGACCGACCCGTCGGCCGGCCCCAACACGGTGGTCTGCCCCATCTGCACCGCCATGCCCGGAGTGCTACCCGTCATCAACCGCCGTGCCGTGGAGCTGGTGGTCCGCACGGGCCTGGCGCTGAACTGCAGCATCGCATCCCACAGCATCTTCGCCCGGAAGAACTACTGGTACCCCGATCTGCCCAAGAACTACCAGATTTCCCAGTACGAGCTTCCGCTGTGCCGCGATGGCTATCTCGATATCGACGTGAACGGCCAGAAGCGCCGCATCCGCATCCGCCGCGTGCACCTCGAGGAGGACACCGGCAAGCTCTACCACACGGCAGGCAACGAGAGCCGCATCGACTTCAACCGGTGCGGTGTGCCACTCATGGAGATCGTCTCGGAGCCGGACATGCGCTCGGCCGATGAAGCTCGCGAGTACCTCGTTGCCCTGCGTCAGGTTCTCCGCTACATCGGCGTCTGCACCGGCAACATGGAGGAAGGCTCCTTCCGCTGCGAGCCCAACGTCAACGTGCGTGACACCGAGAGCGGCGCCAAGACGGGTATCAGTGAGCTCAAGAACCTGAACTCCTTCCGTGCGGTGCATCAGAGCGTCGACTTCGAGATCGCTCGGCACACCCGACTGCTCCAGCGCGGCGAGACCGTGCCGCGCCAGACGCGCCGTTGGCATCCGTCGGACGAGTCCCGCGGCGGCTACACCGATGTGATGCGCTCCAAGGAGGAGGCGCACGACTATCGGTACTTCCCCGAGCCCGACCTCGTGCCCATGCGCATCGGCGACGACTGGTTGAGCGAGATCCGCGCGGGCATGCCCGAACTGCCCCAGCAGAAGCGCGAACGGTTCGTCAGCCAGTATGCGCTGACGCCCTACGACGCGGGGGTGCTCACGCAATCCCTCGAGTTCGCCCAGTACTTCGAGGCCGCCGTGGCCGCCTGCCGAGCCGGCCAGGTCGCCGAGGCTGCCAAGCGGGTCAGCAAGTGGCTCCAGGGCGAGATGTCCCGACTGCTCAACGAGACGGGCCAGGATATCGCCGATGTGCCGGCGCGTCCCGAGCACGTGGCCGAGCTGCTCGAGCTCGTCGAGGAAGGCAAGCTCACCGGCACCATCGCCAAAGAGGTCTTCGAGGAGATGTTCCGCACCGGCAAGCCGGCGCCGCAGATCGTCTCTGAGCGCGGCATTGAGGTCGTCGGCGACGCCTCCGAGCTCGAACGCATCGTGGACCAGGTGCTGGCCGACCACGCCGAGGTGGTCGCGAAGGTGAAGTCCGGCAAGACCCAGTCCAAGGGCTTCCTGGTCGGTCAGGTCATGAAAGCCACTCGCGGCCAGGCCGTACCGCAGATCGTCAACGACATCATCGATCGTCGGCTCGGAGTGTAACCCGATACCTGGGGGGAGGCGTCGGGCGCCCAAGGATCGGCGCCTGCCCCGTCATCGGTAGGTAGAGGGCAGCGCGGTGCTGCTGAGCCCAACCCGGGCGGGCTTGGCCGCATCACCTAACCTGGGCGATTCGGCCTGCGCTGTGGGACAGGAGGCCCGGCTCCACTCCCGAGATGACCACGCATCGCATCCTGGCTGGGGCGGCCGCGGTGGCCGTGCTTGCGCTGCTCGCACGCTTGAGCCTGCTCTCCTACGGGCTCTACGTGCTGATTCTGGCGTTGTTGGCCTCCGAGTTGCTCGCCCGGTTCTCCCTGGACCGCATCGAATGCCTGCGCGATGTCCGGGTCGACCGCGCCAAGATCGGCGACCAGGTGGTCGTCTCCACCATCATCAAGAACAACAAGCCCATCCCTGTGCCATGGATGCTGGCCGAGGACGCTCTCCCGAGGCGCCTGCCGGTGTCCGGAGAGACCACGCGTCTGCTCGTGCTCGGGCCGTACGGCGATGCCCGGCTGCACTACTCGATCACCATGGCCCATCGTGGCTACCACCAGATCGGCCCGGTCGTGCTCGAGTCCGGTGACCTGTTCGGCTTCGTTCGGAAGTTCCGCGCCGCGAGAAAGGCCCACTACATCACCGTTCAGCCCGACACCGTGCCGATCCTCAGATACGACGTGGCTAGCCGCCGCCCCATCGGCGACATCAAGGTGCGCCGCCTGCTCCACGACGACCCCTCCCGTCTCGCGGGTGTCCGCGAATACCAGCGGGGCGACCCCCTCAACCGCATCCACTGGAAAGCCACCGCCAGGACCGGCGCGCTTCACAGCAAAGTCTACGAGCACACCACACTGGCGGGGGCCATGATCGCCATGGACTTCCATGGACCTTCGTTCGAAGGCGACGAGGACCGCCAGTTCATCCGTTCTGAGATGGCCGTGAAAGTCGCCGCCTCACTCGCGGCGTACCTGGTGAGCCTCCGGCAGCAGGTGGGCTTCATCAGCAACGGGCTCGATGCGGCCGAACGGGCCAAGCGGGAAGAGGGGCTCCTCGATGCCCGCTCCCGCCGCGAGGCGCGCAACTTCGCCGCCAGCCGCAAGGGCGCCGATCGCCTCCGACCCGTCGAGGTCGCGGCACGCAAGGGCCACGATCAGGCCATGGCCGTCCTCGACGCTCTCGCCCGGCTCGAGCTCTCCGACGGTTGCCCCTTCGAGCAGATGCTGCTCGATGAGCATACGCGCCTGCCGCGTGACCTGACCTTGCTGGTCGTTGTCCCTCGCATGAACCCGCTGCTCTACCAGGTCCTCGCCCGCGTGCGCTTCAGCGGGTTCTCCATCATGGTCTTCCTGGTCGACAACGCCGAACAGGCCCATGGGGCGCGCGGGGCCCTGGCAGCACAGGGCATTGGGTTCATGCACGTGGCCCGGCTCGATGACCTTCAGCATGTCGCCCACTCGGGGATCTGATCCGGGCTGGTCCGCACTCCGCAATGATCCCCGCTTCTCGAAGATTCCTCGCATCCCCACTCAGGTACCCCGAGGGCCATGGCACAACAGGGGTGGAGGGGGCGATAGAGCCCCGGCGATCACGCGAACCCACCTCGGCCCTGGGTCGAGATGAAACGCTCGGAGGTGTCTGCCTTGAGGAAGAACCGTGGTTTCACCCT
>JAKPQA010000194.1 GCA_029547025.1 Armatimonadota bacterium
GAGGCCCGGGCGGTACGTGAGACGGCCGGCGTGTTCGATGTCAGTCACATGGGCATCCTCCGCTTCGGCGGGCCCCAAGTCCTCGACGCTCTCCAACGCCTCTTCACCAACGACGCTTCCCTCCTCGCCCCCGGTCAGGCCCAGTATTCCCTCATGCTCAATGACGCCGGCGGCGTTGTCGATGACCTGATCGTCTACCGCGACACGGATCCGGGCGACCAGTTCCTCGTCGTGGTCAATGCCTCCAACGCCGAGCGCGACGTGGCCTGGATCGCCGATCACCTCCCTCCCGGTGCCGCCATGGAGGACGTGTCCCAGAGCCTCGATATCATCGCGGTGCAGGGCCCCACATCCCTGGAGCTCGTGCGGGCCATCGCGGACGGGGATCCAAGCCAACTGGCATCGATGTCGGGCGCTGCGATGCGCGTGGCCGGCGAGAAGTGCTTCGTGGCACGCAGCGGCTACACCGGCGAGGACGGTGTCGAGATCTTCTGCGGCCCCGAGCACTCCGCCAAGCTGTTCCAGGCCGTACTCCAGGGCAATGGGCGGGCCGGCGCGCGCCCGTGCGGACTCGGCGCCAGAGACGTGCTGCGAATGGAAGCGGGACTACCCCTTCACGGCGCCGAGCTCACGCCGGACTGCATCCCCGTGGGGGCCGGTGTCTCCTGGGCGGTGAAACCCGCGAAGGGCGACTTCATCGGCGGCGGGCCGTACCGAGCCGCACTGGAGCGCGGCCCGAGCCAGATCCGGCGAGGCCTCAAGCTCCGCGGGAGGCGCATGGCGCACCCGGGCGCCCGGGTATTGGCGAACCAGGTCGCCGTGGGTACAATCACCAGCGGAACATTCTCACCCGCTCTTGGGTGCGCTATCGCGCAGTCCTATCTGGTGCCCGAGGCCAGCCTCCCCGGCATGGTGGTCCAAGTCGAGATCGGAGAGGGCCTCTACGACGCCGATGTGATCCGGCTGCCCTTCGTCCGCCGCACCTAGACCGGCACAAACAGGAGGAGACCGAATGTACCCCGAGGATCTCAAGTACACCGAAACGCACGAGTGGGCCCGCGTCGAGGGCACCGAGGTCACCGTGGGCATCAGCAGCTACGCCGCCAATGAGCTGGGCGACATCGTGTTCGTCGACCTGCCCGAAGTGGGCGCCGCCGTGGCCGTCGGCGAGTCCATGGGGTCCATCGAGTCCGTCAAGGCCGTCGAAGAGCTTCGCGCCCCCGTGACCGGCACCGTCTCGGCCGTCAACGAGGGCTTGGCCGACACGCCCGAGGTCGTGAACTCCGATCCGTACGGCGAGGGCTGGATGGTCAAGATCACCCTATCGGACGCCAGCGAACTCGCGAAGCTTATGGATGCGGCGGCCTACAAGGCCACGATCGAAAGCGGCTCGTAAGCCATGGCGCTCGCATCGTCCAGGGATGCGGACGCCATGGCCATGCTCGAAGCACTTGGCCTGGAATCCGTCGAAGAGCTGTTCTCCCCCATACCTACCGAGCTACGCCTCGCCGGACCGCTCGCGATCCCGGGGCCGCTCTCGGATATCGAACTGACTCAGCACTGCCGGGAGCTCGCGTTCCAAGATCTCGACGGAACGCGGGCTCCCTGCTTCGCAGGCACCGGCGTCTACGACCACTTTGTGCCCTCGACGGTGGCCCATCTCGCCTACCGCGGCGAGTTCGCCACGGCGTACACCGCCTACCAACCCGAACTCAGCCAGGGCATGCTGGCGGCCTTGTTCGAGTTCCAGACCATGGTCTGTGAACTCACGGCCATGGATGTGTCGAACTCGTCGGTCTACGATGGCGGCACGGCCCTGACCGAGGCCGCCTTCGTCGCCGCGGCCTCGACCAAGCGGAAGCGCGTTCTCGTGGCCTCGACGGTGAACCCGCGCTATGTCGAGTGTTTGCGCACCGGGGCCGGCGCCGTGCTCGATATCGACATGGCGCCCGCCGAGGGTGGGGTCTCCTCCCCGGACGCGGTGGCGACTGCCCTGACCGCGGACCACGCGGCCCTCATCGTTCAGCATCCGAACTACTTCGGCTGCCTCGAGGACGTGCGAGCCCTGACGGAGGCAGCCCATGCGGCGGGCGCCCTGCTCGCGGTGAGCTTCGATCCCGTCTCGCTGGGCCTGCTCGAGCCCCCCGGTGCCTACGGCGCGGATATCGCCGTGGGAGAAGGCGGCTCCATGTGCGGGCCCATGAGCCTGGGGGGGCCGGGGCTAGGCCTGTTCACGTGCCGAAAGAACCTGGTACGCTCCCTGCCGGGACGTGTGGTGGGCAAGACCGTCGACCACGATGGCCGTGTCGGCTACGTCAACACGCTTCAGACCCGCGAGCAGCATATCCGGCGCGACAAGGCCACGTCGAACATCTGCACCAACCAGGCGCTCTGCGCCGTGGCTGCCGGCGTCTACATGGCGACCATGGGACCATCGGGCATCCGCCGCGTTGGCGAGTTGTGCCTCCAGAAGGCGCACTACGCGGCCGATCGAATCGGGCATCTACCGGGCTTCGATCTGGCATTCGATGCGCCGTTCTTCAAGGAGTTCGTCGTGCGGTGCCCGCGACCCGCCGCCGAGCTGATCGCCACCGTCGGCGCATCGGGCACCGCCATCGCCGGCGTGGACGTATCGACGACCATCAGCGACGGTGGCAGCTACCTCGCCATCGCGGTGACCGAGAAGCGAACGCGTGCCGAGATCGACGCTCTGGTCCGCGCTCTGGCGACGGCCGCGGGGGTGAGTCCCGATGCTTGAGGAACCGTTGGTGTTCGCCCGAAGCAACCCGGGCGCCGTCGCATGCCGTCTGCCCCAGTGTGATGTGCCCGAATCGCCGGTCGACAGCCTGATCCCCCCGGAGCAGCAGCGCCAGTCCCGGCTGGCGCTACCCGAGCTGTACGAGTGGGATGTGGTCCGGCACTACACCCGCCTCTCGCATCAGAGCTATGGCGTGGATGTGGGCATCTATCCGCTGGGCTCTTGCACCATGAAGTACAACCCACGGATCAACGAGGACATGGCGCGGCTGCCCGGACTGGCCGAGATCCATCCGGCACAGCCCGCGCAGCAACTTCAGGGCGCGCTGCGGCTGATGCTCGAACTCGAACGGGCGTTGTGCGCCATCGGCGGCATGGACGCGGTCACTCTCCAACCGCCGGCGGGTGCCCAGGGCGAGTTCACGGCTCTCGCGTGTTTCCGCGCCTTCCACCGCGATCGCGGCCAGACCCAGCGGACGCGGATCATCGTCCCCGACTCGTCTCACGGGACGAACCCCGCCTCGGCCGCACGATGCGGCTTCACCATCACCCAGATCGCATCGACGGCCGAGGGCCGGACCGATCTCGATGCCCTCGACCGAGCCCTCGGTGACGATGTGGCGGGGTTCATGCTCACGAACCCCAACACACTGGGTCTGTTCGAGAGTGGCGTCGCGCGCATATGTGAGATGGTGCATACGGCGGGCGGGTTGGTCTACTGCGACGGCGCGAACATGAACGCCCTGCTGGGAGTGGCCCGGCCCGGCGACATGGGCTTCGACGCCATGCACTTCAACCTGCACAAGACCTTCTCAACCCCGCACGGCGGTGGCGGGCCGGGCGCCGGCCCCATTGGCGTGAAGCGCCACCTCGAGCCGTACCTGCCAGTGCCACGCATCGTGGAGAAGCCCGATGGTACCCTGGGGCTCGACGAGGACCGGCCGAAGAGCATCGGACGGGTGCACAGCTTCTTTGGCAACTTCGGCGTTCTGGTCCGCGGATATGCCTACATTCTCAGCCACGGCCCCGAAGGGCTGGCCGAGGTCACCCGGCGAGCCGTGCTGAACGCCAACTACATGCGGCACCGGCTCGAGGGAGCCTACGAGATCCCGCATCCCGGCCCGTGCATGCACGAGTTCGTGCTATCGGCCGACCGGCAGAAGGCCCAGGGCTGCAAAGCGCTCGACATCGCCAAGCGGCTGATCGACCTGGGGTTGCACCCCCCCTCGGTGTACTTCCCGCTCATCGTCAGCGAGGCCATGATGATCGAGCCCACGGAGACCGAGACCAAGAGGGCGCTCGACCACTTGATCGAGGCATTCCTCCAGGTCGCGCGGGAGTGTGAGGACACGCCGGACGTGGTCCTGCACGCCCCCACGCAGGCGATCCGGTCGAGGCTCGACGAGGTGCGCGCCGCACGCGAGATGGTGCTGAGGGAGGAGCTCTAGGGTGGCGGCCGGCGACGTGCTGGCCACTCGGTGGCGGTTCATCGATGATGGACCCCATCGTGGCGACGCCAACATGGGACGCGATCTGGCTCTGATGGATGAGATCCGGGAGGACCCGGCCACTGCCTTGCCGACCCTCCGAGTGTACGCATGGGATCCCCCGTGCGTGTCGCTTGGGTTCCATCAGAGGACGGCAGAGCTCGATCTCGACCGGTGCCGGGCTCTCGGGTACGACGTTGTACGCCGTCCCACGGGCGGTCGTGCCGTGCTGCACGACCGGGAGATCACCTACAGCCTCGTTGTGCCCGAGTCCATCTTCGGCCGGGCGACATCGGTGATCGAGTCCTATCGCATCCTGTCGCAGGGCCTGATCGAGGGCTTGGCGCTCCTGGGCATCACCACCCGGCTGGCGCCCGGGAGCGAACACGCGGGTCAAGGGGGCTCGGCCGCGTGCTTCGCCTCGGCGGCCCGGTGTGACCTCGTGCACGGAGACCGCAAGGTGGTCGGCAGCGCCCAGGTCCGGCGGCGGGGAGTGATTCTGCAGCACGGCTCCATTCCGCTGGTGGACCGCGAGGAGGCTGAACGGATGGCCATCCTCGGCGAGGACGCTGAGCCGATCACCGGGGTGACGGATCTGACCACGGCGGCAGGCCGGACAATCACCTACGCCGAAGCCGCCCAGGCCTTGCGCCAGGGATTCGCCGGCGCGTTCGGGCTCCAGTTCCTTGAGGCCGGCTTCGGGCCAGCATGGTGCGAGCGGGCCGAGAAGCATGCGGAACGTGCCCTGCTCGGCCGGGCGCTCTAGCCCGGAACCGGCGTCGCGGGTTGCGCTTTTTGCCGGGGAGGTAGGGAGGAGCGCGGAGGCGAACCCCCGAACGAGGTACTGAGCGATACGTGACCGCCCGACGAGGCCGGCGCCGCTGGATCCCGCATGTGGATTGCTGGCAGCGCGATGGCTCCGTGTTTCAGGGTCGTGGTGTCGTTTGACTCGGCCGTGCCGCGTGGCGGGACGTGCGCGGCAAGCCTGGTATGTGGTTGTTCCGCCGGGAGGAGTCCGGGAGCAATGGCAAAGAAGAAGATCCTTGCCGTCGACGATGAGAAGCACATTGTGCGCCTGGTCGAGGTGAACCTCCGCAAGGCCGGCTACGAAGTCGAGACGGCCTTCGACGGGCGCGAGGCCCTGGAGAAGGTGAAGAAGTCGCCCCCCGACCTCATCGTCCTCGATGTCATGATGCCCCAGCTCGATGGCTTCAGTGTGCTCAAGAAGCTGAGGCAGGATGCGGCCACACGGGAGATCCCCGTCATCATGCTGACGGCCAAGGCTCAGGATGCCGATGTGTTCCGCGGATGGCAGTCGGGCGTCGACCTCTACCTGACCAAGCCCTTTAACCCCCTTGAACTCATCACATTCGTCGAACGCATCCTCGATAGTGCCGGGGATAGCGAAGACGGCATGGTCGACCTGTAGGCTGGTGCCGAGAACAGCCGCTTCCTTACGGAAGCGGCTGTTCTCGTCTGTGGGGTATTCTGTTAGTCCTCGCTATTGCCTCGTAGCACCCGAAGCCTTCTGAAACCCTAACGAAAAGAGGTCGACGGCACCATGGTGATCCGGGCCACCGCCCCCAACCGAATCGACCTGGCCGGGGGGACGCTCGACATCTGGCCGCTCTACGCCTTCCTCGGCGGCGGCTACACCGTGAACGTGGCGATCAACCTCGGCAGTGAGGTCGTCGTCGAGACCCGCCGCGACCACAAGTTCGACCTCTACTCCGAAGACCTGGATGCCGGCGAAACAGCGGACTCGCTCAGCGAACTCAAGCCCGGTGGACCCATGGACCTGGTCGTCCGAGCCCTCCAGCACTATCGCCCCGAGATCGGACTCAACATCCGCACACGCAACCGAGCTCCCAAAGGCACGGGCATCGGGTCCTCATCCACCCTCCTCATCGCTCTGTCGGGCGCCTTGTACCAGGTGCAGGGCAAGGAGATCGACCGAGAGCACATTATCGACACCGCCGCCAACATCGAAGCCATGCTGCTCGGCGTGCCCACGGGCAAGCAGGACTATTACGCCGCGGCATATGGCGGGGTGAACGCCATCTGGTTCGGCCTCGGCGGGAACCGGGTCGAATCGCTTCTCGTCGAGGAGGAAGTGCTTCAGGTTCTCGACCGCAGGCTGGTGCTGACCTTCACGGGCGAATCGCGGTTCTCCGGAACCAGCAACTGGAACATGATGAAGGCCTTCGTCGAGGACGTGGGCGATACCCGGAAGAACCTGCGAGCTATCGCCGAGACGTCCGACCGAATGCGCCGCTGCTTGCTCGTGGCCGACTTCGACGGGTTCGCCAAGGCGCTCGAGGAAGAGTGGGAGAACCGCAAGGGTCTTGCCGCGGGGGTCACCACCCCGCGGATCGATGCCCTGATGAACGCCGCCCGCAACGCCGGCGCACTGGCCAGCAAGATCTGCGGCGCAGGAGGCGGCGGATGTATGATCACCTTCTGTGCCCCCGGCAGCGAGACACCCGTCGTGCGCGCGCTCACCGAGAGCGGCGCCCGGCATCTCGAGTACCACATCCAGCCGCAGGGCCTCAGGGTCGAGACCGCCTAGGTCTCCGCGGAAGCTTGTTGGCGGTGACCTGGGCCCGGGCGGTGCTTGGAAGGCCCGTACACCGCAGTTCCCTCCCCTGTCTGCTGGAGGGGCCCCTGTCCTGAGCCGGTCGAAGGACCCGGTGGGCGCATGGCCGATGGAGCGCACCCGAACGCGGCGTGGCGCCGCTCCGCAACCCGGCCCATGGGCCGCCAGAGCCCTAAGTCACCGCCAGCGCCGGGGGAGCTAACCCCAGCACTTGCCTCGCGTTGCCAAAGGCGATGGCGTCACGCACCTCAGCCGGCACACTCACGTCCTGCATCCACCGCAAGATCGGCGGCCGGTCGAGATGACATAGGTAGTCCGTGCCGAACAGCAGCTTCCTCCAATGACGTTCGACGAACCCTGCGGTGAAGTCAGGGTCGCGGGTGAGCGCGTTGTAGCCTGAGCCCGCCGAGATATCGGCATAGAGGTGATCGTACTCACTGAGGAGCCGGTCCAGTGCTCCGCCAGGCGTTACAGGCCCGGGTGGATACCCAACTCGAGGGTCGTCGCCCGAGATCGCGCTCCAGAACCCTGGCCCATGGCCACACCACCGGATGTGGGGAAACTGCTTGAGGCAACGCTCGAGGCGCGGCAGCCCGACCTCATCCCAACAGAGGTCGGTACTGATCTCGAAGTCCAGGGGCAGCTCGAGCTCATCGCACACCGCGTAGAGGGCGAGGTTGCGCTCATCATCGAAGGCGAGTCCACACACGTGCTCGCCAAACCCCTTGCAGCCCCAGTCTTCCACCGCGCGACGGATCAGCCGAGCCGCGTTCGGGTACCGCGGGTCGACACAGACAAAGGCAATGAGGCGGTCCGGGTACTGATCCCGTGCCGCCACTGCGTCTTCGGTCAGGAAGTAACCCCACGAACCCTCGGGGCTTTCCAGCGGCAACAGCACGCCCACGTCAATGCCGACACGGTTCATCCAGTCGACCAGCTGGTCCGGCCCCAGTGCCGGCCGCGCTGGATAGTCCTCACGGTACATGCGGCCGATGTGCAAGTGAAAGTCAATCACTAACATACCTCCGCTGCCGCGCAATCAGAAAGCCTGGGCAAGCTCGGACCGATGCTCCCAGACCTTCTCGATGGCACCGGCGATGTCGTCCATGTCCGACGCGTCTCCCAGGAGAATCTGGTGGAAGATCCAGCAGGCTTCCTCGCAGAGGGTCTCGGCATTGGGGCACACGGCCTGCGTGTAGTCGACATGCCCTTGGTAGTAGGGGCACGACACCGGACAGCCGGCCGGTCCGTCGGCCTGGCGCTGGAAGAGCGGGTTCTTGTAGAGAGGGATGGGGTACCCCGCTGACGAGGGAATGCCTTCCGCATTCAGCGCCTCGAGGAACCGGTCGCGGGTGACGCCTCCCCACTGGTCACGGAGGAACCGGAAGGCATAGATGTGATAGCTCCGCCGCGTAACCCGCGGGTCGTCCCAATCGATGAGTGCGATGCCCGGGATGGCGGCAAGGCGCCGATTCAGCAGCCGAGCGTTGGCTTGCCGCCGCTCGGTCTGCTCCTCGAGGCGCGAGAGCTGAACGAGCAGGAGCGCCGCCTGGAGTTCGGTCATCCGCAGATTGGAGCCCAGGAGGAAGTGCTCATACCATCCGCCCGTCTTGGATCGCCCACAGTTCGAGAAGCCGCGGGCCTGGTCGGCCAGCTCCTCGTTGTCGGTGAGCATGATCCCGCCCTCGCCGGACGTGATGTTCTTGCTCATCTGGAAGCTAAAGACACCACAGTCGCCCAGGGCGCCGGTCCCCTTGCCGCGCCACTGACTGCCCCAGCTATGGCAGGCATCCTCGATGATCCGAAGCCCGTGCCTTGAGGCCAGGGCCGAAAAGGCATCCATATCCACCGGCAGGCCACCGAAATGAACCGGGATGATGGCCTTAGTCCGATCGGTGATTCTCTGCTCAACATCGGATGGGTCCAGATTGCTCGTCGCCAGGTCAATGTCCGCGAAGACCGGCACCCCATTGACGCGCAGCACGGCGCTGGCGGTGGCCATGAAGGTATAGGGGGGGACGATGACCTCATCCCCGGCACCGACGCCACAAGCCAAGAGCGCGATCTCGAGCGCCGTGGTGCCACTGGTGGCCGAGACCCCGAATGTGGCGCCCTGGAAGGCCGCAAAGGCTGCCTCGAACTCGCGCACCTTCTCCCCGTACCACCACTTGCCACTGCGGACGACTTGGGTGACGGCCTCAACCTCACGCTCATCAGAGACCGGCCAGGATGGGAAGGGCCGCGTCCGCACGGCGGATCCGCCGGTCAGTGCGAGTCTGCCCATCGATTGCACGCTCCTTCTATGCCAACTGCTGAGGCAACGGCCACCGGCACGTTGCAGAGACCTGAGACACTCACGGATGATACGCACATGAGCCCCGCGGGCTCAGGTACGCCCATCAGATCCTGTAGCCGAGGCTTGAGCCTCGGATCATAACGCCATCGGGAGCGGGTCCGCGCGAGGCTGAAGCCCCGCCTACGGGTGGTCGTGCGCGGCCGTCGGGCCCTGTCAGAAGCCAGGCACGTACCATTCGAGACCGTCACCGGTTCCCGCCCCTATGCTCGATTCCGAGGCCATAGGCTCCGGTCAGGCGCTCAGAACGACAGCAGGCAGTGCCAGATGTACGTGTACGCGAGGGAGTCCACGTCCTCCCAGACCCGTCGACACAGATCGGCGTCACCCCGGATCTCCGGAAGCTCCTTCAGCTTCTCCTGCCACGGGATGCACACACCGGGTTCCCGGTGAATCTCGGTGGGCTGATCCACGGGCCGCTCCCCCCATCAGTACGTGCCGTATTCGCGCGTGGCCTCGACCATGGCCCGCACGTTCTCGACTCGCGCGTCGTTCTGCACGATGGCACTCGCATCCATGACATACCCGCCGTCACGACCGACCCGTTCGATCAGGGCCTTGCAGCGCTCGCGAACCTGGTCGGGCGTGCCATAGCTGAGCAGGAAGTTGGGCATGCCTCCGCTGATGCAGAACTTGTGCCCAAGTACGCGGTGCGCCTCCAGGATGTCGCCCATGTCCACGTGGTAGATGATGCTCGCTTCGGGCAGCTCCGCGAAGGCCGGCAAGTGGCGGTCCCAGTTACCCTCGGCGTAGAACAACACCTGGTGCCCGCGCGACCAGATCTCCTCGATGATGGGCTTCAGTGTGGCCCAGTAGAGACCGTCGAACTGAGCCGGCGAGATGAACGGCGTGCAGCCCCGGTGCATCCAGATGGTGATGGGCACCTGCTTCGCCGGATCGGCACCCGATAGCGCGACATGGGTCAGGTGGGGCATCAGGGCCTCACAGGCGGCCCGGACCTTGTCCGGCCTCTCGAACAGATCCATGGTTAGGCCGAGGAACCCGCGCAGCTTGTCGGCCAGGATGTCGAACGGGGCCTTGAGAATCCCCGCGATAGCTCCGGGCATCCCGCACTCGGTCCGCATCCGCTGAGCCTGAGTGCCGAACCCCGCAAAGTACTGCATCATAGCCATGCCGCCCTTGAGGAAGGACAGGTTACTGCGGAAGGTCGATGGGGCGCCAATCGGCACGACGTCGCGCGAGACCCGCGGCAGCCACACGTTGAGGAGGAAGCCGGTTGGATCTTCGATGAGCGCGTCATACTCCTCCGGCTTCATGTAGGCTCGCTCTTCCGATGGCTCCCGATACTGGAACCCGGTATCCGGTTCCACATCGATACCCGGGATGGCGTAGTACTCGAGGCCGATGGCCTGCGTCAGACCCGTCCACACATAGACCATGTTGCCGACCATGGCGTCGAAGTCGAAATCCGTGGCGGTCCGAAGCACCGCGTCGAATGCCTTGGTGAAGTCGTGGGTCACCTCTTGGGCCGTGTACCCCGTGTATTTGGCGCAGAACTCCGCCAGAAATGGGCGGATGGGCACGCAGTCCGCCTTCTCATTCCGCAGGGCTGTCACATAACGCGTCAGGCGCTGGTCATAGCGCTGCTCGAGGTCGGTCGCCATGCAAGTCCACCTCTCGGGGGGTGAATCCGTCAGGCGAGTGACGCCGCCACTCAGGCTTCCGTGGTCTCCCCGGGCTGGAGGACGACGACCTCGGCCGCCGGCCCCACCGCCCGCGCGAATGCATCCGTGTCTGCCTCGATGCCGGGGAAAGTCCCGAAGTGCATGGGGACGACTCGACGGGGCCGCAGCATCCGCACCGCCTCGGCGGCATCGTCGACGCCCATGGTGTAGTTGTCGCCCACCGGCACGAAGGCCAGATGGATCTCATTCCGCCGGCCGATGAGCTCCATCTCAGCCGAGAGCCCGGTGTCGCCGGCGTGGTAGATGAGCCTTCCTCCCATGCGGACCAGGAAACCACACGGGTTGCCGGTGTAGACGGTACTCTCTCCCATCGCAGCCGACCCATGAAGGGCGGGCGTCAGCTTCACCCATCCAAAGTCGAACTGGTGCGCGCCACCGATGTGCATGGCGTGCGTCTTCACGCCCTGCCGGGCAAGCCATCCGGCGAGCTCGGAAGGCGCCACGACCCACGCGCTGTTGGCTTGGGCGATGGCCACCGTGTCGCCCACGTGGTCGCCGTGCCCGTGGGTGACCAGCACGGCGTCGACGCGCAGATCCTCGGGGCGCACGGGGGAGCGCTGACCTGTGAGAAATGGATCAATGATCACGGCATGCGGCGCGGACTCAATCCGGACGGCTGCGTGTCCCAGGTACGTGGCGCGTGCCACACTGCATCGCCTCCCCCATGGGCGAGGTCGTTGAACGCATCCACTTACTCGTGTGGCGGATGGTCTCCCGGCGCGATGGGGCCGCTCTGGCCGTCGAACTCCCAGTCGGGCGCGTCGGTCTCGGAGGGCACCAGAGCCACGGGCGCGCGCTTCTGGGCCGCTTCCACTCGGGCGAGGACCCGGGCCACGACCTCGGCGACGCCGTAGCGCGTCAATCCCTCTGTTGCCGCCAGGAACTCCTTGGCCTGGTCGGGTTCGACCTGCCGGACGAACACGTGGGCGGCATAGTCGGGGTGCGTCTCGGGGACGGGGACGCCATCCACGGGAGGTGGCATCGCGGCCGACCGCCCCCGCACATAGAGGTCCAGGGGGGTCGTGGAGTCCTCCCGTACCAGCCGGAGCGACACGAAGGCGATCAAGCGAGCGCCAACCGCCACAAGGAAGTCGCTATCGGCCACCATCTCGCCCTGGAATGCGCCACCTGTCGGCGTCAGAATCCCGGCGCCCACGAGGCGCGTGATGGCGGCAGCCGCCGGATGTCCGTCCGGAACGTCAGTGAAAGGCGCCCCCCAGCTCGGCGACAGCAGCGGCAGAAGGAGGACCATCGAGGCAACCACGAACTGTGGGGTTCGCATATCGCCCCTCGCTTCGACACAGGATGGGTGCTCGATGGTGGTCTTCGCCAAGCCGGGGCGGTCTCCTTGTCGACGCCATCGCCGCGCGGCCATTGCGCACGAAACAATATGCCCACGCGAGCGTCCAATCTGCCAAGCCACCGGTGTTTGCGATGCTGTCACAATGGGTATAGGACGATAAGGACCAAAGTGAATCCATGTGGGTGGGGACGCGAGGGGGTGGTCGGGACGCCGGATGGGGCACAGGCAGCGGCTTTCGGACCGGCGCCGGGACAGAGACCGGATCGTCCCGTGTGGTTGGCTGCGGAGCGCGTTGCGTGGTGGCCGCTTACCGGCTAGGATTCGCCCTACTGGGTCTGGGTGTCGTTCACCGCGCGCCACCGGGTGCGGGTGTGCGATCGAGAGGAGAAACATATGCGGCGTCACGACACGGGCTTCACCCTTATTGAGCTGCTCGTTGTCATCGCGATCATCGCGATCCTGGCAGCGATCCTGTTTCCGGTCTTCGCCAAAGCAAGGGAGAAGGCCGAGCAGACCTCATGCCTGGCCAACATGAAACAGATCGCGCTCGCCATGAACATGTACTGCACCAGTTGGGACCAGCGGTTCCCGATTGGCTATGAGGCTGGCGGCGACTGGGGGCTCGCCTTGCAGCCCTACATGCAGAACCTCCAGATCCTGGTGTGCCCGGGCGCGTACCCCAGCCCTAACGGCCAGGGTGCGTCGAGCTACGTGGTGAGCACCGGGACACTCGTGGGCTCTGACACCCACACGGGAGTCATGCCGGGTGGGTGGACATGGGCCGCGGGTCGACCACTGACGAACTTCAAGAAGTCATCCTACTCGATCCTGCTCTACGAGGAGGATACGGTGGCTGACGCCTACAAGCACGGCACCAACTGGGTACAGGCCGAAGGATCGGCCACCTCGCCCTACACCCCCATCCACATGTCCGGCGCCAACTATGCGTTCGTGGACAGCCACGCCAAGTGGATCATCGGCGGAACGCAGCCTGGCGGCGGGGCCCCCGGCTCGACCTTCAGCCACGGCTGTAACCCGCTCTAGCCCCTCGGGGATGAGTTCAGGATGCGAAGCCCAGCCGACTCCCCGGCTGGGCTTTGCTGTTGGCGTGCCGAGACGCTTCGGAGTCGCGTCGCACTCAGAACGGCGTCTGGTAGCGGAGCTCCACGCGCCGCGTCAGGGTCTCGTTGATGGCGAACCCCCCGCGCAGGTGGTCGGTCAGATCATAGGTGATGCCCAAGTGGTAGCGCCGGTACCGTGGGCTCGCGGTCAGCATCCAGCCTTCGAGGTACAGCTTGTCCGTGATGGCGCGATCGATGCCGAATGTGTTGATGCCCGTGCGCGGGTTCCACTCGAGTGTGAGTCCATTGAGGCCCAGTAGGTCGCTGACCTGGGAGACGAAGCTACCCACAAAGGTGCTCGCCAGCGCCTCGAACACGTTCGTCGATAGAACCTTGGTGTAGTCCGTCTGCCCCTCGCGCGCCAGCCCAGGAACGTAGCCCTGGCCCAAGAGCTGGAGGATCTCACGCTGCGGGAGCGGCGGCTCCGACCGGAGCGTGAGCTGCAGGGGACCCGTGTTGATGGGCTGGTCGTCGCCATAGGGAGATGCAAGGCGGGCCACATATCGGACACGTCCCGCGATCAATGACTCGCCCGCCAGGGGCCCCTCAATGTGAACCAGGATTCGGGTGCGCACGCCCTTCGAGATCACCGACGTGTTTCCATCGGCGGTCAGGTAGGCTTTGAACTCGTCCATCTCGCCGCCGCTCCCCGGCAGACTCGACCAGTCGAGGGTCACGATCAGCGACGTGACGTTGATGCGCACGGTGTAGTACGAGACTTCACCCTTCTGCCCGACGAGCATTCCCTGCAGCTTCACGTCTCCGGCGCGGCTGTACAGGGACGCGAGGCCACGCAGCTCCGTCTGGTAGGCGGGTACCTGCACGTTGTTGCCCACGTTGACGTCGATCGCGATGTCGAAGTCGTCGCGCTGAGGGAACCGGAAGGCTCTGCGCGCCGGCACGGTCGCCACAGCGGTGGTCGCGGCGGCTGGCGGGGCGCTCCGGTCCTCTTCCTCGAACGCAGGGATGTTGACTCTGGCATCACTGATGCGAAGCCCCACCCCCCGTATCTGGGTGGGGTCCCCCTCGCCCTTGCCTGTGGCAACCACCTTGCCGTCCAGCCGCGCGAAGCCGAAGTCGGCCACATGCACGCTCTGGGGGTCAACGAGCGTGGCGGACTCCCGGCCGCCCTGAGCCTCCGCTTGCCGCCGCTCGGCCTCTCCCACGCGCACGATCCGCTCGATGCCGCCCGCATCGACGGGCAGGTGACGCACATCCGCGGTCACGTTCCAACGGTTCAGGCCGAGGCGCGCGAAGCTGAAGCCGTTGCGCTGGGCGTCGACGAGCACCACACGCCCGTCGGCAAACGAGATGCGGCCTTGGTCCGCTCCTTCGCCCAGCGTCATCCCCGCCTTCTCGATGACGACGCATGGGGCTCCTCCCTCCTCGGTGATACGTGCATCCAGCTCCTCCAGGGCCAGCAGGTCGCTGTCGCCGCGCGGGTCGCCATAGAGCTTGTGCCGCAGCCCGCTGGCGCGTAGCCTCATGTCCCAGCCGCGCAGCCCGCTGGTGTCGGCCAGTGAGGCAACCTCGACGGTGCCATCGGCACGCACTTGGCCGCCCAGAACGTCTGCGCTACCCGTCAGCGAGACCACGTTGGCGTCCACCGAGGGCTGCCGGGACACCCGAATGGCGGCGTTGGCTCCCTCAATCGGGATCCGGGTCTGGCGGAGCAACGCACGCAGGTAGGGGTCGGTGTTGTCGATGACGAAACGCGCATTTCGAAGCTGAAAGTCACCGTCGATGCTGGGGCGGTCCAGAGTCCCCGACAGGCGCAGCGAACCGCCCACATGCCCCTCCATCGACTCAGGTGGGAAGCCGAACACGCTGGCGAGAGCCGACAGGTCCTGTTCGGGCACATCGACCACCAGCACCAGAGGGTCGTTCTTGGGGGCCGCCACGCCTGACCAGGAGAACGGGATGCGCGCATCCTTGATCGAGGCGGAGGTGCCACCGGATCTGGCCTCCAGCGAAGCCACCTGCGCGGCGCCCTCGCGGACCGATATTCCGTCCGCCTGGACGCTGTCGACGCGCGCCAGCCGGTGCTGTGAGCGAGGAACGTGTGTGTTCTCGTAGTCCAGGTCTACCAGGACGTCGCGTGCTCTCAGGCCACCTTCGAGAACGGGGTTGGCAGTAGGGCCCCGGACGACGATGTGCGCCTCACCCGTGCCTTCGGTGATGATCGGCCGGGCGGCGAACATCTCGGCGAACGGCGCCAGTCGTACCCCGGTGGCGGTCAGGTTCCCGAGAATGGTCCCTCCGGGACCCAGATCGGCCCAGACCGATCCGCTGGCCGTCCCGTTGGGGTCAGCAAGCGATAGCTCGTGGACCTCCACCGTCTGTCCCTGGTACCGCAACGAGCCCGCCAGCGCCGGAATGGGCTGGCCCCGGTAGGTTGCGTCAGCCAGCTCGATCCGTTGGGCGCGGACCTCGAGATCATCGACGGGGCCGGACACCTCGAAGCGGCCCGAGACCGCGCCGCCCAAGGAACGCACCAGGTTCGCCACTCGGCGCTGCGCTTCGGTCTCCTGACCCCGTCGAGCCGCCTCGAACAGATAGGCACGGGTGACCGATGACAGCGGCCCGGTGGCGATGCCCTCCATCCGCCCCGTCGCCGAGATCCGCCGGGCGTTCAGCTCATACTCGCACTCGGCCTGCAGCACGCCGCCGCCCACATGGGCCACCAGAGGGTTCGGGTACCCCAGCCAAAGGACGTGCTCCTGATCGGACGGGTCGACGAAGTACTGCATCTCGAGCCGGACGTTGGTGAACTCCTCGCCCTGGAGCCACACTGAGTCGCTCTCAGCCGACGCGGTGATGACCGGGGCCTGAATGGGGCCGTCAACGCCTCCCATGGCCGACGCAATGCCGCGCAGCCCGTGGGCGCGGCGCACGTTGGCATCGATGCGCGCAAGCGAGATCCGATCGGCCCTCCATGCCACTCCGACGAACTCGGGCGCGGTCCGGAACTGCGCCACGCGGCCCTCGCCATCGACACGGGTCTCCTCGACCCGCGCACTGAAGTCCTCGATCACCAGGTCGTCGCCCTGTGTGAGAACGGCGGCCGAGGCGTACTCCACGCCGTAACCATGCATGGTGGCATCCGCCAGCCGAACCTCGCCGGCAAACTGGTAGTCCTGTGCCTGACCAGCAACCATCCCGCGCTCCAGTGAGAGCAGCCCGTCCACCTGCGTGGCCTCGGCAATGCCGAGGACCTGGCTCACCTCGCCGGCGGGCAGATCCTGGGCCTCGAGGCCCATGCCGAAGCGCACTGTGCCGTCATCCTCGAACCCAACGAAGGGTGCCAGCGCCATCCCCTGGGGCACCCATACGGGCAGAACACGGACCCGGCCCGGCCCCCGTCGCAGCTCGGCGTCGGCCAGCGAGATGACCCGGTCGTGGTACTCGAAGCGGGCCTGGGCCGAATCGAAATAGACCACGCTCGGCTGCCCGGGCCGGCTGAGGGAAGCGGGGATCAAAGCGCCGTCGGCGGCGCGAGCCCACGACACGCACCCGTTGAGCGCTTGGGCCGCACCCACGACTCGCGGCGAGTCTAGTGTGCCCTGCACCGATCCACGAACCAACCCCTCCCCATCCAAGGAGAGAGCCGTGATGTTCCTGCTGAACTCGGCCAGGTCGATGGTGCCGCTCTCGAAGGCAAGGTCCAAAGTGCGTTCATCGCCGAACAAAGGCACAGTACCACTCGCCTCGAAGTGCCCAAACTGCCCGGAGGATGAGAGCTGCGTCACCTCGACTCGGCCGTTGTCCAGGAGCTGAGCGGTGGCCACCACCTGGCCCAGGTCGTAGCGGTCGACAAGCACGGCCGGCGACCGGGCCTTCAGGGCGACGTCGGGCATCGGATCGCCCGGGGTCGCCGAGACGACCAGTGTGCCGAAGGCCCTCCCCTCCAGCGGCAGATTCGTGACCTCGACCGAACGGTTGAGCTGGGCCAGGTCGACATCCTCCAGTCGCGTCGTGAGCGCCCAGGTGACCTCTCCGTCCATAACCTCGACGGCCGCCGCCCCGCGAACGCTCCCTTCGAGCACCTGTGACTCGAGGTCGCTCAGGCGCACCAGCCAGCGGGTGGCCGGAAGCGGAGATTGGCTTTCCGACGCGGGTGGCACCTCGGAACCCGGAGGGACCGGAGCCTGCACGGCCTCGACTCGGCCCCGCAACTGGGTCAGGCCAATCCCGAGGGCTGAGGCCGATGCCAACCTCAGATCGCCCACGATGCGCGGGGATGACAGCGGTCCGGTCACCCGGGCCGCCATCAGGCCACTGGCCCTAACCTCCCGGCTCGGCGGCGCCTCGCCAGGATGCCGGGGCCCCATGTAGGGCAGTCCCTCGGGCACCCGGACACTCATCCGGCTGGGGGGAATCGTCAGGTCAGCCAGGTACTCACCCTTGCAGAGCAACTGACCCTCGATGTCCATGGGCGGAGCCGAGACCTCCCACCCGTTCGTGGTCTTGGCGTACAAAGCTCCCAGGCGGATCCGGCCGTCGACGACCACCTCCTCGACCGACCCAACGACCCTCAGATCGGCCGAGCCCGTGTCGGCCGTCACGAAACGTTCGAAGGTCTCCCTGGGCAGAGGGCGCTCTTGCAGGATCTCCCCGAAGTCCATGCTCTTCGAGCTGATCTCGAGGTCGATACGGGCCGGCCCCTTGGGCTCCTTCTGGCTGTTGAGGCCGAGCACGCTGCCCGAGACGAAGGCCCGCGAGTGGCCGTAGGTGAGCCACAGCCTATCGCTGGCGACGTGGTCCGAAGTCGCCACCAGATCGCCCTCAACGGCGAAAGGCTGTGCTCCCACACCGGGGAGCTCGAAGGACATCCCGTCGACCTCGCCCCGCGCGAAGTACTCGAGCGACGCGCGGTCTGACCACGTAAAGCCGGCCCGGACGTGGGGGATGGTGCCGGCCAGGAACCGGAAGCTCGGATCGTCGTCCGCCACCACCCAGTTGAACAGGGCATCACCCCGCAGACCATCGGCGTCCACGAGGATGTCAATGACATGGCCCTGGGAGAGGTACCGAGCAGTCAGGGTCGCCCGGTCGGCGACATCCACGACGGCCATGGTGGCGGTGCCTTGCGTCAGACCGACTTCGTGGCAGTCCACGATGGCGTCGATACCCGTACCACGGTAGTCCAGGCCACGGCCGCCGGGACCGGGTGGTGTGGACTCGTCACAGAAGCGCAGGTCGCCCTGGTATACCTGAACGATGCCAGCGAAACGGTCGGCCGTCCTGGGCCTCTTCTTCTTGGGCTGTCGGACATACCGGGCCAGCTGCCACGAGCCATCCTTGAGCTTGCGGATCTCGCCTTGCGGCCGATGAACCTCGATGCGCTCGATCGAACGCTGGAAGCTGACCCGACCACGAAGCACCGCCCACAGCGAATAGCGGATCACCACCCGCTGCGCCGTGAGCAAGTCGCCCGCCCCGCCATCCGCAGCCACCCGGCCGATGCTCAGGCCATGTAGCGTGATCCCGCGGAACACATTACCGGTGATCCGGCCCATCCGCACCGGCCGTCCCAGGGCGGCACTCGCCTCTTGCTCGGCGAAGGGCCGGAGGTCCTCGAGGTCCCACTCGACCGCACGTCCGCGGACATACACGACGGACGCCACACCACAGATCGCGGCAGCAACGGCCACGATCCGGCTCGACAGGATCCGCGAGAGCAGCAACCAGGAGCCCCCCACCATCGTTGGCGGGCCGCGAAGCAGCCAGAAAGGTATATTCGCACTGCGAGGAGGGGCCCCTACAGAGGCCAACGCCGCCAGACCGGCTCAGCTCCGGGTGTCGACGTGGCGCTCCCCGTCGAAGACCACGCCCAGCAACTGGCTCGGGCGGTCACGAAGCACCTCGTAGGCGCCAATGCCCGCTCCACAGGTAATACGTTTGAGACGGTGGGCGGGGTCCGGACGCGGCCTCCGCGCACGCGATGAGCCGGCCGGCCCAAGTCGTCGAGACCGAAGTGGCACGAGAACTCGACAAATGGCACGGCGCCGTGAGGCGGGGAACTCGATGCCAGCGGTGCGTATGGCCGCTCCTCGCACCGGTTCGCGGCACGGCACGCCTCGGCAGCCTACGCGCCGTTCGCGGGCTCCATGGGCCCGGTGGACGTCAGGGCCGGACACGGCTGCCAGTGGGCGTCGAACCAACCAAAGCAGAGAACGGTATCCGCCTGGAACTCGCTGCCCGAAGCTTTGAAGATCACGATGTCAGTCAAGACGTCGAGTCGGTGGTTCGGCTCAATGAAGCGCCGGTTCTCGCCCCAGAACGCCCCGGCATGAACCACCAGCAGACGTCTTGGGTTGAGGGGGTTCGGATAGACCAACACCGCGCCCACATCTGGGCCGGTGTACTCGATGCCCTGGTACTCGAATCCCCCCTCGATGAACCGGAGCGGCAGTGAGGGGGCGGCTTTGGCGACAATCAGGTTGGTCTCGGGACGGCCGAACGCGATGAGGTTCCGGCTGGCGATGACGTCGTCGCTGACGGCCGAATCATCGAGCACCGGGGGCAGCCCGTCGGCGTAGTCGTCCCAGTGCCGCACGTTCCAGTCGACGATCCGGGCCAGCGCCGAGCGCTCAGCGTCCGACCCCTGGGTGCCGCGCACCATGACGAACGGCTGGCAGTAGGCGTTCTCCACGGGTCCCACCAGCGTGGCGGTCTTGTACGGTGCGTCAGCGGGCGGGTCCTGGGGGAGGCCCGTCACGTCCCAGGGCTCACCGTCGGCGGGCTCCGGCAGGTGCAGCTGGAGGCGGCCCACGTTCTCGGTCTTGAGTGCCACGGTGTGGGGGCCCGTGATCTGAGCGTCGACACGGATGGGCGCCCCGAACTCCCGGACCTGCTGTACCTCGACCCAGTATGCCCGGTTGTACTTCGGCGAGAAGCTCGTGTAGGTCACGCGCGGCGGCATTGCGTCGCGGCGATGGCTGAGCAGCCGCGTCCAGAGTGTCTTGTCCCGGAGCAATGTGTCCCAGATCCGATGCCCTCCCTCCGGATCCTCGGTATAGCGACTGAGGCCGAAGGCCTCCAGGGCGCGGAACATACGCGAGGACTGGGTGGGCGGTATGTACGGGTCTCGAGCGCCGTGGTAGATGTCCACTGGCAACGATCTGAGGTTCTCCGCCACCAGGATGGGGCTGTTGATGGCGATGCCCAACTCGCGCGGCTTCGCCGCTTCGCCCGGCTGGAACCCCTTCCAAAGATAGTAATCGGTGCGGCCGCAGATGGGCGTGATGGCCGCCCATAGGTGCGGGTAGTGCGTGGCCAGCGTCCATACGCCGGAGGCCCCGGCCGAGACACCAGTGAGGTAAACGCGGTCCGAATCGACGCGGAACGTCCGGCAGACCTGCTGGAGCACCTCGAGCACGTCGAGCTCCCCCGGACCCAGGAAGTCGGTGTTGCGGCGTCCATAGGGGATCACGAAAAGGGCGTCGATCTCGTCGACCACGGACTGGAAGCGTTCGGGGACCCAGGGGAAGATCTTGGTGGTGTACGGGTCATATCCATGGCAGAAGAGAATGGCGGGTGTGGGCCGCGCCGGATCGTAGCCGTCCGGCACAAACACGTGGTAGCACTGAACGGTTCCATCGTTGGAGGCGAAGTAGGCACGTTCGAGCAACTCGCCCGGCACGATAGGCAGCGGCTTGTGGTCGCGTGCCAGATCCAGTGCGGCCGCGGCCGACGAGAGGCGCCCATCGACGTATTCGGCGCCATAGAGGCTCCAGTAGGGGCTCTCGACGGCCATCCTCGCCTCGATGACCGCAAGCTGGGCCAGGGCCAAGCAGTCATCGGCCTCCGGACTGGTTCCCTGCAGTTCGGCCCGGGCCCGGGCGATCGCAGGCTCTTGGGCCTCGACGCGTGTCAGCAGCTCGGCCCGCGTTGGTGTATCCTTGCCCCCACGGGGTTCGCCTTGGCCCCCGGCCGCCGAGACGGCCAGGACCATGGCCAGGGCGAGGGTGTGACGTGGCGGAGGCGAGGGACGCGCACGGTATCGCATGGGCAGGCTCCGGTCTTGGGCTGTGTGGAGAGCGTTCGGTGCGGGCAAGCGCCCGTCCTGCGGATCCGCGAGCGGAGCCACAGGAGGCCCAGAACACAGGACACACACAGGGCGAGGCGGTTGCGGGGCGTGCCGTGGATTGCCAGTCAGGAGTGCGAGTCACTTGGGAATGTTGGCTAAACACCACTCCATAGTCCGCATTGCCGGTGTCTGTGCCGTCGTGGCCCTTCCGTTGGGTGCGATGGGGTGTTCGCGGGCCGCCGTCCGGCCGACCGAGGCGATCTCCGAGGTCGCCATCCCCATCGCCGAGGGCCAGGGCGCCGAAGGCTGGAACGCCTATGTTTTGGCCGTCCGACAGGTTCGGGACGAGAACACCATCCGCACCCTGTACGGTGACGCCCAGCGCCTGGCGCCGGTCCTGGATGCTAGCGATCAGGGCCGTCTGGGCTCCCCCCGGCTCTCTCCGGCCATCGCGAAGGTCTTGGCCTCGAACGCCGCGGCACTCCGCCTCATCCACGAGGGCCTCGAGAAGCCCTGCCGCGTGCCGAACCTCGAGCTCCGCGGACCGTCCGATGTCGGGGCCGCCGGTGGCATGAAGGCGCTCGGGGTGCTGCTCCTGCTTGAGGGCCGACAGCGGGAGCTCGAGCGGCAACCGGCCCGCGCCTTCGAGTCGTATCAGGCCGTGATCCGCTTGGGGCAGCAGTTGCGGGCCACGGCAGTGGGCGCGTTGCTGGTGAGCACCCGATCCATCGTGGAGGACGGCTGCCGGGAGATGAGGACCAGTCTGCGGACGGGCGTTCCCATGACGGACGGCCAGATCGAGCAGAACATATCATTCATTGACAAGACCATCGCGGCAATGCCGTCGATCGCGTCGCTCCTGACGCGGGAGAGGGACGCCGCGCTCGGCTGGGTCCAGGTTGCGGTCCCACAGAAGTCCGAGGTGCTGGCCGATGCTCGCGAGCAGGGCGGACCCGACTACCGACCCGACCTCCAGGTGATCACCCGGCAGATTCGCGAGTACTATGCCGCCGCCATGCGGTCAGCCGCACTGCCGTGCGCTGAGGCGCTGGCGAACGGAGTTCCGCGACCTTCGGACCCCATTGCCGCTGCCGTGTGTGACGATTACCGCACGCTCGTCTACGGTGAGCACCGGCTGCGTGCGGCGCTGCTGGCCACGCGGCTGTGCTTCGCCGTGCGCCGCTACCAGGAGACCAACCGCTTCGCACCCCGCAGCCTCGAGGCGATGGTTCCGTCCTTCCTGAGTGCCGTCCCGGCCGACCCGATCAGTGGCGAGCCGTTCCGTATCCGCTCCGAGGGAGAGCGCTATCTGGTGTACAGCGTGGGCCCCGACGGCCAGGATGACGGAGGCAAGGTTATGGCCGTCGCGTATGGTCAGAAGGGTGACTTCATCTACTGACAGCGGGTCAGGCGTTCCCGCCGCCCGGTTCACGAGACCACCGAGAACCCGCCGTTCTCGCCCGGGGGCTCCGGGCCCTCAAGTGCCTGCCGATTGCGGTCGGCGGTCTCCTCGCTCACCGCGCGGTCCCACGCTTCTCGCAGTGTGCGCACCAGGTCGACCACTTCGTCGACGGGCTCGGCCGACTTGCGGAAGTTCGCGTCGACGAGCTGCATGAACATGAACTCGTAGATCGCCAGGAGATTCCGCGCAATCTCACCGCCCTGATCCAGATCGAGTGAGGCCATCAGCTCCGACAGGACATTCTGGGCTTTGATGAGAGCGAAGTGTGCCTCCTTGGGCTTCCGTTCCGCGAGCTCGGTCCTGGCCTGCTCGAGGAAACGGAGCAGTCCATCGTAAAGCAACAGAATGAGCCGGCCGCGCGACGCGGTTTCCACGGCGGTTCGCCGGTAGTTCTGGTAGGCCTTCGGTACACTCATCAACCTCACCCGTCACATGCGTTGTCACGAGCCCGGCCCCATGCCAGAGCCCGGCTCACCGTGGCTAGCTACTGCCCGAACTCTGTTTGCTGGCGCTCGAGAGCGTGCTGAGCACGTAATCCCCCTGCGATTGAAGCTGTGAGAGCATCGACTCCATGGCCGTGAACTGCCGGTTCAGGGCCTCCTCGCGAGCCTTCAGGCGGGCTTCATACGCCGTGATGCTGTCCTCGACGCGATCAATGTCCTTCTCGATGGTGCCATCGGTCTTGACCCGGTAGCCGAGCACTCCGTCGGACTTGAGGGCGGTGCTGAGCAGGTCGGTCAGCGCACGCGAGAGCCCCTTGCCGTCCGACGAGATGTCGATCCCGAACACGGTGGCCAGTGTGTTGGTCCCGCGGCTGTCATCCCGGAGCACGACCTGGTAGCGTGAATCGCCTGAGCCCGTGCACCTGAGCAACAGCCGGCCCTGGGAATCGAAGGAGGCCGTAACTCTGACGCGGTCGCCGAAGTCGTCGCCATCGCCCACGTTGAGACCCGCGCGGTCGAGCAGCTCCAGAATCTGCGCCTGGGTATAGGTGCGGCCCGCCTGCAGGGTAATGCTCGAAGACTGGTTGATGCCGTCTCCCACACGGAACGAGAGGGCCTGACCATCGGCCGGCACCATCAGCCCCGAATCGCGGTCCACCAGATAGGTGGCCAGCACGCTGGTCCCGCTGCCCGTGTACTCCTCGGATGCGAACAGCTGGAGGATCGCGTCTTCCCGGGTCCGTAGCATCTCCTCAAGATCGCCGATGTCGCCGAGCTTCTTGAGGATCTCGTCTTTGTCGGTCGAGTCGTAGACCAGCGTGCCGTCCGTGACGACCTTGCCGGGGGCCAAGTAGGTGTCGATGCCCAGGTCAATGAGCCCATTCATGGACTCGGGCAACCCGCTGACCGAACTGGTGACGGCCCGCCGCAGAGCGAGCATGATGCGCCGCAAGGCCGAATCGGTCCGGATCAGCTCCTGCCGGCGGTACTTCTCGTACAGAGTCGTGTACGTCTCAATCTCCGTGTACGTCATGTTGGCACGGTCTTCATCAGTCAACGGCGTCAGGTACTTCTTCTGGTCGTCCGTCAACTTCGCCGGGTTGAGGAGGTCGACAATCTCGTTGTACTTGGCGACGAAGTCCGCCAGCGCGTTCATGCCGCGATCGGTGTCGACTTCGACGTTGATCGTCAGGGTCTTGTCGCTGGCCGCGAGCAGCGTCAGGGTCAGTCCCTCGACCAGGTTGGTGACCGTGTTGCTGACACGGGTGTAGGTGGTGCCATCAAAGGTGAACTTCGCATCCGTGCCAGCCTCGCCGACATATCGCGTAGTCTGCTGCTGCGATGCCGTGCCGATGTGAAGCGCTTGGAGGATGTTCGACGAGTCGCCCGCCGCGCCCACCCGGATGCGGGTCGTGTTGGTCGTGGTCGACTCATCATCCATATCGCTCTGCAGCACGAACCGGTCGGTGGACGAGTCATAGGATGCTTTGACATGAGCGCCTGACCCGTTGATGCGGTCGATGACGTCCTGGAGGGTGTCCTTGGACGCGTCCACGTAGAGCGTCACGCCGTTGATCGTGAACGTGCCCGAAGTGACGGGGGTGGTCAGGTTGGTTGAGGCCGTTCCCAGCTGGGTGGTCAGGCTAACGTTGTTATTGTCGACTCCGGCAACAGCCGTGCCTCCCGTCGTCGTGGTGAGCTTCGCGATCTGCAGGAAGTTGCTCGAGTCCGTGTTCGACCCGAGCAACACGGTCCCCGAGGACCCGATGGTGGTCGAGGCCACGATGAACCGGTCGTCCCGGCTGTCATAGCGGGCCACGACTCCCGCGCCCGAGCCGTTGATCTTGGCCAGGATGCTCTCGACGGTCTCGGTGGTGTAGTCCGAGATCTGGATGGCCACACCATTGATGGTGAAGACCCCGTTGGTTGCTGTGGTCGCCGGCGTGGCGAAGCCCGCGTCTGCGAGAGAGGCGCTGGTGTCCAGTTTGAGCACGAACTCGAAGGTCTGACCCGATGCCGGCGGCCCCGCGCCGGGGTAGGTGTGGGTGAAGGTGCTCCCCGCCAGATCCGAGTCGATGTAGGACGCGAAGGTGGCGGGGGTGGTGCTGCTCCCGAGCACCCCGTTTCCCTGGACCTCGCCGTCGGCGTTCAGAATGCGATAGTGCCAGGCCGAGGGGGCACCATCGTAGTTGTACTCGATGGTGTAGCGGCCCGCCTTGGCGTCGGGGAAGATGCTGCGGGCGACAAGCGTCGACGACGGCTCGGTCACCAGCGACGTCCCGCTGCTGCCGACGTTGTAGCCGCCGTCAACGCGGGCCGCCGTGTCGACTCCGGCCGAGATCTCGGCGCTGGTGTACAGACTCTCCTCGCCATTCACAAAGGACCGATTGATGCCGGTTCCGTAGAGAATGCCTCCGGTGAAGAGATAGTCGAGGCCTGTTCCCTCGGCCCCGGTGGCCGTGTGGAATGAGGGAGAGCCCCCGTGCAACGGTATCACCGTATCGGCCACGGTGTACTCATCGGTCGAGGCGGCCGTCACCACGGCGGTGCCCGATGGTTGCGACTGGGTGAACTGGGCGGCATTGAGGCCGAAGAGAACCTTGGTAATGGTCCCCGTCGTGAGGCCCCCGGCCTCACCGAGTCCAAAGTCCTTGCGAGGGTCCTCGGCGTAGACCTGAAGCCGCCCGCCCACCAGGGCGGCCTTCATGCCATCGACGGCCTCCAGGTTGTCTAGCAGCTCCTGGAGCGTGGCGGGCGTGGCCACGTCGGTGACGACGTTCTCGAGATTGGTCATCAGGCTGTTGGCGGTCGTCACACCGAGACTGGCCAAGCTCGTGTTCAGCAGGTCACCGACGCCGTTGGCCGTGGAGAGCGGCGTGAGTTTGATGTTGTCCCAGAAGACGGCTTCGCCGTCATCGTCCGTCCGCACGGTGGCCTGGCCCGCCGCCAGGTCACCGACGCCCGTCACTTGGTCGCTGACCACGCCGAGAAGAGTGCCGTCGACATAAGCACGGATGTTCTTCCCCTCGACCTCGACGCGGTACGTGTGCTGGGTGGAGATGTCGAACCCAGTGGGGATCGCGAGTGTGCCCAGCAGTGTGTCGCCGCCGCCGGTGTTGTAGTAGATGTGCACACCTTCACCGAGGGCGTGGCTCGCGTCCGCAAAGTCCACCCGGTAGCTGTTCCCGGTGGCACTGTCGTAGCGCACCTCGGCCGTCACCGCGTGGTTGATGGTGGTGGCGACCCGGGCGTTGAACTCGATGGCGTAGTCGGTGAGCGAGGCGTCGCCGAAGATGGCCCGGTCCGTATCGGCGCCGGCGGCAGCGGCGGCCTTGTAGAGTTGCTGAGAGCTCACCGAGTACTGGGTCTCATCGCCGGAGCTGAAGGTGATGGCCCCGCCGGCGGTCGGGTCGCCGTCGGCGAAGTCGGCGCTGAGAAGGTAGATCTCGGTGCCCACGATCTGGCTGCCGGTGCTGGCCGAGGTGACCCGAGCATTGCCTGAGGACGGCAAGATCGTCGACTGACCCCGGGTGAGTCCGAACAGCTCGCCGGCGATGGTGCCGACATAGTCACGATCGGCCACCGAGAAGTTCATTCCCACCGAGGTTGCCGCCAGCTCCACGGCCCCGTTGGCGGTCAGCGCGGCCCGTACGCCCGTGACCTGTGCGTTCACCGCGTCGATGAACTGTCCGACCGTCGGCGGGGTGCTGGTGAACTGGAGCGTGGTGCTTGTCCCGTCCGCCAGCGTAATGGTGAACCAGTCGGTGTCGGTGATGCCGCCTCCGAACCCGGCCCCCAGTATGTCCGACCGCGTCAGCCCGGTCACGGCGCTGGTGATGGTGGCCACCGAGGACCGGATGCCGGTGAACCCCAGGACATTGCCGACGACCCCGTCATCGTAGTAGCCGGTGTCGTAGAGGGTCACGTTGCCGTTGTTGTCCTCGGCCTCGATGACCAGATGCCCATCATCGAGGTAGGCGTTGACGGGAGCGCCCGAGTCCTCGATGGCGGCGATGAGGTCGTTGACGGTGCTGGCCGTTGTCAAGCCGGCGATGCCGTAGGAGACGTCATCGACCCAGAGCCCGAGTGTGTTGGTTCGCGCGTCCGTGGTGATGCCCAGTGCACCCAGGGTGGTCGTGCCGGTCAGACCACCCACCGCCCCCACGATCTTGCCGCGCTTGCCGGCCGCCGCCGCGGACACAATGGGCGCCGTGGCTCCGCCGCGAGGGCTGTCCGCGGTGGACTGCGCGGCGGTGATGCCCAGCGCGCAGGTCGCGACACCGTTGGTGTAGTTGGCGTCGGACACCGTGAAGTTGCGGCCGCCATCGTTGGCGGTCAGCAGGAGCCGTCCCGTGACGATTTGGGCGGTCACGTTGGACTGGCCGGCGTTGATCGCGTCGACCAGGTCCTGCAGCGAACTCGACGTGTTCAGTCCGGACACCGTGAAGGAACTCCCGCCCTCGACCGTGATGGTCAAGCCGTTGGCGGTGCCGACACCCAGAGACCGGAGTGTGGTGGACGCCGTCACGCCGGCGACCCCTCCGAGGATCCGTGCACCGGATGCGGCCGCGGTCACCAGGGCGTTCCCTGCCCCCCGGGCTTGCGTACTCTGGCGTCCCGATAGTCCGAACACCTTGGACGCGATGTCGTCCGAGTAGTTGTCGTCGGCCAGGGTGAAGCCCACCCCGACCAGATCGGACCGCAGAGCCAGACGCCCGTCGGCAGTGAGCTCGGCCGAGACGCCAGGCGCGTCGGCCTCGATGGCGGCCATCAGCGTGGCGATGGTGGTGCTGGCGTTGAAGGGGCCCCCGGTGGAGAGCGACATCCGCTGCCCGCCGATGATGATGCCGAACTGGTCGAAGGTGCTTACCCCAATCTCGCCCAGGGTCGTGCTAGCTGTAAGGCCCTGGACTCCACCGACCACCTCGGCCACCGAGGCCGTCTCGGCCGAGAAGCCGAGGACCTTGGCCAGAATCCCGCTCGTGTAGTTGGTGTCGGATACGCTGAAGTCGCAGTCGCCTTGGGCGGCCGTGAGAACCAATCGCCCGCTGACCAACTCGGCCCGAACCAATGGAACGCCCGTGTTGATCAGGTTGATGAGCTCGTTGACTGTGGTGGTGGACTTCACCGAAGTGAGCCGCCCCGTAACGCCCTGTAGGCTGAAGCGGAGCCCGTTGAGTACCGTGGCACCCAGGTCGGCCATGGTCTCGTCGCCGGTCAAGTCGGTGACGCGTCCCACGATGCGCCCACCCCGCCCGCTGGTGAACGTGAGCGAGTGAGTCCCCTCGGTGGTGCCCGTGGCGGTTCCCCCCGCCTGGGCGAGTCCGGCCGTCCCCGTTACATCGGTGCGGCTGTAGGTGGTGACGACCTCGCTCTCGGCCCGAGCGGCTTCGGCCACCTGACTGATCTTTACGATATGGGTTCCCCGGGCGGCAGCCGCCGTTGCGGTCGCGCGGAGAACGGCCTCGTCGGATGAGGTGACGATCTTCGTTTTGAACGTCGACTCCAGGCGCAGGGCCAGGGCGACTTGCTGAAGCTCGTATAACTTGCTGTTGACGTCGCGGAATGCTTCTTGCTCGAACAACAGCTCATCGCGCTGGTCGTAGAGCTTGTCGACGCGGTCCTGCTCGGTCTGCAGCAGCGCCTTGATCAGGCTTGCGGTGTCGATGCCCGAGACCAGGCCGTCGATGCGGGTGGAGGACATAGCAGGACCAACTCCGATGGCGGCATTCGGCCATGCGCCAGTAAGGCTTATCGGCAACCAGGGTCCGGAGCTTGACTGGAGAGGATCCGGCACCGGGCCTGGGCTGGCAGCCAAGCCGAGGGCGCTGGGTGGACCTGTTGCATCTCGTTCAGGCCCGGTAACCGGAAGTTATCGCCGATGGCCCTAAAGTCCGGAGCCCATTCGGCCAACAACCAAAGCGGAGTATCTGGCACTCAGTCCAGAATCCGTGTCGTGGGAGGTGCTGCTCCCGCCGTTCCGGACTCACGGAGGGGCCCGGAGTGTAGACGAGGTATCTCGCGGCAACTGCCTGCGGCTAGGCCCCGACGGGGTCGGGCACCCTTACAGGGATGGAGGGGTGCCCGAGCCCGGGGTCCTGAGCCCGGGGCCCGTTGAGGCCCGATCGGACAGTGGCGTTGCCGTCCTCTCTCTCCGCGGATCGTTGCCGCGATCTCGTGGAGAGCTCTCCTCTGGGATGCGGTGCGCTCCCTCACCCGTGGTATCGGCAGTGCGGGCGAAGCCCTTGACCCATTCGGCGTATTCCCCTGCAGGACGCGACACGGATGACAGGAGGTGTGTGAGACACGACCCGGACTAGGCGCTTTGGGGGGCGCCCGGGGCCGGGTGCCGCGCCCCGATGTCTCAGGGGGCGTGCCAACGCCCGCATGGATGCGGGGGTCTGACACTGCGTCTCATGGAGGAAACGCTGAATGGGTATCAGAATCAACAATAACCTCGCGGCCCTGACGGCGGACCGGTATCTTGAGATGAACCGGGCCAGCGTCGAGAAGTCCATCGAGAAACTCTCATCGGGTCTGCGGATCAACCGCGCCAGCGATGACGCCGCCGGCCTCACGATCAGTGAGAAGTTGCGCGCACAGGTCAATGGCCTCAACCGCGCGTCACTCAACGCTCAGGACGGGATCTCGCTGCTGAACACGGCAGAGGGCGCACTCTCCGAGGTGCACTCGATGCTCCAGCGCATGCGCGAGCTGGCTGTCCAGGCCGCGAACGACACGCTGACCCAGAACGATCGCATCGAGATCCAAAAAGAGATCGACCAGCTGAAGAACGAGATCAACCGCACGGCGAGCACGACCGAGTTCAACACGAAGAAGCTGCTGGATGGGTCGGCCACAGCGCTGTGGAGCACCGACACGCCGTCGGATCTGCAGGCGATCATCCGTGACGTGGTTGCCGAGGGCAACTACAAGATCACCAAGCAGATGCAGCCCGGTGTTGCGCAGGTTCTGAAGACTGATGTCTTCAACCTGGTGGCCAACAGCAAGAACCCCAGCGGCACACGGGGTCTTGCGAGCGACTTCGCGACCAACGACAGCGTGTTCACCGGAGTGGGGCAGCAGTTCCGTTCGCAGGACCTGACGGACTTCCAGAACTTCGAGTTCTCGCAGAACGTCGGCGCGGGGACGAACCTACAGCGCGACTTCCGGCTGGAGGTCACTCGGCTGACGGCCGACAACCAGGACCAGTTCGCCGTGGTGGCGCATCAGTTTGGCACGGCGGGCGGCAAGGGCGGCTTCGCCATCACGAACAACGCCACGGCCGCGCTGGGTGACTCGGGCTACTACGAAGTCGAAGTTACCACGGTTCTGTCGAACAACGGCGTCATCAACTCGGCCGGCATGGGCGCGTCGGACCTGTACCAGCTGACGGTCCGGCACCTCAATAGCGCTGGCACCGTGGTGGAGACCAAGTCGTTCAACATCACCCACTCGCAGGCTGCCGCGGGGACCGACATCCTGGGCACCGGCTATGCGGCCATGGTGACGGGTGGCGCCACGGCGATCCAGATGGGGAGCGACGGCGCGCAGTGGGCGGTGGGCGACAAGTTCCTGCTGACCCTGAATGCGGCGGAGGACACCCGGGCGGGCTCGAACGTCTATGTCCAGCAGCTCCAGCAGGACATGGGCGACAACGGGTTCCAGGTCGACACCACCGGCGCGGGCGTGGCCAACGACACGGTGGAGGACCGCGTGGGCCTCTACACGAGCCTGGGGCAGAACACGCCGGCCATCGACGGCGCGACCTATGGCGCCACCCTGATCTACTACGATAGCGCGGGGAACCGCCAGGTGGGCTCGGGCAACGTCCGCTACGGCGCCAATGGGTGGAACGTGGATCCAGCGGGTGGCCATGCGGACTTCTACATGACGAGCACCACCCTGGCCGAGCGCACGACCCAGCTCAGTAACATCGACAAGTTCGCCGGTCTGTTTGATCTTGGCGCTCAGACCCTGACCATCTACAACGCATCGGGCGAGAGTGCCAACGTGGTTCTGAACGGCAGCGACACGCTCCAGGGCGCGGCGGAGAAGATCCGCGACGCCATCATCAAGCCCGTGGCCCAGGGCGGCCTGGGAATGGGCGTGGATGGTGACCTTAGCGCCAATGGCGTCGATGGCAATGTGGCCGTGTTCGTCTCCGACGCGGTCGAGAACAGCGATGAAGCCGTGGCGGGCACTATCGTGGTCCGCTCGACGGTGGCGGGCAGCCAGGGTCGCCTCGCGTTCTCTGGCGACCAGAAGCTGCTGGATGCCCTGAGCATCGCGCAGATCCGGGACCCCAACGACCCGCTGGAGGTCACGGTGACCGATGCCCACACGGGCGAGATCATCGGCAAGACGATCGTGGATGACAACATGGTTCGTAACATCATCCAGGGCGTCGACCTGAAGATTGACAGCCGGGTGGACACGGTGGTGCGCTACGTCCCGGCCGGTGTCTCCCTGGTCACGGGCGACATCCTCGAGGGTGGATCCGCCGGCGCGACGGCCAGTGCGACGACGGACATCCTGGCGGGCGCCGACACGTTCGTGCAGGGTAACTTCACCGCCTTCCAGGGCGTCGAGCCCGACTCGGGCCCGGCGGGCGGCGCGAATGTCCGGGCCGACTACGAGTTGCGGACGCTGACCGCGGCCGACCAGTTCTCGGTGGCGGACTTCCGCTTCATGGCGGAGGCGGGCGCCGACAAGACCGGCTTCGCGCTGTCGGCACCAACGATCTCGGCCAACACCGCCGCCGGCTACTTCGAGCTCGAGGTTCTTGGCATCGACTCGGACGCCGACGGCGTGCTCGAGACCACGGCAGGTACGGGCGGCACGTTGACCAACGCTGATGCCAACGGATCGGGAGGCATCCAGCTCGCGCTGCGCAAGTACGACAGCGCGGGCACGCTGCTGGAGGAAGCCACCGTGACGTTGGGCGATGACACGGCCAACGGCACGGCGGTCGACAACGTCGCGCTGAACCTGTTCGAGACTGCCATCGGTGGTGTTGCCAACAGCGGTCTGAGCGCGGCCAATGCCGTGGCGGCGGCCGACACGGCGAACATCACTCTCGGCAACGGCGCGACGTACTATGTGGGGGACAAGATCACGTTCGCCATCGCGAACGGCAGCGGGACGAACATGGCGGTCCTTCACAACGACAAGACCGACGCCGGCTTCGCCAACGTCACCGCCTACGGCGACGACACGAACTACCACGCGAACATCGCCGGTCTGGGCGCGAACACGACCAGCGCGGGGATTCGCGTCGGCCTGGCCACCCAGCTCGGCGCGTACTCGACTCTGGCGGGGTCGACGGTGGATGCAACCATCGGCTACTACGATTCGTCGGGCAACTTCGTGGTCGGTGGCGGATCGGTGACGCTGGGCCAGACGGGCATGACGGTGCAGTCCGGCACGGTGAGGTTCTCGCTGACCCAGGAGACCTCGACCGGGCCCGGGTTCGTCTTCGAGTCGGCGCCGGGTGCGGCCGTCGAGTACCTGCACCTGGTGGACAACCGGATCACGCTCCAGATCGGGGCGAATGCCGGCCAGACGTTGACCACGAGCATCGCGGCCATGGATACCACGGCCCTGGGCGTGAACGACATGCTGGTCATCAGCCGTGACCTGGCGGCCGAAGCGATCAGCAAGGCCGACACGGCCATCAACCTGGTGTCCAGCGAGCGGGCCAAGCTCGGAGCCTACGTCAACCGGCTCGAGCACACCATGAACGTGTTGGACATCCAGTCGGAGAACCTGCTGGCTGCCGAGAGCCGGATCCGTGACCTCGACATGGCGAAAGAGACCATCGCCTTCACGCGGAACCAGATTCTCATGCAGTCGGGCATCGCTCTCCTGGCTCAGGCCAATGCTCTGCCGCAGAACGTGCTGTCCCTGTTGCGGTAGTCGTGCGGCGGGCGGCGGCCTGCTCTGGGCCTGCTGGGCCCAAGTGGGCCGCCGCCGCTTCGCTCGTCGGCACGTAACGGAGCACTGGTGGCTCGGGATGCTGTGAACCGATGGTGCTCCGGAGCGGGCGGCGGGCGGTGCGGCCACAGGAGGTGGTGGGTATGGCTGCGGGCGATCTGGGGCGGGCTGCGGCCGTCGACGTGGCTCAGCGAGCGTCGGCAACGCAAGCCGCGGAGTGGGCAGACCGTGCGACCCACCCGGAGAGCGCTGGTGATGCCGCACAGGAGAAGCCCGAGGCGGATCCGGAGGACTTCTGGAGCGATCGGGAAGTCCGGCGGGCTGCCGACGATTTCAACCGGGCGTTCACCCTGTTCGACATCCAGGCCAAGTTCTCGGTCCATGAGGCCAGTGGCTCCATCATCGTGGACGTGATTGACACGCGGACCGGTGACGTGATCCGCGAGATCCCGCCGCGGGAGCTTCTCGACCGGTGGGCACAGATGATGGATATCATGGGGCTCTTCGTCGACAGACGGGCCTAGCTCGGTGCCCCGAGAAGGCGGACGGGCGCTCCTTCGCGTGAGGCGGAGGGGCGCCCGTTGCTGTCTGTCGCGCTCTCTCGCTAAGGCCCCGGCGGTCTGGGACCGAAGACCCAACCGGAGTTGCCGGAGCGGAGGGATCGCATGTCGGCGACAGCGGAGGCGGCGGAGGCCGCCGCCGTGACCGAGCCTATCGCGTCCCAAGACGTGGGCGTCCTGGACGAGGTCACCCGGCGCGTTCAGGAGCAGTACCGCCAGTACCCATATCCCCGGTTTGCCGAGGAGAGCATCGTCGATGGACGGCGCCTGGTCTCGGTGGACTATCTGCGCTACATGCAGATCGCGGCGTGGCCGAAGCGCCGCAACCTGTCGGGTTTGCGCGTGCTGGACGCGGGATGCGGCACAGGGCAAGTGCTGACGCAGATAGCCGAGTGTCACCCCGAGGTCCAACTACTGGGCATTGACCTGAGCGACACGTCGCTTGGAATCGCGCAGCGCCAGCTCGATCGTGTCGGGGCGACCAATGTCGAGCTCCGGGTGTTCCAGATCTACGATCTCGAGCGTCTCGGCGAGACGTTCGATGTGGTGATCTGCGGCGGGGTTCTGCACCATCTCTCGGACCCCGTGCGGGGCCTGAAGTGCTTGCGCTCGGTGCTCAAAGACGATGGTGTCCTCTCGATCATGGTGTACGGCCGCTATGGCCGCACGGGCGTGTACGTGCTGCAGGACCTGATCCGGATGGTCTCCGGCGGGCGCTCGCAGTCCGAACTGGCCCCCTGGACCCGGAAACTCGTTGGCGCCCTGCCGCCGGCACACGCCTTCCATCGGCGCAAGTTCGGCGACCTCGACATGGCGGGCGATTCCGGGCTGGTGGACCTGTTGCTGCACCCCCAGGACCGCAGCTACACGGTGCCCGAGATCTACGAGTGGCTGGAGCAGGCATCGCTGGAGCTGCTGCAGTGGTGTCCGCGTCGCCAGTATGAGCCAGCGTTGTACGTGCGCGACCATGACGTGCGCGACTCGCTGTCGGCGTTGAGCGAACGTGACCGGGCCATCGCGGCCGAGCTGCTGTCGTCCGATCACGCCAAACACCACTTTCTGGCCTGCAAGCCCGGTTTCCGCGTGGAGCGGCCCTCGATCGACGACGCGGACTGGCTCTCGAGCCGGCCGGTCTCGAACCCACACTGGGCCCTCCACCAGGAAGGCGAACCGGGCCCCGACGGATCGGTGACCCGAGGCCGGCTTTCGGCGATCAACCTCGTCGCCGGCGTCGCCCTGCGTGTCGATCTGGCCGAAGAGGAAGCGCGGATACTTCGACTCTGCAACGGTGACCATACGGCCGGCGAGATCGCCGACAGCCGCGAACTCCGCCGCCGCTTCAGCCGCATCGGGTCCGAAGGCCGTCGACAGCTGCTGCGGCGGTTCCTCCGCCGCGCCATCGAACACGAGTTGGTGTACCTATGTCCGTGATCGCGGAGCTGGCCATGGATTCGCCCGTCGCCATCGGCGGTTCCCCGCCGCATTGGCTGCCGCTTGCTGCCGGCGACCGCCTGGGCGACCTTGCGCGTCACTATGACGAGTACCCGCACCCTCCCTATGCCGACCACGCGCCGCACCGAGGCGTGCCGCCACGAGATCTGCTCGATCTGGCGCGGTATGTACTGTGGCCACGGCGCAAGGTGCTGGCCGACGCCCGAGTGCTGGATGCCGGCTGCGGCACGGGCGCGCAGCTCGCGGCCATGGGCATGCGTCACCCGGATGTGGAGCTCTGGGGCGTGGATGTGAGCGCACGGTCGCTCGACGACGCGGCCGACCGCGCCCGGCGCTGCAATGTCGGCTCGGTCCATCTCCGCCAGCTTCCCGTCGAGCGAGTGGGGGAGCTGGGGCTCGAGTTCGACCTCGTGGTACTCCAGGGCGTCCTGTCGGCGAGCTCGGACCCACGGGCCACACTCAGCGCCGCGGCCTCGGTGGTTCGTCCGGAGGGCGGGATACTGGTCTCTGTGGCGGCACCCTACGGCCGGCTCGGTGCCGAGGGCTTCCGCGAACTGGTCGACCTCGCCCGAGGCGGGCAGCCGCGCGCCGAGCGGCTGCGGTTCGCCCGGAAGCTCCGGGCCAGCCGAGAGTGGCACTCGAGACTGCTCGAGGCCGTGCTCGACTCGCGCGAGGAGGATGACGCGTCTCTGGCCGAACTGGCGGTGCTCGATCCCCCCTTGCGAGCGTACTCGGTGCCTGAGTTAACCGGTCTGCTGGCGTCGGCCGGCCTGCGGATCTGGCGCTTCCATCCGAGGACGCCTTACGAGCCCGAGCGCTACCTGCCGGCGCCCCACCATGGGTGCCTCCGCGCTGTGCCGGAAGTGCTTCGACCTGCGGTCGCCGAGCTACTCCATTCGGCGATGCACACCCACTGCTTCTTCGCAGTGCGGGAGGGCTTCGAACCCGAACGCGTGGACCTGGACGGTGAGGACTGGCTCGATCTACAGCCCATTGCCAACGGGCTATGGGACTTCGCAGCCTCCGATGGGCCCGTGCCGGAGCAGGCTGGGCGCGCCGGAGTGGCAACTCGCGAGTTCTGCGGGCGGTGCGAGTGCATTGCGCTCACGCCGTGGCAGCGGATCGCTCTGGAGCTGTGTGAATCCGGCACGCGTGTGCGCGACATTCTGAGGTCCAGGCGGCTCCGGCAGGAGTTGGCGGGGCTCGGTCGGGGCGACTATTGCGAGGCGGTCCGGTCATTCCTGCGCCGCGCGGCGCACGACGAACTCGTCTACCTGGTTGGCTAGGCCAGAGGCAAGGGAGAACACAGACATGGCAGTGACGCCGGTGGTCAGCGCCCCTGGGGGCCTGAGCGACGCGGTCCTCGCCCAGTATGAGGCCTATCCGTGCCCGGGGCACCCACCCGGGACGGCGGAGCCAGAGGTGCCGGACTGGTTGGGCTATCTCCGTCCCCTGCTGTGGCCCCGTCGGCAGGATCTATCGGGGCTGAAGGTGTTGGACGCCGGTTGTGGGACCGGTGCGATGACCTCGGGGCTCGCCCGCTGCCATCCCGAAGTGAACGTACTGGCCATCGACATCAGTGCGCGGTCGCTCGAGGTGGCCGCCCGGCGCCTGGGCGGCTGCCAGGGCGGGAATGTGCGACTCCGTCAGCTTCCGATCGAGCGGGCGAACGAGCTCGATGAGCGCTTTGACCTGATCGTGGTCTGGGATGTGCTGCACTGTGTTATCGACGCCCCGCGAGTCTTGCGGACACTGGGTGATCTCTTGACGCCCGATGGCGCGCTCATCGCGTCGGTGCGGGCCCCGCACGGGCGCGCGGGGGCGGTGGCGCTCCGGTCTCTCATGGAGGCACTGGGCCTGGGGCTCGAGTGCCCCGAGGCGATCCCGCGGGCGCGATCCATCATCGACAATCTCTCGGCCACTCACCTGTTCCAGCGGTCCGAATGGCAACAGGACCTGGCAGCCGGCGGGGACGCGGCGGTGGTGGATCTGCTGCTGCCGGCGCGTCAGCGGCTTTACAACGCGCTCGAGGTCTTCGAACTCGTGGCCGAGTCGGGGCTGGAGTTTCTGCGGTGGTTCTGCCCGAACATGTACTGCCCACGCCGCTACCTGGCCGATGCCGACCTGCTGAGGCCGTTCGAGGCGCTGGGAAGCGCCGAGCAGGCCCGGGCGGCTGAACTGCTGCATTCGCGCATGCGCAACCATGTGTTCGTCGCAGTCCGGCCCGGGCATATGCCGGACTCGCCGCAGATCGATGGGGACAACTGGCTCGAGGCCATCGCGGTGCCCAGTCCGCTGTTTCGATGGCGGGACGCGCGGCAGGAGACCGGGCAGCACGGTGAGACCGTGTTCGCGGTCACCTCTGAGTGGGAGGGCACCCGGGCCACCGTCCGGCTGCAGAGCTGGGAGGCATTGATCGTCCACGTCTGCGCCACCGGACAGTGTCTACGGGACGTGTGCGAGCACCCGAAACTGGTCTCGGGGCTCGGGCCGCTGTCGGCCGCGCAGCGCGCGGAGCTGGTCCGCGGGTTTCTGCGACGGGCGATCGCGGACGACTACGTGCTCCTCGCATGGGCCTAGGCCCTCTGAGGGAGTGCGCCAGGGAGGGGGGATGGGATCGCCCGAGTCTGAACAGAAGTACTGAGTTACCCGCGAGCAAGGATGCGAGCGGGGTGTCCATTCAAGGAGGAAGAACCCATGGGCGTGCGCATCTACAGCAACGTCTCGGCACTGACGGCGCTGCGCCACCTGGACCGGAGCACCGAACGGCTGTCGACATCGATCGAACGGCTTTCTTCCGGTCTGCGCATCAACCGCGCCGGGGATGACCCGGCAGGGTTGGCCATCAGCGAGAAGTTGCGGAACCAAGTCCTGGGCCTGCGGCGGGCCACGCTGAACGCTCAGGACGGCACCTCCCTCCTCCAGACGGCGGAGGGAGCCCTCTCAGAGGTCCACACGATCCTGCAGCGGATGCGGGAGCTGGCGGTTCAGGCGGCCAACGACACGCTGACCCAGGCCGACCGTATCGAGATCCAGCGCGAGATCGATCAGCTCAAAGAGGAAGTCAACCGCATCTCGGCCACGACCGAGTTTAACGAGAAGAACCTGCTCGACGGGTCGGCAACGGCTCTGGCCAGCTCGGATGATGCCAAGAACGTGCGGGTCGTCATCCGCGATGTGGTTCAGGAAGGCAACTACAAGATCACCAAGCAGAACAGCCCCGGCCATGCCCAGGTGCTTAAGAGTGCTACGTTCAACTTGGTGGCGAACTCGAAGAACCCCAACGGAACGCGCGGCAGGGCCACGGACTTCGGAACGAGCAGCATCTTCCAGGGCGTCGGGGAGAGTCTGAAGAGCGGTAACCTGACGGGGTTCACCAACCTCGAGTTCTCGTCGAGCATTGGCGGCACCAACAACCAGCTTCGAGACTTCCGGCTCAGCGTCATACCGGTCTCGGCGGCGAGTACGGACCAGGTGGCGATCGCCGATCACTACTTCTCCGCCTCGGGCGGCAAGTCGGGTTTCCTGTTGACCAACAACAACACCGCGGGCCCGGGGGATTCGGGCTACTACGAAGTCGAGGTCACCTCGGTATACGGCAACGACGGTGTGATCGAGACGGCCCTGGGCAGTGAACGCTTGTATGAGCTAACCGTGCGCGAGATCGACGCCAAAGGCAGCGTGATCCGCTCGACGTCCGTGAACCTCTCACACACCCAGGCCTCAGCGGCCACCGACGTGCTGGGCACGGGTTACGCCGAGATGGTCACGGGAGGGGCTACCGCCATCACCATGGGCGGAGACCAGGCCAAGTGGAGTGTGGGCGACAAGTTCATCGTCGTCATCAACGCCAACGAGGACTTCCCAGGCGTGGCCCACTACGTCCAGCAACTCCACCAGGATACCGGGGATAACGGGTTCCAGGTGGACACGGTCGGCTCGGGCGTGCGCAACGATGCGGCGGAGGACCGCGTGGGTCTGTACACTAGCCTGGGGACGGATGTAACGGCCATCGACGGGTCGTCCTTCGCCACCTCGCTCCTGTACTACGACGCATCGGGGAACCGCCAGCTCGGCACGGGCACGGTGCAGTACGGCGAGAATGGCTACTCGGTCAACGCATCGGGTGGCTCGGTCGACTTCTACCTCGAAGAGACGACGCTGGCGGAGAGGACTACGCGTCTCGCCGACGTGGATGCCTTCGCGGGCCTGTTCTCGCAGGGCGGCCAGGTGCTCGACATCTACAACGGCCGGGGCGACCACACATCGCTGGTGCTCAATGCCAGCGACACCATGGAGACCGTGGCGGCGAAGATCCGCGACGCGATCATCCGGTCGACGGTGCAGGGCGGCCTGGGCATGGGCGTCGATGGCAATCTGAGCCGGCTGACTGGCGTCGACGGCAACGTGTGTGTGTTCGTGAGTGAACCAGCGGAGAACACGGACGAAGCCGTGCCATCGACCTTCATCATCCGGTCGACGGTGCCGGGTGCCGAGGGGCGCCTCGTCTTCTCCGGGGCACAGCAGATCCTGGACGCTTTCAGCCTGGCCCAGATCACCGATCCGGATGACCCCATGCAGGTCACCGTGACCGACGCCCACACCGGCGCACTGGTCGGAACCGCCACGGTGGATGACGGCGTGGTCCGCAACCTGATCCAGGGCGTCGACCTGTTCATCGATCAGCGGCTGGACACCCTGGTGCGCTTCGTGCCCGGAGGGGAGGTGCTGACGCCGGGGGACCTGATGGAGGGCGGTGCGGAGAATCCACCGGGAACGGCCAGCGACCCGCGGGACATCATCGCGGGCAACTCGACGTTCGCCGCCAACATGCTGCAGAACTTCAAGGGACTTGAGGCCGATCCGGGATCGGTGGGTTCGCCCGTCAACAACATCGCCAACTTCGAGCTCCGGACCAACGACGCGACCAGCGACCAGTTCTGCGTGGCCGACTACCAGTTCGTGACAGCCGCGGCCAAGGCAGGCTTCACGCTCCCCACGGGCGCTGGTCTGAGTATCTCGGCCAATACCACTGCGGGCTACTACGAGCTCCAGGTTGTAGCCATCAACGGCGTGACCACGGCGGGCACGTCCTCGACGCTGACCGCTGTAGACGCGGCGGCCAACGGGATGGACCTCCGGCTCACCAAGTACGACCGGAACGGCACCATGCTCGAGCAGGCCACGGTGCGCGTCGGCAACACGGCAGCTGGCATCTCGGTAGCCAACGTGGCACGGGCCTACTTCGGAGAGACCTTCGCCGGCGGGACCGGACTGGCGAGCACCGGCATTGACGCGGCGGACTCAGCGAGCATCAACCTGGGACTGGGCACGACGACGTACGCGGTGGGTGACCGGATCACGTTCGCCGTTGCCGACACGGCCGGCCATGTGACGGCCAATCTGCGCAACGACACGAGCGACACCGGTTTCGCGGGACCCTATGGCCTGAATCAGGACGCGGGTGTGTCCACGCTGGCGCAGCAGAGCGCGGCGGTCCGGGTGGGACTGATCGAGGATCTGGGCGCCAACAACTTCAGCAACGTAGCCGGCCAGAAGGCCGATGTGACCCTGGGCTACTACGACGCCGGCGGGAATTTCACCGTGGGCGGCGGCTCCGTGATCCTGGGCCAGCCTGGCGACACCATCCAGGCGGGCACCCTGCGATTCACGACGACCGTCGAGTCGGCGGCAGGGCCGGGATTCGCCTTCGAGTCAGCCCCCGGCGCGTCCATCAGCTATGTGCACCTGGTGGACAACCGGATCTCACTCCAAGTGGGTGCGAACGAGGGCCAGACGATGACGGCGGCCATCAGTCAGCTTGACACCACGGCCCTGGGGCTGGACAGCGTGCTGGTCATCAGCCGCCAGTTCGCCCAGGAGGCCCTGGCCAAAGTGGATGCCGCGGTCAACATCGTGTCCTCGCAGCGGGCCAAACTGGGCGCACTGATCAATCGGCTCGAGGCCACCCGGAGCGTACTCCAGATCCAGGCCGAGAACCTGCTCAACTCCGAGAGCCGGATCCGCGACCTGGACATCGCCTCGGAGACGGTGGACTTCACGCGCGACCAGATCCTGTCACAAGCGGGCACGGCGATGCTGGCTCAAGCCAATGCCATCCCGCAGTCAGTGCTGCAGCTGCTGCAGTAGCGGCGCTGACCTCACTCCATACCGAAGCGGAGCCGCTGGCGCTTGCCTGACTGGGCCCGGGGTACCGACTCGTGCCCCTGGCCGGACGAGGTCAAGCCGGCTGTCTGGTCCGCCGGGCCTCGGTGACCGGCGGAGCATGCGAGCGGGTTGAGGCGGCTGCCTGCAAGGAGGTGGGCCGGAACATCCTGGGGCTGCGGCATGCCCGGCGCGGGCACGGGTTCCGGCGCCGGTGAGGCGCAGCCGGCGGTAGTACCGACGACCCGCGAGCACGGACGCGGGCGGGATGACCACTCAAGGAGGATGCTTAATGGGACTGCGTATCTACAACAACGTCACGGCGCTGACGGCGTTGCGGAATCTCGGTCGGTCCAGCGAACGGCTGGGCACATCGATCGAGCGTCTGTCCTCGGGACTGCGCATCAACACGGCGGGTGATGACCCGGCGGGGTTGGCCATCAGTGAGAAGTTGCACAACCAGGTGCTGGGGCTGCAACGGGCGACGCTCAACGCTCAGGACGGGGCATCGCTGCTACAGACGGCCGAAGGCGCGCTGTCCGAGGTGCATAGCATCCTGCAGCGGATGCGGCAATTGGCTGTTCAGGCGGCCAACGACACGCTAACGCAGCAGGACCGGGTCGAGATCCAGAGGGAAATCGACCAGCTCAATGAGGAGATCAACCGGATCTCGAGGACCACCGAGTTCAACACGAAGTCGCTGCTGGATGGATCCGCCACGGCGCTGGCCAGTACGGACAGCCCCAACGAGATGCAGGTGATCATCCGGGACGTGGTCCAGGAGGGCAACTACCAGATCACCAAGCAGAACGTACCCGGCCAGGCTCAGGTCCTCAAGAGCGACATCTTCAACCTGGTTGCGACGAGCAAGAATCCCAGTGGCACTCGCGGGCTGGCCAGAGACTGGGGGGCATCCACACTCTTCCAGGGCGTGGGCGAAGCGCTCTCCGCGAGTGACCTGACCTCGTGGCGCAACTTCGAGTTCTCTCATAACATCGGCGGGGAGAACAACCTCGTCCGGGACTTCCGGATCGAGGTGAAGCAAGTCGCGGGCGCGGCCGACAGCCAGGTGGCCATTGTGGACCACTACTTCAAGACCCAGGGTGGCAAGTCGGGCTTCGCACTGGCCACCACGGGAACTCTGGGAGCGGGCGATTCGGGGTACTACGAGATCGAAGTTGCCTCGGTGTACAGCAACGATGGAGTGATCGACACAAGCCTGGGAAGCGCCAACCTGTACGAGCTCACGGCCCGCGAGCTCGACGCCAAGGGCGGTGTGATCCGAACGGTGCACTTCGACGTCACACACGCTCAGGCCTCGACCGCTCAGGATTTGCTCGGGACGAACATGGCCGGCCTCATCACGGGAGGCGTCACATCCATCACCATGGGGACGGACCAGTGCAAGTGGGCCGTCGGTGACAAGTTCCTGGTCGTCGTGAACTCAGCAGCTGACTTCGCGGGCACCCCGTACGTGCAGCAGGTCAAGCAGGACATGGCCGACAACGGGTTCCAGGTGGACACCACGGGCTCCGGAATCCGCAACGACGCCGCCGAGGATCGAGTGGGGCTTTACACGAGCCTGGGCACCGACCTTAACGCCATCGATGGCTCAACGTACAGCACGTCGATGGCGTACTACGACTCCTCAGGCAACCGCCAGATGGGTACGGGCGACATCCGCTATGGTGAGAGCGGGTACACGGTCCGCAGCGCTGGGGGATCGGTGGACTTCTACCTCGAGGAATCCACGCTAGCGGAACGCACGACGACGCTGTCGCAGGTCGACAAGTTCCAGGACGCGTTCATCCATGGTGGCCAGGTTGTGACGATCTACAATGGCAAGGGGGCCTCGGCATCGTTCACACTCAACGGCTCGGATACGCTCGAGAAGGTGGCCGAGAAGATACGCGATGCCATCATCAAACCGATCTCCCAAGGCGGTCTGGGGATGGGCATCGACGGGGACCTGAGCCGGAGCACAGGCGTCGACGGCAATGTGTGCGTCTTCGTCAGCGAGCCCAAGGAGGCAACCGACGAGGCTCTCCCGGCCACCTTCGTGATCCGGTCCACGGTACCGGGCAAGGGGGGCCGGCTGGTCTTCTCGGCGGACCAGGGCGTGCTGGACGCTTTCAGTCTCGCGCAGATCCAGGACCCTGAGGACCCGATGCAGGTTACGGTTACCGATGCACACACCGGGGCTCTAGTCGGGACGACGACCGTCGACGATGGCGTCGTTCGGAACCTCATCAAGGGCGTGGACCTGGTCATCGACCAGCGAACGGACAGCCTGGTGCGTTTCGTGCCCGGCGGGATCACCCTCAAGCCGGGAGATGTCACCGAAGGTGGCAGCGCACTGGCGGGCACGGCTAGCGCGGCCGTCGATATCGTGGCCGGATCGGCAACCTTCGCTCGGAACATGTTCCAGAACTTCAAAGGTCTGGATGCCGATGCGGGCCCCGTGGGCTCGCCACTGAACTCGGTCGCGAACTTCGAGCTGGCAACCAATGGGGCTGCGGGCGACCAGTTCTCGGTGGCGGACTTCCTGTTCATGGCGAGTCCCCCCTCGGCCAAGACGGGCCTGGCTCTCGGAGTGCCGGCCATATCGGCGAACACCACGGCGGGGTACTACACCCTGGAGGTCGTGGCCATCAACGGCGTCACCGCGGCGGGGACCAGCGATACCCTGACCAACATCGACACCGCCGCGAGTGGCATGGACGTCCGACTCAGCAAGTATGACCGGAATGGCACGCTGCTCGAGCAGGCGACGGTGAATGTGGGCGACACGTCAGCCGGCATCGCGGTCACCAATACGCCCCTGGAGTTGTTCCGCAGGAACTTTGCGGGGGGGACCGGCCTGGTCACAGAGGGCATCGCCAACGCCGACTCAGCCACCGTGAATCTGGGCGTGGGGGCGGACCGGTACTACGTCGGCGACCGGATTGCCTTCGCCATCGCCAACGCGAGCGGCAGCACGACGGCCATGCTGCGGAATGACACCACCGACACGGGGTTCTTCGGCACCAGCGGCCTCACGTACGACGGCGGCGTGACGGGCGCGGTCTCGGGGGCTCCGGTACGAACCGGACTGGTGGAGGTACTGGGGGCCGCCGACTTCTCCGCGGCGGCGGGCACCAAGGCCGACGTGACCGTGGGCTACTATGACTCGGCGGGCAACTTCCTGGTGGGAGGGGGATCGGTCCTGCTGGGGCAGCCTGGCGACACCATCCAGGCCGGCACCGTGCAGTTCTCCCTGACGGCCGACCAGACGGCGGGGCCCGGCTTCGTGTTCGAGTCGGCCCCCGGTGCGGCGGTCGAGTTCGTGCACCTCGTCGACAACCGCATCAGCCTCCAGGTGGGCGCCAACGAAGGCCAGAGCATGATCGCGGCCATCTCCCAGCTCGATACGACCGCCCTCGGCCTGGACGACCTGCTGGTCATCAGCCGAGTGTTCGCCCAGGAGGCGCTCGCCAAGGTGGACAACGCGGTCAACGTGGTGTCCAGCCAGCGGGCGAAGCTCGGGGCACTGATCAACCGGCTCGAGGCCACGCGCAGTGTGCTTCAGATCCAGTCCGAGAACCTGCTGGCCTCGGAGAGCCGCATCCGTGACCTGGACATCGCGAGCCAGACCATCGAGTTCACCCGGGACCAGATCCTGACCCAGGCGGGCACGGCGTTGTTGGCACAAGCCAATGCGCTGCCCCAGTCGGTGCTCCAGCTCCTCCAGTAGCTGAGGGCGGATCCCACCGGGTCCGCGCGAGGCCGTGACGCGGCAGGGGGCGCTCCTACTCGGGGCGCCCCTCTGGCGTACGCATCATGAGCATGATGGTCGCCGTCGCCCGGTGGTCACGCCGGCGCAGGCCCGACGGTCACCCGGCGAACCTGCGCGCTATCGCCGAGGCGGAGGACGAGGGTGTCCAGGGCCTCGAGGGGAGGAGACCACATTCCCGCCCGGGCCAGAGCCACACCGCCGGCGGGTGTGACGTCGACCTCCTGAGCGAGTGCAGTCAGGTCACGAAGATACAGCCTGCAGGCCGTTGAGTCGGCGGCCACGACGAGGCGGACGCGGTACCAGTGGCCGAGGGTCAGCCGGGCGCCCGAGAGGATGCGGGGCCCGGCGCCGTCCTGTCGGACTCCGAGGGCCGTGGGGGTTCCGTCCTGCGCGCCGGCCACGATGGCCGGACCGAAAGCAGCGTCGGAGTGAATCCCGCCCGCGTTGAGGTAGAGCTCGAAGGACGAGTTGGGCCCGGGATTGTCGGTAATGCGCGCCTCGAGCTCCAGCGTGAAGCCCTGGGTGGGCGAGAGGACGGCACCGTGCCTTGCTGCGGCCCAAGAGTCGGTACCGCCCGCGACGGCGACCGTCACACCGCCGTCATCCTCGACGCCGATGCCCGGACCCGGGCCGAACCACTCCCATGCGCCCTGGCCTGGAAGAGGACCGGGCCGCAGGCCACCGAACTCGCCGGAGAACACGGACGGCTCCGTCGCGACCGCTGCCCCGCCTGGCCTGCGCCAGTCGGGGCCCGCGGCTTGGGCGATGGCCGCGATCATCTGCCGAGCCAAAGCGCGGATCTCCGGTGTGGCCTGTCCGGGCGCCGGGAAGTAGTTGTCAACTAGCCTAGGGTGCGCTCCGCTGCCACCAAACGGCGACGCCGAGTCGATCACCACATTCCCCTGCACGAGCACATCGTCGAACTCGGCGTCGAGGTAGATGGCCAGGCAGTGGGCCCGGTAGACGAGGTTGTCGCGGAACACGTTCCCGAGCCCTTGGCCAAAGCCGTAGATGGCGCCCCCGTCGGCCGGGAGCTGCCACAGCACGTCGTGAACCACGTTGTGCTCGACCACATTGTCGCGGCCGTGGAGGAAGGGCTTGACGCTCTCGGGCGTGAGGGGATTGTCGTCGGGGATCTCATCCCACCGGAAGTTGTACTTGGCTCGGCCCACGCCCTCGCCCCGCTCGCGGTACTGGTTGAAGTAGCTCGTGTGAGCGCCGCTGATGCAGATGCCGGTGTAGGGCATGTCGTGAACCCAGTTGCAGGCGATGTGGTTGTGGCCGCTCTGGCGGACGTCGACGGCGCCGGCGTGCCAGAAGTCGGTCGAGCTGTGGTGGATGTGGTTCCGCGAGATCTGGTGGCCGTGGTTGACATCGAGCGTGCCGGGGCCGTAGCCGCCGGCCTGAAGGCCCCCGCAGCCCGCGCCGACGACCTCGTTGCCGACGAAGCGACAGTCCTGACACCAACGGTCAAATCGGGCCGCGAAGCCGCCGACATCCTCAAAGAGGCAGCTCTCAACGGCGCACCGCGCGGCACCGGCGAGGTAGACGGCGCTGTCGAGGGCGTGCAGGTTGGCCTCATCCTCGGCCGGGTGTTCGTGCCAGCGTGAGCGGTCACCGTGCCGGAAGGTCAGGCCGCGGAACGCCACGTCATGCACCGTGTCCGCAGGGCGATCACTGCCCACGAGGCGGATGAGCTGCTTGAGAGCCGGCGCGACAACCTCAGCGGCCTTCATGTCGACGCCGGACAGGGGCAGGTAGTAGACGGTGCCTCGTTCCGAGTTCAGACACCATTCCCCGGGCTCGTCGATGGCCTCGAGCGTGTTCTCGACCCGAAATGGATCCCCGGGCGCGAAGTTGTAGTAGGCCATGGACTTGAGCACGGCCAGCGAATGCGCCTCATCGACCGACTCGAGCGATGAGATGAAGTTGGCATAGCGGAACGATGGCAGGCTGTTGATCTCGACATCGAGCGTGTTCTCGCACCGCGGGATTGTCCCGGGCGGGAAGTAGAACTGGCGGCTCCCCATGCCTTCGGGCGCATCGGGCTCGGGCTCTCCTCCTCGGGTCACCCGGAACCACTGCGCCCAGACATCGGTGTCGGGTTCGCGGGAGCGCGTCTGCTTCTCGCCGTTCACGAACAGCCGGGTGAAGTACCATCCACGGGGCACCTTGGCCATCCATAGACCCCCGCCCGCGCGGTGCCAGCCGGCGATGCGGCGGCCGCCACTGATGACGGGATGCTCGTTGGGGAACGCCTGGTAGACGACAGGGGCAGCTTCGGAGCCCGAGTCCTCGGGCGAGAGGGCCAGCGGCTCGCTGAGCACGTATGTGCCACCGCGGACCAGGACGGTGACCGGGCCGAGGCGACGATTCGCGCGCAGCGCGCGCAGCCGGTCCCGCGCACCGGCGAGCGTGGCCAGCGGTCCGTCGGTCCGCGCCGGGTTCGGGGCCGCCAGGCGACCGGTCCAGGTGTCCCGCCCGTCGGGAGAGACGAAGAGACTCACTGGTGGCTCCGAGGCGGGCGCAACGGCGGTAAGGGCGGCCAGAGCGAGGAGGTTTCCGAGGGCTCGTGTCATGGGGGGCCTCCGGAGTGAGTGAGTCGAGAACCGCTTCCGAGGAAGGCGGTATCTCGCAATCCGTTTGCCTTTCCGCGAAGCGGGCTGCTTCTCCTGCGGCGACGCGCCCGGCGGGTTCGCCATGCCGCCTGATCGGCCGAGGAGAGTTCCGGGGCCCACCGCCCTCCGTCACGCGGCTGCACGCCGCGTTTCCCGGACGCTGGGACTGGGGGATACGCGACTGCGGGCGACAGAGCCCGTCGCCGGCGGGGCTTGCCGAGTGCCCGAGGAGGCGCGGGCGCCGCGCCCAGGCCTTGGTCCGGCGGCGAGGCCCAGGGGCCAAGGCGGTGCAGGGCCGTGTGGCGAAGCACGTGAGGACGATCCGATGGATGGGGGCCGGGTGCGGATGGCAGGCATGGTTGACTTCGCGGCCCACAATGAGGATGTCCGCGAGGTCTGGCGTCGCTATCACGAAGGCAATCCGAGCCGGGTGCCGATGATCATCGGCACGTCGGTGCGTTTCACACTGCTCGACCGGAGCATCAATGAGACCGGCGCCGACTTCGAGCGGTTCTTCAACGACCCCGACGTCATGTTCGAGCGGCATCTGTTCCACCAGTGGTGGATCCGTCATCATCTACCACAAGATGCGGAGATGGGGCTGCCCGAGGCGTGGACGGTCAGCGTGGACTTTCAGAACTCGTACGAAGCCATGTGGTTCGGCGCGCCGATCCGCTACTTCGCCGATGACGTGCCCGACTGCCCACCGATCGTGACCGACGAGAACAAGTGGACCTTCATCGACCACGGCCCACCCGAACCGTTCTCCGGTTGGATGGGGCGGGCGTGGGAGTACTGGGAATACTTCCGCGAGAAGGCCAGAAGCTACGAGTACCGCGGGCGGCCGGTCCATGTGGGCGGTGTACCGGGTTGTGGCACAGACGGACCATTCACCACCGCTTGCGCGCTGCGCGGGGCGACTGAGATCTGCCTGGACATGTACGCCGACCCCGACTTCTACCACGCGCTGATGACGCTCATCGTCGACGCGACCATCGGGCGGATGAGGGCCTTCCGCAAACGCCTCGGGGTGCCTGTGGATTCGACCGTCTGGGGCTTCGCCGATGACAGCATTCAACTCCTGTCCACGAGGACCTACGAGGAGCTTGTGCTGCCCTACCATGAACGCCTGACGGCGGAGTTCGGGGCAGAGGGGCCAAACTCGGTTCATCTGTGCGGTGACGCGACACGGCACTTCCGTGTGATCCGCGACCGGCTGAAAGTGAACTCCTTCGATACGGGTTTCCCGGTGGACTTTGGTGCTCTGCGGGCTGACCTGGGCCCCGATGTGCAGATCTACGGCGGGCCGCCAGTTGCCCTGCTGCTCTCCGGGACGCCGCAGGCTATCCGCCAGGAGGTGCGCCGCATCCTCGGCACCGGCGTGACCGAGGGCGGCAGGTTCGTGCTGCGCGAGGCCAACAACCTGGCCCCGGGGACTCCCATGGCGAACGTGGCTGCGATGTACGATGCATGCAAGGAGTTCGGGAGGTACGAGTAGGCGCTGAGTCGGTTGTCATGGGGGCGGGGGTGAACCATCGGTCCGACGGCCCGGAGTGTCCTGACGGCTCGCAGCCACCGCCTACTCACGCCGACTCCCCCCGCTCTCGATGAACCGGGGGTATTCGTCATGCCGATCGTGGTATTCGCTCCGGCGCGAGCGGTCGGTATCGCTGGCCTGCCTGGCTGCGGGGCGGATTCCCCGAACCAGCATTTGGGGCAGGACCGTCCCGTTCCACTCGTTGGCCTGGGCGGAGAAGCACATCTCGACCGTGTCGCCCACGTGGAACTCTTCGGCGAGGTCGCCCATGGAGAAGGCAATGCCCTCGACCAGCATGGATGAGGTGGGACCCGATACACGCAGCTTGAGGTGTGAGCCATCGCCCACGCGCTTGAGCAGCTCGATGCGGGCCTGGCGGCAGAGGAACACGGGTTCGGGGTTGCCGGTCCCAAAGGGTGCGAGGCGTGCCAGTTCGTTGCAGAGCCGCAGGCTGACATCCTCGGGGTTGAGCTCGCCATCCACTGTCCGGACGGGGCGCAGGAGCTCGTCGGGCATCGTTTGCCGGGCGTAGGCGTTGATCTCCTGGCGGAATCGGTCGAGGAGCTCGAGCCGGAGTTCGAGGCCGGCCGCCATGGCGTGGCCGCCGTGGCGGAGCAGCAGGCCCCGGGTCGAGTCCAGCGCGGCGGAGATGTCAAAGCCTTCGATTGAGCGGCAAGATCCCTTCGCGATGCCCTCGAGTTCGACCAGCACGATAGCCGGACGGTAGACGCGCTCACGGACGCGTGAGGCGACGATGCCCACCACGCCCGGGTGCCAGTCCGGGGCGCTCACGACCACGATGCGCTCCTGATCGAGGTCGATCCGGTCGTCCACCTGGGCCAGGGCCTGTTCGGTGGTGCGCTGCTCCTCCTGCCGCCTCTCGTAGTTCACCTCGTCGAGCTGACGCGCCAGGCCATCGGCCTCGGTGCGGTCCTGGGTGAGCAGCAGCCGGAGGGCCGTCTCCCCGGTGTCGAGGCGGCCCACCGCGTTCAGGCGGGGCCCGAGGCCGAAGCCGACGGCGAAGGCATCGATGGCCTTGTTCTCGTAGCCCGCCACGCGGATGAGCGCCCGCAGGCCCGTCTTTCGCGTGTGCCTGAGGCAGTCGAGGCCGTAACGGACCAGGACGCGGTTCTCGCCGAGCACCGGGACTACGTCGGCTACCGTGCCCAGAGCGACGAGATCGAGATAGCCGCGGAAGAAGCTGGTGAGCGGGAGCCCACGCTTCTCGACGAGTGCTTGGGCGAGCTTCATGGCGACGCCGACACCGGCCAGGTCGCGGAAGGGGTAGGCGGAATCGTGTCGCTTGGGGTTCAGCACCGCCAGGGCGGGAGGGAGCGACTGTCCCGGCTCGTGGTGGTCGGTGACGATCACATCGATCCCGGCCGCACGGGCCTGCGAGATGGCGTGGGCGTCGCGGGTGCCACAATCGACCGTGATGATCAGGCGGATGCCGCTCTCCTTGGCCTGCCGAATCGCCGTGGTCCCCAGGCCATAGCCCTCCTCGATGCGGTGGGGTATGTACTGTGAGACATCGGCATCGAGGCGTGTCAGGAATCCGGTGAGTAACGCCGTAGCCGAGAGGCCATCGACGTCGTAGTCGCCGTGTATGAGGATGGGCTCGCGGGAATCGATCGCTTGGCCCACCCGCTCGACGGCTGGGGCCATGTCGGGGATGCGCCACGGCGAGTGGAGTGCACTGAGGGGCGTGTCGACGAACTCAGAGGCCTGATCGGCAGTCCGGACGCCGCGCTGCACCAGCACCCTCACGGTTGGTTCGAGGAGACCGGTCTCGGCCGTCAGCCGCCGTACGGCTCCTTCGTCACAAGCGCGAGGCACCCAGTCCTCGCGAAGCCGAGCACGCATGCAGAACCCCTTCCGCCCCTCAAGCAACCCTCAGGTTATACTCTCGGCGTCTGGTTTTCCCCTCGGAGAAGGGGTGAGGAGCCCTAGTTCTCCCCCTTTCCCTTGCATCGGGAGTGTGAGTGTCTTGAGGTGCGTACTGGCGGCAGCGCTGGCCGCCTGTGTGGTCGGCGCGGCCCCGTGTGGGGCGAATGGTGAGGCACCACCCGGGGCGGCGTCCCAGCCTTCGGGTACTGAGGCGGTCGTTCGCGCCTGCTACGCCAAGGCGGCCGTGGCGCTCTCCTCGGGGAAAGCTGACGAGTTCGCCCGGTTCCTGGCCGCCGACTACATCGGGCCGGGAGGGGCGACTCGGCAAGCGTTGCAGGAGGAGCTCGCGGCGCTGTTGGCGAGGCTTGTGGAGCCCGAAGCGGTGTTCACGGTGGAGAGCGTGCTCGCGACGGAGCAGGACGCGCTCGCGGTGGTGCGGCTCGTGCTGACGGGTTTTGACACGACGCTGGCGCTGCCTGTCGAACGGGTGTGGCATGAGCTGCACCGTTGGCAGCCCATCGATGGGGGATGGACCCTCGTGCGGGCGTCTGCTCTGGCCGGTTCGCCGGTGTCCGGGGCTCAGGGAGCCGTGTACTCGGACGCCTCGACCGGGATGCGCGTTCCCGTGCCACCTGGATGGACCGCGTTCCCGTGTGCGCTGACTGCGGGTAGTCAGGTGACACTGGTCTCTCCCGACCTCGCCGTCGACTTTGACGTCATGGCGACGAAGTTGCCGCAAGAGATGGAGCCTGGCTACGTGGCACTGATCGGTGCCCGAGCCATGCGCGAGGCCATCCCCGGCTATGAGCTTCAGGACATGGCCCAGACCCAGCTGGGTCAGTGGCCAGCCGTGCGGACGCGATCCGTCTACACACGGGGGGGCCGCATGGTGCAGGCCGACGGTCTACTGGCCGTTCACGGCCGCCAGCTCTATAGCGTCGGCGTGGCGACTTGCCCGGCGGAGCGGGCTCGTGACTATCGGGCTCAGACCGACCAGGCGACGGCGGCGATCCAGTGGGGTACGCCCCGCACCGGACCACTGCCGGATCCGCGCGGCCTCATCAACGATGTCCGGTTCTCGCACGAGGGGCTGGGGCTCAGCGTTCCGATCCCCGAGGGCTGGAAGGCGGCTGCCGGCCCGTTCTGGTCGGCCGAGGTGGTCTTCGAGGGGTACGAGGGTCAGGCACGCATCGTGCTCGGGTGCCGTGAGCGCTCCGGCGCCGCTACGGCGGAGGACGTGCTCAACGAGCTCGACGACGCCGTGCGGCGTCAGGCGTCTGCGTTCCGTCAACTGTCGGTCGAGGACACAAGCTTGGGCGAGATCTCCGCTGTACAGAGCCTGGGTGAGTTCACGGTGGGGGACACATCGCGCAAGCGAATCCTGACGTGCGCCGTTACCGGGGACGTGCAGGTGTTTGTGGCCTGCGACGCCGCTCCGGCGAAGGCGTTTGATCGGATCGAGCCGGCGTTCCGCGAGCTGCTCAAGCGCGTGCAGCTGAAGGCGCAGGCGGAGTGACCGTGGGGCGCGGGTAGCACACGTCGGGGTTGCGGAGGGGTGCCATGGGGCGAACCACGCGGGTTCCCAGCGTGGTGGGCCCCCAACGCGCCCGAAGTTGCCCGTGTGGGCCTGCGGCCGACCGGGTCCTCCGACAGGCTCAGGGCAGGGGCCCCGCGCCGGCGCTCGCCATGGCAGATGGCTCGGTCTCCGTCGCACTGAACCGGTCATCAGTCGGGCAGCGTGATGCCGCGCTCCGCCAGGAAGGTCGCGACCTCGGCGAGGGTCGGAATGCCCCGTCTTCCGCCGAGGCGGGTGCACTTGATCGCCGAGACAGCGGTGGCGAACTGGGCCGCCAGACGGGGCTCCCAGGCGCGCAGGAGCGCCACCGCGTAGGCACCGTGGAACACGTCGCCCGCGCCGGTGGTGTCGGCGACCGGAACCGTGAAGGCCGGGGTATGGAAGTCACCTTCGGCTGTGATGGTGGTGCTTCCGTTGGCCCCGTCGGTCTCCACAACGAGACGCGGGCCCAGAGCCAGCGCCTGGCGGCCGGCCCGGCGCACGTCGGGCTCACCTGTCAGGCAGCGCAGGAAGCCTGAGCCGCTGATGAGCACGTCGGTCAGACCGAGCAGTTCCAGCAAGTCGGGCGCCACAGGCCCGGGGCTGCTGGTCCGCGAGCAGTCGATGCACACCGTCCTCCCCGCCTCACGCATCCACCGGGCGGCCTGCAGCGCCGCCGCGCGGTTGAACTCGTCGAGGTGCAGGATCTGGGCCGAGGTGATGTAGTCGCGGTCGAGAGCCTCGGGCTGCACGTCGTACCGCGCAAACCCGGTGAGCGGGGAAAAGATCCGCTCACCTGTGGCTTCGTCGACGTAGACGATCATCACGTTGGGCTCGGGGCCGGGGCGGACGACGAGCCGGCTCAGATCGACGCCGCACTCGACGAAGGACCGCAGCTTCATCTGCGCCGAGAGGTCATCGCCCGCCGTGCCGATGAAGCCCACGCTGGCCCCCAGCCGGGCCGCGGCGCAGCACGCGGTGCCGACCATCCCGCCGCCGTCGAGGCCAAAGGATGTGACCCAGGCTGGATCGTCCCATGTGGCCATCCGCGGCACGCGGAGAAGCACATCGAGGGTTGCCAGACCCAAGCCGACGATATCGGGAGGCGCCGAGCTCACGGCCTCAGCCGACCCGTACCGGCCTGATGCCCAGGAACTTGCAGGCGAGCATCAGGGCCTGGACATGATCGCCATGGGCCATGCTGGCATGGTGGATGAAACCCTCCTCGACCAGCACGCGGTAGAGCCGGTCGTGATCGGGCACGCGTACCCACGCCCAAGTGCCGGCGAGCGTCTCGTCCGACGGGACGATCTCGCCCGCGGCGATCAGCATCTTCCACTCGCCCTCGTACTCCACCAGCCGGCAGATGGTGACCGGCCCGGGCTTGAGCTGGAACTGGGCCAGTCCGGCCATGTGGTCTCCCGGCTCGACTGGGAGCTCGCCGGTCATGTTGGCACGCGAGCGGAGCGCTCGCTCGCCAGGTGTGCGCGCGAGGCATGGCGGCGCATTGCCGCAGTGCCACGCCAGCAGGCAGTTGGGATCCTCGCGGTGGCGGATGGTCCAGTCGATGAAATGGGGCACGGTCTCGCCCATGGCGGCCAGATCGCTAACGAGCATCGACACGGCGCCGAGCACATCGGTCTCGCATGCTGTCAGAAGATGCTGTTGCGTGAGGCGGCCATAGATGGCGCACAGCGAGATGCCGAGCGTGCGGAAGACCGTGGGCCAGCACTGCACGCCCATGGCGACGATCCGGTTTTCCTCGGCGAAGGCCAGTAGCGCCGTCTCGAGCTTGGCGGCCTTCAGCAGGTAGTCGTCGGCCACGGTGATGTGAGGGATCGTCTGCCGGATATCCGCGATCACAGCCCGTACCTTTGGGTCGTCGTCGGCCATGGCCTTGGCGTCATCGACAATGTCCTCGAGGTTGACCGGGACCACCGTCTGACCGAACTTGCGGGCCATGGCGATCTCGTCGTAGGCGACCGTCTCGAATGCGGCCGGGCGCGTGCCCACGTGGCCAATGCGGGCGTTCCGCAGGCCCTTGGCCACCGCCACGGCGCGCGCGAACGCGTCGAGATCGGCCGCGAGTTCGGGCTCGGTGGGAAAGTAGAGGCCGGCGTAGTGGAAGGCGATGCGCCGCCGCAGCAGGCCCGCCGCGATGGACAGCGTGCCGCAGTACGAGTCTGAGACTCTCTCGAGTGAGGCGCTCGGAGGCGCCGGCGGCTCCTTGGTGGCCAGCAGGAGTGTCGGCACCTGCAGGAGCTCGGCCACCTTGCACGCCGACCGCTCATCGCCAAAGTCGGTCGGGCAGATGACCAGGCCGTCGATCTTCTGTTGGGCGAAATACCCGGCTACGGCCTCGGCCTGATCGAGCGTCTGGACGGCGCCGTAGGGTGTGATCCCGGCTCCCGCGTCTGCTCGGCCATCGGTCGATGGCGATGGCACCACGACCTCAACGCCACGCGTGGCCGCCATGACCGCCAGGGTCTCATCCCTCATCTGCTGGGTCCACGGCGTCCACGTAAAGCGGAACGATGGCACGAGGCCCAGTCTCACGTTCGTCGGCATTGCGCTTGCCTCACATTCCGTTCGCGAAGTCAGTGGGGACGAGCCGGTGGTCGCGCGGCCGCACGCCGCGCTTGTGGCCACCCAAACCGATGGGCGTCGGCTCGTAGCGGCCGACCAGCGCCACATCCGCGCGAGTCGGGATCTGCTCCTCGAGCCCGACCGCCCAGTAGACGGCGTTCACCAGGAGCCGGCGGAACCCCTCGCTGACCAGGTCGCCGGCATGCCCCATGGTCGTGGTGAACACACGGCTCGGCTTCCCCTGGGTACCGGTGTAGGTCTTCGTCCACGCCACGGGCACCAGCTGTCTGTCCGGGTTGGGTGGATCGGCCGGGTCCATACCCGTGAGCACCTGGCCCATGATGACCGGCTCGCTGTCGCCAGTGAGTGTGGTGATCTGGTAGACGTCCGAAGGCCCCCAGATGTCCTCACAGCCCCGCACGATAGGATGGCCCTCCATCCCGGGCGCTACGAGGCCGCGCGTGCTCTCCTTCTGGTGGACGCCGTAGTGGTTGACCCAGGTCTCGCCGAGCACCTGACGGCCGTAGCCGCCGTCGAAGTCGCCCGTGGCTCGGAAGCTCCAGCAGGCGTAAGGGCTGTCGAGGTGCTTGGTGTAGTTGAATGGGTGTGTTGCGGTGCGTAGCGCGATGATGGGCCGGCCCGAGTTCGTGTAGTCGATGATGTGCCTCATCTGCTCGTCCGGAAGCTCGCGGAATCGCGTGAACAGCACCATCAGGTCGGCGGAGTCCAGTGCCTCCAGCCCCGGGATGTGGTCGACGACCGTGGGGTCGATCTCACCCGTCTCCGGGGTCACGGCGAACAGCACGGTGCATCGGAAACCGTGCCGAGCGGCCAGGATTCGAGCGAGCTGGGGCATCGACTCCTCCGAACGGTACTCCTCGTCGCCGGTGATGAGAACGACATGCCTGCCCTCTCCGGGCCCCTGGAAGCCGTCGAAAGTCACCCAGGGCTCGTCGGCACCCCAGGCGACGACTGAACTCAGGATCGCCACGGCGATCAGCTCCTTGTGCACCGCGATCACCTCACGCGGCCCCACCATGCAGCATGACCTTGCGGGGACCGCCTGTTCCGGAGTTACGTTGCGGCGACCTGCCCGTGCTGGCGAGGATAACGGGCGCAGGTTCCGGAATCGCTGGCGGGGGTGGGTCATGGTTCTCCCCATGCTCACGAACGTCGTGTCGGTGATCGGTCTGGCCATTCTGGTCGTCTGCATCACACAACGGCTGCGCGCGCCGTCGATCGTCGGGTATCTGCTTACTGGAGTTCTGGTCGGCTCAGGCGGGTTGGGGATAGTTCAGTCGCACAAGGACGTCGAGTTCCTGGCCGAGATGGGCGTGGTTGCGCTCCTCTTCACCATCGGCCTCGAGTTCTCGGTGGCCCGCCTGTGGGAGATGCGACGGTCCCTGCTGATCTCGGGCGGGGCCCAGGTGGCTCTGACCGCTGCCGGGGTGGCGCTTATCGTCTGGCGCCTGGGTATGGGGCCCCGGTCGGCTCTCTTCGTGGGGTTCGCCGTGGCGCTCAGCAGCACCGCGGTGGTCTTGTCGCTCCTCGAGCGGCGAGCCGAAGTTCACACGCCACACGGCCGCGTTATCCTCGGCGCGCTGCTGTTTCAGGATGTGGCCGTGGTGCCCATGATGCTGGCCGTGCCGCTCTTGGCCGGCCAGCGCGATGAGGCATCGCCAGCCCTTCTGCCCCTGCTGGCCAAGGGATTGGCGGTGCTGGCGCTGTTCATCATCGCCGGCCGCTGGTTCGTGCCTCCGCTGCTCTACCGGGTCGCACGCTCGCGCGAGCGCGAGCTCTTCATGCTCACCGTGATCTTCCTGGCCCTCGGTGTCGCTTGGCTGACATCGCAGGCCGGGTTGTCGTTGGCTCTTGGCGCATTTCTGGCCGGGCTCATCGTCTCAGAGTCGGAGTACAGTCAGAGGGCGCTGGGCAGCATCATGCCGCTGCGCGACGTCTTCACCAGCTTCTTTTTCATCTCCGTGGGCATGTTGCTCGATGTGTCCGTGATCCTCCAGTACCCGTGGCTTGTGCTGGGGCTGACTGTTGGAGTCATCGGGCTCAAGTCGGCCCTGGCGGGCGTCGGCGTGGCCCTGCTTGGGTTGCCTCTCCGCACTCTCATCCTCAGTGGCATGGCTCTCGCGCAGATCGGCGAGTTCTCCTTCGTGCTCTACAGTGCCGGCATGGCGTATGGGCTCCTCGACGAGGTCCAGGGGGCCATCTTCCTCGCGGTGGCTGTCGGCACTCTGGTGTTGACTCCCGCGTGCATATCGGTAGCACCCTGGGTGGCCTCGCTGGCCCAGCGGCTGCCCCTGCCGGCCCGCTGGCAGGGCGTGCATGCCCCCGAGTACGATGGTCCCCCCGGGGCCCTCTCGGACCACTTGGTCATCATCGGGTTCGGCTTCAACGGCGCGCATCTGGCTCAGGTCGCGCAGGAGGCGGGTATCGCCTACGTTGTCCTCGAGATGAACCCGGACACCGTGCGGCGTGAACGCCAGCGCGGCCTTCCCATCACACTGGGGGATGCCACCCAGGAGGCGACGCTGCGGCACCTCCACATCGAGAGGGCTCGCATGGTGGTCGTGGCCATCTCGGACGCCGCGGCCAGTCGGCGCGCTACCGAGCTGGCCCGCCGCCTGAGCCCGGGCTGCCGCCTCGTTGTCCGCACCCGGTTCCTGGGGGATGTGGACACATTGAAGCAGCTCGGGGCCGACGAGGTGATCCCCGCCGAGTTCGAGACCGCCGTCGCCATCTTTCGCCGCGTGCTCGAGTGCTACTGCGTGCCGGAGGAGCGCATTACGAGCCTGGTTGCGCAGATCCGGGCCGACAACTACCACCTGCTGCGCTCGGACCAGCCCTTGGCGCCTCCGCGGTAGCTGCCCCGGGCCCCTGCGAGGCCATTGTCGGCGACTCAGAGCTCGAGCAGCCCCTGGGCCCGGTTGGGGAGGGGCGCCATGGGCATTGGCGGTAACTGAGGGCTCCCGTGGCCCATCAGCCTGGTTGCGGAGGGGCGCCATGGGGGGAACCACGCGTCTCCCAGCGTGGTGGGCCCCCAACGCGCCCGATCTGGAGGCCGGGATGCGGCAGGAAGCCGCATCCCGGGCCGCTTTGTCGTCGTCCGGCCGACTGGGCCGGTCAGGGGCCCCGCGCCCTCTGGGCGCACCCCTGTGCGGCCCCTCCGAAAGACCAGGCGGGCGGTCCGCGCGACCTTCGCGAGACCCAGCTGGTCGGCCCCAGGCCGGCCGTACCGGTCGGCTGTGAGGTG
>JAKPQA010000210.1 GCA_029547025.1 Armatimonadota bacterium
ATGCCTTCGGCGCGTCCAGTGCAGGACCACCGGTGTTCCTGTGGGTAGGCGGAGTCTCGACGCGGTTCGAGGAAGTTCGATGTGCACTGGCTCGCCGGCCTCTGCCGCCCGCATACCGTGATGTGCGAGGGAACTGATGCAAGCCAGTCGCCCTCCGACGCGGAGCGCGATGACGGCGGCCTCCGAGATGTCGGGTAGCACGTAGAGGCCGCGACGAACCCGTCGGAGCCGCCCGAAAGACACCGACATGTCGATGATGTCGTCCCAGCTACCCGCCTCGATGAGCTCCCGCCGCCACGCCACCCCGCCTAGCCTTCGAACGATGTCGTGCGGTTGCATCAGCCCACCATTCCTCAGCCGGTGAAACCCTGTGCTGCTGAGCTGAGGTCCGTGCGGTGTCCTCAAGAACTCGACCGGGGAGGAGCAGCCAGATATGCGGGGTCGACCCTGGCGCGAACGTACCTCGTCACCCCGATTACGGCGACCACGGCCACGCCGACTCGCCACTCTTGTCCAGATCGTTCCCCGAACTCAGGACAATTGTTCGCAAGCCTTACCAATGTCCTGAGTTCGGGGAGTCTCCGGCAAAAGTGCGGCGAGTCCCCGGCAAGCCCCTATGAATCGCGCTGCTGGAGCCCGGGCCGGGGCGACTCGCCTAGTGCGCGCGGTGGTCCTGCACCGTCGCACGCGGGCCGTGCCGGGGCTTCACGAAGCCGCTCGACTCGATCAGGCGCATGACGCGCTGGCGCTGCCCGGTCCAGGGGGCGAGCAGTTCGAGCATCCCGGCATCGTCGACGGGCGCTCCCGTGAGAGCGAGCCCGACCAGTGCGGGAAGGTGGTAGTCCCCCACGCTGGGCGAGTCGGGGTCGCCATGGGCGCGCTGCATCGTCTCCGCCGCCGTCCACACCCCGACTCCCACGATGCTGCGCAGCGCACGCTCCACCTCGGGTCCACCGCGACCGAGGTCGAGCGTGCGTTCGAGGGATGCCGCCACCGCCGCCACCCGCATGATGGTGGCCGAGCGTTGCGGGCCCACACCGGCGCGATGGAACTCCCACGACGGGATGCGCCGCCACACCTCCGCGGTCGGGAACACCCGCATCCCCTCCGGC
>JAKPQA010000216.1 GCA_029547025.1 Armatimonadota bacterium
CTGCTTGGCCATGTCATACCCTCCGGAGATGTGGTGCGTTGGTGTTCTGCTGCCAGCCACGGGCGATCGCCTGGTGGCGGCGGCGCTCCATGATCCCGGCGGCCTTGGGAGCGAACGCCGGGGGGAGCTGGTGGGAGCCGAGGTACTTCATCTGGGCCGACTTCACGGCCTCCGGCGCCACCTGGGGGAGGTTCATCCCGAGGCTGACCCCGGCCGGACTGAGCGCCACCGGCTTGGGCCGGGCGGGGCGGCCCGCACTACCGGCCTGGTTGAGCGCAGCCATGGGGCTCCCGCTCAGCTGCGTCACCGACGGCATCTGGATCTGGCCGGGGAGAGCCATTACGGCCTGCCTAAACGGTACAGCGCAGCGTTGCCGTGCTCGTCGTCGATGTCGAACCGGCTCTCCTCGGAGATCTCCCCAGGCTCAGGCGCCGCAGCCTCCATGCGCTCCCGCTTGGCTGCGGCCGAGCCAGGATGAGGCGGCTGCCTGGACGAGTCGAACCGGGAGTCGCTGCCCCCGGCTCCCATCAGCCGACCCGAGCTGCGTTGTTGCGAACGAGACGGGCTTCGGAGCCCTGGACCCGCTCGAACGTGGGGTGGTCGCTCTGGGCGCCCTGGACGAACTCGCCAAGGGCGACGGGGGCCTCGATCCACGAAGCCGAGCCGACGTGTGCCCGCTCACGGGTCGTCTCCTCGGGGGTCTTGATCGTGGTCACCGGGCCGGTCGAGGTGTCGCCGTAGGCGCCCTGGGCAAAGCCGGAAGGAATGTCGGTGTCGGTGGCAACGCCCTCCTCGAAGCGGAGAGGCCCCTTGTTGCCGGGCGGGTTGGCGGCGACGGCCGACTCGTAGCCGGTCTCGGGTGCGTAGGACATGGTGGGCTCCTTGCGGACGGTGATGCCTGGTCAGTATTGCATATGGATATGGGAGAGGGAAGCTACCGGAGGAACTTCGCCCTGAGCCACGTCTGCCGTTCCGCTAACGATGCGGTCTCAGGGTCCCGCCCGAACTGAAGCTGCTGGAAGTTTCCTCGATGCACAGTGTCTATCCCGCCGTGCTCCACCCGAGTGTCGGCATAGGTTCGAGAGGCTCCGCTGAAGTCCCGCATGTCGTCCCGAGCGGGGCCGTCAGGGTCGGCGTATCCCTCCCACTGTGCCTGGCTGAACCGTGAGTATGCCCCGCCAGGATCGGCGACGGCCGGAGGCTGGTAGCTCGGGTGCGGACGATGGTGTACATCAGCGAAGGCGTCGGCGAAGCCCTCTACCTTGGCCATGGCGTCGGCGGTCTTGCGGTGCGATCCGAGCTGCGTCAAGGCGGCGCCACTACGCACACCGGGTTCGCTGCTGGTATCCAGTCCTCCGGTGCGGCTGATGGCGTCCATATTCGAGATGCCCTGGGCGTGCCAATCCTGCTGGTGACCCAGCTCATGGATGACCGTGCTGTCCTCTACAAAGTCAGGACGAACCACGATGTTTCCGCCCATCGGGGAGTACGACCCAGCACTGCCGGGGTTGGCAGGCTGTCCGACGTTGATCTGCGTGCCCGAAGCAGAGAGGGTGCCTGGTCGATGGCGCATCAACGTGCTCATGGGAACCGTCGAGCGAGCGATGTTCTCGTGGACCTGCTGACGGGTCATGTCGGTGGCAACAGCCTCACGGTAGCCCCGGTTGCTCTGCCCATCGGGGTTCTCGCCCCTCACCTCGGCGCCTGTGTAGATACCACTGAGGGCGGCGTCCGTCCGGGGGTTGTCCACGCCGTTGACCTGCACGTCCACAGCACTACGCACATCGTTGAGCCGGTTGGGGCTGAAGCCTTTGTGGCCCACCTCGTCGCCGGTGCGGTTGGCCGCATTGAGGCGCCGGTTCGAGAACAGCGTGCCCTGCTGGCCGTGGCCGCCGGGGCCGGGCTCGTTCGGCTTGAACTGCGGGCCACCGAAGTCGGCGAGATTCACCATCAGAAGAGCGTCTCCTTCTGAGGCGTGCGTGCGGGGCGTGTGGCAGGAGCGTTGGCTCCTGCGAGGAACGTCGGTGGCAGCGGCACCTCAGGGCGTGCTGTTTCAGCCTCACGACCGCCTAGGTCTCCCCGCATGGACATGTTACGCACATCCAGGGAATCCTTGGCCCAGGAGTCTCGCCGGTCTTTCATGGCGCCCGGCACGGAGGACTCGTCGTCGTTGAAGAATGAAGGAGCTGCGTGGTCGATGCCCATGTGACCCAGCATTCCGGCGCTGTCAGGAGAGAGGGTGTCACTTGGTGTTACTGCCCCCAGCCGGTTGGCCACTACGTTGACGAGCCCCCGGGCCAGCCCCTGCCCCTGGTGATCGGGGTGGACGGCCAACATGTCAGCACCACCGGGGAGGGACTGGAACATCTCGCCCTGCCTCTGCTCACGCCGCCCATAGCCGGGCACCATGGGGCCGAGGCTGACCGGCCCGTTGTCGTAGGCACCCCCGAGGGCGGTGGACTCCACATGCGCTGCCGGGTGCAGGGACCCGTGCATCAGGAGGCGCTCGGGGGTGCCGGAGAGCGTGCCGACGATCTTGCCGGTGCTCGGGTCCTTGGCGTGGGCACGCATGGCTCCACCCTCATACGTGGACTCGAACTGATAGTCACCCTGTTGACGAATAGCCATCAGAACAACGTCTCCTTCTGAGGGGCGACACGAGATGGCCGAGAAGCGGGGGCGGTTGAGCCCGCCAGGAAGCTCGGGGGAGTATGGGCGGCAACGGTATCATCCCGCAGGGTGTCACCCTCGCCAGAATCCGCCACTACACCGGGCCAGTTGCCCTCCAACTTGCGCTCCCTATCCCAGAGGAGCTGCTCCCCCCAGGAATCTCGGCGGGCCTTGTCCTTCATCACCGACGCCTCGGCATGAGGGATGCCCATATGCCCGAGGAGCCCGGCGCTATCGGGAGTCAGGTCGGTACTTGGCCGAGCGGTGCCCACTCGGTTAAGAGCCACGTTCATCATGCCTCGCCCGAGACCCTGGCCTTGGTGCTGAGGTGACACAGCGAGCATGTCGAGCTGGCCGGGCGTGGTGCGGAGCAACTCCCCCTGAGGTCCGTGCTGGTACGCAGCATGCGTCTCGAACTTCCCTCCCCACACGTTCGGAGTGTGCTTCTGGGGGGTGGCCTGCAACGTGCCCACCAAGTCGCCCTCGTGGAAGGCGCTCACGTTGGTGTCACCTTCACTATCTCGGGAGGTAGCGAACTGGTAGTCCCCACGCTTGCGGATGCTCACCAGGCGATGATACCCCCTATCGGCGTGCAAACCAAGGAGCTTCGCTCTCCTCGACCGTCTCCACCGTGTCGTTGAGGCTCATGGCGCAGGCGATGGCGAGGGAGTCCACGTAGTCGTCGTGGACGTTGCGGTTGCCCTCGGGGGCCTGCACCATCATGAACTGGCTCTTCATCACCTTCTCGGCATCCGACATCTGCTGGCGGAAGTTCTTCCACACCCGCATCCGCCTGGCCTTGCTGTGGCCGGGGTAGGTGATATACCTACGCTGGAGCAGCTGGATGAGGTGCTTCCAGCGCTCGCTCTGGTTCTTCAGGTCGGAGTCCACGCCGATGACCTCGCAGCGGTGCCCGAGCATGCGCTCCAGGCGCTCGACCACGGGCGAGCCCATGCCCTGCTTGTCCACGCCGACGTAGGCCAGCTTGTAGGGCGCCAGGAACTCGGTGATCTCGAAGTACTGGTTCTCCCAATCGGTGTCGTTGATCTCCAGCCAGTTGAGGACCCGGTGCTCCCGGTAGCCCGCAGCGTCGGGGTTGTCCCAATCGACCCAGCAGACGGTGACCACCGTGGCGTCCTTCACCCGGGCCACGTCGATCCCCGCCACGCAGGCCGAGGATGTCCATCCCTTGATGATCTCCATCCTCTTGTCAGCGAGGTCATCGAGGTCGTCGTCGGCGATGAGCATGCCTCGTTCGAGCTGCCACTTCACGGCGAAGCTCATCTGGAACTCGTCGGAGTCCTCCCCGATGCGGAGCTTCTCCTTCTTGATGAACTTGGAGTAGTTGGGGTTGTACTTCTCGACCGTCTTGTAGTCGTACTCGAAGTGGTTCTCCTTCTGACCACGCCGACCGGCGGCCATGAGGCGCTTGTTGCTCATGATCGCCTTGTAGAACCCGCCCTTGACGAAGCTCGGGGTGCCGATCTTCACCATGGTGCCCGCCGTCGAGGCGAGCATCGGGGCGATCGACTTGTCCATCATCGTCTCGTCGGCCTCCTGGGCCTCGTCAATGATGCAGATGTGGTAGCTGGAGCCCTCGATCTTGGCCCGGGAGTTGCAGGTCTGGCGCCGGGCGAAGGAGCCGTTCTTCAGCTTCAGGAGCTTCGACTTGACGCTGGCCTTCTCGTCAATCTCGGGGTCGTTGAGGAAGGCGGTGGCGTGCGGGCTCGTGAGCTTGTCGGCCACCCGGTTGTAGATGATGTCGGCCTGGCCGTCGGTGGGGGCGAAGAGGCCGATCCACACGCCCTTCTTGAACTTCTCCAGGATCTTGAACGTCTTGGCCAGCTGGGGGAACAGCACGGCGACGCCAGCGATGACCATGGCGAGTGTCTCACTCTTGCCCGACTGGCGGCACCAGAGGGCCGTGATCTCGTCGGCGTCGCCCAGGATGAGTGACTCCACGATCCGGTAGGCGAGGCCGTACTGGTAGGGGTGGAGCTGCACGTCGCAGAGGGCCTCGCAGAACACGATGGTCCGGCGCACGAGGTCGTCCACGAACTTGGCGCTCTCCTCGTCCAGCTCCGGCACCTCGGGGATGTCGTCGTCGGTGAGGAAGCCATCGTCCGGCGCATGGTCGGCGTCGTACATGCGCAGCGCATCGGGGTCGCCGAGGTCGATCGCCTGGTCCGGGTCCATGACGTAGGTCATACCGTCGGATCATAGCGGTATCAGGCAGCGGTGCCCAGGGGGTCACTGGTACGGGAGGAGGGACTCGAACCCACAACCTACGGCTCCAGAGGCCGCCGCTCTGCCAATTGAGCTACTCCCGATCGAACACGACGGCGGGCGCCAGGCTGCGCATGGACTTCGCCAAGGCCACCCGTCCGGACAGGTGGCGGGGCTGGCCCACCTGGCGCCCCCCGGCGCTCTCAGCCCGTGAGGACTTCGCCGAGGTACCGGCGCAGCCCACGGGTCAGCACGAAGAGAGCGACACCCACCACCGCAGCAGCAGCGTGGGGAATCCACTCCTGCCATGCGGTGTGATTGCCGCTCTCGTCGTACTCGCTCATCCGTCGTGCAGTGGGATGCTGTTGACGGCGCCTCGCCAGATGTCGCCCTGCTTGAGGCCGACCCAGCTGAGGCTCGTGTAGTGGGCGATCGTCACGCCGAGGGACGCCTGGACGTGCTGCATGGTCGCCGTGATGGCGTCCTCAGCATCCCGGAGCGTGTCGGCGGGGATCTTCAGATCCATGATCACCTCGTCGTTGACGGTGACCAGGACCTCGTAACGGCACAGAGGGGCCGGGAGGTCCAGCTCCAGCTGCTCGTAGGTGGGGGTCATCGTTTCCATGGTGACATACTACCCGGAAAGTGGATGTATATACAAGTCAATTTCTCGACAGGAGGGCATCCATGGCTAGGAGTGCCTCTTCGGCCTTCCCCCGGGACTGCTCCAGGGCGTACATCCGGCCGTCCTTGTCGAGCCCGCCACGCAGCGACAGCTCGTACATCCGGGACGCCTCCATGAGGCCCGTCTCCACGATGATCGACAGCTCCTCAGGCGCCAAAGTGGCCAGGCGGGCGGCGAGCTTCTTGGGCTGGGCCTTCGTCGGGAGCGGGCGGCTCGCCAGCTGATCCTTCGGAATCGAGCGTTCCAGCTTCCGCCGGGGGGAGGAGAAATCGACGGGCATCTTCGGTACATCCTGACGTGTCGAGGAACGGCAGCCAGCAGGGGTCGCCGAAGTCGTAGCTGAGGTGGTACACCATCTTAGACCCCGGATACAGCAGCTCGTACAGCAGGCCGTCGGCGGGCGGCGAGAGGGGGTACGGAGGCAGCTCCGGCGGCGGGTTCCAGGACCCGATCTCCTCGGGTGTGACATCGAGCGGGGGCAGCGGGTTCGAGCCCGGACGGCCCCAGCCGAGCTGGTACTGGCCCCGGAAGCCCTTGAACACCAGGCCACGACCCCGGCGGTAGGGCTCCTCGATCTCCACGAGGAAGCCACCCTCGATGGGCCACTTCGGGCGGTCGGAGTTGGGAATGAGGTAGAAGCCGTCCAGGAAGGACCGGAGGACACCCACTACCGGACCCTGCTCTGCACGCCGCCCCGTTGCGGGTTGCTCGGGGCGTTGATCTGGTCGGGCGTCATCGGCTCGTAGGGCAGGCCGTCGAGCACCCGGTTGATCATCTTGCCCTTGCTGACGGCACGGGCGAAGCCTCGGTAGATCTCGTAGCTGCCCTGATACACATACCCCTCGGACGGCGGCCGGTTCCGCCAGCGCACCTGAAGCTCGCCCGTGGCGTGGTCGTAGCGGTACGAGGAGACTCGGGTCGAGTTGGGCGTCTCCACCCACGGCGTGAGGTCGTGGCGGGGGTCGTCGGCGGCATGATACTGGCTGGGTCCTGGCATGGAGTCACTCTACCACCGTCGAGTGGCTGCCCGGTAGGGGCTATCGAGAGTAGGTCATATCCGATACGATGCGGCGAAGCAACACCACAAGGAGCCCGTCATGCTGTCCACGATCACCCACGTCCTCCAGGCAGTCCTGCCCGGCGAGGACGCTCCCAAGGACCCGACCATCGTCCACTCCCTCCAGATGAACCTGAGCTACCTCACCTTCATCATCGGCACCGTCGTGCCCCTCGTCGTCGCCTGGCTGAAGCGCCAGACCCTCTCGAAGCCGCTCCAGGTCGGCCTCATGATCCTCGTCAACGTCATCGTCGCCCTCCTGCGCCAGGTCCTGGCCAACAAGGGTGTCCTCGACGCCCAGCTGGTGCGTGACTTCTTCGGCCAGATCATGACGACCGGCATCGGCTACCAGCTGATCATCAAGCCCCTTGGCCTGGACGACATCGGACCCGGCATCGTGGGTCCGAAGAACGCCGCCGTCGACCCCGAGACCGGCAACATCGGGCTGGCGCCGTGAGCGGCACCGTCGAAGAGCTGCTCGCCGTCACCAAGGCCGAGGTGGGCTACCGAGAGCGCGGCCGGAACCGCACCAAGTACGGCGAGTGGTTCGGCTTCAACGGCGTGGCCTGGTGCTCGATCTGGGTGGCCTGGTGCCTCGCTCGCATCGGCATGGACCCCCGGCCGCTCATCGACAACTACGCATCAGTCGAGCTGGCCTTCAAGGGCTGGAAGCGGCTCGGGCGGTACGTCGGGAAGATGGACATCCGCCCCGGCGACATCCTGTGGTTCAGGTTCCCCACGGGCAACCACACCGGCTTCGCCATCTCCAAGCCCTACCGCCGGGGCCTCGTCTGGTACGTGCGCACCCGTGAGGGCAACACCGCCGTCGGTAACGACCGCAGCGGGGGTGGCGTGGATGAGAAGGAGCGCAAGCTCTCGATCGTAGTCGCCGTCGCCCGCCCCGCCTACAAGGACGCCAGCCAGGCACCGGCCCAGCCGCCCGCCAGCACGACTCCGGAGCCCACCGGCCAGGTGTTCGTGCCCATCGAGCGGACCGGCGTCTTCAAGAGCCAGCGGGGGGCCAACGTCTTCGCCTTCCAGATGGAGCTGGCGGCGATCAGCCCCATCTTCGACGTGGGCTCCGAGGCGGCATGGCAGGCCGAGCGCAACGCCACCGAGTACGGTCCTCAGACCGAGTGGCGGGTCATGACGTTCATCAACATCCTGCTCCTCAACGGCAACCACGAGTTCCAGGGTCACCCCACGGCGCTCGTGAGCCCGAACCTGTACAAGGCGCTGGACTTCGTGTTCTGGCTCCACACCAAGCAGCAGCCCGTCCCGGCCGCCTGATAGGGAGTATCACCTCATGAGTGACACGTACGAAGAGGGCGAGCCCGGGCTGCTGTCCGTGGAGATGGGCCTCACCACCGAGTGGGTGCCCGTCATCGTCCTGCGCATGAACGGCGAGATGATCCCCATGGACACCGAGGACGCCTCGGCACACGCCCGGGAGATCCTCGCCACGTGCGCCCTGACCGACCAGTTCGCCAGCGAGATCGTCGGGCTCGACCCCGAGCAGATCCAGCAGAAGGTCTACGACCTCCAGGCGAAGCTGGCCGGATCGGCCGTCGAGCACGCCCAGAAGCAGCAGTTCCGGGGCTCGGCGCCCCTCAACTAGAGGGTGTCGTTCAGCGCCCCGAGCAGGTCGTCCAGCGAGAACAGCGCCAGGGTCTTCGAGCAGGAGTCGCACCCGACCCACACCTTGACTTCGATGGAGCCGAGCGTGTTGGTCGGGTTCGGCATGCCCGCCCCCTCCAGGGAGAAGTTGGCCGCCGGAGCCCTGCAGTTCGGGCAGAGCTTGCGCAGCTCACGCCCCGTGACCAGGCGCACGAGCGTCTGGAGGATGGACTCGTTCACGTGGCGATCTCACCCATGGCTGCTCACCTCGGCGTTCAGCTCCTCCAGCATCTTGCGCTCCTCGTCGGCGGCTGCGTCGGCGGCCGAGAGGTACACGGCGCCGTAGCGAGCTGCGTCGAGCCCGGCCTGGGCGAGCCCGGAGAGAGCGCCGACGCCCCCTCCGATGACGGCGAACTTCATGGCGTCCTTCTCGGTGTCGGTCATAGTATGAGTGTCTCACTCATCTATCGACTTGTCAACTACCCGTAGAAAGCGGGGAGCCCCCGACCCCTACCAGCCGAAGCGGTTTGGGGGGCCAGGGGCTCGTCCACCTGTCGTCATGGCGTTTTCGACACCAAATTTCTACCACACACCGGCCAGGGATTGCGCCCCCGTTGCGAGTAGAGGATCTTCGCTCGGCGGTCCTGCTCGGCAGGAGACGCCGCAGCCGGGTCGCCCCCTCCGGGTCCTACGCCTGCCCACGTTCCGTAGTTGAACTGGTAGGCACCCCGGTACTTGCCGTTCGGGCTGATGGCGCCGTAGTTGCCGCCCGACTCGCACTTCCGGAGCGCCGCCCAGGACGCCTCGGTGGCCTCCCGGGCCAGGGCGGGTGCCTCGGGTGGACGGGAGGCGTAGGACGCCAGGCTGGCTGCCTGGTCCTGCGTCACCTCCACGCCGACGGCACGGGCCACCTCATGGACCTGCTCGGGCGTACACGCCGAGACTGTGAGGATGGCCAGGACACTGACGATGAGCACCCTGAGGGGTCTCCGCATTCGCTTGCTCCTTGTTAGGGGACATGGCAACGGCCCCACCGAGAGTGATCCGGAGATCGCCCTCAGTGGGGCCGTAACACCACTGTAACAGAATGCTGACCCGGTGTCTACATCACCCGAGCATCTTCCGGTTGTCCACCGAGAGGGCGTCCCGAGCCTCGTACAGCCGTTGGCGGGTGTGCTCACGCATGATGCCGTCGGGAACGGGGTGGGTGTGCTCACGCACGAAGGCGTAGGCCGCCTGGGCGAACGCCAGCACTTCGGGGTCCACCTCGACCTTGCCACCGGGGCGGCGGAACGGGAGCATGGCATCACCCCAGCCCATCAGGCGCCCTCGTCTTCGCCGTGCTCGTCGAAGTGGCGATCGGTGCCGTCGGCGATCATCTGCTCCACGTCCACGCCGGGCGTGGTGTCCTCGACAGGCTCGTCCCCCCAGAAGACGTAGTGGATGTTGTCGATGGCCTTGCGCACCGAGTACTTCCGGGGCGGGTTGCACTTCGGGCCGATGCGGGTCGCCATCGTGCGTACCGACTTGATATCCATATCAGCCGGGACGGGCAGATACTCACTCTCCGGCAACTCCCGGATCTTGGCCGAGAAGCTCTGCATGGCCTTCGTCTTGCTCCGGTTGGTCGTGAATGTGGGCCGCTCGGTGACGGTCTCGTAGGTGGCCTGTTGTGTAGACATGTTGTCATTATCTCCTGTTATCAACTCAAAGTCCAGGGGGAGTGATTAACTCATCCCCGGGAGCTTCTGCTGGCCGGGCATCTGGCCCTCGTCGGACGACGCCAGCAGGGCCTGCGTGGCGGGGTCGAGCTGGGACTTGGCCAACTCGTCGGCTTCCTGGCGCCGGAGGGCGTCCTGCTGCTCAGCGGCACGCACCAGCTCGGCGCCGAGACGGCCGACGGCCTCCTCGTGCCAGGCGAGGTTGAACTCCTCCAGCAGCTTCTCCAGACGCTTCTTGCCGTCCTCGGTCACCGTGGCGGTGGCCCGCACGACGGTGCCGATGGCCACGGTGAGCCGGTTGGGGTCGCTGATGAGGTCGTCGTAGGTCCGCTGGGTGTCGGTGGCCTTCTTGCGGTCCTCGGCCGCCTGCTTGGTGATCTCCTCGTGGGAGACCTTCAGCTGGGCGATGGCGTCCTCGTCGCCGAGGCGGGCCACGAGGTTCTCGACCATCGGGACGACTTGGGTCTCGATGAACGTGCGGCCGATGATGCCGTCCCGCAGCATCTCCAGGGTCTCGGTGTGGTCGATTCGCTGGGGTGCAACGGTGGGGTTCGAGGTGGGCATGAGGTGATACTCCTTATCGGGGCCTAGAGGCCGAGCTTGGTCTTGGTGGCCTGGACGGTGCCCTGGCTGATGCCGAAGTGGCGGGCCATGGCGGCGAGCGAGCCGTGCTCGGCGACGAGCTGGCGGAACGACACCTTGGTGAGGCGGCCGTCGGGGGTGTCCTTCGTGATGGCCCACTTGGTCTGCACGACGACGATCTTGGTCTTGGCCGTGGTCTTCGCCCGGCTGGCCTGCTTGCGGTCGAGCGCCGCACGCTGCTTGTCCTTGGTGCTGGCCTTGCGAGCCGGACGGGAGCGGTGCGAGCGGGTCTCCTCGTTGATGATGGCGGCGAGATCGGGATCGACGGGAAGGGCGTCGTGCTCGGCGTCCACGTTGGTGAGCACCTCGACAACCGGGTCCCACACCTTGTCGGCCCAATCGACGCCCTGCGGCACGTCGTCAATCACCCGCATCTTGAGCGCACGGCCCTTGGGGTAGCTGAGATCGACGTTGATCACGTCCCGGGGGTCGATGGTGACGAGCAGGTACCGCCCGTTGGAGCTGCTGTAGTACGCCTTGGCACCGGCCCAGGGGCCGAAGTGGAGCCCGTTCGAGCAGGCCGCCCGGCTGGCATCGGTGAGCTTGGGGTTGTCGATGAGCTTCTGGTCGGCGATGACCTCGCCGATGGTGTACTTGATCGTGCCGGTGTGGCGGTCGTAGTAGTCGCCCCGCACGCTCTTGCAGAACACCATGTCGCCGTCGGTCGTGATCGGGGTGCTCCAGCGGTCCATGAGCTGGTAGAACTCGTTGATGGCGTCACGCCACGGGTTCTGGCGGCACTTCTCCAGGAAGAGGTACCACGGGTCGGGGTCACCGCCGACGGCCAGGATGTCGAGCACCTTCTGGGTGAGCACGTCAGGCACCACGATGTCGTCCACGTAGAGCACGTCCTTGCCGTCCTCCACCCGAAGGTGGGCGCCGGGGAGCTTGGAGAGCACCACCCGGGCAGCCTCCTTCACGTCCATCAACGCCACGATGTCGGCGTCGGTGGTCTTCGGGTCCTTGATCGCCCGGAGGATCTCGTTCACGACCGACTCGTTGGAGCGAGGGACCGAGAGGGGCTTGCCCCCCACGAAGATCGTGAAGGTCTGGTCGGTGGAGTGGTAGCGGTAGAAGTCCTGCTTGGTTCCCATGAGGTGATACTCCCTATCGTGCGGTGTTGGGGTGGAAGAGGTCGATGTAGAGGGCGATGTGGTCGCCGTCGATGTGGCTGTTGCTCAGCCGATCGGGGCGGAAGAGGAAAGGGAAGTGCCGAGCGATGCGGACGGCCCGGTTCGTGGCCTCGTAGTCGAGACGGGCAGTGCTCCCGGCGGCGATCCTCTGGAGGTGGAGGACGAGGTTGTCCTCCGACGGGGCCGTGGGGATCTCGCTCAGGCCCATGATCTGGCGAGCGATGGTGTCACGGTCGATCACGTTGTGGTCACGGGTGAGGCCCTCCAGCTTGTCGAGCGTGATGCGCTGCGACCTAAGAGTATCATACTCTCCCAGCCGATGCGCATTCTTGGTGACCTGGGCGGCCAGGTAGGTGTTCAGCTCCAGGGCCGGGTCGGGCTTGAACCGCTTCACGGCGGTCTCGGAGAAGCCCAGGAACTGCGGCACCGGGCCGAGGTCCCAGAACAAGAACAGGCCCTTGAGGGTCTCCCTCACCTTCTCCAAGCGCACACGGTGGTAGGTTCCACCGTCGTAGCCCCAGGACATGCGGCGGCGGGGGCTCGCTCCGAGCCCGTCGAGCACCACCGACTGCTCGATGGTCGCCGGGTCGCATTCGACCCAGAGGTAGTCGGCCTCCGGCAGCTCGGACAGCTTGCGCCAGCGCTGGCGGCGGCTGTGGATGTCGGGCCGGTACAGGCGGCAGTCGATGACGCCGGGCACGACCTTGGGGCGGTAGGTCTCCTCCTTCTCCTCGGCGCCGGGGTCCTCGATGGTGCAGACGGGCACGATCTGATCAGCCCGCAGGCCCAAGAGCGTCACGAGGCGTTCCAGCTGACGGGCCGAGGGGTCCTTCAGAATGTAGGCGTCCTCCCAGGTGTAGCGGCCGTGGTCGCCCAGCCACTCGAAGATGCGCTCCTTGGTGCGCACGACCCGCTGCCCCTTGCCGGTACGGGTGACGAAGAACACGAGATTGCCGAGCGACTTGACCGGGAAGCTGAGGGTCGCTCGGGGCGGGGCGGCTGTCTTCGGCGCCAGCGGATGGGGTGCGGTCCCGAACTTGATGTCGGGGGTCGAGGGGCTGTACTCCTTGTTGGAGTGGTTGCTCCAGCGGCTCTTGGCGTTGGTGCCGCCGTACTGCCACGACTCCGTGGTGACGAACTCCGGAATCGTCCAGTCGCTGCCCCCGGTGAGATACACCTTCCCATATCGGTTATCACCGGCGAGGTGGAACCAGCGGAAATTGCGCAGCAGGAGCGCCTTCTGGAGCCAGTTGTTCTCGGATCCCAGGAGGGTCTGCACCGTGTAGTGGATCATCTCGAAGGCGTTCTCGATGGCGTTCCGCACGTTGCGGGTCGTCACCGGGTCGAACGAGAGTGACTCACGGTCGGGAGCCGGGTCGGCCGAGCCGAGCGGCAGCTCCACGATGACGGACAGGTCGGAGAACGACCCGTTGATGGGGTTGCGGAAGTCACCGAAGTGCTCCGGCGGCACCGGGTAGAGCACGCAGCCCTGCCGTACGTAGACCTTGTGGAAGAACCCGGAGTACCGGACGATCTGCCAGCCCTCGCCGGAGACGACGGTCTCGTAGGAGGGCTCGGGGAGCGACTGCGCACCGTTGCCCATGAAGCCGAAGCTGAGCTTCTCGGCCTTGCCCTGGAACTGGTCGATGAGGTCCTCGGGGACAGCGATGATGACCTCGAAGCCGTCGGGCTCGCCGGTCTCCTCCCGGCCCAGGAGCGACATCACCGGGATGCCGCCCGTGCCCCGGGCGAGCACCCAGGACGTGCTCCAGCCACCGAGGTGCCGCACGAGCACCATCGAGTCCACGATGGAGAACCCCGCCTTGGAGCCGATGCCCATCTGGCCCGTGACGAGGTTGCTGCGGTCCTTGGTGGAGTTGAACATCTCCAGGAAGACATCTCGGATGATCTCGTCCGTCATGGAGATACCGAAGTCACGGACCCGGAAGGTCGGATCTTCGTGGGTCGGGAGCTGAAGCTCGAAGGGCACGTCGCCCTTGCCCGCCTCACGGTGGGCGTCCCATGCGTTGGAGCAGTACTCCCGGATGACAGCCAGCACCTTGTCGGAGTACACCTTGTTGGTGTACATCTCGAACAGCTTGGCGCTAGCCGAGATGCGGAGATCCTGCGTGTCCTCGGGGGCGAGGTTGGTCTGGACGACGACTTCGGGTGCGGGCGAGATTGCCATGGTGTAGGGCTCCTTGTAGCGGGCTGTGGTGACAAGTCAATGATGACATACGCATCATTGACTTGTCAACACATTCCGAGGAGATACTCCTACAGCTTGCCGCCGTCGGCGATGTCGAGCAGCGCCGAGGCCGTCTGGATCGCCAACGTCGAGCCCCGAGAGGTGCCCGGCTGCCACGAGACGTTGAAGAGGCGGCGAGCCTCGGCAGCGGTGAGCCCGAGGGCCTTCTGGGCGATGTCGGTGCCCCGGACCCGGAACGGGGTGCCATCACCCTTGCGCCACCACGTGCCGCTCGGGGAGTTGGCCGACGGGCCGTCGGGCACCCAGCCGTTGAGGAGGCAGGTCCACCCCACGATGTCCTGGAGGTCGCCGACGGGGATGTTCTCGTAGACCCGGCCGTCGTCCATGGTGATGTTCTGGATGTCGTCGCCGAGCTGGACGGGGCGGCCCTGCCAGAAGACGAAGGGGGTGTACTCGTCGGGGAACGAGAGGATGCACTCGGCCACGTCCTGGATGAGGACCCTGTTGCGGACGGGGGCGGGCGCCGCACCGGCGGCGGTGATGGTCGTGACTGCCATGACATTGACTCCTTGTTGGGTTGCGGTCTGATAACCGTATCACACTCTTGACCTGTTGACTAGTGTGACACTCAGGAAATACAAGAGCCCCCGGACCGTTCCCTGGCACCGGGGGCTCTCGGAAGACGTGCGGCGAGGGGGGTTCGCCGACGGCCTCTACCGTCCGGAGCGAGGGGGGTCACTCCGGGGGTTCTGGGCTCAGCTGCCGAAGATGCCGCCGAGGATGGACGGACCGCCGGACGGGCCGGGACCGTTGGTGAGGAAGTCGAGCAGCGAACCGAGCGGGCTGTTGGCACGGGCCGTGGCGGCGTCGAAGCGCTGGTTCAGCTCGCTCAGCTCGGCGTCGAGCTGCGGGCTCTCCGAGGAGATCCCGGCCAGCTTGTCGAGCACGGTGAGCCTGCGCTGGAGGTCGTCCAGGACAGCGTTCGTGACCTCGGCGTTGTGGGCGCCGAGGCGGCAGTGGTCGACGGTGTGGCGCTTCACGTCGGCCAGGTCACGCTGCACGGCGCCGATGCGCTCGTGGATGCCCTGGGCGATGTCGTTCGCCTCGGTCCGGAGCGTCTGGGCCAGCTCGCCGAGCTGAGCGTCGATGTACTCCTTGGTTTCCTGCTTCATGAGGTGGTACTCCTTGTGTTGGTTGTGGGATCTAGTATGTCACTGTCACCGGGGGGTTGCAAGGATTCCCCGGCCGAGACGCCACTGGACGGAATCGAGGGCGTCGATGAAGGTGCGGTGGCTCGACTGGCGGCCCATGTCGAAGTCCTGTGTGATACCCCCTATCGGGGCACGGCCACAACGATGGTCGCCGTGATCACCTCGGTGGCGGTCTGGATGACGATGGTCTCGTCGCCACGGGCCAGCACCTTGACCTCGAACGGGTTGGCGGGGCTGAGGAACGGGAGGGACTGCCCGCTGGGCGGCGTCTCGGAGAGTCGGCCCGACTCCCGGTTCGCACGGTCGGCGTCGATGATGGTCGTGGCCAGCTCGGAGGGCGCAGGCGACGCCCCGGCCGCCGGGAACGGGAGCTGGAGCTGCTCATCGGGGGCGGCCACGGCCTCCTCGGGCTCGGCGGCGCTCGCCTTCGGCGGCGTGATGGCGCTCGCCGAGTGGTAGATGGGGTAGCGGTTGTTCTTGACGCCACCGCCGACCTTGTAGGTCGCATCGGGGTCGTACACGTAGGAGCCCGGCGCACAGCGGTAGAGGACGCCCTTGAAGACCCCAGAGCGCCCGGTGGGCACGCAGAGCTGGTCGAGGTAGAAGTAGATCGTGTGCGCTGTATCGGCGACCTTGCGGCGCTTGCCCTGGGACATCCCGTTGATCGAGTTGAAGAACCGCCCGAGGTAGGTGGTCATCATCTTGGCCTCGTCCTCGCCGAACAGCTCGACCAGCACCTTGTACTTGAGCACGGTGTTCGGGTTGTTGAGGAGGTAGTCCGTCAGCAGGGCGTAGCGTGCCTCCAGTTCGTCGTTGAGCTTGATCGACATGGGTGTGTCCTTCCGGTTGCGGTATATCTCCATGATACACACATACAATGACGAGATGTCTACTATTGGGGGAAATTAGTTGCTACGTGCAGCCATTCCAGAGGCCCATCGAGCGCTGGCGCAGGGTCCGGATGGCGTCGCCGAAGGTCCAGCAGTTCACGATCTTGCGGGGCCGGACGTGCTCGGGGATCTCGTCGTGGATCTTGCCCTCGGCGACCATCTGCATCGGCGTGGTCATGACCATGTAGGGGCTGCGGGTGTTCCACCACGGTGCCCAGATGATGAACACCCTCGTGGAGGCGTAGTGGCCCTCGCCGAACGGCCCGTTGGCCTTGTAGCCGCCCGCCATCCAGCCGAAGGCGGCCATCTCGGGGACGGCGTAGTCGAACGGCCCCAACGTCTCGGTGTTCGGATCGACCATGTAGGTGGCCATGGTGTCGAGCATCTGGTCGAAGTCGCCCGCCCCGTTCGTAAGAGTGTGTCCATATTCATATGAGGGCACAAGCGCCTCGGCCCGCATGGCGAGGTCGTTGAGCACGGCAGCGTGGGTGGGGATGTTGAACGCCGGGGCGACGTTCTGGAGCACGTCACGAAGCGTCGGCGAGCTGTTGCGGGCCGCCACCTCGGCGGGGGTCAGGGGTGTTGCCATGCGTCGGGGTCCTCCACGATGAATCGGCGGGGCGGGGTGTGTACCAGCTCGTGGACGCCCGGCATTTCCGGGAGCCCGGAGAAGATCGAGTGCCACGCTCCTCCTTCGACCGGCCTGCCCGTCACGGGGTCGTAGAGATTCTGCACCTCGGGCGGTCGCCAGCGGTTGCGCACCGAGCGCAGCTCGGCCAGGATCGGCTCCAGGTTCCAGCCCGTCTTGGCGCCCTCCACGATGGGTGTCGTGCGCTCGGGCAGCACGATCGAGGTCACGTGGCCCGGCTCCTCGGTGAGGCCGATCTGCAAGAGCATGGTCGTGCCGGGAGCGCCGACGATCTCCTCGACCTCCCCGGTGAATTGGGCGAACCAGAAGTGGTACTGGTAGACGAACACCCTCTGGCTGATGAGGTTCCATCCGATAGCGACATGATCGGCATCGACCCAGGTGTAGTCGGGCTCGGGGATGGCGCTCATGCCGTTGCGCACCCACCTGATGAAGTCCTTCAGCCGATCCTCCAGTTGAGTATGTCGGGCCTTGGCCTCCCGTTGGAGGGCGTCGTCCCACCCTCGGTAGATATCTCCGGTCGTCGGTGCTCTCCTGACTCGCATATGCCAACACAGTATCACCATCTCGATGAGCTTGCACAAGTAGCAACTATTCGCTACAGTGTGTCCATGACCACAACCGACCGAATCTTCCCCGACAGCAACCCCATCGTGGAGCTGCGCCGGGTGCCCGAGACGCTGGCCCTCGGCCGTGAGTACGACGACGGCGTGGCCGAGTGGCTGAACGGCGTCGTGGTGTGGCAGCCGAACAGCTTCATGGGCGGCGGCCGGGGCACCTGGATCATCGGCTACGCCCAGGACGGCGACGACCTGCCGACGAAGACCTACGTGAGCGGCGTCCCGACCATTGACGAGCCCCAGGCTCGGGCCGACGGCCGCATCCTGTTCTGGGCGCAGCCGGGCAATTGGGTCTACAAGCGCTTCGACGGCACGCAGTGCGGCGGCACGGCCGACTTCATCCTGGAGGAGCTGGTTCACTCCGGGCTCCGGGGACCGGCCTCGGGCGCCGTCGAGCTGCGCAAGGAGGTCGAGGACATCGACTTCAACCTGCACCCCCAGGACGTGGTGAACATCAAGGCCGACCTGCTTCGGCGGGTGGACACCATCCTCGTGTACCTGGA
>JAKPQA010000218.1 GCA_029547025.1 Armatimonadota bacterium
TGCGTGCCCCTGGGAGTCGCTCCGGCGGCGACAAGGAGCGTGCGGCCTGCCCCCTTGGTGACCCGGAGCACGTAGCCCTCGGGGCCCAGTTCCTCGCCCGGAGGCAGTTCGATGCCCACGCGCCGCGCTGCATCCGCTCCGACGATGATGGCGGGCCCGGTGCCTTCGGGCAGGTGCGTCCGCACCGGGACCAGGCGCCCCTGCAGCAGTCGATTTCGTAGGTCCTTCACGGCCCGCGCCAGGTGCGTTGGCTGGAACGCGGGTGCCACGATGGTGCACCCTTCGAGCGATACGTCGGGCGCCGACTGCGCCGCCATCGCGGTGAGTACCAAGTATGGAAGGGCGATCATCTCCTGCATCGCAGGTCCTCTCCCCGACCACGAACCCGGCGGCAGCGCCGCCCGACGTGCGCTCGACATGCTCGCGATCCCCGCGGTTGCCGCCGCATCATTCGTGGGAGTGTGGCCGTCACAGCCGCTTGAGCCTACCGGCAAGGTCATCGATAAAGTGCTTCAGGCTGCTGTCTGAGCGTCCAGCCCGGTGGAGGTCGATCGCCTCGGCGAGCTCGGGGCCGAACTCGATGCCCCCAAGCTCCGGGGGGTGCCCGGCGTCAACGACGGCCTGTGCCAGCGCCCGCTTGTAGACGTCGCGCTCGCACTTTCGCCTCGGAACCGTCGGCGTCCCCCCCACCACCGCGCCGAAGGCCTGGGCATCCGCCAGGTACCACCGCTCGACGTGAGGATCGGGGCAGGCCGGTACGCAGATGCTCTGGAACTTGGGCAAGGTGGCGCGCAATACTGATTTCCGGGCCTCGGTGAACGCGAGGCAGTTGGCATCGATTGCCACCACGATCAGGTCAGGCTGCGGGTCACCGACGCCCCGCTCTAGAATCTTCTGGAACGCCACGAACTCCTGGAGAGCTTTGCCGTGTCCTCCCCTTCCGGACCGAACGCGCACCCGGACCTCCCTGCGCTGCCTGCGGGCAACTCGTATGACCAGAGGCCGGAGCAGGTTCTCGTGCCCCGCGTCCTCCACGAACAGGTCGACGGTGATGGGGTTACTCATCGAGCCACCCCCGGAGCAGCATCTCCTGGAACAGGCCATCCTCGGCCGGCGAGGTGAGCCCGTCGGCGAGCCCGGTGTCGACGAAAAGCGTTCCCAGTTCCTCGGCGAAGGGGGTCACCTTGGTCCCTTCCCTATCGCGGCGGACCGCGTAGAGCCCAACGGCCTCGCGCCGGTCGCGCGTCAGCCGAAGCACCGCATCACAGAACAGCGGGGAGTGGGTCGTGACGATGACCTGTCGTCCCTGAGAGAGTGACAGCGACACCAGCATCTGGGCGATGAGCTCCAGTCGACGCGGATGCACCCCGTTCTCAGGTTCCTCGAACGCGACCAGGCCACTGGCCCACGGGTTGGTGCAGATGGAGCAGAGGGCCAGGACCCTCAGAGTGCCCTCGGAGATCACGCGCGACGAGTAGCTGCAGCCATCCTGGATGATCTGGATGTCCAGCGTCGCCCGTCTCTCGTCCAGATCGACGTTTACCGCGTCGACGCTCGGTATGATGGACCGGAGGGTTCGGCTGACGGCAGCGTACCGCTTGGGCTCATCGGATCTGAGCCGGTGGAGGAACGGGGCGATGTCCTCTCCAAGAGCCCCGATGTCCCGCACGCCTGCCGGCGGCCGGGCGGCCCGCATCGCCACCCTCGGGTCCAGATAGTACACCCTCCACTCCTCGAACTCCCTGCGGCACCGCTCGATGGCGGCGTATTCAGGTCCTGCGAGCCGCAGATCCGACAGCATGGTGTGGTTGCCGCCCGTGGGCTCCTCTCGGGGGTGCGCGGGCTTGCTCTTACGCCTGATCCGGAGACGGTTCTCGACTCTCTCGATGACCGGACGCCCCCAGGGGTCGCCCTGCCTGGTGAGCCTGGCCAGGTACTCGTCCTTCGTCGCGAGATCACCGGTGCCCGGCTCAGCCTGCACGCAGACCCGGTACCGGTAGTCGTCCCCCTGGGCCCCCACGACAGCGTCGAGTTCCATCTCGACGGCACCCCGTCTCAGGTGTCCGGCGAGGCCGTCAGGCCCGAACGAGAATGCTTCCAGAGGGTAGCCACGGATTGACTGGTCGAAAGCGTCCGAAAGGGTACGGGCCGTGCCGCAGCGAGAGATCGTCTGCGCGGCCTCAATGATGTTGCTCTTGCCCGATGCGTTGGGCCCGAACAGCACGGTCAGCAGAGGGAACTCGATCTCGAGATCCACCAGCGACTTGAAGCCCTTCGCGTGGAGTCGTCTGAGCATGTCTCTACCCCTCCGCGCTACGCGCCCTCGTCAGCACGATGCTCTGCCCTGAGCTGCCCATGTGACGGCCCGAGCAGCGCCCTGCCACGCCCTTGGCACTGGCACCCCGTGCCCCGCTCGCCTACCGCCCGCCCCCGATGCGGTACAGATGCACCGCATGGGGCCCGAAGTCATCCGCGAAGGCGCCGTCGGTCACCGGGATCGTCCGATCCTCGCCGATCACCTCGGCCGTGGCGTCCCCGGTGAGCCCCGCCACCGCGAACGTCGCCTTGGCCGCCTCTTCCTGCATCTCCACCGCGAACACGTAGGTGTCACGCCCGTGCCGCTTCACGAGGATGTCCACCGGCGCCGTCGTGGGCTCAAAGTCCACCGTGGCGAAGTCGGCACGCGTGGGGCTGTTCAGCACAGGCGCCAGCTCCCCGATGCGGTGGTTGATGGCCGTCACCTCGGCCAACATGGCGGGATCCTCGAGCAATGCTGCCTCGGAGAACGTCGGACCAAACTGGTGCACGAAGTAGACCAGTCCGGTCACACCATGGATGATGGCCATCCAGGCCTCGGCCCTCACCTGCTCCGGAGTCGGCTTGTGGTCCGGGCCGCTGATGCCCGTGCACTCCAGAACTGTCCAGATGATCTTCTGATTGTTCGTCAGCTTGCGGAGCCGGTCGACGCCCTTGGGCACCAGCCAGAGGTAGCGATTGCTTGCGGCGAGCTGGGAGTCGGCCATGGGGTAGACGTCGAACGAGACGATGTCGGCCCCGAGTACGTAGGTGTCGTAGTCCTCAGGGCGCCCCTCGGACCCGCGGCCGATCCAGTCCTCGTTCGCCACGCCCTGTCCGAGGTTGAGTAGCACGGGGCGCGATGGGTCCTTCTCGCGAATGGCGTGGTAGTCATCGACGATCTTCTGTGGTGGCACGGGCGGACCGTAGGTGTCCTGACCCGTCTGCGGGTCCCTCATGGGTTGAGCGTTGTCGGGCTCGTCGCCGTGCATCCACGCGACGATGGTGGGATCGGCGATGTGGGCCAGCCCCACTTCGTTCTGGTCGCAGATGACCCACATCCCTGCCGCCTTCAGCGCCGCAAGCTGCTTCTCAGTGGGCCCCTGCCAGAGGCCGACGTACGTGTTGAAGCCGGCGCTCTTGTAGCGCTCCGCGTTCGCGGGGTCCTGCAGCCACACGCCAATGGGGAAGAAGCTCTCATCACGTGGGTAGCCGTGAGTCCATGCGGGGTCGGGTCGCACCGGATGCGTGGCCGGCAGTGGCCATTCGGTCCGCGGGAAGGGCTTCAGAACTCGCTTCGGCGCACCGGGCTCGAAGGTCACACTTGCCTCCGCAACGACGAGCGGGTCATCGACATCCTTCGGCCCCCTCAGGTAGATGCCGGAGAACCCGGCGGCGAATCCGGTTCCCACCGGGTCGATGGCTTGCACCGCGTTACCGTCGTACAGCACCTGCACCGTGGCGTCCTGCCCGACCACAAACTCGAACGTGTGCCAGCCTCGCTGCCGCTTCACGCCCGTGTACCAGCGGTCGGACCAGCCATTCTGGGCCGTGCTCACCCAGCCGTAGACGCTGTTTCCATCCAGGAATGGTGCCCAGATGCAGCCCACAACGAACACCTGGTCGGCCGTGTTGCTCACACCGAACATGGGGCCGAAGCGGTACTCCTTGGCTGCGTCGCCGTCGAGAGCGAAGCCCGACTCATACACACTCAGGCGAGCCGAGCCGCGGCATGGTTCCTTCGCGAACGGCAGGAGCACCTCGGCGCCGCGGCCCACGCGGAGGCACGGGCCTGCCCCTTCGGGCGCATCGGCCACGGTCACGTCACCGGCCACGCGCGCTTCGGCCGGGAGGCCCTCGGCGAAGCGCCATGCCCGTTGCTCAGCAGCCTGCGCCCCTACGGTCGCTGCCAGCAAACCACTCAGGACCGCGAGCACTATCACCGGCGTTGCCCGCATGACCATGCCCCCTAACGGCACAGCTCCTCACACAGGTCACCCACGAGACGCACGAGCCCAATGTCACCGTTGGGCGGTAGCTGGTCGGCCACTCCCAGGATGAACCTGTTCGAGCCCCAATGGTGCGCGACCACCTCTTCGACGTGCCGCCGCACGTCATCCGGCCCGAAAGGCGGCGCAAACAGCGCCCCCGGCATACCACCGAACAGAATGACATCGGGGCCGGCGAGTTGTCGCAGATCGGCGATGGCCACATCGCCCGTGGGCTTGGGCGTGATGGACTCGATATAGTCGAGCCCCGTGCGCACCAGCAGCGGCAGAATGCCGCGCATGGTACCGTCGAGATGGGTGCCCACCCGGATGCCCGCGCCGTGCAGTGCCTCAATCCGGCGCACGTAGTAGTCGAACTGGTAGCGCTCAAACCAGCGAGTGACCACTTCGCCGGTCAGGTTGTCCGGGAACTCGATGAACGGCGGCCGCGCGGCGATGATGGCCTCATACGCTCCGTCCGCCGCACTGCCCAGGGCAGTCAGGACCGACTCGACCTCCTCGCGGGCATCGGCGAGCAGGTAGGCTAGATTCGTGGCCCCGCTCCATTCGGCCAGCATGGCCGAGACGGGAGAGCGCGGCGGAAGGATCGATGGGTGCCCCTGGTCGCCCGCGATGGCCTTCTGGCGCTCGTAATGGCTGTAGTCGCGCGTGATGACCGTCGACTCAGCCAGGTACCGCAGGACGCGCAGATCCTCGGGCGTCTCGACTGGCCACTTCACCCAGGCGCCGCTGTAGGTCAGGGGCAGGTATTGCGTGACTCCGAGTATCTCGCCGACGGGCGTAACCCACCGCGTGGTTGCGCGATCGCCGTCGGTAGTGCCCTCGACCCGGCAGCCGTCGTAGCTGGTGCTGAAGACCGAGGTGTACCCGAGGTAGTACCCGACGTGGTGGTCGATGTGGAGGCGAACGAACCCCTCCTCGCCCTCGTACTCGGCCGGCAGCGTGCCCTCCGCTCTCCGCGCATGGTACCAGTAGGTCAGGTCCGCGAACCACGGCAGCACATCGGTGGGCTCGCCGTTGAGCGCGGCCAGGAGCCGCTGCCGGAACGTCATGGGCGTCATGGCGCGGTCCTCCTCCGCTCCATGTAGTGGCTGTCATTCTCCATCCGGAACGTGCAGTCGCCGCGCAGCTCGAACCCCATTGACTCATACAACGACACGGCTCGATGGTTCTCCTTGAGTACCGTGAGGGTCACCAGCGGCGCGCCGCTGGCGTCGGCCGCATTGATCACCGCCTCCATGAGCCTCCGGCCCCATCCTTTCCCGATCAGGTCCTGATGCAGCCCGATGCCAAACACCGGTCTCTCGCCGCGGATGCCCAGCACGAACCCGTGGCCCCACAGTGAGCCGTCGGGCTCGGCCACACCCAGGGTCAGATGCTCGCCGGCGTCGCCCCGCTCGAGGTGATCACGTAACACCTCGAGTGTCACTGTCTCGAAGGGGCGGAAGTACCTGTTGACCTCATCGGAGAAGGCCTGGTAGAGCCGCAGCAGCGCGGGGGCGTCGGCGGCCGTCAGTGTGCGAATGCGCATGGCGCGCTCCCAACCTGCACGTTGCGAACCGACGTTCCCATGAGGGCGTGGGAAGTCCTTCCGCGCAGACGTACTGTGAGGTGGTTTCTGCGCCACCGCAGGCGTGAACCACTGCAAGGCGTGCGGCCTAACGCACGCAGCACAACTCGCGGATGGCTGAGGCGTAGATCAGCGCGTTGCGGACCAGCACGGCAACACTCGTCCGCTCATCGACCTGGTGCGCGCACCCCGGATCGCCCTCCATACCCGGACCGAAGGCAACCATGTTCGGCATGGCTTTGGCGAAGGTGGTGCCGCCGATGGCCTTCAGATCCGCCGGCTGCCCGGTCGAAGCCTCGAAGGCCCGGCTGAGCGCCCGCACCAGCTCCGAGTCCGGCTCGATGTACAGGGGCTCGTGGCCCGCACCCACATGATCGACGCGCAGTCCATGCCCGGTCGCACGATTATGGGCCCCCGTCGCTCGTTCGAGCCCACTCACCATGTCGGAGATGGTCCGGCCCACCGGGATGCGGATATTCGCTTCGGCCCGGCACGCACCGTCGAGTCCGGTGGAGACTACCCCGATGTTCACGGTCGTGCAGCCGACGAAGCTGTGGCGGGCGAAGAGCCCGAGCCGCTCACCGCACAGATCGAACCCCACGCGTGACGACAGGAAGCGGACCATCTGGCCGGGCCCGTTCTCGGTGAGGTCCTCGGCGTCGAGGAAGTCCACCAGGTCCAGCAACGCGCTGTGGCCCCCGGCGGGATCGCTCCCGTGCGCAATCTGCCCCGCCGCCGTGACGACCACGCCTTCCCGCTCCACCCGGGCACCGATCGCGGCCTTGGCGTGCGTCGAGTTGTACGCGTCCGCCCGATGAGCGAGGGCCTCGGCGAGACTCTCGGGTGACGCGGTCGACCTCAGAACAGCACGGGCGCTCCCCGGCACGATATTGGCTCGCTCCCCCGCCCAGAGCGACGTGACCGTGATCCCACGCGCTGGCGCGTCGCGGTTGGCTGGAGCCACCAGGTCCACGTTGAGCACGCCCTTCTCGCCACTGGTGATGGGGAAGCATCCATCGGGCACGAAGCCCAGCGTCGGCGCCGGCTCGCACTCCAGATACCGCGCAATGTCCGTCCAGACACCAGACTCCTCGTCGGTTCCGAAGATCACGCGCAGGCGGCGCTGGAATGGCGCACCAGACCGAGCGACCGCCTCGGCCGCGTGCAGGACCGAGATGACCGGTCCCTTGTCATCCTGGGCCCCACGTCCCCATACCTCACCGTCGACGAGCGCGCCCGAGAACGGAGGATGCGTCCAGCCCTCGCCTGCCGGTACCACGTCGAGATGGAGCAGGACCCCAACCGTCTCACTTCCCTCGCCCAGGTCGGCGTAGCCCACCCAGTCCTCGATCTGCCGGTACCGGAGTCCCGCACGTTCCGACAGCTCGCGCGCCACATCCAGGGCCTGGGCGATGCCCGCGACCGGCGCCCCACGATCGGGGCCGCGCACAGACGGGGCCTGGATCAGCCGAGCCAGGTCGGCGGCCATGGCGTCACGCCGGCCATGGAGCCAGGAGTTCATGGCATCGAGAGCGGGGTCCAGTGAGATCACCTCGGCTAGTCGATACGAATCCGCTGGATGGCGGTGGCGCTTCCGGTGGCACCATCGATGTCGACCAGCACGCCCCAGAGCGTGGCGGCCCCGGCCGCCACTGAGAACCGCGTGGGCAGACCCAGCACGAAACGACGGTGCACGAGCCCCGCGTCCATCCCGATGATGGAGTCGACCGGGCCGGTCATCCCCACGTCGCTGATGAAGGCCGTCCCGCCCGCCAGGATGCGTTCATCGGCCGTTTGCACGTGGGTGTGGGTACCGAGCACGGCTGAGCAGCGCCCGTCAGCGTGGTAGGCCAACGCCGCCTTCTCCGCCGTGGCCTCTGCGTGGAAGTCCACAATCACGGCAGGCGTGCGAGATCGGAGCTCGTCGATCAGAGAGTCAAACGTCGTGAACGGCGACGCCATGCTCTCCATGAACACCGTGCCCTGGAGGCTGAGCACGGCCAGCGGAACCTGCCCCTCGCGCGAGGTCAGCGCCCACCCGCGCCCCGGGGCCGCCGGGTGGTAGTTGGCAGGGCGCACCACACGCTCGGACGAGCTAAGGTAAACTTCAATCTCCTTATGCCGGAACGTGTGATTACCCAGTGTCAGGATGTCCGCCGCGCCCAGAAGGGCCTCGCAGACGTTCGGGGTGATCCCCATGCCCGCCGCGGCGTTCTCGGCGTTGGCCACCACGTAATCCGCCGACAGCTCCTGCCGCAGACCGGGCACCCGAGCCAAGACGACCTCGCGCCCGGGGCCGCCCACGATGTCGCCCACGAACAGGACCCTCATCGGCAAGCCCGCCCCCGGGCCGCCCGGACCGCAGTCCAGCTGGCAGACCGCGGCCATCGCGACGGCCCGGTGCGGTACCCTCTCACTTGGCGTACTCCACGGTTCGTGTCTCCCGGATCACCGTGACCCGGATCTGGCCGGGGTACTCCAGTTCCTCCTCGATCCGCTTGGCCATGTCGCGAGCCATCTGGCTTGCCTGCAGATCGTCGATCTGCTCCGGCTTCACCACCACGCGGATCTCGCGGCCCGCCTGAATGGCAAAGGCCTTCTCCACTCCCTGGAACGTGTCCGCAATGCGCTCCAGGCGCTCGAGGCGCCGGATGTAGCTCTCCAGGCTCTCGCGCCGAGCGCCCGGCCGAGATGCCGAGATGGCGTCGGCCGCCTGAACCAACACGGCCTCCAGGCAGGTGAAATCCTGCTCGCCGTGGTGCGCCATGATGGCATTCAGCACTTCGGGTGGTTCGTGGTGGCGTTTCGCCACCTCGTACCCGATCTCCGCATGGCTTCCCTCAGCCTGGTAGTCCGTGGCTTTGCCGATGTCATGCAGCAGAGCCGCCCGCTTTGCCAGCGCGGGGTTCAACCCGAGCTCGGCCGCCATGGCCCCGGCCAAGTGGGCACACTCGACGCTGTGGTCCAGCACGTTCTGCCCGTAGCTGGTCCGGAACTTGAGCTTCCCGAGGAGCTGCCGGATCTCGGCAGGCAGGCCCGTGACGCCCGTGGCGATCATGGCCCCTTCCGCCGCCTCCCGCATGCGCTCCTCGACCTCGTTCTGCGCCTTCTCAATGATCTCTTCGATACGCCCCGGATGGATGCGTCCGTCGGTGATGAGCGCGGTCAGTGCGGTCCGCGCGACCTCGCGTCGCACCGGGTCGAACCCGGAGACCACCACCGCCTCCGGTGTGTCGTCGATGATCAGGTCGACTCCGGTAAGTGCCTCGAAGGCTCGGATGTTCCGGCCCTCCCGACCGATGATTCGCCCCTTCATATCGTCGTTCGGCAGGGGCACAACGGCGATGGTGCTCTCTGCTACCTGGTCGACCGCGCACTTCTGAATGGCGTGACTGATGATGTGACGGGCCCTCTTGGTGGCCTCTTCGCGTGTCTCCTCTTCGATGTCTCGCACCATCTTGGCTGCCTCGAGGCGCGTCTGCTCCTCGATGGCTTTCAGCAGGATCTGCCGCGCCTCCTGGGCCGACAAGCCCGAGATGCGCTCCAGCTCCTGCCGCTGGGTTGCCAGAACCTGCTTGAGCTCCTCGTCGCGCTGCACCAGCGCGGCTTCCCGGTTGTCCAGCTGCTTCTTCTGCGCGTCCAGATCCGCCACGCGCTTGTCGAGCGCCGCCTCTTTCTGCTCCAGGCGGCGTTCCATCCGGTTCAGCTCCGAACGCTCGCGGCGGTACTCCTCCTCGATCTGCTCCCGCAACTCGATGGCGGCCTGGCGCCCCTCAATCTCGAGCTCCTTGCGGCGGGCCTCGGCCGACCTCTCGAGCTCCTGGGCGCGCGCCAGCACATCCTTTTCCACATCGCGGCACTGTCGTTCATACGCCTTCTGGCGCTGGTTCGCCCGGACGGCAATGACGCCGCCGATGGCCAACCCCAGCAGGGCGATGCACGTTCCGACGATCACCTCGATATATGGCAAATCTCGGTCCACCCCCCTGTTGCGGCCCCGCCTGTCGGACGGGCCGCGGATAGCGGAAGAGTGGGCGCTGCTTCCCCAAGGGGCGCGGCCGGCCCGAGATCCATCGCCGACCGCCCGGCGGCGTCGTAAGCGCCTCCGGCGCGCCAACCATCCTCCAGATCCTCATGCCGAGTTCCCGCGAGCCGGGGCCTCACGAACGCGCCCGAGGGACTCGCGAGTTATCGCTTACCTCACCCCCGCATCTGTGTAGCTCCGTACCTACTCCAGGTCCCCCTCGACCGGTCCCTCCTCCGGCGCCTCGGACACCCCATCGAGTGAGCGAGGGGCTCGGGCGTCCCGCACCCCGACGGCAGCCAGCACGGCTTGCTCAATCTCCGATGCCACCGCTGGGTTCTGCTCCAGAAACTCCCTCGCATTGTCACGCCCTTGCCCCAGCCGCTGCTCGCCGAAGCTGTACCAGGTGCCCGTGCGGGACAGCACCTTCTGTTCGAGGCCGATGTCCAACAGGTCGCCCTCCCGAGAGATCCCGCGCCCGTAGATCAGATCGAACTCCGCCTGGCGGTACGGGGGCGCCATCTTGTTCTTGACCACCTTGAGGCGGACTCTCACTCCGAGGATGTCGGTGCCCCTCTTCAGCGCCTCGCCACGGCGGATCTCGATGCGCACAGACGACCAGAACTTCAGGGCGCGCCCGCCTGGCGTTACCTCCGGATTGCCGTAGACTACGCCGATCTTCTCGCGAACTTGGTTCGTGAAAATCGCCGCCGTGTTCGACCGCGATAGCGAACCGCCCAGCTTCCGTAACGCCTGCGACATCAGCCGCGCCTGCAGGCCCACGTGCGAGTCCCCCATCTCGCCCTCGATCTCCGCTCGGGGGACCAACGCGGCGACGGAATCCACCACCACCGCATCGATGGCGCCGCTCCGTACCAGCGCATCGGCGATCTCCAGTGCCTGCTCGCCCGTGTCTGGCTGGGAGACGATCAAGTCGTCGATGTTCACGCCGATATCCCGGGCGTAGTCGGGGTCCAGCGCGTGCTCGGCGTCGATGAAGGCCACGGTTCCGCCCAGCTTCTGGGTGTTCGCCAGGATGTGGAGCACCAGTGTCGTCTTGCCCGACGACTCCTGGCCGTATACCTCGATGATGCGTCCCCGGGGAATGCCGCCAATCCCCAACGCCAGGTCGAGCGATAGCGACCCCGTTGGGATCACCCCGCTCTCGGCTCGGCGCGGCGCCGAACCCAGCCGCATGATGCTGCCCTTGCCATACTGCTTCTCGATCCCCGCCAGAGCGTCGGCCAGCGCGCGCTCCTTGTTGCGATCCACTTCCATCAGGGCTTCCTCCTCAGGCTGGGGCCACCGCGTCCTGCGGCAACGTGTGTGTAGCCAGAACGGTGTAGTGCGGCCCCCCGGGCGCCAACTCGCTCCGATACAGAACCAACGCCTCCACCCGCAGCGGCCCCAGACCCGCGACCTCCTGGCCACTCACGATGCCCTCCAGCGACGGCAGACGGCTGTCACGGCGTGCCCTCGCCAGCGTCACGTGTGGGGTGAATGGCCTCTCCTCCCGGGTGAAGCCCAGCCGGCGAACGCCCCTCTCGATCTCCTTGGCCAGAGAGGACAACACGTCCGTCGGGTCGGACATCCGCAACAACAGTACCCGAGGGCGAGCCGCGGAGGGGAAAGCATCCACGCCCGTGGCAGACAGGTCCACGCAACGCGCGCGGGCCGCGCTCTGTTCGAGCAGATCCCCAAGGGGCGCCATCTTCCGCGTGGGCGTATCGCCGAGGAACCGTACGGTCATGTGCATATCGTCCGGGCGGACCCAGCGCAGCATGTCAGCGCGGCCCATGACCGTATCACAGGCGTCCCGAACCTGCCGCTGCAGCCCGGCAACCGCCTCACGGAAGGCCGGCGGTAGCGGTACCGCGATGAAGCACCGATAGACCTCAGCCACTCGGCTCTGCCCTCGCTCGCGAGCTTCGCGCACCCAAGGCAACCCGCTCATCGGCACCCTTCACCAGGAGCCGTGCGGTAGCCGAGCACAGGCACTCTGCCGCCCGGGCTGGACCCCGGGCAGACACTTCAGGCGGTCCTCCTCAGGCGGTGGTGAAGCATGAGAAGCACGGCTTGTGAGGCCCTCTGTTTGTTGTCCAGTCGATCCATGTGGAAGCGATGCTCCGCCGACTCCACCCCATCCGGCCACGCCACGGCCGTATACACCAGTCCCACCGGCTTCTCGGGGCTGCCCCCTGCCGGCCCGGCGATGCCCGTGGCAGCCAGGCCATACGTGCTGCCACACAGCCTCCGGACGCCTGTCGCCATTGCCTCGGCCACTTCCGCGCTGACGGCACCGCGTGCCGCCAGCAAGTCGCGACTCACCCCAAGTACGGTCGCCTTCACCTCGTTATCGTAGCTCACCACGGAACCCAGATAGCACGCTGAGCTCCCACTGACGTTTGTGATGCGGTCCGAAACCAACCCACCCGTACACGACTCCGCGATCGACAGCGTCTCTTTCCGCTCCGTCAGAGCCTGCACGAGCCAATACTCCAGCGGCTCCTCGCCGACGGCATAGATGTACTCGCCCAGCCGCTCGCGAATCCGCGACTCCACGTCGGTAATCGACCGCTCAACCTCGTGCTCGGACTCTCCCTTGGCCGTGATCCGAAGGATCACATCGCCTCGGCCCACCAGTGGAGCCACTGTTGGATTGGCCTGGCCAACCAGAATGTCCTCCACCTTTTTCGCCATGGCAGACTCGCCGATCCCCGCCAGGCGAATCACCCTGGACCGGATCACCAGGCTCTTGGGGAGTGCCGCAACGAGCCTCGGGATCACAGCCTCGTCCACCATGGCCTGCATCTCTCGCGGCACACCTGGTACCGCGAACACGAGCTTCCCATCCGCCTCAACCAGTACACCGGGTGCCGTACCCTTCGGGTTGGCGATCAGCTCGCCACCTTGGGGGACGAGCGCCTGTTTGAGATTGGAGCTCGTCATCGCATACCCGCGCGCCGCAAAAAACCGCTCGATATGAGCCCGAGCACTCTCGTCCATCACCAGCTCTCGCCCGAAGGCGGCCGCGATGGCCTCCCGTGTCACGTCATCCGTGGTCGGCCCGAGGCCACCGGTGATGATGACCGCATCAGCCCGTGAGAGGGCCAGACGAAGCCCCTCGGTGACCCGCTCGAGGTTGTCACCAAAAGTGGTCCGATAGTAGACATCCACCCCATGCGCCGCGAGCCGCTGGCTGATGTACGTGGCATTCGTGTCCGTGATCTGCCCCAGCAGCAGCTCCGTACCCACAGACATGATCTCGGCGACCAAGGGTCCATCACCTGACACGTGCCGGCCGCCGGCCACGGGCGAGCGGGGACGCACGAACGTTGCCCGCATTATAGGTAGGGACGCCCCAGCCCACAACGGCCCCTGCCCCGGTGCCGCCCGCAACGCCGGCCGTGGCCTATCCCGCCTCCGGCGAGTCAGACCTCATACCCACTCCGAGCGTCTCCTCGGCCTGCCACCGATCCCCCTCACGCCGTAGCCATATGGCCGCGCAGGCGGCGGTCATGGCCGCATCGAAGCCATCCGGTCCCCTGACCACATACCGGGCATCGGGGTCGTCCGACTCCAGCGGCGCCACGAAGACGAGCAGCGCCTCGCCCGTCGCCCACTGCACCCACGTCCCCCGAGCCCCGGCGCCGGGCGGCTCCACCGGCAGTTCCCGCAGCACGACGTCAGGCGTCTCAGCTCCGCGAAACGGCAGCAGCAGGGATGTGAATGTGAACGGGAGTGTACCTTCGCGCCTCGCTGTGGCCACGGGCACCGCCCGGAGGCCGTCCGGAGCCACGACCGCGATCCCCTCACCCAGTGTCAGCGGCGCGCCCACCGTCCGAACCAGCAGGTTCGCGTCGGCGTCGGACGTCCACACGCCGCTGCCGTTCGGGTCGGCGCCCATCGGGCTGGGGGCGAACCGGAAGTGCAGGTCGGCTCGGTGAGTCCCGTTGCCGACAATGTCATCGAACACAAGCCACAGCCCCGGTCGCCCGCCGTGCGGCTTCACGAACAGCACCCGCCGGTGGTGCGTCACCCCTTCGACCCCGCCATACCCCTCGTTGTGCCCGGCGAAGTAGTCCAGCCGCTCCCGGGCCTCCCAGCGGTCGAGAACGGCGCTCCGCGCATCCGCGCCGTCGACCGAGACCGTGTTGTGTGAGGCCGTGGACATGAGCTCCTTGGCCTCCGGCGTCCCGTAGACGTGGATGCCCGGATCGATCAGCCGCAGCTTGCCGTAACTCGCCACGACCATGCTCAGTGCGTCGAAGTGCCCATGGCTGCCGAACGGGCCGCAGCGGATGCCCATGTAGTGCGCGTTCGAGTCCCACCCGCTCCGCTGAAAGTAGAACCCGCCGTCGGCAAACCCCCTGGACGTCTCGTCTGGCGGCGTGCCCTGCTGGCCCGCCGAACCCACGTACCGGAAGTCCTCCCGGCCAAACAGGTCGGCATCGGGGACCAGGTCATCCGGGCGCATTGGGGGATTGGCGTCGCCCCAGATCGGCAAAGTGCCATCCGGCAGCGTGCAGTACATCACATACTCATACATGCGCTCGGTGAGCGTCCGCATCTCATCGGGCACCGTGAGTCCGAGGTCGGCTGCTTCGCGGATGATCCTGGCATAGCGCCGCATGCACATCATGTGGTAGCCGATAGCGGGCTCCTGCAGGCAACCATCCGGACGCACCGTCGAGAGAGCGTTTTCGACCACCGTCTCGAAGCCCTGCTTCACCCACTCGCGCGCCCGCACGAACTCCGGATAGGCCAACCCGACCTCGAAGAGCCCGACGGACATCTGGGTCTCCCAGTTGCCCCCTCCCTGCATATGCTCGAGCACCTCGGCCATCTCGCCCAGGTTGATGATGAACGCCGCCCGCACGTCCCGGGTGAAATAGGGAGAGTCGACGAACGGGGCGTAGTAGTGAAACCCGTGCCCCATGCGGGCGCCAATGGCGAGGCCCGACCAGAAGCTCCCGCCGGCGATGCCGCAAGGCAGCGCTGCGGGGATGGTCTCCTCCGGCGCATAAGCGCCCGCCCGGATGGGCGACGGGTAGCGCGCGATCTGCGTGCGGATCATGTCGACAAAGGCGCGAGCGTACTTCTCGTTGTGCGTGCGCTGATAGCCCGCGGCCAGAGGCTTGCGTAGTCCGCTGCGGGTCAGACCCACTCCCCCGCGCTCCGGCCAGAGAGCATAGTGGTTCCAGTGGGGGCCCAGGTCCACCGTCGTGCCGTCGGCGAGCAGGACCTTCTGTTCGGCCGCCAGATCCGCCTCACGTGTGTCGAATGGCGACTCGCCGGCCGGCGCCGGTTCGGGCGTCGGGAACAGGTCGGTGCGCCGCTCGAAGTGTTCCACCAACGCGGACGCGGCGGCGTCCCAGTCCTTCGATACGACGGCCCGTGCCAGTTCCGCCAGGTCCGGCCGCGACAGATCAAAGCGGCCGAAAGCTTCACCCAGCAGGTCGTCCGCGCTCCGCTCGCGCCTGACGTGGGTCTCAAACCACAGGTCATAGTCCTGGGCCTCGCCGCCCACATAGGCAGTGCCGGCCGCGTAGTCGCCGGACGCCGTCCCGATGCCCCCCACGACGCCGTCTCCTCCGGCAGCCGGATCGCGCTTCCCCGAGAGCACCCACTCCCGTGGCAGCTCCGCCGGTCTCAGTGGCTCGACCTCGACCGTGAGCTCCAGGTAGTAGGCGCGCTCGGGTTCGACCGTCGCGTCCAGATCGAACAGGCTGATGGCGCCCTCGTGCATCCGCCGCGCGTAGGGGATCGCGAACCGCCCCAGCGAGACCTTGCGCTCGGGGCTGTCCCACAGCGTGAGCACCAGCGACTCGTCGGGCTGCCACGACTCGTGCCAGAACGCCTGCCAAATGGCGACACGAGTCAGCTCTCTGGACCCTGGTCCGGTGACAATGGTCTGGCCCACCGGCACCCCGGGCGCCACCGACGCGTGACGGTCGGCCGCCACCGACGGCGTCCGCTGATCCAGCACCGGCCCGTTGAGGATGTCGACGAGCTCTGCCGGCGTGGCATAGCTCATGCCGGCCGCCACAGCCACGATGCCTGCCCACGGAAGCCTGGCCCACATGCCAATCCCTCCCGCCGCCGTAACGCGCCCCGCCAAGGTCATCGCATGGCCTCATCGGCCGCAACTGCGTGTCTGCCGCTTCGGGCGTCTCGCGTCGCGCCGGCCAACAGATATGTCAGACATGCCGCCGACCGTGCGAAGGAGACGGAGAGCTTGGAGCCACGGCCAAATCAGGCCGGGCCTTCAGGATGGAGGTCTTGCGGATGCGGCCCAGACCACCTGGGTTCACGCTGATCGAGCTGCTCGTCGTCATCGCCATTATCGCCATTCTCGCTGCCATACTGTTCCCCGTATTCGCGAAAGCCCGCGAGAAGGCGCGGCAGACCTCGTGCCTGTCGAACCTGAAGCAGATCGGTGTCGCGCTTGCCATGTACCGCGACGACTATGACGGCGTGAACTGCGCCTACCGATTCTGCGCGAGCGCCGACCCAAAGCCCACCAGCTTCTACCCGCCTGACGTCTGGTGGGCCCCCTACGACCCGTCGGTCCAGCCCGACGCGACACCCGGCGCCAACTGGCAGAACGGGCTGCTGAATCCCTACGTCAAGAACGTTCAGATCTTCAAGTGCCCCTCCGAACCCCAGTGGCAGTGCGGCTACTGTATGACCTACATCTATGGATCCCCCATGCTGCAGCCCGATAGTTTCTGCTCGGTCCCATCTGAGCGCGTGGTCGTGTGGGATCACCGACGGACCCCTGGGTGCGCCGACACCGCCAACTATACCGCGAATCCGCGGCCGCCCTACACACCATTCGAGGGCGGCAGCGCCTCCGAGACGCACTACCCCACCCGCCACAACGGCGGCCTGAACTTCCTCTTCTATGACGGCCACGCCAAATGGCTCAAGCCCTCAGCGCTTCGCGTGAAGTACTTCCGCGAGCCCGGGTACGGCCCCGCCGTGCCCGGGTACCCCGGCGAATAGCATCCCCCTCCCCGGCTGACGTGCGGCCCCCCGGAACTCACCGGGGGGTTCGCGCGTCCAAACGGTGGCTGGGAGGATGAACATGAGAGTCAGAGTCGTGCTCGCGGTCCACGCGCTGCTGTTGCTTCCCATGGTGCGCGCCGGCGGGCAGGTGCCCGCCATGGCTCCGAGTGAGGCGGCCTCCGGCGCTGCGGATGGCCAGCGCTTCGCGCTCGTGATCGGCGTGTCCAACTATGACGATGCCCGGTTCAAAGACCTCGCCTATGCCGACTCCGACGCCCGCGCCCTCGCCGCCGTGCTCACCGACCCCACTCGCGGCCGGTTCGCCAAGGAGAACGTGCGGCTGCTCACCAGCGATGGTTCCGGCAGCCCCCCCACGAAGAACAACATCTTTCGGGAGATGCAGTGGCTTCGGGCCAACTCCGGCCCCAATGATCTCATTCTGGTCTTCTTCGCCGGCCACGGGTTCCGTGACGAGTTCGGCACGTATCTGGTCCCCAAAGACGGCGAGTGGGACGTGCTGGTCTCCAGCGGCGTCAACATGAACGACTTCAACCGCTTCGTGAACGCCATGGGCGCCCGCCGGAAGATTGTGGTCTTCGACTGCTGTCACGCCGGCGGGATCTCGAACACAGCCCGCGGCGAAGAGCCCCTCGATGCGGAGTACTACCGCGAGGCTTGTGCCCAGGCCGAGGGCCGCATCAACTTCTCGGCGTGCCGTGCCGGCGAGCTCTCATACGAGTACGACGAGCAGAAGCACGGAGTCTTCACATACCACCTGTGTCAGGCCTTGGCGGGCCATGCCGACCGTGACCTCAATGGCGTGGTGACCTTCGCCGAGGTCGAGAGCTATGTGAAGCGCGAGGTCGTGAAGTGGGCTCAAGGCCAGGGGAAGCAGCAGAACCCTCAAGTCGACGCGGTGGCGCTGTCTGGCGAGTTCGTCCTGGCCGAGAATCCGGATGCTGCCGGCTCACCTCGCGTCGCCGAGGCGGCGCTCAAGGTGCGCGACCTGGTCCACCGGGGTGTGCTCACGAGTGAGGAGGGCACCCTGCTTGTCGAGGCGCTCCGCGCCCGGACCAATCCCGCTGGATCGGGCTCCGGCGTCTCCACCGTGGCCATGTCATCGGCCGCGCGCGCCGCGCTGCTCACGCTGGGCGATCCCGTCATCGATGCCGCGTTCCAGCTGGAGCTCGAGTCGCCGCCCGCTATCGTGGGCGACCCGCCCCTCGATCGAACTGAGGGCGGGTTCAGCTTCAGCGGCAGCCAGCCTGGCCCGTACCACCGCCCCGGCGATCGGTGGAACCAGGCTCGCGATGGTGTCCCCATGGCCTACGTCCGTGGCGAAGAGCGCGAGTTTGGATACCGCACCTCCGACATCGCAGCCCTCGGGCCGCTGGGGCTCGTGGCGGCCGACGACGAGGACCTCCGCGCCCACGCCTCCGAGTACGGCCGCCGGCCCGTGGGGTCGTTCGTGATCGATGTCACTGAAGTGACCATCGGTCAGTACGCCGAGTTCGTGGCCCAGACCGGTCATGCCGCGCCCGAGGGTTGGCCGCCCGGCGGGCCCACTGACGACATGAAGTGCCTCCCCGTCACGGGGGTCTCATGGGACGATGCCATGGCCTATGCCAAGTGGGCGGGGAAGCGGCTGCCCAGTGCCGATGAGTGGGAGGCCGCGGCACGCGGACGGGAGTGCCGCACGTTCCCCTGGGGCGACTCATGGCGGACCGAGGCCTGCAACTGCGCGGCGGCCGGACGCGGCGCTCCGGCCCCGGTCGGTGCGTTCCGCCACGACCTCACGCCCAGGGAGGACGGGTGGCTGGCCGACATGGGGGGCAATGTCTCGGAGTGGACCTCGACCCCCGGCGCGTCCGGCGAGTACATCATCTGTGGTGGCTCGTTCCTCGACCCGCCCAGCCGGTGTACTGCCTTCTACCGCCGTAGCCTACCCGCGAACACGCGTGTCCCTAACGTGGGGTTCCGATGCGTGGTCGATGTTGCGAGGTAGGTCCCTGCCTCCTACCATCGGTCATCGACGTTCTGCCATCGGCCCTGGTCTCCAGAGGCTGGCGAGCAGTGCCTGCCACGTGTTCTCGTCGCGCAGACGGTCGAACTCGGCCAGCAGGGCCCGGTGCAGATCCTGGCGCCGGCTCTGGGTGCGGTCCCGGAGCGCCCTGACGCCCACGGCATGCCGCGCGTCAGCCTTCGCCAGCTGTGCCGTCAGGTAGGCGATCAGCACGTCGGCATCATGGATGTCCCCGAGGAGCTCCTGGAGGGCTTTGAGCCCGTCCAGGCACTGCCGGAAGCCGCCACCGAAACAGCGCGAGAAGAACTCCATCGAGTACCGCAGACGCTTGACCGCTATCCGCATGTCATGAAGCCCGCGCACGTTCGCCGGCTCACGAGCCAGGCACTCGTAGTGCAGTGCCTCGAGCACACGCGTGGTGATAATCAGGCGGCCGTTCTGTGCCACGGACGCACCCGGTTTCAGCCCCATCACCGGCCATGCGCGTGCCACGATCGGCTCACCCCCTCACGACCCGCGCGATCTTGTCGTCGATCCCCTCACGTTCGAGGGACTCCAGCGCGTCGCGCATGAGCGGGAACTGGTCACGCAGCTGGGCTTGGAGCTCGGCGATCAGCCACTCCAGACCCGGCCGCTCGGACTCGGGCGCCACCGCAGCCTCCGCCTGAATGCGACGCAGAGTCACGTCGGCCTCGCGAACCGGACCCAGTGCGTCATTGGCCTGATCAATGGCCCGCAGCGCCTTGCGAACGCCTCCGCGCACCCCGCAGTCGCGCAGCATTCGCAACATCTCACGTGTGCGCTTGGCCCAAACGCGCATCTCGTGAACGGCCTCGATCTCGACCTCGGTCCGGGTGGCCATGGGGCAGTCCGG
>JAKPQA010000115.1 GCA_029547025.1 Armatimonadota bacterium
GGGCCGCACAGGGGTGCGCCCAGAGGGCGCGGGGCCCCTGACCGGCCCAGTCGGCCGGAGGCTGACGGGAGCGCGGCAACCCCGGGCGCGTTGGGGGCCCACCACGCTGGGAGACGCGTGGTTCCCCCCATGGCGCCCCTCCCAAAGGCATTCGAACAACCGAGGAGGGGCCGAATGGAAGGGGCCCGCGCAGCGGGAAGGGCGCCATCCGGCCCGGTGGACGGTCGCGCGTCGCACTCGGCCCTTGGGCCGGATAGGGTCCCACCGGGGGATGGGCCGGGCGGGTCTTGGTGTGTTGCGGAGGGGCCACATGGGGAGGACCGTCCGGCGAAGCCGGATGGTGGGCCCCCAATGGGCCCGGGTCGACCGGAGGCCGATCGCGCCGCCTGGATGCGCTCTCTGGCCCGTCGAGGGCCGTCGAGCGCCGGGCCGATTAGGGTCCCACCAGCCTTCGGCTGGTTCCCCCTATCAGGCCCCTCCGCAAGACCAGGCAGGGCGGCCGGCGCGACCTTCGCGAGACAGAGTCGCCCGACCCAGAGCCGTATGTGAGCGCCTATGGGGCCAGGCCCGTGCTCGATTGCCCGCCCAGGGGAAGGACGTGAGACCCCGAGGGGCGTATCCCCTGGGCGCGTGGAGCTCGCCCGCGGCCGGATCGCGAGGCTGCGGACCGACCCATCAGGAACCCGTGAGAGGTCGTGTGTAACATGCTATGGGTGATGCAGAGCCTGATCGACCGGGCTCGAGCCCTCCAGAAAACCCTCGTGCTGCCCGAGACACAAGACACTCGGGTGCTCCAGGCCGCTGAGCTGGTACTGCGGGAGAAGCTGGCCTCCGTGGTCCTGCTCGGCAACCCGGACACCATCGCCCGGGACGCCCGCGGCGCCGGCGTGAGCGTGGACGGTGCCCACATCGTGGACCCAGCCACGTCGCCGCGGCACGATTCCTACGCGGCCTTGCTGCTCGAGCGCCGCAAGCACAAGGGCATGACGGAACAGCAGGCCGACGAGCTATCCAGGGATCACCTGTACTACGCCGCGCTGATGATGGAGGCCGGCGACGCCGATGGTGCCGTGGCGGGGAGCATCGCCACCACCGGCGATTGGCTTCGCCCGCTGCTCCAGGTCTGCGGCCCGGCGCCGGGCCTCAAGACCGTCTCGAGCTGCTTCATCATGGACATGCCCAAGGAGGAGTTCGGGGTCCGTGGCGCCCTCATCTACGCCGACGCCGGCGTGGTGATCCAACCCACGGCCGAGCAGCTGGCCGACATCGCCATCTCGGCGGCCGAAAGCGCCCGCATCTACCTCGAGGCCGAGCCCAAGGTGGCCATGCTGTCCTTCTCGACCAAGGGCAGTGCCGAGCATGCCGATATCGACAAGGTCCGCCAGGCCACCGACCTGGTGCGGCAGCGCCGCCCCGATATCCTCGTCGATGGCGAACTCCAGGGCGATGCGGCCCTGGTCCCCTCCGTCGCCGCCCGCAAGTGCCAGGGCAGCCCCGTGGCCGGGAGCGCCAATGTGCTCGTGTTCCCCGACCTCGATGCGGGGAACATCGCTTACAAGCTCTCGGAGCGCCTGACGGGCGGCCAGGCCTATGGGCCGCTCGTCCAGGGCCTGGCCAAAGCGGGGATGGATCTGTCGCGCGGGTGCGACGCCGACGACATCCTTGGCGTGGCAGCCTGTGCCGCGCTTCGGGCCAACTTCCTGGCCCAGCCGGCGGCGTAGCCGCCCGGGGACGATCCGGGGCCGGGCCGCGCCACGCCCGGCCCCGTCAGTCCTCCGTCTCGAAGATCAGCGCCGGATCCATCGGGAAGCGCCCGGCGCCGCGGAACAACACGGCGATCCCGTTGGCGTCGCGATCGTCCCCCACGATCCGCACGCGCACCTTCGCCTCGCCCAACCGGAGCTCGCGGAGCACCTCCCGCAGCCTCGGACCGTAGACCTTCAGCTCCACCCGGTAGCCGTAGCGCCCCGGGATGCCATGGATGTACGACAGCACTCCGTTGGCGTCCGCCGGGCAGTCGGGCAGCGTCAGCTTCCCGATCAGCACGCTGCCGAGGCGCACCTCGACATCACTCGGGAATGTCCGTTCGTCGGTCTGCTCGTCGGTCGGCCGGTACGACGCCATCTCGGCCACGAAGGTGATCCGCCTCAGACCCGCCGGAGGGATGCCCTCAGGGACGCAAGCCGACAGCGTGATCGCTCCCCGTCCGGCGCCCGCCACCAGCTCGGCAGACGAGGACCCCGAGACCGAACCATCGAGCCCGTCCATGGCCGCGCCATCGGGGCGGAACGGCACCACCACGGCCCCCGCCGGCGGCGCGCTGCCCTCGATGTCGAATGCCAGGCATGCCCGTCCCAACAAGTGCCCCTCGGCATCCTCGAGCACCGCGCGGACCAGCGCCAGTCCGGGCTCGGCCGGCAAGCGCACCGCCATCTCGCCCAGCCCGGTCACGCGCCACGGGGGCGCCGAGACATCCATCGCCCCCTCGGTGGCCGCGATCCGCGTTCGCCCGAGCGTATCGGTGAAGTCCACCTGCCACGAAAGGCGCGCGGCCGCCCAGCGATCCGGCGAGAACAAGCTCGCCACCGCCGGAACTCGGATCTCGGCGCCCGGGAGGACCACCTGCCCCGGCGGCGCATCCAGCACCAACACGTCGTCGGCATTGATGTCCGTGGGGTCGTAGCCAAACGACTTGGGCGTCCGGTCGTAGTTCAGGAAGCCGTTGCGCTCCCACTCGATGTCCTGGAGCTCGGTGTACACATACCCGCAGATCCGCTCGTGCCGCCTCAGTTCGTTGGTCAGGAAACGGAAACACCACGAGACATCGCGATCGCCCATGCCGGCGGAGATCCCGCCATACTCGCTGTTGAGCAGCGGCTCGTCGCCCTGGACGGCGCCGGGCACATAGTTGAAGCCCGACCCGGGATACGTGTGTGCCACGACGTTGGCGATGTGCTCGCGAGCTTCGCCGTAGTCGTTGATGTAGAAGTGCCAGCTGTTGAGGTCGGTCTCGACATGATCGTACAGGCAGGGCGAGTTGTCCTCGACCAGACGCGTGTCATCCAGCGCCCGGGCCAGCGCCACCATGCGGCGGACCCAGTCGTGCCGCTCCGGCATCTGCTTGTAGGCTTCGCCCCCGAGCCCCCAGGTCTCGTTGAACAGGCACCACGAGAAGATCGACGGGTGGTTGTAGTCTCGCGCGATCAAGTCGCGCGCCATGGCCTCCCATCGGCCCTGGGCCAAGGGACCGTAGGCCGCGCTGTCGAAGTTCGGCATGTCGCACATGAGCAGCACGCCCATCCGGTCCGCATGATGCAGGAACACCGGATCCTCGGCCTTGATGTGGATCCGCAGCCAGTTGAAGCCGGCGTCGATGGCGGCCTGCAGATCCGCGATCATCTCATCCTCGGTGCGGAACGCGTAGACACCCCACGGGTTGAACGACTGGTCCAGCGCGCCCCTGAGGTAGACGGGGCGGTCGTTGAGCCACACATAGCGGCAATCGGTGCCCGGGAGCGGCGCCGTGAACACCTTGCGCATACCGAAGGACACCTCGACCGAGTCCACGACGACGCCATCAGCCATCACGCAGACCTGCGCCCGATAGAGCGCCGGGGCATCGATATCCCACAGGGTCACGTCGGGCAGTCCGAGCCCGACGCGAAGCACCTCTCCCACGGAGGCCGCCGCCGACACCCGACCCGCCTCAGCCTCATCGGGATCGACCACGGTGACCTCCACCGTGGCCCCCGGTATCTCGTCGCCACCCAGCCAGATGCGGAACTCGACCGCTTCGGCGTCGACATCCGGCCGCGCGTGAACCTGCTCCACATAGCACAACCCGCGCGGCTCGAGGTAGACCGTCTGCCAAATGCCACTGGTCCGTTGGTACCAGTGGATCTGCTTGCCCGCGGGCTGGTCGCGGTGATCCTGGGGATCCTGAGCGCGGACGGTGATGACGGCCGGGCCGGTCTCCCCCAGCGCGCCGGTGATGTCGAAGCCAAAGGGCGTGTAGCCGCCCTCGTGCTCGCCCAGCCGGATGCCGTTGACGAACACCGTCGCGTGATGGTCGACGGCGCCGAAGTTCAGGAACACGGGGCGGCCGCGCCAGCTCTCCGGGATCGTCACCGTGCGACGGTACCAACCGATGGTGTGCCTCTCGGCCGTGCGGTAGTTGTCCATGCCGACGCCGCCCGGGTCGAGGTAGGCCTCGCGGACGAGGAACTCCTCGTTCCAGTCGCGCCGCTCACGGTCCTGACCCCATGCCGCCGGACTCTCCCAGGGAAACGGAACCAGCAGCGTCGTCGGGAACGCCTCGTTGGGCCGATGCTGCCACTCGGCGCCCAACCCCTCGTCGCCCGGGTCGAAGGCAAACAGCCAGGGACCGTTCAGGTTGAGCCAGTCACGCCCCTCCTCGCGGCCGCGGCGCAGATCGGGCCTCGGGTACTCCGGTCGTGGAATGCGCATCCAGCATCAGCCCCCGTCAGCCTCATGCTAGCACGGGGTCCCGCGGCTGAACACCGCGGCGCGAAGCGGCCCCTGACGCCGCAAGACTCTGCGCCAACTCCCTGTTGACTCGGCGTAAGGGCCGCCATATACTTGCTTGCAGCACGCAAGTAATGTGCGCCAGTGCGTGTATCGTCTGCGTGGGGGGACCGAACATGCGGAAGGGCTTTACGCTGATCGAACTGCTCGTCGTCATTGCCATTATCGCGATCCTTGCCGCGATCCTGTTTCCCGTCTTCGCGAAGGCTCGCGAGAAGGCCCGTCAGACCAGCTGCCTCAACAACGTCAAGCAAATCGGTACCGGCATGCTCATGTACGCCCAGGACTACGACTAGGGTCTCCCTGTCGGTGTGCGCACGACTGAGAGCACGCCGGCATCGCTCTGGTGGTATGATCTGGTCCAGCCTTACGTGAAGAACCAGCAGATCCTCGCCTGCCCCTCCCAGCCCAAGAGCCTGAACAACGGCACACTGGGCTATGGCATCAACTGCTGCATGCTGTGCCCTCACTGGTGCGCGCCTTCCTCGCGTCCGTACCTCGGCGAGATCCCCCGGCCGGCCGACATTCTCTTCATTGCCGACTCCGCCATCTGGCTGGCCTGCTCGTGGGAGGTGGCCTGGGCCAACGTGTGTGAGGTCTCCTGTACCCCGTCGGTGCGCATCGACTCGAACACCCGCCACGTGGGGGGCAGCAACACGCTGTTCTGCGATGGGCACGCCAAGTGGTTCAACGCCCAGACTATCGGCAACCAGGCCTGGATGGATGCCCACATCATCAACTACAAGCAGTAGCTCGACCGAAGCCCATCGGGCAGCCGGGGGGGGCGAGCGCACCGACTCCGCCGCCTCCCCACGCGGCTGCTGCACACTGGGAACGCCCCTCGGGAGGACAGCTGATGACTCGCTCGGCGAAGGTTATCATGAGTGCGCTACTTGCTACGGCATTCGCGGTGATGCTGCTGGCGTGTGGCTGCGGCAAGAAGGGCGGCGAGCCCACCCGCGAACCCACCACTGCCGACTATGCCAAGAAGGCTGAGGCCCTCAAGGCATCGGGTGTGCAGAAGCCGTGGATGACCAAGAAGGGTCAGTAGCCGCCCGTCCAGCAACCCATCACGGAGAGCCTCACCCATGGCCGTCTCAGGCAAACGCACAGCCAGCAACGCGCTCGCGGTCCGGTCCGCCAACCTCCTGGCGGTCCTGGCCTGCCTGCGCGACGGCCGCGCCATGAGCACCCCGGACCTGGGTGAGGCTCTCCAGCTCCACCTCTCCACCGTCACCCGCCTGATGGCCGTCCTGCGCCGCGCGGGGCTGGTCGAGCCCGAGCGCGGCGCGAACTCGTCGCCCGCTGTCGGCCGCCCGCCCACGCACTGGCGAATGGTCCGCGATGCGGGCTACGCGCTGGGCCTGGCGCTCCATCCGGGGCGAGTGAGCGGCGTCGTCACCGACCTGACCGGGCACCGCCTGTCCTGCGAGGCGGCGACCTTCGACCCCCACCTCCGCCCACGCGATCTGCCTCACGCGCTCACCCAGTTCGTGGACCGGCTGCTGCGAGGGCTGGACCGGGAGCGGGTCCTGGGGCTGGGCTGCGCGGCCTCAGGCGTGGTCGACCCGGCGACCGGCGTCCTGCTCCTCTCGGGAGCACTGCTGTCGGACGACGATGTGCCGGTGGTGGACTTCCCACTTCGCGACTACCTGGCCGAGCTCTTTCCCTGGCCGGTGCATGTGGCCAACGACGCCAACGTGGGTGGCCTGGCCGTGTTCAAGCGGCTCGTGCGCCAGGGGCAGATCCCGCCCGACGGCTCCCTGTTCTACGCCATGGCCGTAGACGATCTGTGGGGCTTCGGGTGCGGCCTCGTCGTGCGAGGCGTACCCTATGCCGGCGCCCACGGCGCCGCCGGCGAGATCATCCACCCCCGCCTGACCCTGTGGCGCCCGCCGCCGGAGGGGCTCGCAACCCAGGCCCTCGCCGGCGACGCCGAGAGCATGCGAGCCATCATGGGCTACCTCGTGCCTGTCATCGAGCACTTGGCCGCACTGGCCGTGTCCCTGGACCCGGACCGCATCGTCCTCGGCGGGGCCTTCGCCACCGTGGGCGACCCGTTCCGGTCCGAGTTCGAGCGCGTCCTTCGGACGACGCTACCTTTTGACTCATTCCTGACCGGCATCTCGCGTGCCGGGGTCCTCATGGATCCCCTCTGGCCCGACACGGTAGCCGTCGGCGCCGCTGAGACCGTCCTCGATGGCCTCTTCGAGCCCCAGGCCAACGGCGAGCCCACGGCTCTGGTCCGCATGGCCCTCGAGGCCGGATAGGGACGGTCGTCGCCCCCGCCGCGAGCGCCGGCCGAAGCGGGCGCTCCCAAAGACCCCCCTCGCCCGGTGTGGAGGGTGTGGAGGGTTGTGGAGCGTTTCTGGGTATTTTCGGTCTGAACGCGGCCTCTCGCCGAAAATACCCAAGAACCCTCCACAACGCTCCACGCTCCACACTTCAGGTGGCGAAACCCCGCGCAAGACCAGACCTTCCCGGGACCATCGGCCAGGGGAGACGCATGAAGAGGAGTGGATCATCACCCACCCGCGTTCCTTGAGCTCCCACCCGAGTCGGGTGTGGCTCGTGGCATGCTCGCCACTGGCCTTGGCCCGGGCCGCAGACCGGTGGAGCAGGTGCGGCCCGCAGCCCGTGCGCGGGTTCAGACATGGTCGCGGGGTCCTCGCGAGGTCCGTGGAGGGGGACAGCCGGGCAGCCGGACGGCCTTCCTTGCAAACACATGTACGCATTATACCATATTATGGCATTATAGTCAAGCCGTTAAACGTGATCTAGGCGTATGCATGGCCTCCTGGGGCGGAAGGCAGCTCGACAGTGCCCGCTGGCCGGCCCAATGAGTCCTCTCCCGGAGGCGAGGCGTCGGAGAAGGGGGGGCCCGAGCTAGGCGTACTCCAGAAGCTTCGCGTTCACCTCCGCAAGGTCGGCGATACCGACCCCACGCTCCTGCGCCGCCGCCAGGAAGGTCGGCGGCTTGCCCACCTGGGCGAGGCTTGGCATGTTGCGCTCCTTCCGCTCCTCCTCGAGGATGGCGGTGCCGAGAGCATCGTGGGCGGCCATATCGCTCGCCACCATGATCGCGCCGGGGAAGAAGTGGGGCGAGCCCATGGGGCCGCCATCGACCACGCAGTGGGTCATGTCGCACAGGATGAGGCGGGTCTTGTCCCGGATGGCGGGAACCGAGGCCAGGTCAGCCAGGTGGTCTCTGAAGTTGCCGTGCAGCGCCGAGGGGGCTTCAACCGTGCCGTAGTGGTTCTTCATCGAGAGAGTCACACCCGACATGGCGTGGTCCTTGAGGATCGGCAGGTTCACGATCGCATCGACCCTGTCGGTGACGACGCTGGTGAGGCGTTGGTCGACGGTCCCGTGAGTGACCCGCTGACCCAAGGCATCGCCGGTGATCACGGCTTGGATGCCCCACGGTGGCTCATCCACGGGAATGCCGCAGTTGGCGATGAACCCCGCGTTCTGCTCCCAGGCGATGATGTTCTCGCGCTTCACTCCGATGCCCGTGAGGCGGTCAACCACATACGCCGACAGCGCCTCGGACGTGGACAACTCAATGCCACCGAGGCCATTCGGCTTCAAGCCGATCCTCTCATCGGAGCCAAACAGCGATCGCCAGGCCTTCTCCGCCGAATCAGCGCCGACGAACCACATCATCGCGTGGTCGATGACCTCGGCCAGGACCTGGGGATCGACGCCCGTCTCGTCGTTCCAGATCCGCGGACAGCGCGCCACGGCGACCTTGGGCCCATCGGCCACAGTGCCGGCCATGGCGACCGCTCGCGCCACCGTCTCTCGGCCATCCGTGCGGCCGTAGTTCGGGCTACGGCGCCAGCCTTGGCGCCTGGACGCGGGCCGATCGGCCGCCTCCTCGCCCTGGGCTCCGGCACTACCAGCGGCGAGGACAGCCGAGCATCCACCCAGCAGCGCGGTGGCGGTCCGGACGAACTGGCGGCGGCTGCTCCAGCCCGGTGCCTTCGTTGGATGGCTGGTTCTGACCGAGATCCTTCGCGCCGCAGGCGCGGCGCTCAGGATGACACCGCTGGCAGCACGCCCGAGCGCCGTCGGCCTGCCGCAGCCAATGAGCATACCTACGCAAGTCCATGCAGCCGCCCGATGAGGTCGCTGCGCTCCCCTATGCGGTCCCTCCAGAAGCTGTGCCGACCTCCGGAACGAGTCGCACCGCGCTGGGCGGCACGGAGACCCGCGCCGTGGCGCCCACCGGCGGGAGCCCGTCCGCGCTTGATCGAGGCGTGTGCACGATGAGCGGAGCTCCGATGTCCAGCTCCATCTGCACGCACGACGATCGGACCTGGATCGACACGACCAAGCCCGGCCACACGTTCGGCCCATCAACACCAGCCGCCCCATCAGCCCCACCGTCGGCCACGGTGACGTGCTCCGGCCGGATCGCCACCACGACCCGCCCCTCGGCCCGGTCAGAGCTAACGACGCGCGGGCCGGCGTCCAGCGCAACGACGCTGCCCTCGGGAGCCGGTGACGCGCACCCTGGCAGCAGATTCCGGGTGCACGTGAAGCGGGCCACAAACTCGCTGGCGGGCCGGTCCAGCAGGTCGGCTACCGTACCCACCTGGACGACCGAGCCATCACACAGAAGGACGACTCGGTCGGCGAGCTCGGAGGCCTCGTCGAAGCTGTGACAGATGTGGACAAAGGTGGCCCGGGTCTCGCGCTGGATCCGGGCGAGCTCGCGGCCGAGCTCGATCCGCAGGCTCTCGTTCAGCGCGCTCAGGGGCTCGTCGAGCAAGCACACCGGCGGCTTGGGCGCCAAGGCGCGCCCCAAGGCCACGCGCTGGCGCTCACCGGCACTCAAGCCGTGTGGCATTCGGCCGGCCAGATACCCAATGCGCAGCAGCCGCATCATGTCGGCCACCCGGGCATCGGTCTCGGCGCGATCCATCCGCCGGGCTCTCAGACCGTAAGCCAAGTTGCCCTCAACCGTCATGTGCGGGAACAGCGCGGCATCCTGCGGCACATACCCCAGGTTCCGGCGCTCGGGAGGGAGGGAGGTGACATCCGTTCCGTCGATGGCAATGCTGCCCCCGTCGGGCCGGTGAAGACCCAGTAGCGATTCGAGCAGAACCGTCTTGCCGGTGCCCGTTGGGCCGAGCAAGACCAGGTACTCCCCGTCCCCGATGGTGAGGCTGAGGTCACGCATCGCGAAGCGTCCCAGGCTCACCGATAGCGACTCAATGGCGATCATTGCAGCGCACACTCCCGCATCATGCGGCCCTCACCATAGCCCGCCCCGAGGTTCGATCCCTCTCGCCCCGCGGGCCGCGCGAGGACAGATAGACGGGCGCCGCACAGGCGACGGCCAGCGCGAAGCCGAGCACCAACGCGCGTTCCGTCTCTCCCGCGTTGACGTCCAGCAGCATCGCCACCGGCAGAATGTCCGTCGTCCCACGGATCGCGCTGCACAGGATGAGCACGGCACCGAACTCCGCCATGGCACGGGTCCAGGCCAGGACGACCCCGGTGGCGATCCCATGCCGGGCCTGGGGCAGGATGACCGTGAAGAACGCCCGGGCCGGACTGCTGCCCAGCGTCCGCGCCACCTGCTCCTGGCGACGGTCCACCGACTCAAACGCTGCCCGCCACGCCCGCACCCCGACCGCCATGGCCAGCACGAGCTGCGCGACCACAATCCCCGCTTGGCTGTAGGCCACCCGGAACCCCACCGCATCCTGCAGCGCCAGCACGGGGGGCCACTGGAAAGCCACCAGCAGCGCGAGGCCCACCGAGGACGCCGGGAGCACCAAGGGGATCGCCAGCAGGTTGTCTGCCAGCGCCCCCGCCCTACCCCCAACTCTCGTCAGCGCAAAGGCTGCCGGCACCCCGAACACGATCACCACCACCGTGGTCACCGTGGACGTCGTCAAGCTCAGGTAGACCGACCGCCAGAATGCCAAAGAGGACACGGCCCGCACCACGTCGCCCGTCCCCATGAGCACTGTGTTGGACAGGAACAGCCACAGCACGCCGGCGATGGAGAGGAGCGCCAGCCCGCGAAGCGCCACCCAGAAGGCGCTCGCCCGCTCAACAGATCCCGAGCCGGGCGGCACCGGGCGCCTCGCCTGCGTCAGTCCGGCCTCGGGCGGGCCGGGAGGATCACCCACCACGTTCACCTACCCATACCGCGCGCGGCGACTCAGCCGCTGCGCCGCCCAGACACTCAATGCCGCTACCGCGAGGCACAGGGCGCTGTCGGTGATGCCCCACTCCAGGTTGCCCACCGCCACGTCGAGATACACCGCCAGGGGCGTGACGTCCGTTCGTCCCTGTACCGCGCCCACGAACAGCATCAGCGCCTCATACTCCGCCAGCGCCCGGGCCCAGACGATCAGAAGGCCGGCCATCAGCCCGTGGCCCGCAAGAGGCACGCTGACCCGCGAGAAGGTGGCTCCAGGGCCCGCGCCTAGCGTCCGCGATACCTGTTCGAGACGCGGGTCGACTGCCGAGAACGCGCTGCACACCACTCGGGACCCGAAGGCCAGCGTGACGGCCACCTGCGCGACCACAACACCCGGAAGCGCGTGGGCCACTTTGAGGCCCAGCACGGTCTCGACCCACTGGCCGGGTGGGATGCCAAAGACGCCGAGCAGGAACATCCCCACAGCCGCCGGTGGGACCATCACGGGCAGATCGAGTATCACCTCGGCCAGGCGGCCACCGGGGATCCGGCGATGGGCCAGTGCGTAGCCGACGGGTATGGCCACCGCCATCGAGATCGTTGCCGAGATGCTCGCCGTGGCGATCGATAGCCCAAAGCACCGCCACGTACGCCAGTGCTTGAGGTAGTGGATGAACTCCGAGAACCCGAGGTACGCGCCATTGGCGTAGAGGATGAACAGAACGAAGCCCACCAGCGCCGCCAGCGGGACCACCAACGCCGTCCGCCACAGCCAGGTGGCGGTATCGACACGGAACGGAACGGGCCGCGAGATCGCGACCCGCTCTAGTGGCTCGGAGTCACGCCGGGTGCCGGCGTCAGTGCCGCTGTCTACGGACTTCTTCGACGAGATGACCGCACGTCTCCTCATTGATGGGTACCGATGGATCCTTGGCGACCCGGGCGGCTTCGACGAGCCACTCGACCTCGCTCTCCACCCGGTCGCGATCGAGCACGTAGGCGTGCTTGCGGAAGCAGGCGCGGCCCTCGTCCGATAGGACGAAGTCCTGCAGCACCTTCGCGACCGCCTTGTTCTTCGACGTGGTCAACACAACCACGGGAAGGGGGATCTCCGCCCGCGTGCCCTCGGGCATGGGGATGATCTCGATGTCCTTGAGGTACACCGCCGCCGTGGGCGTCCAGATAATGGTGGCGTCGATGGCGCCCAGCTTGGTGGCGTTGCCCAGCTCCGGGATGCACTGAGCGTTCTGGATGGCGTTCTTCTTGACGGCATCGAAGATGCCCGCCTTCTTGAAGATGCGCTCATGCCACTCGCCCACCGCGCACGCCTTCGGGTCACCGAGACCGACCCGCACGCCGGGCCGCGCGAAGTCCTCGATCGTCTTGATGTTCTTCGGGTTACCCTTCGGGGTCGCGATCACCGTCACGAAGTAGGCCGCCGTGTGCTTCTCGGGCTCGTACTCCTCGACGAACCCGCGCTCGGCTGCCTGGTCGACATAGAACGCCTCGCCCGGCATATAGAGGTCGCCCTCGCGGGAGGCCATGATGTCCGCCAGGAAGTAGCCCGAACCCTTATATGAGAAGTCGACCTTGACCTTCGGATGCTTCGCCCTGAACAGCTCGGAGATCTCATCGAGCGCCGCCCGCTGCCCCGTCCCGGCATGGAAGAGCAGGCGGCCCTCAAGCTCCGGCGCCTTGGCCGTCTCCGCCACCGCCTTGGGGGAAGCCGGGGCCGGCGCGTCCGCATCGGCCTCCACGGAACCACTCCGGCAACCGGTCATGGAGACTACAACGAGAACGGCAAAGAGAGCGGCCGGCGCGAGACGACATCGCCCGAGCGGCCAACGGAACACACCTACGCGGCGCAATCGCACACCCCATCTCCACTTGCGTCAGCGGTGCGAGCGTCTACTTGAAGATGGTGACGGGGCGGCCGCTCATGGCCTTGACGTGACCGTCCATGAACGCCACGTTCGTGAAGCTCCACTTGGGCATCTGGTGCAGGAACGGCGCGTTCTGGCTCCAGAAGAACTGCCCGAACACATCGCTCCACATCCAGAGACCCGGGTCCGAAGCCATGGTCAACTGCCGCGGCGGATGCTGGGCAATGAACGGTCCCGTGTGGGGGTGGATCCCCAGCATCGACCAGTAGTAGTAGCCGATGTTCCCCTGAGCGAAGTTGGCCTCGGTATCGTCGAGAGTCCCATCATATGGGACCAGACCCGATATCGACGGGCAGTAGAAGAGCTGGCGGGTCTTGACGTACGGCAGCAGGCCTTGCACCACGTTCGGCATCGGGTTGCCCTGGGTGGGCGCTACGAGGAGCACCTCGTCGTAGTCCTGAGCGTACATCATCGAGGCCAGTCCGAGCTGCTTGAGGTTGCTGAGGCAAGAGCTCCGGCGCGCCTGCTCTCGCGCCCGGGCGAAGACCGGAAAGAGAATGGCTGCCAGTATGGCGATGATGGCGATGACCACGAGCAACTCGATGAGGGTGAACCCGCACCTCGCACGGTATCTGCCCAAGTCGACACACATCCCTTCGCTGCCACCACTATAGCGCTCCTCGGAGCCCATTGGGGCAGTACCTGTATTTCGCACCCACTCGGGCAAACGTGACAACCGTTTTCGACAGGCCTGACGGCCGGCCACCAGGCCGGCCGACGCCCTCCCCCCGCAGCCGCACCGCCTCCGCCAAGGGTGTCACCCTGAGCGAAGCATTGCGAAGCGAAGGGTCTCAGCCGGCACAAGCCCCGGCCGGTAGCCCTCCCGCTCCCCAACGCCGTCATCCCGGGGAGCAGGGCGACGAGGGATCCTGACGTGCGGTGGGCCGTCGCCCTTCCTGGGAGCGCCGCCCTTCGACAGGCTCAGGACGGGCGCAACAGACCTCTGCAGACGGCGCCAATCACGCCCCCCGGGACTGAGCACGTTGCCACTGCGCGCCGGCGCACTACCGCGCCCCCATGCGCCAACGGGCTCTGTCCCCTTGGTGGCCAACTCCGCAACGCCGCCGTCCCTGAGCCGCCAATGTGGCCCGTGGCTGAACGCGCAGTGGTAGTACCACACCCTGTGGGCGACACGCGAGATGAGCCCGCTGCGAACGCCGCCGAGATCTTGCTGGCTGATCCCCCTGTAATCATAACTCACATTGGTATTGACAGAGCCACGGGGGGGGTAGTATCTGTATCGGTACTTGGGCCAGCCCCGCGACAGGTCTTCGGGTGAGAGCTCAGGCTAGATGAGGCTGCGGGGAGGTACGGGTGGGGTCGGCGTCTTTGGTGAGACGGAGGCCGCCAGTGACCATAGCCCGAGTGCGAACGCTGGTTACATCGGTCGTCCTCTCCCTCTGCGGACTGGAGACCGCTTCGGCCGCGCAATACGGCGAAAGCGCTTGGCTCCATGCGGTCTCCGCTGCCACTCGCCAACCCGTGATCTGCAGCGAGGATCTCGCCGCGAGTTGGGCGGCCTTACCCCTCACCGATGGTGACCACCTACCCGAGACGCTCGAGACCGACAGCACTGCGGGCGTGACTGTCATCGTCCGCACGTATGAGTTCGCCGCCACGGCCGTTACGGCCGATGCCGTCGCGGACGCCGTCCGCGGCCTGTGGGGCCAGCGGCCTGACTGACCGGGCCGCGCCCTTGCGCGGCCGGAGGGAGGCTGTGTCATGCGAGTCGCCTGGGCTCTCGGTCTCTGCATGTGCGCTACCTCTGCCGGACCTGGCCCGCCCCCCCGGGCCCGGGTTCGAGCCCATGAACCCCGGCCTCGTCCACGAGATCGTTGTGGCGATGGACCAAGGCGGACCACAGCGCGGGCGTCAGGGCACCGCCTATGTGGTGCTGCGGCCGCCCGATACTCGGTCGGCCTTCTGGGACCAGTCGGTTCAGATCCTCCCGGTGGCCGCCTTTCGCGTCACGGCTCCCGAAGGGTCGGTCTCCACCGAGACCGTGCAGGCGTGCGAGTTCTACGCACTTAGCCTCCGCGCCATCGACTCGGCCCTCGCCTGCATCTGGTCCAGCGCTCAGCTCCCGCCTGATCCCTGGTCGCGCCAGGAAGCCCGCGTGAGTGCTGTCGGGGTCGCCGCTCTGCGGTCCGACCTCGAGCGCGCTCTCGACTCCTACCGCCGCGCCGCTGTCCCACCCACGTTCGAGGCGACGCGCGGGGCCGTCGCTGACTCGATATCTGCAGCGATGGCTGACTGGCCTGATGTCGCGGGGCTACTGGCGAGGCTCGAAGATGCTTCCGCCGAGCAGCTCGACCAGGTGCTTGCGCGTTTCCGCGATGCCTTGCCAGGCTTGGATCGGTCCGCGCGCGCGGCCCGGAAGAGCCTCCGCGAATTGCGGAGCACACTGGTCACGAAAGCCCAGGCCGAGGCGCTGGCGGCTCCGGTGCCTGTGACGCAGTAGCGGGGCGGCGCCCACGGGCGGCGCCCCGAGGGAGGTGTTGACATTGGCGAGCCCGCAGCACGAGTGCCTCGCCCCAGATGCGCCGGCCGGGCGGTGCCGGACGCAGCCGAAGTCCCTCCCCTGGCTCGCCGCTCTGACTGTCGGCGCGCTCGGGGCAGCCGGGTGGCTGGCCAGGGGGCCTGAGGCATCCGTCGGTCGGCTGTCTGCCGTCGCAGCCGTCCCGCCTCAGCTAGAGGGCCCGTGGACCGTACCTGTCGAGGCGCGGGAGGCACTCGATCCCGTTTCGCCCGCGCTCGCCGAGGAGATCCGCCGCTCCTTCTACCAGTACGCATCCCCCGCCATCAACGCCCGGTGGTTCCACCCGCGCCTCGACGACATGTTCGAGTGGCGTGAGGCGGCGCCGGGCCTCGAAGGGCTCGAGCGGGACGTGCTCTGGGCCCAGTACGAACTAGACGGCGCTCGCGTGTCGGTCTTCGCGAGATTCCCGTCCGTGGCCCTGGCCGTCGCTACGCCCGCCATTCCCGAAGCGCTCCGGGGCCCTGCGGGCGGATTGCGCACGATCGGACCGGCCGCGCCGGACCCATGGCCGGACGCCCCGGCGTCGGTGGCGGACGCCCTGTGGGACCTGTGGGGCCAGTTCGTCATCGCGCCGACCGAGGCAGAGCCGTCGCCCTGCCGGTATGGTGGATTGCCGGCTCTGACTGCCCGGCTGCCTGACGTGGCCGGCGAGACCTGGTGGGCGGACTGCCTCCTGGTCTGCGACGGGAAGGAGGTCGGCATTCTGCTCACCAAGCCACCCGGTGTCTGGAGGATGAGCACGGCTCCGCACATCGCCCAACCCATCCCCCAGGAGGCCGAGGCGGCGCCCCTCAACCCCAAGTCGATTGTGCTGCAGCAGACCGGACTCTATCGCGACGCGCTCGGCCGGTTCGTCGACAAACCCGAGGTCGCAGCGCGGGGCCTGATCCGCGTGCTGTCACTGGGCAGCGACCTGCTGTCCGCCGGCGCGACGCGGCTCTACGGAGTGCCCGTCGACGGCCGCGGGTGGCCGGACTCGGTGTGGCGGGCCGTCGAGTTCCATGCTCTGGCTTCCGCCGCCGTCGACGGCGCTCGAAGCGCCCTTGGCTTCTGCGCGCACGGTGAGTCCGCCGACGTCGCGCGCGAACCCTCCAGGTCAGCCTACCTGGCCGAGTGGGCAGACCGCCTGCCGCGGCAGGCTGAGGCGTGGAGGACCGTGGTTGTGCCCGCGGAGCGGGAGGCGGACCGCGACACGGTGACTGCAGCTCAGGCGGCTACCCAACAAGCCGTCCGGGCCGTCCTCGACGAAGCGCCCGACGCCGCCGAGCGGGTCCGGGAGGCGTCGAGGCTCGTGACCCTGGCCTCCGACTCGCTCGACGATCTGCTCCGGCAACTCAGCGCCACCTGCAGCCAGTACGAGCAGGACCTCTACTCCGCCTGGTAGCCAAAGAACGCCCGGCCGCGGGGCCGGCCGGAGAGAGTATGGGCGGTGACGGGGGACTCTCGGCCGCTCCCGGCCAGGCTGCCCGGCGCCCCCCTATGGGCCAGTGGCGGCAAGCGAGGGCTCCGGCGGCCCATGGGCCCGGTGGCAGCGGGCCCCCAACCCGCCCATTCCAGAACCCCGAACGCGGCGCAAAGTCACGTTCGGGCACGAGCCGTCGGCCATGCGGCCGATCGGGGCCTTCGACCGGCTCAGAACAAGGGCCTGGCGCCCCGTGGCGCCGGCCCAACAAGATTCTTGGAAGATTCTGGAGAATCCCCTTGACACGCCCCAGCCGGGCCGGTAGACTTTGCTTCTGCCGGTCGGGGGTAGACACCCCCGGAGCCGGGTCGATCCTTGGAAACTGAATAGCGTGGGTGAAGGTAAACCGTGGGCTCGGAGGTGCCAGGCATGGCCTGGCCCGCTCGTGTGAATGCGAGCGAGATCCGTCAAAACCGGTGCGTGGCGACACGCGCCGTGTATGGTTTACTGGAGAGTTTGATCCTGGCTCAGGACACACGCTAGCGGCGTACTTAACGAATGCGAGTCGAGCGACGAAAGCCGGCTTCGGCTGGCCTGAAAGCGGCGAACGGGTGCGTAACACGTAGGTAACCTACCCTTGAGTCTGGGATAGCCCCCAGAAATGGGGGGTAATACCGGATACGTTCCATCGACTGCGGTCGGTGGAGGAAAGGGCTTGACCCGCTCAAGGATGGGCCTGCGGCCCATTAGCTAGTTGGTGGGGTAATGGCCTACCAAGGCGACGATGGGTAGCCGGCCTGAGAGGGCGACCGGCCACACTGGGACTGAGACATGGTCCAGACTCCTACGGGAGTTAGCATCGAGGGATATTGCGCAATGGGCGAAAGCCAGACGCAGTGACGCCGCGTGGAGGACGAAGGCCTTCGGGTCGTAAACTCCTGTCGGGTGGGAGGAGAGCCTCGCTGAACAGGCGGGGTCTGTACAGTACCACCCAAGAAAGCCACAGCTAACTACGTGCCAGCAGCTGCGGTAATACGTAGGTGGCGAGCGTTGTCCGGATTTACTGGGCGTAAAGGGCGTCTAGGCGGCCTGATAAGCGGAGTGTGAAATCTCTGGGCTTAACCCAGAAACGCCGCTCCGAACTGTCAGGCTTGAGTGCGGGAGAGGGCAGTGGAATTCCCGGTGTAGCGGTGAAATGTTTAGATATCGGGAGGAACACCAGTGGCGAAGGCGGCTGCCTGGACCGTTACTGACGCTGAAGCGCGAAAGCTAGGGGAGCGAACGGGATTAGATACCCCGGTAGTCCTAGCCGTAAACGATGAGCACTAGGTGTTGGGAGCATCGACCCTCCCAGTGCCGCAGCTAACGCAATAAGTGCTCCGCCTGGGGAGTACGGCCGCAAGGTTGAAACTCAAAGGAATTGACGGGGGCCCGCACAAGCGGTGGAGCATGTTGCTCAATCCGACGCAACGCGAAGAACCTTACCAGGCCTTGACATCGAGGGACCATCCGTGAAAACGGACTTCCGAAAGGACCCAAAGACAGGTGGTGCATGGCTGTCGTCAGCTCGTGTCGTGAGATGTTGGGTTAAGTCCCGCAACGAGCGCAACCCTCACCGACTGTTGCCAGCGGGTAAAGCCGGGAACTCTGTCGGAACTGCCGGAGCAATCCGGAGGAAGGTGGGGATGACGTCAAGTCGGCATGCCCCTTACGGCCTGGGCTGCAAACATGCTACAATGGCCGGTACAAAGGGTCGCCAAACCGCGAGGTGGAGCTAATCCCATAAAGCCGGTCCCAGTTCGGATTGGAGTCTGCAACTCGACTCCATGAAGTTGGAATCGCTAGTAACGGCGGATCAGCTACGCCGCCGTGAATACGTTCCCGGGCCTTGTACACACCGCCCGTCACATCACGAAAGCCGGTGGGGGCCGAAGCCGATGGGCCAACCGCAAGGAGGCAGTCGTCGAAGCTCAACCCGGCAATTGGGATGAAGTCGTAACAAGGTAGCCGTATCGGAAGGTGCGGCTGGATCACCTCCTTTCTAAGGAGTTCTGTGAAGCCGTCGGGGTTACAGCCCCTCCGGCCGAGAACTCCAGGTCGATCGAGTCCACGATCTTCCCCGCGCTATTCAGTCTCCAGGGATCGGCATGATCCTTGAGATCCGGGCACTTCAAAGAAGAAGAACTGAGCGCTTGAGCTCCGCTGGCCCACCATCTGAGGCCATGTGGCTTCTGAGGTGGGTCCTGTCGTCTCTAAGGCGCTCGTGGGGCCCGGGGCTCTCCTCACGGAGAGACCGTGCCGCGTGGGCCTGTAGCTCAGTCGGTTAGAGCGCACCCCTGATAAGGGTGAGGTCAGTAGTTCAACTCTACTCAGGCCCACCTCTCACGTGAAAACGTGGGGGTGTAGCTCAGCCGGGAGAGCACCTGATTTGCATTCAGGAGGCCAGCGGTTCGATCCCGCTCACCTCCACCTCCTTCTGCGAAGCGCTCTGCTCGATCAGGCCCCCCGGGGCCGTGCTCCTTGAAAACCGAACGATGCTAAGGGATGTTTCGTAGAGGCGTCTGAGGATGAAGCCTTTTGCGGTCAAGTGCTGCGAAAGGGCTTTCTCAAGCTACAAAGGGCATACGGTGAATGCCTTGGCGTCAGCGGCCGAGGAAGGGCGTGGCAAGCGACGATATGCGCCGATCAGCTGCAAGCAAGCTTAGTCGGCGATGCCCGAATGGGGAAACCCGCCGCGGACAACCCGCGGCATCCGCAGGTGAATACATAGCCTGCGGAGGGTAAGCGGGCGAATTGAACCATCTTAGTAGCCCGAGGAAAGGAAAGCAAACGCGACTCCCTGAGTAGTGGCGAGCGAAAGGGGATCAGCCCAAACCTGATGCGCGTGATAGGTCGCAGCCGTTTCGCATCAGGGGTTGTGGGGCGGTCTGTGGTGGGTCTGCGAACCCACCGGGGAGTCAGAAACCCTGGCTCTAGCCGAATTGTCTTGGAAAATTCAGCCACAGCGGGTAACAGCCCCGTAGGCGAAAGGGCTAGGGCTCCCTATGATCGACCCCAAGTACCACGGGACACGTGATATCCTGTGGGAATCCGGGGGGACCACCCTCTAAGGCTAAGTACCGCTGACGACCGATAGTGAACCAGTACCGTGAGGGAAAGGTGAAAAGCACCCCAGGCGGGGAGTGAAATAGAACCTGAAACCGTGTGCCTACAAACAGTGGGAGCGCTATGCCCGAAACGGCTGGGCTTCGGCCTGGCGACCTCGGGAATGCGTGACCGCGTGCCTTTTGCATAATGAACCGGCGAGTTACGGTATGCAGCGAGGTTAAGGGGTTCAGCCCCGGAGCCGTAGGGAAACCGAGTCTGAAATGGGCGCGCGGACTTCTGTCCGCATAGTTGCATGCCGTAGACCCGAAACCAAGCGATCTACCCATGGCCAGGCTGAAGCGCGGCTGACCCCGCGTGGAGGGCCGAACCAGCTGGTGTTGAAAAACCATCGGATGAGCTGTGGGTAGCGGTGAAACGCCAATCGAGCTTGGCGATAGCTGGTTCTCCCCGAAATAGCTTTAGGGCTAGCCTCCAGACTTAAGTGGCGGAGGTAGAGCACTGACTGGGCTAGGGGGCCTACAAGCCTACCAAACTCATTCAAACTCCGAATGCCGTCACTTGGACCTGGGGAGTCGGACTGCGGGAGATAAGTTTCGTAGTCGAGAGGGAAACAGCCCAGACCGCCAGCTAAGGTCCCTAAATCAGGCTAAGTGGGAAACGATGTGGAGCTGCGCAAACAACCAGGAGGTTGGCTTAGAAGCAGCCATCCTTTAAACAACGAGTAATATCGGACTGGTCGAGTGGCTCTGCGCGGAAAATGTAACGGGGCTCAAGCCTGGTACCGAAGCTGCGGATCGCGCTCTGCGCGATGGTAGGGGAGCGTTCCGTCAGGAGTGAAGGGAGACCGTGAGGACTCCTGGACCGGACGGAAGTGCGAATGCCGGTGTGAGTAGCGAAAAGGGAAGTGAGAATCTTCCCCGCCGAAAGCCTAAGGTTTCTTAGGGAAGGCTCGTCCTCCTAAGTTTAGCCGGTCCTAAGCCGAGGTCGAAAGACGTAGGCGATGGGTAGTCGGGTTGATAGTCCCGCGCCTCTGGCGAACGCTATTACCGATGGGGTGACACGGCCCATAAGCCCAACGTGCTGAGTGGTGCCACGTGGGGTGTCGTAGGGTGTCGGGGGTTAAAAGACCCGGCTTGGCCCGAGAGCACCTAGAACCAGGACCTAACGGAAATGGCTACTGGGTAGAGGGGTCGTCCAGAAAAACCTCTAGGGAGAACGCCAGAGACCGTACCGCATACCGCCACAGGTAGGCAAGGAGAGAATCCTCAGGCGCGCGAGAGAACCCTCGCTAAGGAATTCGGCAAATTCACCCCGTAACTTCGGGAGAAGGGGTGCCTCGTACGTGTGATGCGGCTTGCCCGTTGAGCACGCGGAGGTTGCAGCGAACAGGCCTAGGCGACTGTTTACCACAAACACAGGTCTCTGCGAAGGGGTAACCCGACGTATAGGGGCTGACGCCTGCCCAATGCCATACGGTTAAGGGGAACTGTCACCCTCTTCGGAGGTGCAGCGGTGAACCGAAGCCCTGGTGAATGGCGGCGGTAACTATAACCGTCCTAAGGTAGCGAAATTCCTTGTCGGCTAAAAACCGACCTGCACGAAAGGCGTAACGACTTGGGCGCTGTCTCGGCGAGGGACTCGGCGAAATCGAAGTACCTGTGAAGATGCAGGTTTCCCGCGGCAGGACGGAGAGACCCCGTGGAGCTTTACTGCAGCCTGGTATTGAGTTCGTGCAAGCCCTGTGCAGGATAGGTGGGAGACGTTGAAGGCGGGCCGCCAGACCCGCTGGAGTCGACGGTGAGATACCACTCTTGGCTCGTCATGAATTCTAACCCGTGCCGCATCATTCCGGTACGGAGACCGTATCAGGTGGGTAGTTTGACTGGGGCGGTCGCCTCCCAAAGAGTAACGGAGGCGCCCAAAGGTTCCCTCAGCGCGGTCAGAAATCGCGCGTCGAGTGTAAGGGCACAAGGGAGCTTAACTGCGAGACCGACGGGTCGAGCAGAAGCGAAAGCTGGGCCTAGTGATCCTGCGGTTCCGAGTGGAAGGGCCGTGGCTAAACGGATAAAAGTTACCCCGGGGATAACAGGCTAATCTCCCCCAAGCGCCCATAGCGACGGGGAGGCTTGGCACCTCGATGTCGGCTCGTCGCATCCTGGGGCTGAAGCAGGTCCCAAGGGTCGGGCTGTCCGCCCGTTAAAGCTGGTACGCGAGCTGGGTTCAGAACGTCGTGAGACAGTTCGGTCCCTATCCGCCGTGGGCGTTGGAAGCTTGAGGGGTGCTGCCCCTAGTACGAGAGGACCGGGGTGGACGAACCTCTGGTGTACCAGTTGTCCCGCCAGGGGCACACGCTGGGTAGCTATGTTCGGTCGGGATAAGCGCTGAAAGCATCTAAGCGCGAAACCCTCCCCAAGATGAGGCTTCCCCATCCATCGAGATGATAAGGGCCCAGGTAGACCACCTGGTTGATAGGCCGGAAGTGTAAGCGTGGTAACACGTGGCCGGGGTTGTCCCCGGCAGAGCTGACCGGTACTAATCGCCCGAACGGCTTGATTGCTCTTTCGCAGCACTGGGCTGCAAGAGCTTCGGCTCAGACGCCTTCGCGCACATCCCATGCATCGTTCGGTCACCTTGTGCGCTTTCCCCGGTGACCATAGCGGAGGGGCCACACCCGTTCCCATTCCGAACACGGTAGTTAAGCCCTCTAGCGCCGATGGTACTGCACTGGTAACGGTGTGGGAGAGTAGGACGTCGCCGGGGATTATCTTTACTAGCGCCCCTCACGGGGCGCTAGGTCTACGGTTGACCCCCGGTCAACCACCCGACGCTCGGGCGTAGCTCAATGGCAGAGCACCTGGCTGTTAACCAGGTTGTTGCTGGTTCGAGTCCAGCCGCCCGAGCCAGCACTCCTTTGATCACGAACCAGCCGCCGGGGGTGAACAGGGCCCGATCCTACGGGCCTCGCGGCCAGCCAGATGTTCACCCTGTAGGTCCTGGTTCGTATTTCGCCTCTCCAGGCCCCCGCTTCGGCGGGGGCTTTTTCGTTCACCCCCTCGCACGACTCCACCACCATCGCCGTCACCAGTGACCCCATCAGCCGCTTCCGCCCGGCGAGGTCGAGTCCGGGGTACGCCCTGGCGAACTCCACCAGCGAGGTCCGCAGCCCCGTGAGGTCGACGGACCTGCTCCGCAGGCCGTCGACCTCACGGTCCAGCCTCTCCAGCTCCAGGAGCAGCTCCCCACGCTGGGCATCCCGCCGCAGGCACTCGTCCTTGAGCACCTCGGGCACCGGCCCCTCCCCACCGAACACGTCCAGCAGACGACGGAGACGGGCGTCCAGGTGCTGGAGGTCGGAGCTTCGCTTCGTACGGCGACGCTCCAACGACTCCGGCTCCCTGTTGGCGTCGGCGTCGCTCCGCTCCGCCGCCTGCCGAAGGCGATCGGGGTCTCGGGCGAGGCCCATCAGGATCCGTGCGATCGCCTCCTCGAGCTTGCGGGCCGGGAGGCGGCGGACGGGGCAGTCGCAGTCCTGGGGGTGCTTGACCACCTCGCTGCACTGGTAGTAGAGGAACCGCTCGCCCGAGGGCCCGGTCTTGCCCGACGGGAACGGCGTCATGGTGGACCCGCAGTGGCCGCAGCGGACGAGGCCCTTCAGCAGGTGGACGTGCACGTCACGGCCGTTGCTGCCGATGCGTCGTTTTCCGTCGGCCGCCGAGTCGATGGCATGGTTGGCCGCCCGCCACGTCTCCTCCGTGACGAGGGGCTCGTGGACGCCGGGGAACAGCTCCTCACCACAGCGTATGAGTCCGGCGTAGATCGGGTTGCGTACGATCCCCTTGATACCATCGTGCGTGAACGGCCTGCCGCCGAGCTGGGGATGGGTCGCCTCGGCGGCCCGGCGGATCTTGGTGCGGTAGCCGCGTGCGTTGGCCTCGTCACGGACCACGCTGACCTGCCCGTGCTCGATGGCGAGGTCGAGGATGGCCCTGATGCCATCGGCCTCGGTAGGGCTCGGCGTCAGGAGCTGGCGTTCGCGGTCATAGTCGTAGCCCAGCGGCACCATGCCGCCGTTCCACCGACCGGCCTGGGCTCGGGACCTCATCCTGAGCTGGGTCCGCTCGACGCAGATGCTCCGCTCGAACTCGGCGAACGACATGAGGACGTTCAGCAGCAGCGACCCGGCCGAGGTGCTCGTGTCGAAGCTCTGGGTGGCAGCGACGAAGGTCGCTCCGGCCTCCTCGAGCACGCTGAGGAAACCGGTCATGTGACGCAGCGAGCGGCTGACTCGATCACATGCGACGGACACCACGACGTCGGTCCGGCCCGAGCGGACATCGTCGAGCAGTCGCCGCATCCCTGGACGGTCCATGTCCTTGCCGGAGAAGCCAGCGTCCTCGTAGACCGCCGTGACGGTCCACCCCTTGTCCCTCTGGACCTGGACGTAGTGCTCGCACGTTGTCCGCTGGGCCTCGATGGAGTTCTGGTCGGGGTCGGCGGCCTCGACGACCGAGACCCTGCAGTAGATTCCGCAGTTGACGGGCATGTCGCTTCCTCCAGCGAGCGGGCACGGTGGCTCCGTGCCCGAGCTGTTCACCCAGGAGTTCGTGGTTCGGATACTACCGCGTGCGGGCTGGAGAGTCACGTGGCACGTGTTACGGGACGCCGACCGCCGAGGAATGGGGCTTCGTCGTGGCGGCGTGCTACGTCCCACGCCGCCACGACGAGACCTCCGACCTCCAGCACCTGGACGCCCGTCTCCGTCGTCTGCTGGACGTGTTCGGTGGGGAGGGGCCGGTGCCCGAGGTGCTCAAGGACGAGTGCGTGCGTCTGGACGCCGAGCGTCGGGGGCTCCTCCTGGAGCTGGAGGGGCTGGACCGTGAGGTCGACGGCCTGCAGAGCAGGTCCGTCGACCTCACGGGGCTGCGTACCTCGCTGGTGGAGTTCGCGGGGGCGTACCCGAACCTGGACCTGGTCGGACGGAAGCGTCTGATGGGGTCGCTCGTGGTGGAAATCGTGGTGGAGTCCTGCGGGGGGGTGAACGGAAAAGCCCCCGCTTCGGCACGGGCTGCGAAGGGCGAAATACGAACCAGGACCTACAGGGTGAACATCTCGCTGGCCGGGAGGGCCGGAGAATCGGGCCCTGTTCACCCCCGGCGGCTAATTCGTAATGGAATCTGTGCTGGCTCCCCGAAGGGGTACGGGATCAGAAACGGGGTGGAGGTCCAGGGCTGGCTCCGCTACTACCCGTACATCAAGGGCGAGCCGATGCGGGTGGCGGCCGACGGGCCGCCACCGTTCGACCGCTCCCGGCTGGCCGTGGTGCCCGGCGAGCCCCGGGAGTCGAGGCGGGAGCGGGCGGAGCGTTACATGGCGATGCTCGAATCCGGCGAGGTCGGCAACCGCACGGAGCTGGCCCGGTTGGAGGGGATCTCCAAGCCGATGGTGACGAAGGTGTTGAGGGCTCTGGAGGCCCCCTCGTCGCCCTCAGGATGACCGTCGTGATCGGGGACTTCTCGTAGGTGACTGCAGGCCCTCGTCCGGGGTTCCCGGGACCCCTTCGCCGCCCTGCGGGCGGCGAAGGGCACGGCCGCAGGATGGGCACGTGCCTGGATTCAGGGAACCCATACCAGGTGTACCGGTCGAGCACGCAACCCCCTTCCTCGGGTCCTCTTCCTTCTACCCCCACCCCCCTTCGCCCGGGATCGGGCTCGGATGGTACCTACTCCCGGAGTCCCGCCGCGACGGCGGCGGGACTCCGGCTTCCGCTACTCCTCCGGCTCCTCTCCCACGGCCCGCTCCAGGTGGTTCCGCAGGTCGGACTCCGATGGCCTGGTGTACACGGCCGCCGACGACATGCTGGTCCAGTTCATGATCTGCATGACGTCGGGCAGGGGCACGCCCATCTCGGCCACGAGCATGCGGGCCAGGCCGTGCCTGCACTGGTGGAGTCCCTTCAGCTTCGCCCGCAGCTCCTGGGGGACGAAACGGGCGAGTCGGCGATGCCAGACGTCATGGAGCGTCCAGCGGCTGATGGGGGCGAAGGGGTACTTCTCGCTGGTGAAGAGGGAATCGTGCTGGACCGGCGGCCGCTCCCGAACCCACGCCGCCAGTGCCTCCCTCGCCTCGGCGTTGAGGGGCACCGTGTAGCCGCTGGCCTTCCCCTTGGCCCTGTCGTAACTGATGGTGCCGGACCTCGACTTCAGCGAGACGCCGCTCAGCTTGGCCTCGGAGATGGACGACGACCTCGCCCCGGTCCACATCGCCAGGTAGACGATGGCACGGTCGCGGACGCTCAGCCTGTCCGCCGCCCTGAAGATCGCCAAGCGTTCCTTCCGGCTGAAGCCGCTCGGGGCGGGCTTCGGCGACTGCGGTACCTTCGGGAAGCGGAGCCGGGTCAGCAGCTCGATGTTCACGAGCTTCAGGGCGGCCCTCAGGCTGCCCAGCTTCCGCTCCGTCGTGTTGGCCCTGCACCGCCTCAGCAGGAAGGCCTTGTAGTCGTTCAGGTCGGCGTTGTTGAGGCCGAGGTCGTCGGGGTTCGGGTCCTCGCCGTACGTGCCCCGGTACCACTCGCAGAAGTGGCGAGCGTCCAGGACGATCCGTTCCCGACTCGACTCCATCAGGTCCTCGTCGGCCAGCCTCTCCCGCAGCACCCGCAGGAATCCGCACTCCGAGTCCATCCCGATCACCTCGTGCATGGCAACTGTGGGGTCAGTTCTCCGCCTTGCGGCTCCCGGATTCGGTCACACCGATCACGTTATGCGGGAGTCTGCCCCACGTTGTAGGGCTACTGGGAGCGGTGCCTCGTGGGGCTGGGTCCCCGAAGGCAGGTCGTACGACGGAGCCAGCCTGCCCGCCGTGGGCACTCGCGTGCCCACGGCGGGGGGAGCTCCGGGCACCGTGGGGACTCCGGGGATCGGGGACGACGTGGCGGGATGGATCGGGACACGTCGGGTGCCGGGGGGACCACGGTCGTGGGGGCGACGTGACCACGAGTGTCACTAATAAAAACAGAAGGAGAGAAGTCCCCTGTGATCCCCAGACCTCGCACGCCCACGATCCCACGACGGGGGACGGTGGGTGGCCCATCGGGGCCCCGCGATGCCCGCACCTGGGCCGCTCAGTCGTCCGCCGGGTGCCAGGCGTCCTCGATGACCTCGAACACGCTCCAGGTGTTCCCATCGCCGTCGGGCTCCCTGCGGTCGCCCTTCCTGACGGTCCGCAGCAGGGGGAGCACGGGGGGCGTGCCGCCCTCGGCCCAGCCCTCGGCGATCGCCCCCACGAACCTCGACGGCCAGCGGGTGCCGACGAGCTCACCGTGGTGCAGCAGCATCCGGCGGGAGAGCTCGGCCAGGACGATGCGGACCAGGCCGTCGGCCGAGTTCGGGTGGCACCACAGGAGCTGGGTCAGGGCGGCGGAGATGCGGGAGGGATCCTGGCGGGAGACGAGGGAGCAGTAGGCCGAGGAGAGGGAGGCGATGGAGTCCAGGTCGGACGGGGACAGCCTGCGGCGGCTGCCCCGAGTGGGAGGGCGTCGTCCGGGAACGGGACGGCGGAAGCGGCCCTCCCGGAGGAGGGCCAGGTACCAGCCGACCTTGTGGTGGACGTCGGACTCGAGTTCCAGCTCGTCCTCGGACGACTCGCAGCGGGCCATCACGGCCCTCACGAGGGCGTCCCAGTCCGCCTCGCCCATCGCACCACGGCGTGAGACGATCCCGGCCTCGACGAGGGCGGCGATGATGCGACCGAGCAGGTTGTGCTCCTCCACGAGCACGGCGTTGGTCTGCCCCGCCGGGATCGTCCCTCGTATGGCGGCGTCGACGACCGCCCCGATCAGGTCGTCCCGGTCCAGGGGCGAGTTCAGGGCGGCCTCGATGGCCGCCGTCGTGTCCTCGTCGTCCTCTTCCCAGATGCGGAGCCGGTCGTCGTCGGCCGGGGTGTCGGCTGCCGAGTCCGCCGCGTCCGTGGTGCCATCGTCCCGGTCCCGAGGGTCCGGACCCGGTGGTGGTGGAGGTCCCAGCGGAGGCACATCGATGCCGTGCTCGACGGCTGGGGCCGATTCTCGTACCAGGATGGGTGCGGCGGCCGAGGGCTCGCACGGCCACGGGCACTCGCGGTGCAGAGACGTCAGGTAGGCCGCGAGGCCCTCGTCGACCGGCACCACCGGTGGACGCATGGACTCCCAGTCGATGCCGTCCCAGTCCACGCGGCGGGGGTCGAACTCGCCGTCGCCGAACCTCTCCGCCAGTGCGTCCGTCAGCACGCCGATGGCCTCGGGGTCGGACCTGTGGTGTCTGCGGCCGAGCTCGTCGCACACCGCCCTCCGGGCGGCGAGGCGGTTGGCCTCCCGGTGCCGCCATCGGCGGTGCTCCTCCTGGAGGGCACGCAGCCCCTCCAGGCGTGCCGCCCTGGCGGGGGCGTCGGCGACCCATCGCTCCCTCGCCTCGATGGCCTCCCGCCGGGCCCGTGCGGGGTCGTGACCCAGGGCCCGCAGGTCCGCATCGGTCCACAGCCCCACCGAGGGCTCCCAGGTCGGGTGGTGGAGCAGCCACTCGTCGCGGCTGCGGGTGCGGGGGAGGATCCCGTGCAGCCAGGTCATCCCCCAGACGGGCACGTCGTGACGCAGCTCGAGGGCGTGGTACCACAGATCCTCCTCGACGTCCGTCCACCCCAGACGCCGCCGGTCCCTCGGCTCGTAGAGCACCCCCTGCCACGGGGTGAAGGGCCTCGCCCTTCCGTCACGCAGTTCACGGGCCAGGTCCGCCAGGGAGCCCGCTGGGGCGATGCTCATGGTGTGGGCGTGCTGGTCCGGCAGGGGCTCCGCCGTGGCCTCGTCGATCCACAGGGCGTGCTCGGGCCCGTTGGGCGAACCCCAGGTCCGGCAGCCATTCTGGGACAGCGGGTCGACGTCCAGCGTCAGGTGCGGCCACGACCATCGACGGCCACCGGGGAGCACGGACAGCCCCACGACCTCGCAGGTGAACCAGATCCTGTTCCTCAGTGCGTTGAGCACGTTGCTCAGGTCCTCGGGCGTGCCCGGCTGCTCGAACCAGCACTGGAGCCAGAATCCTCCCGACCCGGAGTCGAGGATGTGGAGCTCGGTGACTCCCAGCACCCGCCGGGCGGCGAACGTCACGGCACGCACGGCTCGTCGACGCTCCGCTGCCGGGAGGTCGTGGAAGGGGACGTCACCATCTCCTCGCACGTCGACGTCCAGGAAGAGGCGGTGGTGCTCGGGGACGTCGGCGTAGATGGGGTGGACCCCCTGCGTGCCCAGCACCTGCCGGAGCCAGAGGCCGCGATCGTGGATCGCCTGCACGGGGAAAGCCCTGCCGTACCGGAACACGGTGTGGCACCTGTGCATGGCATCGTGCGTGCACAGCGTGTAGGGCATGTTGGCCCTCCACGGCGGGCCCGACCGGTGCTGCGGCGGGACGTAGAGCTCGATCAGGCGGTCGGCCAGGGCGTGGGCCAGGGGGTGGGCGGCCCGATCATCGAGGGCCTTGGCGTAACGGGACCTCGGCACGCCGTGGGCGTCGAGGGCGAACCCCGGCTCGATGGCCGAGTGCCAGGGGTGCGTGTTCCCGCCCCCCGACCGGGGGGTAGGCTTCGGGATCCTGACGGCCGGATCGTCGGTGCGTGAATGGGTGTGCCCGAGGCCGATGGCCTCGGGGAGGTCCGTGCACCGCTCCGAGCCGTGCGGTGGTGACATCTTCGATCCCTGCCTCCGCGATCCGTCGGGGGAGCGGAGGGGCGAGGGGCAGGGAAGGGGCCCCGCCGTCCGCTCCGCCCGAGCTCCCAACCCGGGGGCCTATGCCGGGCGGTGGACCGTGATGCGTCGGTTATAGGTGGCCGGTGTCATGGCGTTCGACCTGCGTCATGTCGTCGGGGCCGCCGCCGGACGCGGCCACGCACACGCCCGTCGGCTCCTCGCCGAGGTCCCCTGGCCGCGGCAACGGGAGCGAACTCACGAACTCCCGAGCCCGCCGGTAGCCCATCGTCCGCTCGGACAGCAGTGCGTCCGCGAGTGCGAGGATCGCGGGCCAGTTGACCGACACCAACTCCTCGGCACGGACGCGGCACAACCGATAGTGTGCGTCGATCTGCCTGTCATCGTCGCTCAGCCACGACAGCATCTCCTTAGCCTTGGCCTCGTCGGCCGTGGCCGTTCCACGCCCCAACCTGACGCCATCGGACCTCGCCGCCCGCCTCTCGGCGATCCCACCGGCGAGCGAGGAGACGACCGAGTCCTCGATGGCCCTCTCCGCGGCCAGTCCCCTTTCGACATCCTGGCCGACGCGGTGCATTGGCAGCTTGCGGTACAGCACGCACCCTTGGTCCTCTTCGGTCGGCTCGAGCGTGACCGAGATGAACCTCCGCTTTTTCCTGATGCTGACGACCACGTGTGCCGCCTCGTGGATGGCGGTGTGGCGTTCGGCCTCTGGCGTCCGTCGTCTGCGTCTCATGGTGTGACCTCCTGTCGTGTCCGGCCCCCGAAAGGTGCCGGTTGGGTCCCGTGCTCCGGCCTCGCCGAACTACATGCCCGGTCGAGGTCCGGTGTCTCGGGTCAGCGGATTGTACGCGTGGATGGTCCACCGGGAAAGGCGAGCCGTCATGTCGAACTGCGTCCGACCCCGCCGCCCGGGGCCGACCTCAACCCTTCAGGCCGATGTCGTCGCAGGCGTCGAGCATCCGCTCCAGGGCCTCACAGGCGTACCCCAGGTCCAGCTCGACGCCGATGCCCTCCACGCCCAACTCCAGGGCCGCCAGGAGCGTGGTGCCGATGCCGCCGAACGGGTCCAGCACCTTCCCGACCCGGTCGAGGCCGTGGAGCTCGATGCACATCCTCGGGAGCTCGGCGGCGAAGGTCGCCGGATGGCGGCCCCGCTGCCTGGCCCTGTCGTTGATCGTCTCGTAGGGCACGAGCCAGACGTTGCCCCGGCAACGCAGGTCGGTGTCCCTGTCGGACCTGTCGATGTTGCCCTTGTCCTGGTAGGGCACGCCGATGGCGAGACGGTCGATGGGCACGTCCCCGGTCTTGGTGAATTGGAAGATGTGCTCCCAGGTCCTGTTCAGGTAGCGGGGGGAGTTCACGGGCTTGAAGTGACCGATCGTCCGCTCGCCGGTGTGGATGGACTTCACCCAGTTGATCCGGTTCTGGAGCACCCAGTCGCGGCGGAACACGTTGGCCACGTCGAGATCGACCCAGGGGTCGGTCGAGGTGAAGCCGACGTTCAGGAACAGCGATCCCCGATCGGACAGGACGCGGAGCAGCTCCTGGGACACCCGCCCGATCCAGCCCAGGTAGTCCCTCCGCTCGAGGTCGTCCGAGTAGGACCGATAGCCGATCTTGATGTTGTAGGGTGGCGAGGTCACGCAGACATCCACCGAGCCGCTCGTGATGCTTGGCAGCACCTCCATGCAGTCGGCGGCGACGTACAGCAGCGACTCCCGGATGCCCTTCAGTCTCACGCTCAGCATCTCGATGGTCTCCTCTCGGCGGTGCGGTATGCGTTGCTGGGTCGGACGCCGCCCCGGCCGATACCGACGTCATGGGGTCGGGTCGGCTCCCGGTGGTCGGCGGATTGTACGCCGGACTCGGCGGCGATGACACACACCGTCATGGCGAATCCGGTCATGCCACGGCGATGGCGGCCCCCGCCACCGGCGTGCGAGGGCAGGCGGGGTACGCGGCATCCTCCAAGTGCTCCCCGGCTGCCGACCGCGAGGATGGGCTTCGGTACTACCCGTCCGTTGGCCCGACCTCGACCCGGTGGTAGCGGAAGTTACCGGGCAGCCCCGGCACGCGGACGGTCCGGCCTCCGCTCCGGTACCCGTACCCCTCGATGGCGGCCCTGACCCTGGGCAGGCAGATCTCCTCGCAGATGCGTCTCCGGTCGCCGCCACGCCCCTTTGTGATCTCGTTGCTGTTGACCAGGATGAAGCGGCGTCGGCCGCCATCCTCGGCGTTCAACATGAGCAGGGCGTGGGCGGTGGTGCCGCTCCCGGCGTAGGGGTCCAGGACGGTGGCGTCGGGCTTGTGCCCCACCATCGCGTGGAGGGCCCGCTTCACGGCGTGGACGCTCTTCGGGTAGGAGAAGGGATTGAGGCCTATCATCCGCCGCAGGAGCCCCGTGCCGTGGGTCGCCGCGTTGAGATCGGGGCCGAGCCAGACCGTCTTCGGCTGCTCCGTCGCCGACAGGCCGTCATCACCGTTGGGCCGGGAGAGCTTCTGGATCGTGTGTCCCGACGGGTGGTGACGGCTCGGGGCCAGACGCAGCAGGCCCTCGGCCAGCCAGTCCTCGAACGTGGCGGGGATGCAGCTCCACGTCCTCGGGTGGCCCTCGGCGTCCACGGGCAGGATCTCGACGGCACAGGCGAAGGGCGTCAGGCCCATGTGGCCGGAGACGGGATCGGCGTAGATCGGGTAGTACTGCTTGGGGGTCTGATGAGGACGGGAGTTGCCGCCTGTGCGGGTGAGGCCATGCCACGCCAACCGGCCGTGCTCGTCCTCGTGCGGGAAGCGGGACCGCAGTTCGCCATCGGGCACCCGCACGGGGTTGACCTCGGCCAGGTCGTCTTGCCGGGCGTAGAACAGGTAGGTCTCATGGTTCTCGTTGAAGCCGTTGCCGTCGAACCCCGAGCGACCCCTCTCGTTGTGGACCACCGTGACCACGCCCAGCCGGTTCCGCCGCCCGAAGATGGCGTCAGCCACGCTGCCCAGGTTGAAGAGCTGGACGTGGTCGATGGTGACGCAGATGGTGCCGTCCGCCGTGAGCAGTTCCCTGGCCAGCCGCAGCCTCTCGGCTACGGACTGAACCCACTCGGCGTCGCCGAAGGAGTTGCGGTAGGACTCGGTGGTCCCCGTGTTGTACGGCGGGTCCACGAAGATGGCATCGACCAGCCCGGCGTGGGTCGGCAGCAGAGCGTTGAGTGCATCGAGGTTGTCGCCCTCGATGATGGCACTCACCGGCAGCCCTGGGTGCCGGACGTGGTGGTGCGACTCGACGGGCACGAGCACGGGGGTAGTCGCACCCTCGGCATCGTCGGTCTGGGTGCGAGGCAGCACGGATGCCCCGGGGGATCGGGGGCGGTCGGTGCCGACGAGGTCATGGTCTCTCCGCCCCGTGACTGCGGTGTCGGTCTCGACCTCGCTCGCCCGTTCGCTCACGGCATCCAGCAGCGGCCGCAGGGCGAGGGCGACGTGTTCGGCCAGGGGAGGGGGGATGGCGTTGGCCACCTGGTCCTGCTGCCGCCGGACGCTGCCCTCGAGGGTGAATGTATCGGGGAACCCCTGCAGCCTCGCCATCTCCCGCACGGACAGGAACCTGTCTTCGGACGGGTGGATGTGGGGCTGGCCGTGGTTGCCCATCGTGGTGAAGCCCGGCCTGTCGGGCCAGAGGCGGCGGCAGCCCCCGGTGAACCTGGCGTTGAGCGGCTCGCCGTGCGACAGTGCGGAGATCCTGGCCTGCAGCTCGGCCCCGGGCACGGGCCAGTCGTGGTTCGGCAAGGCCCCCTGGGGCAGGCGGCGAAGGTCACCGATGGCCGCGTCCACGCTCCGGTGAAACGGCTCAGCGAGGATCGGGGCCGGATACGGGGTCTGCCCGCACGGGGTGGCGATCACGATGGCCCGCTTGCGGTTCTGCGGCACGCCGTAGTCGGCGGCGTTGAGTATCTCCAGGCTGACGCTGCCGAGGCCCGCATCGGCGAGGGCGGCGGACAGCCAGCGGCCGAAGGCCCCATCGTGAACGGTGCCGATGGGTGGCACGTTCTCGATGGCCACGGCGTGGGGCATCAGCAGCTCGACCACTCTGGCGAGCTGTGTGAACAGCCAGTTGCGGGCATCTTCGGCCCTCTGACCGCCGTTGGTGGAGAAGCCGGGACAGGGCAGGCCCGCACAGATGACGTCCACGTCCCGCCCGCAGACGGCGTCGACGATCGCGTCATCCGTCAGCTTCTCCACCGCCGACTCGAGCAGGGGCACGCCCGGGAAGTTGGTGCGGAAGGTCTCCGCTGGCCAGTGCACGGACTCGATCCCCAGCAACGGCAGGTACCCCGCCGCCTGGAACCCGAGGGTGAACCCGCCGCAACCGCAGCAGAGGTCGACCACGGTGTAGGGGTGCGACGTCGAGATCGATGTCGTGTCGACCCACAGCGGCTCGGACCAGATGGGGGCTGCGTCGGACTTCGCCATCACAGGCACCCCCCGGCTGCCACCTCGGTCAGGTCATCCGACTCGTCCCAGGCGGTCCCGGCGGGTACCCGCTCGCACGGGTCCGCCTCCGGACGCAGGTCGCCGCTCAGTTGACGGACAGTCCTGCCCAGGGCCTTGAGGGCGTTCTCGGCGTGTTGCGGGTACAGCTCGCAGCCGAGGAACGACCTACCCAACCGGAGGGCCACGATGCCCGTGGTGCCGACCCCCGCGAACGGGTCGTAGACCACGCCCGGCCGTGCCCCCTCGGCGATGTCGGTCCAGCCGACGGACTCCGGCTTGCGTGGGATGTAAAGGGAGCCGGTGTCGTTGCGGCCCTGCCCACCGTCGACCGGAAGTCCGGTCTGCGTGTACTTGCCCATCCGGCGGGGGCCCTTGCCGTCGTCGTACTCGACCATCTCGGTCACCCGCTGCGGCAGCGAGCCATCGGCATTGACCCACAGCGGGCAGGTCAGGGCGATGGGGATCTCGCAGACGATCGGGGGCATGGGGGCCAGATGGGCCCTCCCGCTGCGGTCCGGCCCGAAGAGCCACACGTCCGGCGGGATGCGACCGTCGACCACGGTGGGAAGCACCATCCGGTCGGCTGACAGGTACCGCTCGCCGTCACCGTTCAGCCGTGGGATCAGGTGGGCACAGGGGTCGTACCACGGGTCACTCGTGCGGCTGAATCGGAACAGGTACTCCCACCCGTTGCCGTTGAGCCGCCAGTAGACTCTCTCCGTCATTGTCTCGCCGTGGGTGGTACCGTCGGGCAGCAGGGCGGACTTGCACCAGGCCACCCGGTCCAGCAGCTTCCAGCCGCGGCCCTCCATCTCCAACACGAACCGTTCCGGTATGCCGAGGAGCACTCGATCCCGCCGTGTGTCCCGCAGGTTCACCCAGCAAGAGCCCAGCGGGTGCAGGGGGATCGAGTCGAACACGTCGCAGAGGGTCTCGATGTACTCCTGCGGGGTCCGCTCGTGGCCGATCTCGAGCGGGGAGTGCCCGTAGGTCTTGACCCCATAGTAGGGGGGCGAGGTCAGTACGCAGTGGACCTGCCGATCGAGGGTGCGGAGGTGCTCACGGACGTCGCCGTGGACGACCTCGTACCACTGCCGGTCCGTGGACGGGAAGGGTGTGTGGGGTCCACGACGGATCGGTAGGCCACTCGCCTTCCTCTCGGTCCGCTCCAGCTTCCCGTGGATGGCGAGACCACAACGGAGGGTGCAGCCCTTGCAGCGGGAGTGGACTCCGCCACTGGGCTGCTCGAAGGTCCCGTCGGCCAGCCGGACCACGTAGTCGTCGGGGCCGCCGTCCTTCGACGAGACGAACTCGAGGGCCCGCTTCTTGCCATCGTGGCGGTTGCCGGAGCAGGGGCCTGCCTCGTTCACGTGCAGCACCGGCGGGCACTGAGACCGGCCACGCCGATGCGGCTCCTCGATGATGCGGTCCTCGCCGACGAGGGCGACGGCCCGCTCGGCGACGGGGCCGTTGTCCCAGTCGCAGTCCGTGACCACCCAGACGACCGTGGGGATGCCCCACTCCAGGAACCTCTCGATTGCCGCGAACCTCAGATCGAGCTCTTCCGGCGGAAGACACGCCGACACCGAGTGCCCGACGACGACGTTGTCGCAGGCCGACAGCCAGGCCAGCATCGCATCGGATGGCTGGAACCGATCGGAGCAGATCGTGGCGAAGGACTGGTCGGGATTGCTCTCACACCAGACCTGTAGGATGCCCAGACAGATGGAGAGGTCGCCGATCGAGCCCTCGCAGTCCACACGCCAGGCCATCACCTCGTCCCTAGGGTCCTGCGGCACCCGGTCGCCCAGGCTGGCGTCGCCGTCGGCGGGGAGGGTGACCCGCACGAGGCCGTCGAACAGGCCGTCGGCGATGACGTCGGTGAGCCCGGACTCCGATCGCACGTCGTCGGAGGAGTGCGAGCAGGAGCCGAGGATCCCCATAGCCCCCGCCGTCCTCCTGTCGCCATCGGGCCTGATGAGGGACCTGTCGGAAGGCTTCGCCCGTCGGACGGGCACGTGGGCGATGGGCGTCCCCGCCTTCGTGATGCGGACCACCTCGGGTCCGAGCCACTCCGCCCCGAGCTGCCCGGGCTGGAGTGCTGCGATCTCGTCGAGGGAGAGGTTCGGCGGGACCTCCACCTCGTCTGCGTCCGATGGCGTCCACGCCGACCTCGCCAGCCCGATCTCCCGGAGGGCCTCCGGGATCACGGCCACGTCGGCGTCCGGGCGTCCGGAGATGTGGCGGGTCAGGGCCCGCTCTGCCCGCAGCAGGATCGTCTCCGGATCGGGCGGCGTCCACCGCTGGATCCGCCCTGCCTCCTTCGGCACCCTTTGCAGTTCGCCCGAGGCGATCTGCTCGGCGATCCGCCGCTGCTCCGGTTCGGGGCAGCGGGACAACCGGTCGAGGTCCGACTGCCTGCGTGCCACCGGCGTCGACCGGATCTGGTCACGGACGTCCTGCGGGATGGCATTGGCGATCCGGACGAGGTACTGCACGGTGCCGGGGCTGCAGCCCATCCGGCTCGCCGTGGCGTCGGCGAACGACGGCGGACGCGACTCGAGTTGCGTGCCACGTCGCACGTCCCGCATCATCTCCGAGCTGCCGTACCTCACCGAGGGGTTCAGGGCCTCGTAGATCTGCTTGCGGCGAGCCAGGGCCTCGCCCAGCTCCAACGACGTCAGAGGCTGCACCTCGATGTTGGCGTCGATGGACGCCAGCTCGGTGCGGAGCTCGTCGAGGTCGACGACCCGCACCTCGATCTCGGTCCAGCCCAGCAGCTTGGCGGCCTCGAGCCGCAGCCTGCCGTCCACGAGTCGCACGTCCCCCTTGACCGGGGTCACCAGGATGGGGTATAGTTAGCCTATGGACTGGAGGCTGTCCGACATTCCCCGGACCCTCTCCGGGTCCAACGCACGACGTGCAACGTCCACGACGATCTCCCCAACGCTCAGCTTCATCGTGACCGGCTCCTTTGTTCGCCGCTGGTAGCGGCTGTTGGGAGCCGGTGCCTCGTGCTTACGAATCCCGAAGGGAGGTCGTGCGTGGTCTCACGGTTCTTGGCCCACGATGGGTACATTGGCGACGGTCGCCAATGTACCTAATGACCTTTGCGCTTTAGGTTGATGGTCGTGAGATCCAGGAGTCCACAGTGCTTGATGAAGTTCAGGCCATGCTTGACGCGGCGGATGCGACGTTTGCCGCAGGCGATCTGTGCGGTGAGCTCGCCCAGGCTGTCGG
>JAKPQA010000246.1 GCA_029547025.1 Armatimonadota bacterium
GATGTACTCCGGCCCCAGCTCAGGGTTGCTCCAGTCCGGATAGTGCGACTGCAAGTAGTGCAGATCCGGCCGCAGCTCGACGACGAATCGCGCGGGATCCTGCGCCTCGTTCTCCCGCAGGATCGGCAGCGCATCGGGCCGCGAGTGTGCGATGGTCCATGACGCAAACCTCAGGCCCGGATGCTCCCGCCGCACGCCGCCCGGCCCGTCAAGCAAGTTGCGCAGGAACCGCACGATGGAGTTCACGCGAAAGTCGACGTAGTCGCAGTACAAGTCGGCGTCGGTCTCGTAGTACCGTGGGCTCGCCCGGTCCACGAACTCCGGGAACCCGCCGCGCCCCGTCGCCCGTCGAAATGCATCCTGGAACCCCGGGCTGATGTCACCAAACATCACCTCCCCGTACCCGGTGATGTCTCGGAGCGTCGGGTAATGCACCTCGTAGAACAGCAGCCCATCGAACTCGTTCTCGTCGAAGATCCGGCGCAGGTGTGCCTTCCACCACTCCAAATAGTCGGCGTGTACATACGAGAAGAACCGGTATGCCCCCAGCGCGTCGCTCGTGAACCGCATCCGCCACCGCTCGCGCTCCGGAGGAAACAGGTCGTCGTCCATGTAGACGCCCGACGGAAAGAACGTGGCCCAGATGCGTACCCCTCGGGCGTGGGCAGCCGGCACGATACCTGGTGGCTGCGGGTCGCGCCCCAGGCAGATCAGGTGGATCGTGTCATACCCGTTCGCCACGACCTCCGACACAATGCTCTCCGCCGACCGGTCACGGTAGTAGCCGAACCCCGGCTCGATCTGCACGGCCCGTTCCGGCCGCATCCGCGTGCGCGGCCAGTGCCGTGCCGGCGTACCGGGCGAGAGGGCCTTCGAGCATTCCTCGAGCATCCGCGTCACGTGCAGGCCCGCGAACCACGGATCGCCGCTCCCGTCGGCCGTCGAGCCATCGGCCAGATTCACGTCCGAGTACCACTGCCCTTGGGCGGTCACGAAGTGCCCAAACGTGTGACGCGCCACCCGGTCGAACAGCCGAAGATACCGCGACTCGCTCGTCAGCTGGTACATGCGCGCCAACATGTTCAGCACTTCGGTCGGCGTCCACCAGCGGGCATGGTCTCGATCGGCCGTGCGACCGATCAGGGGCCCCCACGTGTGCGTTCGTCCGTCGGGCCCGATGCCCGAAGCGATCACCGCATCGGTAGCGCGCCGCAGCCACGGCAGATAGCGGCTCGGATCCTGCCCGAGGGCATCGAATGCATCGAGCAGGTACCAGACCAGCTCGGCGTTGTGACCGTACAGCGTCTGCTGGGTCGGATCCTCGCCCGACGTCCTCCCGCGCCAGTCGCGTGTGTAGGCCATGTAGGCATTGCCCGACTCCGGCACCAACGCGTGCGCCACCAACACGTCGCACAGCTCACGCAAGCGCTCGCGCACCACAGCCGACGGCGACACCATCTGCAACCGCGCCAGCCCCAGCACCACGTGCATATTCGTCCCCAGCTGCTTCGTCGCGTTGGCTGCATCCCCGATCGGTAGATCGATGCGCTCCACATAACCCCCGTGGTCCGGGTCGTGGCCCCGCGCGTCCATGACCGCGAAGGTGGACTGGGCCAGCCGCCTCGCCCGGCTGTCCGAAATCCGTCGGGCCAGGTCCGCCATCACATACACGACGTACGCCTGGAACACCGTCTGCTTCCCGCCATCGAGCACGCCGCGGCCGTCATAGGTCGTCGCCGCGCGGAACGCCCCGTCAGCCGGGTCCAGGTAGCCCGACACCAGCTGCCCAAACAGCTCGTCATACTGCCGGCGGATCCGTTGGCGCTCCCTATCGTCTTCCGTGCGCTCGATCGCCACTCCGTGGACATACATCAGCCGCAGCAATCGGATGATCGGGTACCCATGCTCCGCTGCCCACGAGGGCGCATCGGAGCGGCTCAACCGCTCCGGCGACGTCCAATACGGCAGCACGTGCGCCTCGAGATGGCCCTCCAGTGCGTCCGCGTACGCGGCTGCATCAGCCGTTCGAGGCAGCATGGGCTCCGCACCCACTCCCATCGAGCCCACAGGCACCAACACCGCCGCCACCACCATCGCCGTCTGCAACCCGCCCACCCTCCTTCACGCGCCCCAGACCGGCCCATCGGCCCTACCGGAGCCCCGCAGCAGCACAATGCCCGTACACCGCACTGCCCGATCTGGGGGAGGGGCCGCTCAGAGGTACGCCCGAAGGGCCCAGCCCCCCTGCCGATGGACCCCGTCGGCCGACTCACCCACCCATCACACCGGAACGCGGCTTCACGCCGCATTCGAAACCCGGGAAGGAGCGCGTGGGAGCCCGCCACGGGCAGAGGCAGACGTACAGCGCCCCGTTTGCGCTAAGTTAGGCTCGAGATGACACCGCAGGAGCACCGAGACACCACGTCCGGGTCTTGCGGAGGGGCGCCATGGGGGGAA
>JAKPQA010000254.1 GCA_029547025.1 Armatimonadota bacterium
AAACCCTTCTTCGCCAATACCCGCGTGATCGCCGACGTCAGCGTCGTCTTCCCATGGTCCACGTGACCAATGGTCCCCACGTTCACGTGCGGCTTCGTCCGCGAAAACTTCTCCTTCGCCATCTTGCCCCTCCCGGTGGCAGCGACGTCTGTCGCGTCGATCGGGCTGTGCCCTTCTATCCTGCGAAATCGTCGTCCGATGCTGGACGAGTCACCCCGACCCGGCCCACCATCTCGCGCTGGATCTTCTCGGGGACCTGACGGTAGGAGTGGGGTTCCATGGTGTAAGTGGCCCGTCCCTGGGTCAGCGATCGCAGGGCCGTGGCATAGCCGAACATCTCGGACAAGGGGGCGAATCCGCGAATGGCCCTGCTGCCGCCCGCCGTCGTTTCCATCGACTCGATCTGACCACGGCGGCCGTTGATGTCCGCCATGACGTCGCCGAGGTACTCGTCCGGCGTGATCACCTCGATGGACATGATGGGCTCCATGAGCACTGGTCCGGCCTTCTCGATGGCTGCTCGGACCGCCCGGCTGGCCGCGATGCGGTAGGCGACCTCCGACGAGTCCACCTCGTGGGACTTCCCATCGATGGCGATCGCCTTCAGGTCCACCACAGGGAATCCCGCCAGCACGCCGCTCTGCACGGCATCCCGAGCTCCCGCCTGGACTGCCGGTAGGAACTCCGGTGGGATGACCCCTCCCACGATGCGGCTCTCGAACTCGAAACCACCGCCCGGCTCCATCGGCTCTACCCGAATGGTCACCACACCGAAGTGGCCCCGGCCGCCGCGCTGCATCACGTACCGGCCCTCGGCCTCGCCGGGCTGCGTGATGGCCTCCTTGTAGGCCACCTGGGGGTTACCCACATTCGCCTCGACATGGAACTCGCGGAACAACCGGTCCTTGATGATGTCGAGATGGAGCTCGCCCATGCCCGAGATGATGACCTGGCCCGTCTCCGCGTCGGTATACCGGCGGAAGGTCGGATCCTCACCCGCCAGGCGCTCGAGCGCTGCGTCCATCTTCTCCTCGTCGGCTTTGGTCTTGGGTTCGATGGCGACCGAGATGACCGGTTCGGGGAAGGTGATGGACTCGAGGATGACGGGCTCGCCCAACTGACACAGGGTGTCGCCGGTTGTGACCTCCTTGGCTCCCACCGCCGCGCAGATGTCGCCCGTGCCCGCATCCGGGAGTTCCTCGCTCCGGTCAGCGGCGTGCATGCGCACCAGCCGCGAGAGCCGCACCTTCTGCCCGCTCCGCGAGTTGAGGACGGTCTCGCCCGCCGCCACCCGGCCCGAGTAGACGCGCAGATAGACCAGTCGGCCGACGTAGGGGTCGGTGAACACCTTGAACGCCAGGGCCGCGAAGGGCTCGTCATCCGACGGTGCGCGCACCACTTCGTCACCCAGGGGGCTCTGGCCCACCACCGGGGGAACATCCTGCGGCGATGGCAGGTAGGCCGCGACCGCATCCAACAGTGCCTGCACGCCCTTGTTCTTGAACGCGGACCCGCACAGCACCGGGACGAGCTTGCAGGCCACTGTCGCCTTGCGGATGGCCACACGGAGCTCGTCGGGCTCGACCGGCTCGCCGTCGAGGTACTTCTCCATCACGACGTCGTCCTGGTCGGCCACGGCCTCGAGAAGGGCCTCGCGGAAGGCACGAGCCGTCTCCTTGAGGTCTGCGGGGATCTCCGCATGTTCGATCTGGATCCCCAGGTCATCGCGGTAGTAGAGCGCCTTCATCTCCACGAGGTCGACAATGCCGACGAAGGCGTCCTCGGCGCCGATGGGGATCTGAAGGGCAATCCCGTTCGCCCCCAGTTTCTCTCGGACCTCATGGAGCACGTTGTGGAAGTCGGCGCCCACTCGGTCCATCTTGTTCACGAAGGCGACGCGCGGGATTTGGTAGCGATTGGCTTGGCGCCAGACGGTCTCGGACTGGGGCTGGACGCCGCCCACGGCACAGAAGACGGCCACCACTCCATCGAGCACCCGAAGCGACCGCTCGACCTCGACGGTGAAATCCACGTGCCCCGGCGTGTCGATGATATTGATGAAGTGGCCCTTCCACTTACAGGCCGTGGCCGCCGAAGTGATGGTGATGCCGCGCTCGCGCTCCTGCTCCATCCAGTCCGTGGTGGCGGCACCCTCGTGCACCTCGCCCAACTTGCGGGTGCGCCCGGTGTAGAACAAGATGCGTTCGGTCACCGTGGTCTTGCCCGCATCGATGTGCGCGGCGATGCCGATGTTCCGGACTTTCTCCAGCGGAATGGCGCGAGGCATAAGGGCTGCCTCCCACTTCGCGCTCTTATTCTTTTTCTTGTTACCAACGGTAGTGAGCAAAAGCCCTGTTAGCCTCCGCCATCTTGTGCATCTCGTCGCGCCGGCGCACCGCCCCACCGATACCGTTGGCGGCATCGATGAACTCGGCAGCGAGCTTCTCATGCATGGACCGGCCGCCCCGAGCGCGCGCGTTGGAAATCAGCCACCGGATACCCAGCGCGATCCGGCGGTCCGGCCGAACCTCGATGGGGACCTGATAGGTCGCGCCGCCCACGCGGCGCCCGCGGACCTCGATCTGCGGCATGGCGTTACGCATTGCCTTCTCGAGGGTCTCCAGCGGATTCTCGTTCGTGCGGTTGGCAATGGTCTCCAGCGAGCGGTAGAACACTCGCTGGGCGACACTCTTCTTCCCGCCCCGCATCATGCAGTTGATGAACCGCGTGATCAGGCGGCTATCGTACAGCGGGTCCGGCTGCAACTCCCGCTTCTGGACCGCACCTTTTCTGGGCATCGTGTCATCTCCCCGAGGCGATGCTTGCCTGCTCTCGCGTCAGCGAGCCCGTCCGGCCCGGTTATTCCTTGGGCCGCTTCGTGCCATATCGCGAACGGCCCTGGCGGCGATTCTCGGTGCCGGCGGCATCCAGGATGCCGCGGACGACGTGGTACTTCACCGAGTTCAGATCCCGCACGCGGCCGCCGCGCACCAAGACCACCGAGTGTTCCTGGAGGTTGTGACCGATGCCGGGGATGTATGCCGTCAGCTCCTGCCGGTTGCTGAGCCGGACACGAGCGACCTTCCGCAGGGCCGAGTTCGGCTTCTTGGGCTGGATCGCCCAGACCTTGAGGCACACGCCGCGCTTCTGGGGTGCGCCCGCGATGTCGCGCACCTCACGCTTCTGGGCGTTGAACAGCTTCTTCAGCGCGGGAGCCTTGGGCTTGCGGATCTTTGGTTTGCGCCCGTGACGCACAAGCTGGCTGATCGTCGGCATGCGCCGGCCTCCTTACTCGGCTTGCGGATCAGACGGTTACCGCCGTCTCTGCAGGCCCGGGAGACACTCATCCCCCGCCCAGCAGCACGGTACGGCTGACACGAAAGGACGCTAACGGGACTCCCCTGCCGGAGATCCGAGTGTCCCGCGGTCGCTGACAGTCGTCCGGAGTCCGGTCGGCGCTCGACTCGACAGAGGCCCCCGTGCGGCGAACGTCCGCACTCACTCGTTCGAGCCCAGCGATCTTCCCGGTTCAGGGCGTGCGTCAAGGAGCGCCCAAGTCAGGAACAAACAAGACAGGTACTCATCACACTGCGCGTTCGGGCCGCACCCTCAGGACCTCGCCGGCTCCGTGGACGGAGCCCCGGGCCCGCTCAGTTGCGACGGCCCGCAGCCGCAGCGCCACGGGACGGTAGCGGACCGGTTGGTGTCCGGTCATACCCGTTCCGGTGCACCCGGGCCGCCAATCACAGGGGCGGCCCCGTGCGCACGAAGGGACAGTCTATCAGCGGGCCGCGTGCAAGTCAAGCGGATTCGGCGCTGTTTTTGTGCCGGCCCGATCACGCGTGGACACCCGTGCTATAATGGCGGCCCACCTGCAAGGAACCACTGCCCCGCACCCGAGAGGAGCACCATTCCGTGCACAGGATTGCCGTGATCCCCGCTGATGGTATCGGCCCCGAGGTAACTCGCGAGGCCATGAAAGTTCTTGCCGTGGCTGCTCAGAAGACCGGCTTTAGGTACGAGGCTGTCGAGTTTGACTTCGGAGGCGAGCGCTACCTTCGGACTGGGGAGGTTCTTCCGGATTCCGCACTGGCCGAACTGGCGCAGTTCGACGCCATCTACCTGGGCGCCGTGGGACATCCCGATGTGGCGCCCGGAGTGCTCGAGCACGGCCTTCTGCTGAAGTTGCGGTTCGAGCTCGATCAGTACATCAACCTCCGCCCGGTCAAGCTCTACCCCGGTGTCTACACGCCGATCAAGGATAAGGGCCCGGAGGATATCGACTTTGTCGTCGTGCGCGAGAACACCGAGTGCCTCTATTGCGGGATCGGTGGGCAGCTGCACAAGGGCACGCCGCACGAGGTGGCGACCCAGGTGATGCTCTACACGCGGCACGGCGTCGAGCGCTGCATCCGCTATGCCTACGAGCTGGCTCGCACACGTCCGGAGAAGAAGCTGACCCTGGTGGATAAGGCGAATGTGCTCACCTATGGTCACGAGCTGTGGGGCCGCGTGTTCGCCGAGGTGGGCCAGGAGTACCCCGACGTGCAGCAGGACCACGCTTATGTGGATGCTTGTTGTATGTGGTTTGTCAAGAACCCGGAATGGTTCGATACTATCGTCACCTGTAACATGTTCGGCGACATCATCACGGATCTGGGTGCCATGATCCAGGGGGGCATGGGTATCGCGGCTTCGGGCAACATCAATCCGCAGGGTGTGTCGATGTTCGAGCCGATCCACGGCTCGGCCCCCAAGTACACCGGCCAGAACGTGATCAACCCGCTGGCGGCCATATGTGCGGCCCAGATGCTGCTCGAGTACCTGGGCGAGAAGGAGGCGGCTCGGATGGTCGACCAGGCCATCAGCGACACGCTGGCGGCCGGCAGGATCCCCGACTTGTCTGTCCGCAGTGGGCTCAAGACGGACCAGATCGGCGACATGATCGCCCAGGCGGTGGCCGACGGTTAGGGCGGCACTCCGGGAACCGGCTCGCGCTGCCAAAGCGTCACCTTCTGAGAGACCAGCCGGTCGACTCCATTGCCGGCGCCATCGAGAGGGGCGCTCTACCGTGGGACGCATTGCGGGGGACATGACGGAGCTAGTGGGGCACACGCCTTCGGTGCGCCTCAACCGGGTGACCGAGGGGTGCGTCGGCACGGTGGTGGGCAAGTGCGAGTTCATGAATCCGCTCTCGAGCGTGAAGGACCGCATTGGCCTGTCGATGATCGATGCGGCCGAAGGCGAAGGCCGGATCGGCCCGGGGTCGGTGATCATCGAGCCGACCAGTGGCAACACGGGGATCGCGCTGGCCTGGGTCGCGGCGGTTCGCGGCTATCGCTGCATCCTGACCATGCCCGACAGCATGAGCCTCGAGCGTCGTGCGCTGCTCAGGGCGCTCGGCGCCGAGCTGGAACTCACGCCCGGAGCGGAGGGCATGCGTGGGGCGATCGCCCGGGCTCAGGAGCTGGCCGCACAGATTCCGGGCTCGTTCATCCCGATGCAGTTCGAGAACTCGGCGAACCCGGGGGTGCATCGCGCCACCACGGCCGAGGAGATCTGGGAGGACACGGAGGGCCAGGCGGACATCCTGGTGGCCGGTGTGGGCACCGGGGGTACGCTCACCGGTTGCGCCGAGCTGATCAAGGCGCGCCGGCCGGGTTTCCGCGCCATCGCGGTCGAGCCGCTGGCCTCGCCGGTGCTTTCCGGCGGGAAGCCGGGACCCCACAAGATCCAGGGCATCGGCGCCGGTTTCGTTCCGGCCGTTCTGCGGACGGATCTCGTTGATGAGATTATCACCGTTGCCAGCGATGACGCCATGGCCATGGCCCGAAGGCTAGCCAAGGAAGAGGGCATCCTGGCGGGCATATCGGCGGGGGCCAATGTCTTCGCCGCGGTCGGCGTCGCCCGGAGGCCGGAGAACGCCGGCAAGCTCATCGTGACGATTCTCTGCGACACGGGAGAGCGATACCTGAGTCAGGCGCCCTTCGCCGAGACGCCGCCTGGCTAACGAGGGGGATGCGGGGGGCGCCCGGTGGCGGCCATTGCCCCCCGATTGCGTTGATCGATATCACGACCTATCTCGAGGAGCGGGGAGCCCGGGTGGACTCCTACCTCGACACGGTCCTCCCGGCGGCGTCCCACGCCCACGGTCGGCTGTACGAGGCAGTACGGTACTCGATCTTCGCCGGCGGCAAGCGGTTTCGTCCGGCGCTGTGCATCGCGAGTTGCGAGGCGTTCGGCGGCTTGACAGAGGCGGCTCTGCCCGCCGCCGCCGCCCTCGAACTGATCCATGTCTCCTCGCTGATCCATGACGATCTGCCGTGCATGGACGACTCCGACCTGCGGCGGGGCCGTCCGTCGTGCCATCGAGCTTTCGCCGAGTCGCTGGCCGTTCTCGCCGGCGACTGGCTGCTCTGTTTCCCGTTCGCGCTCGTGGCCGAGGCGGGCGAGAGTGCCGGCGTCGAGAGCGCGCGGACGCTGCGCCTGGTGCGCGAGCTGGCTGAGGCGGTGTGCCGTGCGGGCATCGTTGAGGGCCAGGCTGAGGACCTGGATGCCGAAGCGCGCCACATCAGTTTCGAGGCGCTGCGGGCGCTCCACGCGCGCAAGACGGGTTCGCTGATCCGTGCGGCCGCTCGGTGTGGACTCATCGCGGCCGGCGTGCCTCTCGACGATGTCGTTCGGTTCGCCGCCTACGCCGAGCCTTTGGGGCTGGCGTTCCAGATCGCCGACGACATCCTCGACGTGGTGTCGGATGAGAGTACCCTCGGTAAGCCCGTCGGCGCCGACGACGCAAACCAAAAGAGCACATATGTGTCATGCCTGGGGCTCGAGGGCGCTCAGGAGATGGCGGCTCGTGTGGCGGTCGATGCCCATCGCGAGCTCGACGCCCTGCCCGACTGGGTGGACACCCGGGTGCTGCGCGCGCTGGTCGACTTCGTGGTCGACCGCCGGAGCTAGGCCGGGGAGGCGATGGGGCATGGATGATCTGGACCGGGTCCTGCTGGACCGCATCCAGACCGGCTTTCCCATCTCCCGGCGCCCCTACGACGTGCTCGCCGACGAGCTCGGGCACACCGCAAGCGGCTGGCTCTCGCGGGTGCGCCGGCTTTCCGAGGAGGGCATCGTCCGCGGCGTCTCAGCGGTCTTCGAGCCCACCCGCATCGGGTACGTGACCTCGCTGGCCACGCTGGCCGTGCCGCCTGACCGCCTCGAGGCCGTGGCCGCGATGGTGAGTGAGTATCCGGAGGTCACCCACAACTACTCTCGCGACCACACGTACTCCCTCTGGTTCGCGCTGGTCGCTCACGGCCAGACGCGCCTGGACTCGGCACTCCGGGACATCGAGGCACGGGCCGCCTGCGGCCCGGTCCATGCTCTCCCCACGCTGCGTCGGTTCAAGATCCGCGTTGACTTCGACTTCGGCACGGGTGCTCGCGAGGCTCCGCGCCTCGCCGGAACGGACCCTGCAGAGCCTATCGACGTCGATCCGGCCCTCGTGCACCGGTTGTGTCAGCCATTGCCTCTGGTAGCGGAGCCCTACGACGCGCTCGCGGCTAGCCTGGGCCGCGATCCCGATGCCGTCATCGCCGAGGTCGTCCGGTACACCCGGGCGGGCGCGATCCGGCGCCTCGGTGCCCTCGTACGGCACCATCAGGCGGGTTTTGGCGCCAATGCCATGGTTGTGTTTCGGGTGCCCGAGGAGGCCATGGTTGCCGCCGGGGAGCGTCTCGCCGAGTTCGCGGCGGTCAGCCACTGCTATGAGCGGCCACCTTTGCCCAGGCTGCCCCACAATCTCTACGCCATGGTCCACGCGCATCACGACGACGAGTGTCGGGCATTGGCGGCCCAGATGGCCCGCGCCATCGGCGTCCGGGACTACCTCGCGCTGTTCACGGTGACCGAGTACAAAAAGGCGAGCCCGGTGTACTTTGCGGAGGCAGCCGGCAACCGGTGACGGTCACTGCTCGCGCGGTGGGGGAGACGGGTGACCCGGAGAGGGCGGCGACTGCCGGCGATTCGTCCCTACAGCCTCCGCCCCACGGCCGCCGCGATAGGCTTGAGCTCGGCCATGAGCGTCTCGAATGTCTCGCACTTGAGCGACTGGGCCCCGTCGCAGTAGGCTTCCTTCGGGCGCGGGTGGACCTCGATGACGAGCCCATCGGCACCGGCCGCCAGCGCTGCTTTCGCCATGGCGGGCACGGCCCACCAGTGGCCTGTGGCATGGCTGGGATCCACCAGGATGGGCAGGTGCGAGTAGCGCCGAATCACCGCCACGGCGCTCAGGTCGAGTGTGTAGCGTGTCGACGGCTCGAAGGTGCGAACACCCCGCTCGCATAGCAGCAGCCGCTCGTTGCCCTCGGAGAGCACGTACTCGGCGGCCATCAGCAGGTCCTCGATCGTCGAGGCCATGCCGCGTTTGAGTAGCACCGCTCGCCCGGACTTGCCGACCTCGGTGAGCAGGGGGAAGTTCTGCATGTTCCGGGTACCGATCTGCAGGATGTCGCAGTGCTCGGCCACGGTCTCGACGTCGCGAGGGTCGACCACTTCGGTACACACGGGGATGTGGTGCCGTTCGCGTGCTTCGGCGAGCAGCTTCAGTCCTTCGGTCTTCATCCCCTGGAAGGCGTAGGGCGACGTGCGCGGCTTGTAGGCGCCCCCGCGGAGCACCCGGGCCCCCGCGCGGATGACGGACTCGACTGTCTCGGCAACCTGCTCGGCGGACTCGACCGCGCACGGTCCGGCGATGACGGGGACCGCGTCGCCACCAAACTCCACGTCGCGCACTCGGACGATGTCTCGCGACTGGTCCGGGCGCGTGTAGGCGAGCTTGTAGGGCTTGTCGATCAGCGTGACGCTGTCGACGCCGGGGAGGGACTCGAAGGCCTCGAGGTGCTGGCGAGTCTGGTCGCCCACGACCGCGATGACCGTTTTGTTCACGCCGTAGATGGGATGCGGGACGAACCCGGCAGCTCGTACGGCGGCGATCACAGCCTCAACCTGCGGTGCCGGGGCACCCGTCTGCATAATGATGACCATCGATACACCGCTCCAGAGAGGAGACATGCCCAAGGGTGGCCGAAGTCTAGCAGAGGGTCCGACGAGTGGGAAGAGACCACACACAGCGCGCCATGGTCGTGGTCGTGACCACGGCGCGGCGGCCCACACCGGAACTGCGGAGCGGCGCGGAGGAGTTGGCGACTGAGCTCGGGCTCGAAGTGGTCGAGCGAGCGGGCCAGAGCATCAGCGCCCTGCGCCAGCGCCACGGAGCGGACGGGGTCCTGGTCGTGGCTCACGACGGGATCACATACCGAGTGGGAGACGTAACCTTCTTCTATCACCCCAGCATGGCGAAGGTCCGCGTCCGGGGCCTTCAGCTTGGGGCGCGGGACGTCACCGTCGATGCCATGGGGCTGCAGCCCGGATGGCGGGTGCTCGACTGCACCCTTGGCCGTGCATCCGACGCCGCCGTAGCCGCGCATGTTGTCGGGACCTCGGGCCGGGTGGTGGGACTCGAAATCGACCCCATCATCGCCGCTCTGACGCGGCGAGGACTGCTGACTTTCGATCCGGACAGCCGGGCGCTCTCGGAGGCCTTGCGGCGGATCGACGTCATCTGCGCCGACCATGCCGACTATCTGGCCCAGGCGTCGAGCCGCAGCTTCGATGTGGTCTACTTCGATCCGTTCTTCGAGGAGACCGTCGAGGCGTCCGGTGCCATGCAGGACTTGAGGGCCGTTGGATCCCATGGTGCGGTCACTGCTGACAGTCTTGCCGAGGCCGCTCGAGTTGCGAGGCGCCGGGTCGTTTTCAAGACGCGCAGGGGCCTCTGCCCCCCGCTGGTGGCCGCCTGGCGCGCCGTGGCCGGAGGCAAGAGCCGCGTCGAGTACCGGGTGCTCGACATCGAAGAGAGCTAGCCATGTACCGGCCCGGGGGCCGAACCGTCATCGTTCTTCTGGGTATTGCCGTGGTGGTGCTGGCCGGCCGGTGGGCGCCCCCTCCACCCCGCGGCGAGATCGCGGCGCCACGCCAGACCGTGTGGGTCGAACGCGCCGTCGATGGTGATACCCTCCAACTCCGCGGCCTCGGGCGAGTCCGCGTCATCGGCGTCGACACCCCCGAAGTCGGGCAACCGGGTTACGCGGAAGCCACCGAGTTCACGCGCAAGACCTGTGCCCGGCGACTCGTCGAGATCGAGGTCTGCCCGGTGAGACCGGTTGACCGGTACGACCGCGTGCGCGCGATGGTCTACTACCGCGATGATGCGGGGCGGGAGCACAGCCTGGCCGATGAGCTCATTCGCCGGCGTCTCGGCCATGCGCTCTCCATTCAGCCCTGCCACATCCCTGACTCCCACTGGTATGATCTGCAGTCGCAGAGGCCGCCTGGGGAGCCGGATGGGGAGTGAGCACGATGCGGTGCCGCGAATGTGGGGCCAGCCTGCCTGAGGACGCCGTCGAGTGTGCCGAATGTGGCGGACGAGTCAGCGCACCGAGGGCTCAGCCGGATCGGCCGGTCCGTCGGAAGACTCCAGAACCCTCGGCGCCACGGACGGGCCAGTTCCGCTGGCTGACGCACGGCCTGGCTCTGGCCATTGGCCTGGCCATTGGCATCGCCATCGGCTATGGCATCCCCCGGAGCATGTCTGCCGCGCCCGCCGCGGGACGCGGGCCGAGCCAGACGACGGACGGCGAGATGCGGCTCCCACCAGGGCATCCCGACATCTCGACCATGATGAAGGGCGGCCGCGCCGCGCCCGCCATGCCCATGGGCGACGACTGAGCCGGGCCCCTCGCCCGAGCTGGCGAAGGTGAACTCGAAAGGGCACGGGCACCGGAACGGCCCCTGGGCCTCGGGCGGCCAGAAGCACACGCGAACCTTCCCCTCGCCGGTCAGCCACGCGTTGCTGCCGAACACGAGTGTGGTCTCGTTCGCTGCGGCGATGCGGGCCTTCAGCGTCTGATGGTCTCGCGCGATGCCGCTCGAGAGCTCCAGCCGCTTGCCTCGCAGGCAGCAAGCGCAGCGCTCGCGGACGGCTCGCGCTCCCGTCCCATGCAGCGCGAACGCCCGGCCGAGCACAGGGCCCGGCCGGGCGTCCATGTCCCAATCCGCTCGAGCACTGCCTACTGCCCCGGGCCGGTCGACGTGCCCGCGGCCGTGGGCTCGTCGGGGGGCACGAGTGGGGCGATGGGCTCGCCGCCCCGGTCGACGTTCTCCGGCGTGATGAGCGCGGTACCCAGTGTGATCTTCTTCGGGACTTCCTCGCCACTCAGGATCTTGACGGCCGTTTCGATGGCTTCCTTGCCGCCGGTCGGGTAGTCGAAGGTTGCGGCCAGGAGGCCCTCCTTGACGTAGCGGAGCCCCTCGTCCACATTGCCATCGATGCCGATGAACTTGATGGTCTTCTCCCGGCCCTTGCCTTCCTGTTCTGCGGCGACATAGGCACCGTGGGCGCTCGGGTCGTTGTGCCCGTACACGGCGTCGATCTTGTCATAGCGTGACAGGATGGTGGCCATCTCCTTCTGGGCCACGTCCTCGAACCACTGGCAGTCCTTGGATGCGATGATCTTGAGCCCCGAGCCCGCGATTCCCTGGACAAAGCCCCGATGGCGCTCGCCGGCGGGGGTGCTGGTCTCCAGTCCGCGGAGCTCCACCACGTTCCCTTGGCCGCCCAGCAGCTTCACCAGGTACTTCCCGGCCTCGCGGCCGATGGCCGTGTTGTCCGCGCCGATGAAGCATGTGTACTTGTCGCTCGCGATCTTCCGGTCCAGCACGATCACCGGTATCCCGGCGTCCATGGCCTTTTCGACCGGTGCCGTGAGCGGGATGGCCTCCTTGGGGCTGATGATCAGCAGGTCGACTTTGGCGTCGATGAACTCCTGAACCTGAGCCTGCTGCTGGTCTTCCTTGCCCTGGGCATCTTTGAACTGCACCGTAACCTGGGGGGTCGCCTCGTCGGCCTTCTTGATGTCGTCGTTCATGCGGATACGCCAGGGCTCACCCAGGTTGCACTGGGACATGCCGATGACCCACGGGTTCGCTGCCGTGCCCTTCTTGCCCGTATCGGTGGGCATCTTCGTCTGGGTTGCCGAGGGGCCTGCCGGGGTCCCCTCCTGCTGGGGCTTCGAGCACCCGGCTGCTCCGATCGCGAGAGCCAGCGCGAGTGCCACGACCAGTACTGCCATTCGTCTCATCGGGGTACCTCCATGGTGCCCGTCCGTGGGGGGCGATCGGACCGTGAGAGGCCCGCAGCCGTTGTGTTCCTCACCCGACGAGCTAGGCCCTTCTGCGCCGGGCTTCCTGAACCAGCACGGCCAGGACGATGATCATGCCCTTGGCCAGCAGTTTCGCCCCATCCTGGAGGAACTGCCCGTGGATCTGGATGTTGCTCAGGATCTTGTTGGCGTAGCCCATGATGAGCGCGCCCACCAGCGTCAGCGCCACGCTGCCGCGCCCGCCCATCAGGCTGGTGCCGCCGATGACCACGGCCGCGATGGCATCGAGCTCGTACGTCGCGCCCGCCTCGGGGTTCCCGAGCTGCAGCCGGCAGGTCGTCACGATGCCGGCGAGGCCGGAGAACAGCCCACACAAGACGTAGGCCAGGACCTTGGACCTCGCCACCGGCACGCCCGACAGTCGGGCGGCCTCCTCGTTGCCGCCGATGGCATACAGATGCCGCCCGAACCGCGTCACCTTCACCACCAGGGCCATGAGGAGCAGCGAACTCACGAAGAGGAACGAGGCGGGCTGCAGATACGGGGCGAGCCCCCAGACCGTGAGGCCCAGGGCTATGGCCCACGCGCCGATCGACAGCGTCGCGCGAGCCGTGCGGCCGGCGGGAGACGAGCCGAACAGCCTGGCGTCGAGGGCACGGCCGGTCACGGTGTACCTAAAGAAGGCCGCGGCCACGATGATCAGCGCCGGGACCACCAAGACGGTGACCGCGATGCCATGCTTGGCCAGAGGGCTCATCATGCCCTTGTAGATGGGGGGCATCTCGGACAGCGACCGGACGTGGTACCACGGGTCGAGCGCCGGAGCGATCTTCCGGTGGCCCGTGACCTGCTTCGCCAGGCCCCGGGCTACGACCATCATGGCGAGCGTCGCCACGAAGGGCTGAAAGCGCAGCCGGGAGATCAGAATGCCGTTGATGAGCCCGCACACGGCTCCGACGCCGGCGGCGGCCAGGGCCGCCCACTGGCTCGACCAGCCACACCCGAGAGTGAGGATGGCGAATATCACCGAGCTGAGCCCCAGCACCGAGCCGACGGACAGGTCGATGCCGCCCGTCAGGATGACCAGCGTCATGCCGGCGGCCAAGATGCCGTACTCGGCGTACTCGAAGAACACGCTGACATGGGTCGAGCCGGTGAGGAAGACGGGGCGGCCGTCGGGAGTCCTGCCGCCGATCAGGATGCCGACGACCAACACCACGACCAGCGCCACTGGGCCCCGGTACTCGCCCGCCAGCGCCAGTGCGCGCCGGGCCAGACTGCTCGAACCGGGGCCCTCGGTCCCCGGCCTCAGCTCATCCATCGACTCAGGCCTCCATCGCCGCCGCCATGATGCGCTCCTGGGTCGCCTCGTCCCGGTTCAGCTCGGCCGTCATCCGGCCGCGGTGCATCACCAGAATCCGGTCGCTCATCGCCAGCAGCTCCGGCAGCTCCGAGGTGATCAGCAGAATCCCCTTGCCCTGAGCGACCAGCGTGTTCATCAGCTCGTAGATCTCGGCCTTGGCGCCCACATCGATCCCGCGCGTGGGCTCATCGAGCAGCAGCACGGAGGGCTCGGTCATCAGCCACTTGGCGAGAGCCACTTTCTGCTGGTTGCCGCCACTGAGCGCACTCACCTCGGCATCGACCGAGGCCGTCCTCACCGAGAGCATGTCCATGAACGGTTGGGCTAGCGCCAACTCGCGGTCGCGCAGCACGCAACCCGGCGGCCCCGCACGGCTCAGCGATGCCAGTGTCGCATTGTGGAGCACCGACATCGACAGCACCAGGCCGGTGGTCTTGCGGTCGTTCGTGAGCAGGGCGATGCCGTTCGCGATGGCCTCCGCGGGCCGGGTGATCGACACCGGACGGCCCCGGATAGCGACCGAGCCGGCGGCCACCCGTCCGTACCGCCCGAACAGCGCCCCGAGCAGCTCAGAGCACCCCGAACCCCTTAGGCCCGCCAGGCCCACGATCTCGCCGGCCCTGAGTGTCAGACTGGCCCCATCCACGGCGCGGCGCCCGGAGCCATCCGCCGTGTCGACGCAGAGGCCGTCGACGCGCAGAAGCTCGGCGCCGGGCTCGGCGGCGTGCTTCGGGAAGAGCTGCTCAATCTTCCGGCCCACCATCCACTCGATCAGCCGCTCCTGCGGCAGTTCACCCACCGGCGCGGTGCCGATCCACTCGCCATCGCGCAGCACGGTGACGCGGTCCGAGATGGCGTAGATCTCCTCCATCTTGTGGGAGATGTACACCACGCTGACGCCGCGGCCGCGCAGCCGCCGGATGACCTCGAACAGCCGCTCGGCTTCGGCCTCGGCCAAGGCGCTCGTGGGCTCGTCCATCACGATGAGGTCGGCCTCACGCCCCAGGGCCTTGGCCACCTCGACCATCTGCTGGGTGGCGATCGAGTAGGCCTCGGCAGGCCGGGTGACGTCACAGGGAGTGCCGAGTTCAGCCAGCAGTGCCTCGGAGTGCTCGCGCATGGCAGCGTAGTCGACGAAACCGAGCCGGGTCCGCGGCTCGCGCCCGAGGAAGACGTTCTCGGCCACCGACATGGGGGGGACGAGGCTCAGTTCCTGGTGGATCATGGCCACGCCGGCTGCTTCGGCGTCCTTGGGGGCACGGAAGACTTGGCCGCGGCCGCGGAGTGTGATGGTCCCCTCGTCGAGCGTTACGGCGCCGCCGAGGATGCGCATCAGGGTCGACTTGCCGGCACCGTTCTCGCCGACCAGAGAGTGGACTTCGCCGCGGCGCACGTCCAGCCTCACGCCACGCAGGGCGTGAACGCCGTGGAATGACTTGCAGATGCCTTCCATGCGGAGCAGCGGTTCTTCTGCCATCACATGACCTGCCGCCGCATCCTAGCACCCGCGTCACGCGAGCGTCAACGCAGGCCGATGCCGGCGCCTACGAACGGTGTCATCACGATACGCCAACGGGCCGTCTGCTTGGAAGGAGCGCCTGAATCAGTCCGGGGACTGAGCACGTTGCCCGGACATCTCCTCGACCATCCTCGGCCTTGCTGGCAACGGGCTCTGTCCCCTCGGTGGGCCCGATGGCGGCCGGAGCGCGGAGCGCCTGCTCGGCAGCAGCAAGGCGCGGCAGGGTCGCGGGGCAGGAGGCCTGCGGGCACGAAGCGCATGGCCCTCGCGCCACCGCGTGTCGAAGGGGGTCTTCGGGAGCGCGGACTTCAGTCCGCCCGGCTCGCTCGACGGCCCTCGATGGGCCGGCGAGCGCCATGGCATGGCCGGCCCGCGGCGCCCCCGCTGACCCCGTTCACCGCCCAACCTCTCGCGCGCAAATGGCGTCTATTAGTGAAGGAGTACCCCCCCCGTGGCGAATGAAGTGTCATGGCGGGACCCTCCACCTGGCGGGGACTCCCGCATGCCGTGCACCTGGTCCTGCGGAGGTGTTCGATGATCCGCATTGGCCGTCGGCTACCTCTTGTGTCCACCATCGCCTTGGCCGCTTCATGTCTGGGCACCGCACTCCCCGCCCACGCGGGGGCCTCCGCCGTCATCGGGCATGTCTACAACAACGTCTTCACACCTCTCTCGGGTGACGCTTCGGGTGCTCTGTCCGTCCTCGTCAGTTTCATCCCGCCTGAGGGCCGGCATGCCCTGACCATGGGCTGCTGGGAGATGCGCGTCATCGACAAGTGGGGCACGCATACCACTACGGGTTCCCCGATTCCGGGTGACACGGTCATCGTCCCGGGCGGGATGGGCCGGGTGTATCCGTGGCTGTCCCAGTCTGGCCCCAACGGTTCGGTGACCATCGAGCTCGACGGCTCGGCAACGACGGGCGGCAAAGGCGGATCCTCCGTCACCCCTTTCACCGTGTCGTGCTCCACGACCGCCAAGAACATCATTGTGAGTGATGTGACCAATGACTCGTGCTTGTTCCCTTGGGGTCTGATGGCCTTCACCCCGGCCTCGCCGACTCAGACCCTCACGGTCGAGTTCCAGGACTCGCCGGACCCGCGGGTCCAGGTGACCGACAAGGGCGATGTGCATCTGCGTCTGCTCCATCTCGGCCCGAACGGTCTGGGCAGCCTCGCGTGGTCCGCTGACTACACCAACATCGACCTGGGCCAGACCCTGGAGCTCTCGCTTCCGGTGACGGATGGCACCACGGGACCGGTCGTCTACGCGCCGCAGGCATGTGCGCAACAGGTCGACCAGGATGCTCACCAGTGGTATTCGACACGGGTCCATGTTCGGGGCTTGTCCACGGAGCGCGTGGAGGTCACCGGCACACGGACTATGAGCCTGAACGTGACCCACACGAACGTGCTCTCAGACGCCGCTCCGCCGTCGGGCGTGTGGGTCTCGGTGTTCAGCAGTTCGCCCCTCGGTTCGATTGTCGACGGAGATCTGAGCACTGCTGCCGGGGAGCAGACTGACCTTCTGACGGATGTCGGCCCGCTCACCGCCTCAGGCACCTACTGGCTGGCGGTCGGAGGTTCGGACGGTCACGGCAGTGTGTCGAAGTACGCGGGAAACGTCGAACACAAGATCGCTCCGGCCATGGTGTCGTTCACGATCCCCTCGGCGACATGTATAGCGGGGGATGACTACGGTGGGGGTCCGTACGCCTTCGCCCAGGCGCGGGCGCAGTCGCAGTACGAGTCTCTTGGGTGTATCGCGCCGCCGAGCGGGTCTCCCAGTCTCGGCTGCCTCTACTCCGCCCGGTACGAGTACGGACAAGGGTGGCGCGGGGGCTACCAGGACCGCCCCAGCAAGGCCCACACTCTGGAGGTCCTCTTCGACGACAGTGTTGTCACGTTCAACGGCCACGGTGGCCCGATGACCATCCAGAACCGCGAGAACGACTACGTGAGCGTGGCAGACGTGGAGGCATACGCCACCGCGGAAGGCGACTCGGCCGCCAGGTTCGTTCTCCTCCAATGCTGTGGCGCCGGGCAGCTCCTTCTGCCGGCCCTTCGGGCCGCGGGCGTCGACTGCGTCGTGGGCCACAAGATGAGCACGTACCCGACAGATCCCGGCTGGCCCCGTCTCATGGCGAAGATGTGTATGGAAGCGAAGACCGCACAAGTCGCCTTCTGGGAGACATACTGGGCGACGCCCGAGTGGCAGATGTCGGGGGCCACCATAGACGGGGACACCCAACTTTGGGGGGTGCCGCTGTGAACGGATGGGTAGCTGTGGCGCTCGCGGCGTTCATCGGCCTGGGGACGACCGCAGAACTCTGCGCGGCGCAGAGTGGCAAGGAGCAGGCGGCGAGAGCCGCCATCGAAGCAGTGAGGCGAGCAGGTGGCGCAGCAGTGCGCGTGACGGCGAGTGATCGGAGCGAGCGCGGCTACTGGGTCACCGTAGACGACCGGTGGCGCGTTGGCCTGGCTTCGCCCTCGGGTGCCGCCGTCCTGGTGGTAGACTGTGGCTTCTCGAAGTCGCCGCACGCCGCCCATAAGCTCGCCAGCCAGCCCACGCCCGACGAGATCGAACAGGCAGGCAGGGAAGTGGTAGCGCGCGTCTTTCCCGACTTCGACATGTCCGAGTTCCGGCGTTCCGTGGCTGAGATACGGCCACGGTCGGCACGCGTCGAGGTGTGCTGGCGCCAAGTCATCCGGGAGAACGGTTTCCTCGGTGGTGGCAGGTGTTCGACAGTGTTCTGCTGGCCCGACCGAGCGGTGGAGTCGATCGAGGCCACCGGCCCCGCCATCCCCGATAGCTGGCGGCGGCCGACGACAGTCACGGCTGAGGAGGCGAAGAGCGTCGCGTTGCCCCAGCTACGCGTCCGGGAGGGCGAATGGGTAGAGACGGTCAAGGACTTCTGTGGATGGGAACAGGCGGCCCGCAAGAGCCCCTCGTGGAACGTGACGGTCAAGTCGGGGCCAGAGGACAGACCACTTGAGTGCATGTCCCTCCGCAGCGTGTTCGTCGACCCCTGGACGGGCGAGATCATCCACACGGCTCAGTGGGAGGGCGCGGGCCCTGCTGGGGCAGAGGCACTCCCTTCCGCCATCGGTGGGCAACTCAGACCAGGCAGACCAGGCAGCCCAGCCGCCCTCCCGACGGCGCAGCCGCTGACGGCTGGACAGGCCGAACGCTCGGCGCATGGCCGGTGGCTGCTTGCGGCCGGCGCCGGCATTCTTGTGCTCGCGCTCGCAGCAGCCATGGTGTGCGCGCGGCGAAGGCGGGCGTGAGGACGAACAGGCGGAACGGCACGTGGGAGTGCCGTCCAGGCGGCGCGCCCGCAGCGACCGCTCGGAGGCGCGATCTACTCACTGACGGGCACGTGGACGACCAGAAGCGTTCGGCCGATCGAGCGATAGCGTGCGCCGCCCAGGTCGATCCGTAGCGGCTGACCGTCTAGCCAGGCGAACACCAGGGCCTCGCTGTCAGCGAAGACCGGTCGGCCTCTCTCGAGGAGCCCGCCGAGGAGTCCTCGGCGGATCGCCGAGTCCGGGTCGTCGGCGGCGCTGGTCGGCCAAGGTCCCATGATGGGCATGAGCTGGTTGAAGGCATCTCGTCCCTCGGGGGTGCCGGACGGCGAGCCCATATATGGCATCACACCCATGGGGCCCGCCCCCGGATGCGTCGCCGGAGCCGGCATTGCCCCGGACGCCGGTGCCGACGCCCGTACGGGTGCCGAGGCGCTTGGCGCGATGTCGCCCAGGCCCTTCGTCATCGACCGGTACCGGATGGCGGTCTGGGCCATTGTCATCGAGGTTCCATTGTGAACCTCGCCAACGAGCTCGCCATCCGCCACACGGAGGTCAGCCGTGACCGCGCCCTCGAGCGCCGTGGCGGCTCGCGCTTCCAGTAGTTGCTGATCCCACATGTTGATGAGCATAGATCTGACCGAGTCCTCACCGCCATCGGAGGCCAGGGTCATCGCCGGGACCTCGACCTCCTCGAACCCGCCGAAACCCGACGTGGCCCGGTTGGGCACGTCGATAGCCACATGGGGCTGGCTGAAGGCGATTCGGTAGCGGGTCTTCCGGGGAGAGAAGATACCGAAATAACCACTTGAAATCCCGAGTGGGCTGCCGGCTCGCACCTCGACCACGGAGGCGCTGTAGACCACCACGTCGCCGCCCCGCATGATGAGGCCCATCACATATGCGATCAACGTGAACACGATGACGATGGCCGGAGTGGTGAGCCAGGCCAACTCCCTCTTCCCGAGCCGCTTCAGCACGAAGTAGTTGGCCGGAACGAGGCAGATGAGGTACGCCAGGAGGAAGAGGCCGACGACCCGAAACGAGGGAACGGCCATCGATGGGTTCTCGCAGAGGCCGTCGCACACGGGAGGCTCACTGATACCGGCGGCCAGCCGCGGCGACCGCGAGCGGATGTCCTGAATGACTTGGGATATCAGCGACTGGAGGCCCGACCAGTCCTTGATGGGCTGGCGGTCCACGGGGAACGCGAAGAAGTACACATGCCCGACACCGTGGGCCCCACGGACGATGAGCGGGCGGCCCTCGTGGCTGAGGAGCGTTTCCGCGCCTTTGCGGGCCTGACACAGCGTGATCACGGGCGTTCCCGGGGGCATCGAGCCGCCGTATGTGGCGGCCAACTCCGGCAGCCCGCCTGCCATCGGCAGCTCGCCGCGGACGTCCACGGGCAGCATATCCGCGAACGGCCCCTGCTCGAGGCGCTGCCAGTCCTCACCACCGACCACCAGCAGATGCCCGCCCATCGCCACCCACTCCTTGAGGGCCTGGGCTTGGTCGGCGGTGAGGGCGGACGGTGAGTGCTCGTCGAGAATCACCAGGTCGGCGGAGTCATACCCCTTCCAGCTGTCCGGCATGTGCGTCGTGTCGGAGTACGCCACCGAGACCGCCGTCGTCGACGAGCCCCCGGGGCCGCCCACGCCCGGGGCGACCGCGCTGCCGGCCGGCGCGGCCCACTTGGAGGTGTCGATCGACCGGATGAAGTGGTACCCGCTGCCCTGGTCGTGGATCACGTAGGCCACGACGGAGGAGGCGTCCGAGTAGGCGAGTTGCGCACGCGCGATGACGGGTCGTCCGCGCTCGGGCGTAAACCGTACATGGACCTCGTTCTCGAAGCTACTGGGACGCACGTAGAGCGTGGTGCGTTTGTGGGCTCCGGGAGGTAGGTCCACATGCTGGGTGTAGCGCACCTTCGAGGCCGGTCCGGAGCCGAAACCCGCGGATAACTCGCCGCGCGTGCTCTTGCTGCCGTTGGTCAGGTCGATGGTGACCCCAAGGTAGGAGCCCTCTCGGTACTGACCCTCAAACCCGCCCCCCGCGACCAACTGAACCTGCGCGGCCGTGGGACTCTGCGCGGCGCAGGCGATGAGAAGCCACAGACCGGCGTGCCGGGCAATGACCCGAAGCTCAGCGGTGGTCATCACTACCCCCGTCTATCCTGTCAGCGGGCGCGACTGCGGATGGGAATCAGGACCGCCGCGCACCTCAGGCACAGATGGCCATCCGGACGTCCGGGCTGGGTGAAAGTAGTGGTGGGGGTTCGCCGGACCGTTCGCGGCCCCTGCCGACAGCGGTCTGAGGGCTAACCCGAGATGGCCTCGAGTACCTCGTCGGGGATATCGAAGTTCGCGTAGACCTTCTGCACGTCGTCGATGTCCTCGAGGTCGTCGAGGAGCCGCAAAATGCTCGGCGCCTCCTTCTCTCCGAGCTTCACCGAGGTGGAGGGCAGCATGGTGACCTCGGACGAGGCGACGGGGATACCCGCGGTCTCCAGTGCCTTCAGCACGTCCTCATAGGCTTCCGGAGGGCACGTGACCCGCCACGTGTCGGCCTCATCGATGACGTCGTCCGCGCCCGCGTCGAGGGCGGCCTCGAACAAGTCCTCCTCGGTCGCCTTGGTCTTCTCGACGTTGATGACGCCCTTGCGCTCGAACATCCACGACACACAGCCGCCCTCACCCAGGTTCCCGCCTCGTTTCCCGAGTATGCTCCGGATCTCGGGCACGGTGCGCTGGCGGTTGTCAGTGAGGGTCGCAATGAGAAGGGCCACGCCGTGCGGGCCGTACCCCTCGAACATGGCCTCCTCATAGGTCTCGCCCGGGCCGAGTTCACCACAGCCCTTCTTGATGGCCCGCTCGATGTTATCGTTGGGCATGTTGATGGATCGGGCCTCGCGGATGGCCATGCGGAGGCGGGGATTTGCGTCCGGGTCGCCTCCCCCGGACTTGGCGGCCACGATGATCTCACGGGCCACCTTGGTGAACTGCTTGCCCCGTTTGGCGTCCTGGGCGCCCTTGCGGAGGCGGATGTTATGCCATTTCGAGTGACCAGCCATCGGCGGTTGCCTTGGAGCCCCTTTCCCCAAGCACCCCCAAACGTGCATTCGGGGCGTCTCTTGCGATTATGCGGAGCCATGGAGGGCGTGTCAAGGAGCCCGCGCCCGGCGGCTACAGACCAGGTGACGCGCCGGGGCGGATTCCGGTGGCCGCGCACGCGTCTCTGCTCTGCTGGCCCGCCTCTCGGCCGTTGACAGCCCCCGGCGGAGCGTGTACCGTCCGAGTTCGAACGCCTTCTGAGGATGGCGACCGCTACCCCGATGAGACGCGTGCCAAGAGCCGTCTATGGGTTTTTGATGCCCAACTTTCTGGGCTTCCTCGCATTCACCGTCTTCCCCGTGGTTCTCTCCCTATGGATGGCGTTCACGAACTGGACCCTCAAGCCCGCACTGGGCTTCGAGGTTCTTGGCCTTCGCAACTTCACCGACCTGCTGGGCGTACGGCCACTCGACAGGCCCGTGCAGGGCCTCTGGTTCGCCTACATGGTTGGTGCCACGGCATTCTGCCTGGGCATTGTGGGTACGCTGTGGTCGAGTGTGGCTGGCGGGCGGGGGACCCGGCTGGGTGGCGTCGTGCTGACGGCGCTGGGTATCGGCAGCGTCACCGTGTCACTGGGATTCCACGGCGGGCAGGGCAAGCTCATCTCTGGCCTCATCTGCCTGGTTTTCGGCCTCGTAGCCATGCGGCGCGACGATATGGACTGGGGGATCGGCTGCGGCGCCCTGTCGGCCATGCTGCTGGCGGCGGGCGCCGTCGCTATGATGGCCCTGAGAGGTCCCATGTGGACCGTGTTTGAGCTCAAGGATCCCCGCTTCTGGCAGTATTTCTACAACACGGTATACCTGATGCTCGGCATCCCGTTCTCCATCGCCGGGTCGCTGGCACTGGCGCTGCTCCTCAACGATGAGCTGAGGCTCGGCGAGTCCGTGGGCCGGGTCATCGGCGCCGGGCTGTGCCTGGTGGGCGGCGCGGTGACCCTCGCGGTCATCTGGGAGACCTCGCCCGATCTCGGCCTGCTCGGGGCCGTGCTCTGGGGGGTGGCGGCTCTCGGGTTCGCGGCGAACGTCGTCTCCTTCCGCACCCTGTTCTACCTCCCATCCTTCACTGCCGGCGTAGCGCTGATGATCCTCTGGAAAGCCCTCTACAACCCCGATACCGGACCCATCAACGTCGGACTGAAAGCCGTCTTCGACACCTTCGGTGTCGCGGCCGAGCCACCCAAGTGGCTGGCCAGCGTCGAGTGGGCCAAGCCGGCACTCATCATGATGGGCGTCTGGACGGGCATCGGCGGCACCAACATGCTGCTCTACCTGGCGGGGCTCTCGAATGTGCCCCGCGACCTACTCGACGCCGCTGAGGTCGACGGCGCTGGGACATGGGCGCGCTTCCGCCATGTCACCTGGCCCCAGCTCGCGCCGACAACCTTCTTCATCTCCATCATGTCCATCATCGGCGGCCTGCAAGGCGGCTTCGACCAGGCTCGAGTCATGACCGGTGGCGGGCCCGCCGGGTCAACGACCACGCTGAGCTACTACGTGTACAACAAAGCATTCCAGGACCTGGACCTCGGGTACGCCGCAGCCATCTCGTGGGTGCTGTTTGCGATGATCTTCGTCGCCACGGCCATCAACTGGCGTTTCGGACGCGAGCTCGAGGTGGGCCCATGACTCGCCGGAAGCTCTCCAACGCCGCCCGCTTCGTCATTCTGTGCATCATTGGGTTCAGCATCTGCATCCCGTTCGTGTGGATGGTCAGCGCGTCGTTCAAGCCGCGAGCCGAGGTCGAGGAAGTGAACATCGTCCCGCACCAGCCTACGACGCGAAACTACCCGATCGTGATGGACCTCGAGCCCGATCCGGTGACGGGCAAGAAGCTCAACATGCGGTTTGGCCGATGGTATTTCAACAGCGTTTTCATCGCCGTGGGTGTGACCTTCCTGCAGGTGTTGACCAGCGCCATGGCCGCCTATGCGTTCTCGCGCATCCGCTGGGCCGGCCGGGATACCGTGTTCCTCCTCTATCTTGCGACGATGATGATCCCCGGCGTGGTCACCATGATCCCCAACTTCCAGATCATGGTCTCGCTAGGTTTCCTGAACACCTACCGGGGATTGATCCTCCCCGCGGCTTTCAGTGCCTTCGGCACATTCCTGCTAAGGCAGTTCATGCTCTCGATCCCGCGGTCGCTCGACGAGGCGGCCGAGATTGACGGTGCTCGGCACTGGCAGATCTTCTGGGATGTGATCATGCCCCTGGCACGTCCGGGGTTGATCGCGCTGGCGATCATTACATTCCTGGGGGCCTATCAGTCTTTCTTCTGGCCATTGATCATGCTCAATGATGCCCAGTTCTACCCGATGCCCGTGGGCATGTTGGCGCTCGACAGCAGCTATGGACGTCAAACGGAGCTGATTATGGCGGCCACGGTCATGAACGTGGTGCCGCTGATCATCATCTTCGTGCTCTTTCAGAAGTTCCTGGTCAAGGGGCTGCAGCTCGGCGGAGTGAAGGGGTAGCGCGATGAAGTGGGTCTTCGCCGGCGTTCTGCTGCTGTTCGCGGGAATGGGGCTCGTGGCCTGGGCGACTTTGGTGCCGGCGGAGACGCCGGGCGTCGTGCGGATTCGCTGGGCGACGGATGCTAACCCGGCGAGAGACGTGCAGACGCGTCTTTTCAGTGAGATGTACCCGGGTGTCGAGGTGGTGGTGGATCCCGGCCTCGGCGGCGACCAGACTAAGCTCATTGTCCAGTGCGCCACTGGTACCGGCCCCGATGTCGTCGATGTCTACAGCAAGGAGCAGATGATGGCGCTGGTGGACGCCGGCATCCTGCTGGATCTGACGCCCTATGCTGAGACGATGGGCTTCGGTGTGGACAAGACCTACCCCGCCATGGAGGGTGGGCTCGTTGTTGACGGCCGGCAGTACCGGTTTCCCTGCAATGTTTGGGCCAACTGCGTGGTCTACAACAAGCGGATCTTCGACGACCACGGAGTCCCCTACCCGCGGGACGGCTGGACGTGGGATGAGTTCATCCGTGTTGGTAAGCAACTCAAGGAGACCCCTTCGAAGAGCGGAGAGGAGCACATCCCCTTCGCCAACTGGAACAACACCTGGCTCTTTGGCGACCTGTTCTGGGGCGCCGGGGGCCGCTTTTACACCGAGGATGGCTTGACGTGCCTGTTGGACTCGAAGGAGGCCATCTGGACCATGCGGTTCTACCACGACCTGATGCACGTGCACAACGTGGTGCCGACCGCGGCGCAGTTGGCCTCCATCTCGTCCCAGGGCGGCTGGGGTAGTGGCGGGCTGACGCTGTTCTCGGGCGGCAAAGCCGCCATGATCAGCATCGGCCGGTGGTACATCATCCAGGTGCCGAACTACCCGCAGATTGCGGGCGCCCTGGGAGCGGTGCGGCTACCGCGGGTGGGCAACCGGGAGTCATCGGGGATGACGGACGCCCGGGCGGCGGGCATCAACATCAAGAGCCACCACATCCAGGAAGCGCTCAAGTTCCTTCAGTACCTGGCCAGTCCCGAGTACAGCGCGCTGATCGTGAAGGACGGGGACTCGCTGCCACCCAACCCGCTCCTGGCCCAGTCGGGCAAGGCGCTGGTGAATCCCGCCGTGCCTGACCCGGCCTTCCATCAGCCCTTCGTGGACGCGGAGAAGAGCGCCCGGCCGGTGGATACGAGCCCGTTCGTCGATGCGCTCCAGGTGCAGCGATGGCTCGTTGAGCACATCGACAAGGTCGAGAACAAGCTCATGACGCCCGAAGAGGCCATGAAGGAACTGACCCACGCCATCAACCAGCAGATACGGATCAACCTCGAACGGCAGCCCCACTTGCAGCGCAAGTACGAGCGGGTCACGGGCCGTCCCTACGAACCGGGTTGGTGGCGACAGTACCAGGGCACTCGCGTGGACTAGCACCACCCCGTCCATCGCCCATCACCCCGGCTTCACGCGATCGCTCTGTGGATCGGCCACGGACTTGGGTCTGGCCCAGGGCGCGGCTGAACCCGGGGCCAGCAGATTCGTGCCGATCCGGGAACTCTTCGTCTGGCGAGTGCATTCAGGTATTACGGTACTGCAATTCGGCATTGGAGTATGCGGCATGTCCAGCGCATTGAGGATCTCGGAAGCGGCGTCCATCGGGCTGCATACCGTCCTACTGCTGGCCCAGGAGGGCCAGCAGTTCCTCTCGGCCAGGGACATGGCCCGGACGATGGGCGTCTCCGAGGCGCACCTGTCGAAGGTGCTCCAGCGGCTCGTGCGAGCGGGCATCGCCGAGTCGGCACGCGGCCCCCACGGCGGTTTCCGCCTGGCCGCCGGTGCCGAGGCCCTGTCGCTACTGGCCGTCTATGAGGCCATCGATGGGCCGCTCCGGCCTCTGCCGTGCCTACTCGGGCGGCCCATGTGCGACGGCAAGAGCTGCATCCTCGGTGGCTTGCTGGCCAGCGTCAACGAGCAGATCCGCGACCAGTTGGCGTCAGTCCGACTGTCGCAGTTCCTAGCCCGGGCTTCGGGGGAGGCGCAATGAAGAGCGTTCGCCAGATCGTCCACATCGACGAAGACAAGTGCAATGGCTGTGGCCTGTGCGTGCCGGCGTGCCACGAAGGCGCCATCCACATCGTGGATGGTAAGGCGCGGCTCGCGAGCGACATCCTGTGTGACGGCCTCGGCGACTGCCTGGGTGAGTGCCCCCAGGGCGCGATCACCATTGAGGAGCGCGAGGCCGAAGCCTATGACGCGGATGCGGTGAAGGCCCGTCTGGCCGCCCACTCATCTCGCGCCACCGATGTGGCTCAGGGAGGTTGCCCTTCGGCGCGGGCATGGTCTCGCGAATCGGCTGCGTCGGCCGTGGCCGGCAGTTCGGAGGCTTCGGCCTCACAGTTGTTGAACTGGCCTGTTCAGCTCCACCTTGTTCCCCCCGCGGCACCGTACCTGCGGGGTGCCAGGCTCCTGATCTGTGCCGACTGTGTTCCTTTCGCCTGCGCCGACTTCCACCGGGATCTTCTCGCCGGTCATGTTGTGGTCACCGGATGCCCCAAGCTGGACGACGGGCAGCTCTACATCGACAAACTCGCCGTGCTCATCGCGCAGAACGATCTGGAGTCCATCGATATCGCGTTCATGGAGGTGCCCTGCTGCCATGGGCTGGTTCACATCGTTCGCCACGCCGCCCTGCAGTCGGGCAAGGAAGTGCCTATTCAGTTGACGCGAGTCGGCATCCAGGGCGGACTCGATCACCCGGAGATCTAGGGTCGGGCTCCGGGACTGCGAACGGAGGCTCTGATGCACCACGCTAGGTTCGCCACATGTCGCATGGGATCAACGATCGTGCTCGCGCTGGCCGTTTCGACCACGGGCCCGTGGGCCCAGGAGGCCGTCGAACCGATCGTCAGCGACGCGACGGCCGTCTGCCTTGTGTGCCACGGACCGGGCGGCACTGGGCTGGCCGCGGGGGCGCCGGCCATCGCGCAGCAGTGGACGGGGAGCGCCCACGCCACCGTGGGAGTGGGTTGCGCCGAGTGCCACGTCGTGCCGAAGCCTGGCACCGGCAGGGACATCGGGAACCCACGCTACGTGGTCGATACCCAGTGGGACCGTGCCACGGGCCTGAAATCGGTGGCACTGGTGGCGGACGACGGCAAGCCCCGGGAGCGACCGGACTTGTGGGCGCATCAGGGCGCCGAGGTTGTGGTCAACGTATCGCCGCGGACGTGCGCCACGTGTCATGAGGCCGAAGCGCGCGAGTTCCACGGCTCCCGGCATGCTTCGGCCGCGCAGTTCGTCGGCAGTATTGATAACTTTCTCGGCCGCTATGCCGAGGGCCCGGCCGCGGCGATCAGCGGGTGCCAGCAGTGCCACGGCAGCGAGGTGCGTGTCTCCCGCGCCGCCGATGGTGAGTCCCCGCCGGAGTATGCTGCCGACACGTGGCCCAACACGGGCATGGGGCGCGTGAACGCCGATGGTTCGTGGGGGTCGTGCACCGCCTGCCACTCACGCCATGCGTTCTCACCGGGTGTGGCGCGGAGGCCTGATAACTGCGGCCGGTGTCATCTGGGACCGGACCACCCTCAGGCCGAAGTCTATCGTGAGTCCAAGCACGGCATCGCCTTCCGCGCGACCGAGGCATCGATCGGAATCGACCGGCCCGGGCTGCAGTGGGTGTTGGGCAAGGACTACTCCCAAGCCCCTACGTGCTCCTCGTGCCACATGGGGCCTGTGGCGGCGCGGGGCCAGTCGCCCGGGCTCCCCATGACCCACAACGCCGGGGCGCGCATCGCGTGGACCCTCCGCCCTGAGGTGTCGGTGAAGCCCGGTGCCATCACTGAACCCGATGGCCGCGTTGTGCTGAGTGGGCCCGAACAGCGACGTGCCGACATGACGACCGCGTGCCAGGCGTGCCATGCACCGAGCTGGGCCAGCAACTTCTTCATCCAGCTCGACAACGCCGTAGACCTGTACAACGGGAAGTACGGCCGGCCGGCGAAGGCCATCTACGCCCACCTCAAGGCCCGAGGGGCCATTGACGCCGTGCCCATGAACGAGGCCGCGGACTACATCTACTTCGAGCTATGGCACCACGAGGGCCGCCGTGCGCGGCACGGGGCCGCCATGATGGGCCCCGACTATGTGCAGTGGCACGGGTTCTATGAGCTGTCGAAGCGGTTCTATGCCGAGTTTCTGCCCCTGGCCCGCGAGCTCGGAGTGAATGCCGGGGCCGGCGAGGACATGGTGGGTTTCATCGACGCGACGCTGCGGGGCACCGAGGGCCAGGACTGGGAGCGCTACCACGCCTGGACTGAGGGCCTCTCACCCGAGCAGAGTCAGCGGCTTCTCGAACTCGAGCGGGAAGCCTACGGCAGCAGCGCGGGCACCCCATAGCGGCAGACACGGTGGCGTTGCGCCGGCAGCAGGGTACGGGCCCGGATCCGGGCTCGGCGACCAATGAACCAGGAGGCATCTGACGTGAGCATGTTCTGCTACCAGTGCGAACAGACGGCCAAAGGCGCGGGCTGCACCGTTACGGGGGTCTGCGGCAAGGACCCCGTGACCGCGGCCATGCAAGACCTGCTGATCCACGTGACCAAGGGCATCGGGGCCTACGCTCATCGCGCCCGGGAGCTGGGCGCTGCTGACAATGCCATCGACACGTTCGTCACCGAGGCGCTCTTCACCACCGTCACCAATGTGAACTTTGATGCGGCGCGGATCCGGGGCCTGATTGCGACGGCCGTCTCGGTCCGCAACCAGGCCAGACGGCTGTATGAGGAGGCCTGTGCCAAGGCGGGCCAGCCCCCGGAGGCCCTGAGCGGACCCGCGACCTTCGTGCCCGCGGCTGACGAAGCCGGTCTCCTGGCGCAGGCTGTGGATGTTGGCATCGGGGCTCGCATCGAGGCCCAGGGCCCCGACCTGACCGGTCTCCAGGAGCTATTGACCTACGGGCTCAAGGGCACGGCGGCCTATACCGATCACGCGCAGATCCTGGGTAGGACCGACGAGAGTGTCTTCGCCTTCCTCCATGAGGCGCTGAGCTACCTGGCCGGTGCCGATCAGTCCGTCGACGGCTTGCTGGGCCTCTGCTTGAAATGCGGCGAGGTGAACCTCACGGCCATGGGGATCCTCAATGCGGCGCACATCGAGCGCTTCGGGAAGCCTCAGCCCACCCCCGTCCGAGTCGAACCAGTCCGCGGCAAGTGCATCCTCATCACGGGGCATGATCTGCTGGACCTCGAGGCGCTCCTGAAGCAGACCGAGGGCAAGGGCATCAACGTCTACACGCACTCCGAGATGCTGCCGGCCCATGGTTACCCGGGGCTGAAGAAGTACCCACACCTTGTCGGCAACTACGGCAGCGCTTGGCAGAACCAGCAGAAGGAGTTCGCGGCCTTTCCCGGCGCCATCGTGTTCACGACGAACTGCCTCCAGCGGCCCCTCGATAGCTACAAGGACCGTGTGTTCACGTGCGGGCTGGTCGGTTGGCCGGACGTGCCCCACATCGAGAACCGTGACTTCACACCGGTCATCGAGGCCGCCCTGGCGGCGCCCGGCTTCACGGAGGATGGCGGCGATCAGACCATCCTGGTGGGCTTCGGGCACGACGCCGTGCTGGGCGTGGCTGACAGGGTCATTGACGCCGTCAAAGCCGGGGCCATCCGCCACTTCTTCCTGATCGGAGGATGTGACGGTGCCAAGCCGGGCCGCAACTACTACACCGAGCTGGCCCAGGCTGTTCCGGACGACTGCGTCATTCTGACGCTGGCCTGCGGCAAGTACCGTTTCAATAAGCTAGACTTCGGTGACATTGGCGGCATCCCGCGCCTGCTCGACATCGGTCAGTGCAATGACGCCTACTCGGCCATCCAGATCGCCGTGGCTCTGGCCGGGGCTTTCGACACCGACGTCAACAGCCTCCCGCTATCGCTGATCCTCTCGTGGTATGAGCAGAAGGCCGTCTGCATCCTGCTCACGCTGCTGCACCTTGGGATCAGGAACATCCGCATCGGCCCCAGCCTGCCGGCTTTCATCACCCCGGCAGCGCTGCAGATCCTGGTTGACAAGTTCAACCTGACGCCCATCAGCACGCCCGAGGAGGACCTGGCCGCGATCCTGGGCTGAACGGTGGGCGCTGAGCGAACGGAACGTCCCTCGCCCGGCCTCGAGTCCCGGGGCCGGCTTCTCCCACCGGGAGGCGGGCCGGGTGAGGGGTGCTCTGGGACCGGCCCAGATTGCGGACGCCACCCGCCGCGCCCCCTGCTCGTTACCGGAAGGGCGTCCTGCCCGAGTCATGCCAGGGCGAGGCGCCACATGCGGATCTCGTTGGTGTTGTTCGGCCGGGCCACCTCGGCGTACACGAGCAATGCGCCGCCGGCCCACATCCAGTGCGAGTAGCGCCAGGTCAGGTAGTGGCCCGGGGTGGTGCTGACGAGAAGCGGTTCATCGGGAGTCAGATCGATGAAGTGGCGCAGATCGGCGCTCCAGGCCAGGCCCGTGGCGATGTTATAGACCGGGTCGTACCATGTGGGATGCGAGCCCTCGTACACCAGCAGATAGCCCGCTCCCAGCGGGAGCACGCATGCCGGTCGCGTGTAGAACGTGTGCCATCCGCCCAGATCGAGAGCCGGGCCGCCTCCCACCTGTTCCCAGGAAGACCCGTCCAGTGAGCGGAAGTGGTATGTCCGCTCCGCCCGGTCATAGCCGATGGCGAAGCAGTGAAGGCCGTCGGGCCCCCGCAGGATGAATGGATCCTTGTAGCCAACCACCACATTGAACCGCGAGTTGGCAGTCGGCGCTTCGGGGGCGATGACGGGCTGCGCCGTTGAGGCCACGAACTCCGTGGGTGAGGCCGCGTCGTCAAACCGGAGAACGCACCACGGCCCATCGTCATAGGGGCCGCAGGCGTAGAGGCTGAAGCGCCCCGTGACTGGGTCGAACAGCAGCGCCGGACGCTCGAAGCCCGGGATGGGCACGTCTTCCCGGCGGATGCCGTGCACCGGCTCGAAACGCTCACCGTCGTCGCTGCGCAGGAGGCGGATCTCGTAGCCACGCCGGCCACGCGGCGAGTCGCCCTCCCTCATGCGGCACGCCATCCAGAATGTGCCTGCGTCATCCCGACAGACCGACGGGGCTCCGGCCCACCACTCGGCCGTGTCCCGATCGGGCTCAACCACCGTGCGGTACTCGACGAACCTCTCACGCAAGCGACTCAGGTCCATGTGATCGCGCTCCCCCGCTATCCAGGCATCCTCCGCTGCCGTTTCCGTGGGGCTCTCCGGTGGGCCTCCGAACGCGGCATCAACCGATGGTCCCCACCGTGCCCTTCGGGTATGCTGGCACCTGAGGAGGACGCTCCCATGGCCCCCATCACGTGGCGCGGTTCGGTAATGGCTGCGGCCCTGGCCCTCGCCGCGGCGGTGGGCGCGCCCGATGCTCGGGACCCGACCCGCGTCGGCGTCTACTGGTGGGATGCCTGGTGGGAGGGCTCCCCTTACATCCGTGAGCCACTGACCACCGCGTTCGCCGAGCGCGAGCCGCTCTACGGCTGGCGGAGCGACTCACCCGAGGCCATGGACCAGGCCCTCGGCCTCATGGCATCTCATGGCATCGACTTTATCGTCTTCCTCTGGTATGAGCGGGGCGCCTGGCGGTTCGACGATAGCCATCCGTCGGACTTGATGGACACGGGGCTCGACCTCTACCTGAGGACCCCCAATCGGCACGCCGTGGGCTTCTGCCTCATGTGGACGCAACCGGTGCCCGCTGACCGCCTGGACGCGGCGGTCGCCGAATGGCTTGGCTGCGCGGCCGATCCCGACTACACCCGCATCGATGGCCGGCCCGCGCTGTTCGTCTATGCCGACGTGCTGGACAGCACACCGGGCGGCGATGAGGCCCTTCGCGACCAGATCACGCGGGTACGCGCGGCCGCCGCGAAGGCGGACCTCCCGGGCCTCTACATCGTCGCGAACCACTTCTCCATCGGCCAGGCCGATCGTTTCCGGGCCCTCGGGTTCGATGCCGTATCGAGCTATGTCAACTTCGGCGGGCAACCGGGGGCGAATCCATACTCGGCCCTCGTCGACAGCGTCCGAGCCACCTGGGATAGCGCGCCGGCTGGGCTTCCCTATATCCCCAATGTCACCACAGGCTGGGATCCGCGTCCGCGCATGGGCTTCATGGACACCTATGACCGCTGGTTCGAGGGCCGCACGCCCGACGCCCTCCGCGAGTACGTTGCTGCAGCGCTCGACTGGGTCGCCACGCACCCGGATCGCGTCCCGTCAAGCCCACTAGTCACCCTCTACGCCTGGAACGAGCTCGATGAAGGCGGCTGGCTCGTTCCCACGCGCGGTGAGGGTCCCGCCATGCTCGAGGCCGTGCGTGACGCCGTGCAGGCATGTAGATGGGGCACGTCTGCCGAGCGTCGTCGCTGACGCCTGGTCTTCCAGTCCCGCGAGGGGCCTTCCGCTCCTTGGGCGAACTCCTCGCGCCAGCACCGGCGTTTGTGGGAAGGACCTGCCATGTCCGTACTGCTTGCGGTGGCTCTGTTGCACGTGGGCCAACCCAACACACTCGAGTTCCACGTGTCACCCAAGGGGAGCGACACCCACGCCGGCACCGCCCGGGCGCCCTTCGCTTCGATCGAACGGGCCAAGGAAGCGGTTCGCGAGGCCGTGGCCCGCAGGCTCACAACGAACGTGGACGTTGTGATCCATGAGGGCACCTACGAGCTCAGCCGGCCGTTGCTCTTCACTCCCGCCGACGGCGGCACCGAGCGCTTTCGCGTGCGCTATGTGGCGGCCCGGGGCGACCGGGTCACCTTCAGCGGCGGGAGTCGCATCAGTGGCTGGCGTCGCGGCGACGGCGGCGTGTGGACGGCGCACGCGCCCTGGGCCTTCAGCCAGCTCGTGGTCAACGGCCGCCGCGCCGTCAGGGCCCGCACACCCGACTTGGGCGCGACACCCGAGTACATGGAGCTGGCACGCGCCGACCTGGCCGAGGACCGGTCCCTCTACACGCTCGCGACCCAGCCGGGCCAGCTCGCCGACTGGGAGCATCCGCAGGACATTGAGGTCGTGGTCCTCGGGAACTGGGAGATCACCCGGAAGCGCGTTCAGGCCATCGACCCGATGACCAACACGATCGTGCTGGCACCGCCGCACGCCGGTGGACATGACGCCATCCGGCCCGGCCCGGGCCGCTTCTACTTCCTCGAGAACGCCCGCGAGTTTCTCGGCGAGCCGGGCGAGTGGTACCTGAACGAGGGTACGGGAGAGGTCTCCTATCTGCCCCGGCCGGGCGAGGACATGGCGACGGCCGGGGTGATCGCCCCGCGGCTGACGCGGTTGATCGAAGTGCGCGGGACCGAGGGCCATCCCGTGCGGAACCTGCACTTTCAGGGCATTCGCTTCGCCCACGCCGACTGGGTCATGCCCGACTTTGGCTTCAATGGTATCCAGGCGTCGTTCCACTGCATCCCGACGGAGGGGGCCAGGGGCTGGGCATGGGACACGTGGGAGTGCATCGAGCCGGCCATCCGGTTCGAGTTCGCCGACTCGTGCACGCTGACAGACGGGGCGCTCGAGTTCCTGCGTGGTGTCGGGATCCGGGTGCTGAAGGGCTGCACCCATTGCCGCATCATCGGCAACGCGGTCCACTCGATCGGTGCGAGCGGCATCATGGTGGGCGAGAATGGGAACCTGGCCGATCCTGTGGTGCCACGGGGCAACCGCGTCGAGAACAACGTTGTACACGACTGCGGACTCGACGACTACGGAGCCGTCGGCATCTGGGTCGCGTTCACCAACGGCACCCGCGTGGCGCACAACCTGGTCTACAACCTGCCCTACACGGGCATCTCGGTCGGCTTCCAGTGGGACGAGTCGCCCACCTGTTGCGCGAACAACCGGATCGAGTACAACCACGTCCACCACGTGCTGCAGCGCCTCTGCGATGGGGGCTGCATCTACACGCTCGGCTTGCAGCCGGGCACGGTGCTCCGGGGGAACTGGCTGCACGATGCGCTCCGCGCCGGGTCGGCCCAGGGGGCGCCGAACAACGGCATCTTCTTCGATCAGGGCTCCAAGGGGTTCACCATCGTCGACAACCTGATCCACGCCACGTCGGCCGAGCCGATCCGCTTCAACCAGTGCGCGGCCGACTGGCACACGTTCGAGGCGAACTGGTTCGGCGACGAGGCCGCCGGCGACCCGGCCGCCGACCGGATCCGAGACAGGGCAGGGCTCGAGAGCCCGCACAGAGAGCGGTTATCTCCACCGGCCCCGTAACGGCGACGGGAAGATCGCCCGAGAGACCGGAGGTCACCGATGAACCGCCTGACGCTTAGCCTGCTGTGCCTCACGTTCGCCACTCCTCTGCTCGCCCAGGGGGGTGGCCCGCCGGGCGAGACCCCCGAGCAGCGCGACGCACGGACCAAATGGTTCCGCGAGGCCAAGTTCGGCGTGTTCATCTGCTGGGGGCCGTGCAGCATCGCCGAGGGCGAGATCGGTTGGTCGCGCGGGGGCCCCCGGCCGGGTGTTGGTGGCACCGGCGAGGTGCCCCTGGAGGTGTATGACAACCTCTACAAGCGGTTCAACCCCACGAAGTTCAACGCGCGCGAGTGGGCGAAGCTCGTCAAAGACGCCGGCGCGCGCTACGTCATCTTCCTCACAAAGCACCACGATGGCTTCTGCATGTTCGACAGCAAGCTGACCGACTATAAGGTCACGCGCACGCCCTTCGGTCGCGATGTCACCGCCGAACTGGCCCAGGCCTTCCACGAGGCTGGGATCCGTATCTTCTGGTACTACTCCCAGCCGGATTGGCACCATCCGGACTACCTGACTGAGAACCATGCGCGCTACATCGATTACTTCCACGGCCACGTCCGGGAGCTGCTCACCCGCTACGGGAGGATCGACGGCATGTGGTTCGACTGCCTCCAGGGCACCGCGGAGACGTGGGATACGCCGAGGCTCTTCGCGATGATCCGCACGCTGCAGCCGGGCATCCTCATCAACAACCGCGGCGGCTGGCCGGGGGACTTCGACACACCCGAGCAGACCATCGGCACCTTCCAGATCGATCGCCCTTGGGAGAGCTGCATGACCATGAGCACCGGCTGGTCGTGGCTGGGTGAGAAGGCCCCCGTGAAGTCGCTCACGGAGTGCCTGCACCTGCTGATCCGCTGTGCCGGCGGCGGCGGGAACCTGGCGCTCGATACGGGTCCCATGCCCGACGGCCGCATCGATCCGCGCCAGGCCGCCAACTACCGCGGCATGGGCCAGTGGCTGCGTCGTTACGGCGAGAGCATCTATGCCACCACCGGCGGCCCCTACACCCCGAGCCGCAGTATGGTCTCGACCCGTGCCGGCAACCGCGTCTACCTGCACGTGCTCAACTGGGACGAAGACGACCTGGTGCTGCCGCCGATTCCGGCGAAGGTGATCGCCTGTTCGGCGCTGACGGGCGGCACGCCGATGTGCACCCAGTCGGCAGATGCCCTTCGCATCCGCCTGCGCCCCGAGCGCCGCGACCCAACCGACACGATCATCCGGCTCGAGCTCGACAGCTCGGCAGAGGCGATCCGGCCCATCTCCATCCGCGCCCAGCAGTCGCTGGCCGTCGGGAAGCGGGCTTCGGCCTCGGGGATCTGGAACGATGACTACAGCGCTCAGAAGGCGTTCGACGGCGACGAGGCCACCCGCTGGGGCTGCACGCCGGACAGCCGTAGCGGCTGGCTCGAGGTGGACCTGGGCGAGCCGAAGACCGTCGACCACATGCTCGTGCTCGAAGCCCCCTGGAACCGCGTGCAGAAGTACCAGCTTCAGGTGCTGGAGGGCGACACGTGGCGGACCGTCCACGAGGGCACGACGCTGGGCGATGCGACCCTCCGGTTCGCACCTGTCACCGCTCAGCGGTTCCGGCTGAACATCCTCGAGGCCAATGAGGTGCCGACCATCTGGGAGGTGTACCTCTACCCGCCATCGGCAAGGTAGGGGCGGCCGGCAGGTCGCCATGCATCCAGCCCTGCCCCCGGCCGAATCGGCACTTCGGGAGCGCGGACTTTGGTCCGCCCGAACTCCTCGCCGGCCCTCGATGGGCCGGCGAGGGCACTCTCGCCGACCACACCAGCCCGCCTTCGTGCCGGCGGCCCTCCCGGGCCGCCATGGGCAGGTGCAGCGCCATCTCCCGCGCGGCCCAGGATGGTCTCTCCCCAAGACGCTCCACGCACCCGCCCAGTATCGCCGACCGGCAGCTCGCCCGCTCGCCACCCGCCGCTCCCGCGGCGGGCTACTGGTTGCCGCCCCCGCTGGGGGCTCGGCCCCGCCCGATGGAGCCCCGGGCTACGTGAGGCCGACGCCGCACCGGGCAGGTAGGGGCGACCGGCAGGTCGCCCGAGGCGCCGGCCCTACGCCTCGTGGCCCGCAGCCCCGCGTGCGGGCGAGCTGCCGCTCGCTTCTACTCGCCCGCCCTGAAGGCCTCCGCCTCGCCCGTCAGCCACGCGACCAGCACCCGCGCGCAGTTGACCAGGCCGTCCGCGTGCGTCACCTCGTACCCGTGGGTGTTCTCCACAGCCGGGCACAGTGCCGCCACGCGCCCCGCCAGGCCGCTCTTCGCCGCGTAGCTGGAATCGCTGCCGTAGTTCCGCACGGCCATGCGCTGGGGCGCCAGCCCGAGCTGCTCCGCCGTGGCGCACAACTCGTCCGATAGCGCTTTGCTGTAGACGAACGAGCCGTCCTTGTAGAGGACCACCGGGTTCGGTCCGGGCTCGACGGGGTACTCCGGTGCCACCGGGGCGATGTCGACTGCGATGACCGTGTCGCCGGGCAGTGTGCGCGCCGCGTAGGCCCCGCCCGCGCAGCCGATCTCCTCGGTCGACGTGATGCACAGGTACGTGTCACTCCGCGGCTTCAGGCGGGCATCGCGCATCGACTCGGCCGCCAGCAACACCGCCGCCACCGACGCCTTGTCGTCCATGGCATAGCCCCCGACGTAGTCGCCCATCCACACGGGTGTCTTCCGCGATCGGCTCACGCACGCCCGCGTGCCGACGGTGATGCCCTTCGCCGCCAGGGTCTTCGCGTCGAGCTTACAGTCGAGCCGGCACACGTCCCACGAGAGCGGCTTGGTCGACCGGGCCGCGGCCACGTCGGCCGAGAGGTCGCTCACGTGCTTGCTGCCCACGCCGAGTACGCCCGTCACGATCTCGGTGCCCAGGACATCCATGGGCCCCTCGCCATAGACCCATGCGTGCGCGCCGCCGAGTGGCTCGAGGCGCATCTTGCCGTTGTCGTCGATGCGGGCCACCAGGCAGCCGAGCTCGTCCTTGTGCGCCATGAGGCGCACCGGCGGGCCCTCACCGCGCCCCTCGATCAGGCCGATGATGTTCCGCGCTTCGTCCTGCCACACCCGCGAGCACAGAGGCTCCAGTTCGGCGAGGCACAGGGCTTCCATCTCTCCCTCCTCGCCCGAAGGCGAGTGGGTCACAAGCAGGCGTTCGAGCAGGTCGCGCAGCCGGTCTCTCATGGTGTGAGCGAACACCTCACCATTCTTGTCGTGCCGCTTCTTCCTGCGGACTCGCTTCGCGGCTTAAACGTCCCAGGCCTGCAGGTGGGCCGTTGACAGGGCCGAAGTCCATCAGGGCCCGTGTGGATCCAGGCGACGTGTTGGCATTCGGCAGGAGCGTGGCAGCGATGGCATTGGGGGAGCGGTCACACGACAGATGGCTGTGGATCGAGCTGATCGGCTTCGACAATGAGAGCCCCGATCTGGGCGTCGGCGATCTGCTGGCGCGGACGGGCTTCGCCCCCCAGGCCGTCTCGCTGCTGTTCTTCACGCCCGACTTCGTCCACACCCACGCAGGCATGGCTGATGAGCACGTGCTGCCGCCGGACCAGTGCGCCTACTGCGCACGGCCGCTGGGCCGCGAGCGGAAGCGGCAAGCGTGGACCAACTGGCAGCTCAAGAGGCTGGTCGAGGCCCTGCACGCCCGCGGCGTGGCCGTCTACTGCTCCTTCTTCAACCTGTTCTCGAGCACCGTCGATGGGCAGTTCCACCAGAGCCCCTGGTGCGCGGCGCACCCCGAGATGTGGGAGACGCGCCGCAACGGCGATCGGGCCGCCATGCTCTGCCCGCTCAAGCGCATGGCCGATGGCATCGAATACGAGGCATTCTTCGTCCCCCAGCTCGTGCAGGTGATGGATGACTACGGCTTCGACGGCTACCACGGCGCCGATGGCTACAGCAGCACCCGGCTGCCGCTCAACGAGATCGACTATAGCGATGACATGGTCGACCAGTGGCGCCGCGCGTCGGGCGTGGAGCTGCCGGATAGCCTGCGCGGGCCCTGCGAGAAGGATCCTGCCCGGTGTGAGGAGCGCGCCGCGTGGATCTGGGCGAACCAGCGCGAATCATGGCTCGAGTTCTGGGCCGAGCGCTTCGCCGGCTTCTGGAGCCTCGTCACGTCGGCCCTGCACGCCAAGGGAAAGCGCGTGGTGCTTAACAGCGGGTGGACCCGCGACCCCTTCCAGGCGGCGTACCGTTACGGCGCCGATTACCAGCGTCTCGCCCGCGCCGGGGTCGACGGCTTCGTGGTCGAGACCGTGAGCGCGGGCGTGTCCATCGGGGCCGAGGGCATACTCACGGACCCCCGCTACGACTACCAGGCCATGCTGCTGCTCATGAAGGGCTACACGCCCGACGTGCCTCTCATGTGCCTCAACGGCACGCAGGACACCTGCGAGCAGTGGGATGTGCTCCGCCACGCACCCACGGCTTCGGAGCGCGAGATCCTTTCGCTCAGCAGCCTGTTCCTCCGCCGGGCCGACGGCTCGCTGACGCGCTGCTCGTCAGGGCCCGTCGTCTGCCTCTCCGACGGCATTGCGGCGCATGAGTGGCAGTGGCTGAGCGATCGTTGGGAGCTCGGGTTTGCTTACCGGCCGACCCGGACCATCGGGCCCACACTCGTCTGGTCCGATGCCGCACACCAGGCTCAGCTTGCCGACTACATCGCAACCCGGCGCTGGACGGTCCACAAGACCGTTTACGAGCTCATGGCGGCGAACGCGCCGATCCGGACCATCGCCCGCGCCGAGGACCTATCGGGCGTGACCGGCCCGCTGCTGGTCGTCAACCCGCACCTCTGGCCAGCCGACGAGCTGGTGCGCGTCCGCAACTACACGGGCGGCCCGGTCATGGCTATCGGAGGGCGCACCGGCGCCCTGCCGGCCGAGGCTATCGTCGCCGAGGACGGGCCGGACTCCATGGCGCTGGTCTGCTGGGTCCTCGGCGGAGCTGCTTCACCCCCAGCTGCAGTGGGTGACGGGCCCGGGAATGTGGGTTGGCCCACGGCACCCGATCCAGTGACCTTCCTCGAGGAGCTACCCTATCGCGCGGTGTCGGCCCAGTTCGTCCAGGCCTGTGCCCGGCTGATCGTACAACTCAGCGAGGCGGTCGAAGTCGTGGGGCGCGCCGACGTCACCCGCGCATGGGCCGTCGATCTGGGCGAGATCCAGCGGCTCTTCATCACCAACGATAGCCACTACTACGCCGCGGCCGAGGTCGATCTGCACCGCCCGATCGAGTCAGTGGCCGTCGCCACCTGTTTCCCCGGCATGCCCGTGATGCCGAACGGGTCGCGCATCACGGTACGTGTCCCGCCCCGCGGCATCGTGGCGCTGGACGTGAGGTAGCGTCGTACAGTGGCCCACAGCGGGCCGGGCAGGGCCCCGCCAGCCTTGGGCTGGCCGGCCGCCTGCTCGATCCCTCCGAACACATGGGTGACGCGAGGAGCGGCCGAATGGAACAGACCCACGCACCGCGAAGGACCCCATCCGGCCCGCCCGCGTGCCGAGGGGATCGGCCGCCGAGCGCGCGCGACCTTGAATCTCCTTGCAGTTGGGGCTATGCTCCCGTCGAATGCGCCCTCTGAACCGGCGTACCATTACCCCCCGCGCGGTCCCCCAAGGAGCGTCACATGCTCAAGATCGCCATCGTCGGCATGGGCAACATCGGCAATGTGCACGCACGCTGCTACCAGGCGAACCCGAACACCGAGATCGTTGCCGTGTGTGACATCATCAGGGAGAAGGCCGACCGCGCCGCTCAGGAGTACGGTGCCCGGGCCTTCTACAGCGTCCAGGAGATGCTCGCCAGCGGCACGACCATCGACGCCGCCAGCATGTGCACCCGCGGCGAGGAGAACGGCAGCGAACACTTCACCCCCACCATGGAGCTGCTCGAGGCGGGCATCCCTACCCTGGGTGAGAAGCCGATATCGAACGATGTCAGCGAAGCCCGCCGGATGGTCGCTCTCGCCAAGAAGAAGGGCATACCCTACGGCATCAACCTCAACCATCGTTTCACGCCGGCCGCCCGCCGCGCCAAGGAATGGCTCGACGAGGGACGGCTCGGGACGCTCAACATCGTCAACATGACCATGTGGATCAACAACCCCATCGAGACGAGCCCGTGGTTCCACATCCGCGCCCTGCACCCTCACTCGCTCGATGTCATGCGCTACTTCGCGGGCGACTATGCGAAGGCCCAGTGCTTCTTCCGCAAGGGCGAGGGCCGGAAGATCTGGTCGAACCTCCAGGCGAACCTGCTGTTCCGCAATGGTGTGCTGGGCCACCTGACCGGCAGCTACGATGCCGGGGGGAGCTATGGTCTCGAGACCCTGGAGCTCGTCGGGTCCAAGGGCCGAGTCGTCATCAACGAGGCTTGCGAGAAACTGTGGTTCTACCCGCGCTTCTCGGCGGAGGTCGAGTGTTACGAGCACCTCGGGGGCATGGGCTCCTTCCCCGACACCTTCGGGTCACGCATCGGTGCATGGGTCGACGATCTGATGAAGGGCACTCCACCCGATCAGGTCGACGCCAAGGGCGAGGATGCCCTGAAGGTCCAGCTCTGCATTGAGGCATGTATCGAGTCGTGGAAGACGAATCAGGTCGTCACCGTAAAGCAGAAGTAGCTGGCCGCGCCCTGGGCGCGGACGTCAGGCTCCTGAGAGAAGGGTCCGCATAATGATCCAGTTGGGCGTCAATACGGTGCTCTTTGGCGATCGGGACTTGCGCACCGCCATGGAGCACATCAAGTGGGCGGGCTACGACGCGGCCGAGATCTCCGCCCTGCCCGGCATGGGCGAGCATCTCCCCCTGGGCAACTGGAAGGCCGTGGCCGGCGATATCAAGGCGATCTCCGAGGATCTCGAGCTCCCCATCTCCGCCACGGAGGTCGGCTCGAACACCGAGGACAGGCTGATGCCCGCCTACGAGGCCTGCGCCGAGATCGGCATACCCGTCATCAATGTGGGACCGGGGGGCTATGAGAAGGACAACCCCGATCACATGGCCCGGCTCATCGAACAGCTCAACCGAATGGCGGAGAAGGCCGAGCCCTTCGGCGTTACCCTGTGCATCAAGGCCCACGTGAACACGGCGATCTACAACACCCCCTCGACCCTCGCGATCATGGAAGGGGTCAAGTCCCCCGCCTTCGGCATCGACATGGATCCGAGTCACATCCACCGCGCGGGTGAGGTGCCCAAGGACGCGCTCCGGAGCGTGGTTTCGCGGGTGAAGCATGTCCACATCCGCGACTGCGTGGGCCCCGGCCCCTCTCCTGGCAGCCCCGACCAGCAGGCGTGTGGCCGCGGCGAGATCGACCTACTCGGCTACTGCCAAGTACTCGTCGAAGCCGGCTATGACGGTCCCGTGAACCTGGAGATCATCGGCGCCAAGGACTGGGACCTCTCGCGCCAGGCCATCATCGCGGCCGAGAGCTACGGCTACCTGAACGCCTGCCTGAAGATGTGCGGCGGCCGCTAGGGCCATGCGGGCCCATTCGAGGTGATTGGAATGCCCCTGGGTGTAGGAATCCTCGGTTTCGCTCACGGTCACGTGAACGCCTACTGCTCGCAGTGGGCTCAGAACGACGACATGGACATCCGGGTCCGTGCTGCGTGGGATCACGATGCGGCTCGACTCGAGTCGAACTGCCGTGCCTTCGGGCTCGAGGCGTGCGCGGATCCCGAAAGCCTGTTGGCTCGGTCGGACATCCAGGCCGTGGTCATCGCGGCAGAGACGTCCATGCACGCCGACCTGACGGAGCGGGCTGCCGCCGCTGGCAAGTCGATAGTCGTGCAGAAGCCCATGGCCCTGACGCTGCCCGAGGCCGACCGCATGGTTGCGGCCGTGCAGAGGGCGGGCGTGCCCTTCTCCATGGCCTGGCAGATGCGCGTCGATCCCCAGAACATCCAGATGCGTGACCTCATCCAGAGCGGCGAGCTCGGCCGTGTCTTCATGGTCCGGCGCCGCCATGGCCTGAGCATGTGTCTCGACAAGTCCTTCACCACCTCGTGGCACGTCGCGCCCAAGTACAACCGTGATATCTTCGCCGACGATGCCTCCCACCCGATCGACCTGATCCACTGGATGCTTGGCGTGCCCGAGACGATCACCGCCGAGATCGAGACGCTGTGTCACTCGGAGATGCCCTGTGATAACGGCATCGCTGTGTTCCGGTACTCAGGGGGGCCGCTGGCCGAGGTGGTGTGCTCCTTCTCGAATCCTGCTGGGGAGAACACGACAGAGATCGTGGCCGAGAAGGGATCCGTCATCCAGAACTACGGTGACGGCGTGAGCTGCAACGTGCCCCGAGCGGGGGGCCCGTGCGGGCTCAAGTGGTTCCTGCGTCAGAAGGGCGAGTGGGTTTTCAGCGACATCGAGAGCCCGACCGACCACGGTGCGCGGATCCACGGCCTCGCCCGGCCGCTGTCCGAGTTTCTGCACGGCAGGCGCCCGCCCATCGCTACGGCGGAGGAGGGGCGCACGTCGCTCCGAATGCTCCTGGCATGCTATGTTTCATCGCGCGAAGGGCGCCGCGTCCGGTTCGACGACGACGCCATAGCTCGGGTCTAGGCAACCCGGGCCGGATGGGGCCCCACCGGACTTCGGCTGGTCCGGTCTCCATGTGGCCCCTCCGAACAGCGCCGCAGGGCACAAGGAGCGTCGGCATGGAAGAGGCCCGCAGAGCGGCAGGGACTCCACCCGAGCCGCTCCACGGAACGGAGGGACGCCGCCCTGAGCCCGTCGAGGGGCTGCGCACTGATGGATCGAGCGGGGCGGGCCCCGGCCCGACACGAGACAACGGCAAACGAGCAATCACCACACGCCGCCGGGCGGCGTGGTCTCAGCCCGGACTACTGTGAGCGGAAGGAACGAAGCCCATGCCCAAGAGCCCTGCCTCAATCAAGGACAAGCCGAATGTCGTCCTGTTCGGCATCGACTCGCTGGTCTCGACCCATATGAGCTGCTACGGCTACCACCACTACACCACGCCCCACATCGACGAGTTCGCCGAGGAGGGTGTGCTTTTCGAGAACAACTTCTGCCCCCACGTCCCCACCACGTCGGGCTATGCCTCCATGCTGACCGGGCGCGACTGTTTCGGCACCAACGTCGTCGCTCTGCGCCACCATGGCCCGATGTCCGAGAAGACCAAGACTCTGGCCGAGATACTGGGCAAGGTCGGGTACGAGACGACCTGTGTGGGTTTCACCGGAAACCCGGCCTCGCGCGGGTTTCATAATTACCTCGACTACGTGGGCTGGGGCTCACTCGAGGACGGTTCGCTGCCGAAAGCCGGGAACCTCAACGACGTAGCCATTCCCGAGCTCGAGCGGCTCGCGGCCGGCGACAAACCCTTCTTCCTGATGCTTCGGCACATGGATCCTCACTCCCCCTACATGCCGCCCAAACCCTTCGACCGGATGTTCTACCATGGGAACGAGTTCGACAAGCGGAACAAGTCCATGAAGCCCGTCTTCGACTTCGTTCCTTTCCGCGACTACTTCCTGACCTGGATGCCCCCAGGCGTCACCGATAAGGACTATATCATCGCCCAGTACGACGGGGCTGTGGCCTATATGGATGCGTGCATCAAGTCCTTCTTCATGGCCATGGAGGACCTGGGCATATTGGATGACACCCTGGTCATCATCAATGCTGACCACGGCGAGACGCTCTATGACCACGAGTGCTGGTTTGACCACCACGGCACTTACGATGTTACGCTCCGCGTGCCGCTCATCATGCGCTATCCGCGCCGGCTGCCCGCCGGCCTGCGTGTACCCGGGTTCACTCAACACAAGGACCTAGTCCCCACCGTGATGGACCTGCTGGACCTCAAGCCCAGGGCTACCTTCGATGGCCGGTCACTCATGCCCATGGTTCGGGGCGAGGTCAGTATGTTCGAGTCCGAGTTCTACATCACCGAATGCACGTGGATGCGCAAACACGGGTGGAGGACTCCCGAGTGGAAGCTCATCGTTGCACTCGAACCCGACTTTCACTTCAAGCCGCCCGTCGAGCTCTACAACCTGGCCCAAGACCCCGACGAGCTCAACAACGTGGCCGAGCAAGAGCCCGGTGTTGTCGAGATGCTCCGCAAGCGCATGGATGACTTCATCGCCAAGCGCGAGAAGGAGGAGGGCATCCGGAATCCGATGTTCACCCAGGAGTGCTGGCACGGCTACCCCGAGGTCGGCCCGGCGTTCAAGTCCAGTGAACAGGCCTACAACACGTTGCATATCGGGGATCCCGTCAAGGCTCGGGAACTCCAGGCCAAGGCACACTAGCGAGCCAAGGCGTCGACCCGCCCTATCTTGCGGAGGGAACGCACTGGGGGGACCACGCGCCGGCAGGCGGGTGGTGGGGCCCTGACCGGCCCGGTCGGCTAGAGGCTGACCTCATCAGGGCAGAGATGGGCGCGCTGGGGGCCCACCACGCACCGAGCCCGCGCGGATCCCCCCATGGCACCCCGCCGCAACCCGGGTTGCTCAAGGCCAGGGGCGTCGTTGCCGCCAGTACCTGGCGGCGGCCTCTCACGGGGCAGTGAGCCCTGCGAGTCCAGCTAGGGAGTTGCACCAACCATGTTGCGAGTGGCAGTCATCGGGTGCGGTCCTATCGGGAACCGTCACGCCGATATTTATAAGCTCGATACCCTTAGCGAACTCGTGGGAGTGTGTGACATCATCAAGGACCGCGCCGATGCGGCTGCTGCTCGGCTGGGTGTACCCGCCTTCTACGATGCACAGACAATGATTGATGCGCTCCGCCCTGACATCTGCAGCGTTGCCACAGGCGGCATCGAGTATGGCAGTGATCACTATGAGCCTACCATGCAAGCCCTATCGGCCGGCTGCCACGTCCTGTGCGAGAAGCCCATATGCAATGAGATCGACAAAGCCGAGGAAATGGTCGCATTGGCCCGAGACAAGGGTCTCTGCTTCGGCATTGACCTGAACCACCGATTCACGCCGGCGGCGCGGCTCGCCAAGACCTGGGTCGATCAGGGGCTCATCGGCCATCAGCTCTTCATCAACATGTCGATGTGGATCAAGAACCCCAACGAGTCGTCGCCCTGGTTCATGGTCAAAGCCCTCAACCCGCACACGGTCGATGTGATGCGGTATTTCGCGGGCGACATTGAAGCCGTCCATGCCTTCGCGACCAAGGCGCCAGGACGCCAGATCTGGTCCACCATGCAGATGAACGCCCGCTTCGTCAGTGGCGCTGTGGGGAACCTGACGGCGAGCTACGACATCGAGCGCGGGCACCCCATGGAACGCTGCGAGGTGGCTGGGACCCTCGGGCGATTCGTGCTGGACGATATGTGGCGTGAGGCTACCTACTACCCCGCCGGGAACCCGGAGAAGCGAGTCTACACCAACCCCGTTTTTGGTGGCTATCGCGACTTCGTCGATACCTTCATCGACCGCCTGACGACTTTCACCCGCCAGGTGTCCGAAGGCACCCCGCCCGATCAGATCGACGGCTCCGGCGCCGATGGTCTCGCTGCCCAGAAGGTCCTCGCGGCCGCTATCGAGTCAGTGAAGACGGAATCCGTCGTCCGCGTCAGCCGTTAGTAGACGGTCGCCCGGCCCCGCCCTACCGCCCCCCCGGGTAGTACGGCTCCGCGATCTCCGCATACGGGCCTCCGGCCAGCGCCGCCTGGATCTCCGGGCTCAGGAACTCCAGCGAGAAGTAGCACGTCCCCCGGGCCCCCGACGACCGGCACAGTTCCTGCTGTGCCAGAACCGATGCCGCATCGCGCGACACCGTCTGGTCACCCTCCTGCCTGTAGATGGACAACCCGGGGATGATCCGCTCCAGCGTCGGGTCGAAGGCCTTCCACTCATCGATCGCCTTCTCCAGTGGGGGCAGGCCATCGACGTAGGCCATCGGCAATACGTAGTCGATGATCCCCTCCCGCAGCCAGCCGTACCAGTCCTGGCACACCGAGTCGGCCGACCGCCGATCGTAGAACACCGCCGCGCTGACCTGCGCCTCGGGCTTCAGCGCCTTGGCGCCCGCGTAGACCTGCCGCACCAGGTCGGTCACCGAATCGCGCCGGAACTGCTCCCACGCCGCCGCCCGGCGCTTCTCGACATCCAGATCGACCGGCGGGCCCGGCTTGATGAGTTCCTGCCCCTCGGCCGGGATGACCGCGCGGAACTCGTTGAAGTACTCCCCTGTGCCCGCGAGTCCGATCACTCGCTGCAGCGCCGGCTCCTTGATGGCGAACACGGGGCCGTCGACGAAGAGCGCATGGCCGCCGGCCGTCACGAACTCCTCGAGCCACGCCGCCGCCGCCGGCGAGATCAGATACTGGTTGTGCAGCACCACCGTGGCACCCGGCGGAACGTCGGCCAGATGTGCCTCGTCGATCGCCGCGGGCTCGCACCCGAGGCCCTCGAGCCAACGCACACCCGAATCCTGCGAACCGGGTCCATACCGAACGGTCGTCTCGGTGTTGCGCAACTGGTAGACCTTTGCGCCGGCCGCACCGAACCGCTCCAGCATCTGCCTGGCAAACGCGCTCACGGCGGCGTGCGGCGTGTCGCTCGCATGCCAGTTCAGCAGCACCGCCTCGCCCGTGCCCAGCGCGTTCAGCGTCAGTGCCGGCACTCGGTTGTCGAACGTCGCCAGCACTTGCGCCGTGGTTGGCTTGTCCAGGGGGTTGCCCGACATCTCACACGCCAGCGGGAATGTGCTGCCATCGGAAGTCGCCCGTGGGATGCCTGAGCGCCGCTCGACCTCCTGCTCGCACGTCTCGCAATGGCACACCCCGCGGCCATCGTAGCGGATGTAGTCGAAGTGGATGCCGTCGACGTCGTAGTTCGCCAGGCAGTCGAGCATGACGTCGCGCTCGAACTCGCGCACCGCCGGCTGCCCGAGGTCATACCACCGCTCCGGGCCTGACGAGCCGTCGTCGAGCTGCCACTCGGGGTGAACCGTGAACACGTGCCCCGGCTGCTTCCACCCGTAGCTCCCGTTGGCGAACCAGGCGTGCACATGGATCCCCCGCGCATGCGCGGCGGCGATCAGCGCTCCGAGAGGATCGTGTCCCTCCGGCGCCCCCGCCATCATCGGCGACAGCGCACTCCTGTAGGCCGCCAGCCCGCCGTCGTACCACACGAGGATGTAGATGGCGTTCAGGCGCGCCGCTGACATGGCGTCGACCGTCCGCTGCACCGCCTCGGGGCTCTTGATATCGGGGAAGTGCGCCCAGATGGCCCGCTGCTCGGGCGCGGCGCACAGAGAGGCCGCCGCGGCGGCGAGGATGACTACCAGCAGATGCATGTGGCGCATCGGTAGGCCTCCCTTCGCATGACTGGGCCGATGGTTCCCGCACACGGATGCGCGGGCCTGCGGCGGGGCATACCCACATCGTGCCCCAGTGCCGGCCGGCGACCTCGCCCACCACGACCGCAGCAGGGCCGGGTCGCGACGGTCCCCCCTCTCTTCGCCGCCCGCACCACGCCCAGTCCCGCTCCTGTCGCATTCGCTCGGCCCATGTGTGCGTGGCACCGCCTCTCGGGGTTCCGCGCGGAGCGCCGGATGGGGTCCGGGGCCTGGGCCCCGGCCGCCGGAGGCGAAGGGTCTTCGCCCTACTCCTCCCGCAGCCCGTACACGATCCGCGGCGCGCCATCGAGCGTGAGGGTGACCTGGCCATCCTGTGAGGGGACGATGGTCTCCCGGCCGATGCAGTCCAGCACGCGCACACTCCCGCCTGGGGCGGGGAGGGTGACCGCCACCTTGGTCGGCCATGGGTCGATCCATGGCTCGGGGCTCGCGTACTCGTCGGACTTCTCCGAGAGCCTATAGCCGTCTGTCCGGTCCCACAGGATCGCCACGGTGCCGTCGGGGCGGCGGAACCACAGCCCGTGGGTCGTCGGGCTGTCGAAGGTCATTCTGCGGACGAACCGCGCCTCGTCCAGCGCCTCAGCGATCGTGCAGTAGGCCAGCAGGCTCGGTTTCACGCTGCCGTCGCGGTAGAGCAGGCCATAGTGGTACTCGGGGTCCTTGTGGTTCACGCCGCCGATGTCGTACCAGGTCGCGTCGACGAGCTGGTACCAGTCGACGCAGCAGAGGCCCTCTTCCATCGCCAGTGCGTAGGTCAGCACGATGTTCTCGGCCGCGTGCCGGAGCGTATCGTGCCACCAGCTGTTCGGGAAGGTGCACGCATAGGCTTCGGTAACCCAGATGGGCTTCTCCCCGAGCTGCGCCACGGCCGCCCTGGCCTGCTGGACGGCGCCGAGGAAGGTCCAGTACTCGCCCGGCGCCTCGCGCTCGGTGCAGTCAGCCGTGTAGTTGCCGCGGCCGGGATGCATAGCCAGGCCGTCGAGCGCGTCCCAGCCGCCGAGCTCCTTCACACGCGCCAGGAATGCCGGGTCGGGGCCCGAGAGGCCCAGACTGAGCAACTTCACCTTCGAGCCGGTCTCGCGGCGGATCCGGTCCAGCGGGAGCAGCCAGTCACGGACGTACACTTCCGCCTGTTCGGCCTTGCCGATGCCGCCGATCATGTTCCACTCGTTGGCGAACTCGAGGTAGGGGTTGCCGCGTTCGTCGCACTCGCGGATCAGTTTCCGGAGGTACTCCTCGCGTTCAGCCGGCCTGTCCTCCATCGCGTCAGGCGACGACCCCGCGTGCCAGTTGGCGTTGATGCCGAGCGCCTCCGTGCGCCGCGGATCCCCTCCGCGCAGCCAACGCACGCCCATGCGCTGCATAAGCCGGTCCACATCCGTCTGCGAGGGCACCGGGAACGTCGCCGCGAGGCCGAAGATGCTCTCCTCGCCCGGGCCGAACTCGTGGGGTGGCAGCACCGCAAGCGTCGTCCGCGTGAAGGCCTCCTGCCCGTTCGCCTCGGCGCGGACCTCCACGAACACGATCCCGCGCTCTGGCGCCGGCACGGTCAGCGTCTCGCGCCAGCGCTCCTCGTCGGCGAGCCGACGCGTCTCATCGCCCTCGGCCACGATGGTGCCATCGAGATCGCGCGCCCACCACGAGCGCCTCACGTCGAGCGGGCTTTCGTTGACGTTCGCCGTTTCGACCGTCAGCGGCAACGGCTCGTCGGCCGACTCCCACAAGTGGAATGGCTGATCGGTCCAGGCATCGATGGCGAGCGACCGGCCGCCGAGCAGAGCGGCCGCCTCGGTGCCCCGCACTTCGGGCGCCGCGGGCACCAGGTCAAGCTGGGCCTCGAAACGCCCGGGCTCGAGTCGTTTCGGCGGGCAGTGGCGGGCCCAATCGCTGCCCCACGCGGCATTCCCCGGCACCGCGGAGAACAGCGCCACATCCGGCCAGGCGGAGCGGAACAGCAGCCCATCCGGCGCCTCATACGACACCCCGCCGCGCTCGTGCCGCAGCCAGCGCCCCATCTTCAGCGTCTGCTCGGGCCATCCGCCCTCAGCGATCGTCCGGAGGATCATCGCTCCAGCCAGGTTGGTGTCGTCGGGCGCTTCGATCCGGTAGGTGATGTGTACCGATCGCGGTAGCGCCTCGAACAGGGACTCGATGCGCACATCGCCCGCCGGCGTCTCAGCGACGCGGTAGTGGACTCGGATGCCCTCGCGGCCGTCCGGCAGGTCGGCGAGTTCACACTCGCCGCCATCGGTGCGGCCCGGCGACCACTCGAAGCGGTACCCCTGGAACGCCGCCAGCGTCCGCCCGTTCGGCGTGCGTAGCTCCACCACTCCGTCGGGCAGTCCTACCAGCGCGTAGCGCTGGCGCTGGATGGCCACACCATCCGCTCCCATCGCGGCGAACTGCACAACAAGGAAGCAGGGGAGTACGCGCCGTAGCGTGGCTCGCGCTGCCACCGGCACGGAGGCCGGCGCCACTGGGGCCGATGCCACTGCGCCTCTCCGCGTTGCGGTGGTGGTCCTTGGGACGCGACCCTCGTGCGCCATCGGCTGTGGCCCCATCCGAAGCCGAGACACCAGCAGTGCTCGGCGACGAGGTGTCGGGCGGGACGCTCGACCTCAGAACACCGTCAGTATCGGCGGCGTGTGTCTCGTGCCTGGGTCACTCAGATTCCCGGGTGGTCCGCCGGGGTCCTGCTGGCGCCGGTGTGAGGGGCGCTTCCGGGGCCCGGGGCGGCGCCTCGCCACGAGGGCATGACCCGCTTCATGTCGAACCGGTTCCGCGGCTTCCCCCTGTCAGGGCGCCCGAGAAGGTGACTACCATGCGCATCGGCATCGTGTCCGATACCCACGACTGTCTGCCCATGATCGCCAAGGCCATTGATGGGCTGCTCGCTGCGCGTGTGGAGCATGTTCTGCACGCCGGCGACTTCGTTGCGCCCTTCGCTGTGAAGCCCCTGGCGCGACTGCACGTCCCTGTGTCTGCGGTCTATGGCAATAACGATGGTGAGCGTCAGGGCCTGGCGGCCGCCTTCGAACCATTCGGAAGTGTCCGGTCTCGTGCGGCCGTGTGCGAACTGGGGGGCTCTCGTGTGGTCGTCGTGCACGAGCCCCTGCTGCTTCGCCAGCTGGCTCACTCCGGCGACTTCGACCTGTGTGTCTACGGCCACACGCACGAGGTGGACGTCCGCCGCGACGGTGCCCTGATCATCAATCCCGGCGAGGTCTGCGGGTACGTTAGCGGCCGCGCGACCATGGTGGTACTCGACCTCGACACCATGCAACCTGAGGTCATCGACCTCTAGCCTAACGGTGTCCCACCAGGTTCGGCGGTCACCGCACCGAATCCCTGATCGGATAGCTTGGGCTTCGTGCACGTCTTCCGAGACCTGGGCGCACTGCTCGGGTTCAACCGTACACCCGCGGGCCGCCGGGGTGTGTGGCGGCGTTGGTGATGCGAGGTATGAGGACGGGCGGCACCGAGGGGAAGCATGGCGCGTCTGGTCATCGATGACTCCGAGCTGATGCTCCGCGTTCGTTCGGGCGACCATGCGGCGTTCGGTGTGCTGGTGGATCGCCACAAACAGCGGGTACTGAATGTCGTCTACCGCTACCTGGGGCCGGGGGCTGATGCCGAGGACATCGCCCAGGAAGTCTTCATCCGGGTCTACGGGGCTCGGAGATCATATGTGGCAAGTGCCAAGTTCACGACTTGGCTCTACACCATCTGCCGGAATACGTGCCTCAAGGAGCAGGCCCGGCGCAAGACGCGGAGGGCGCTGGAGGGCATCCCGATGGGCGGTACGGACCACTCCGCCGAAGTCGCGGCGGATGCGCAGACCCTCTCGCCACTCGAGGCGGTGTTGCTGGACGAGCATGCAATCGTCGCGAAGCGGGCGATCGACTCGCTGCCCGAGGCGCAGCGGATGGCCCTGATCCTGCGCAAGTACGAGGGCTCGACCTATGAGGAGATCGCCGAGGCCATGCACTGCTCGGTTCGAGCGGTCAAGTCGCTGCTCTACCGGGCGCGCGTAACACTGCGAAGAGAGCTCGCCGAATACCTTGAGCTGGGAGAACCGAGCGAGTAGATGGAGCGTGCCGTTCGACGCCGGTCATGCCCGCGCACTGGAGGGACACCTGTTGAACTGCCGGAGGGCACTGAAGGCATTGCCGGAGATCCTCGATGACGGGGGCTCAGACGCCCTGCGTGCCGCCGTTGAAGAGCACCTGCACGGCTGCCCCGCGTGCCGGCGCGAGCGCGAGGCCCTCAGCCGCTCATGGGAGCTGCTGGATGCGGTTCGGGCCCCGGCCGCCGGTCCGCAGTTCACTGCCGCTGTCATGACGCGCGTTCGTGCCAGCGACACGCGCGGCGCGCTACCGCGGCGCGCGACGGCGGGCCCTGGCATCCGTAGTTGGTGGCTCGCCCCGGCGGGGGCGATGGCCCTCGTCGCCCTCCTCGTCGTCAGTGCGCTGGTGACCTGGACGCACCGCCCGCCTGGTCGGCCGCCGACGCCCGCCGTGGTGGCGGCCCTGCCCTCGGAACCCGGGCGGATGCCGACTGATGAGGACATCATCCGCGATCTCGATGTCTACGAGCAGCTCGATGTGCTCGACAACCTATGGCTGCTGGCCGACCTCGAGGTGCTCGAGGACAGCGAAGTGGAGCTGTAGGGGGTGACCACCATGCCGCTGGTGCGCCGAGTCCAATACCTGGCCTTCGGAGCCCTGCTTCTGGCGCTCTTGTGCCCGGCACTGGCCGCTGACCCGCCCCAGGCCACCGATGGCGACTCGGCGCGCTACCGGGCCAATCTCGAACGGTGGAGGAAGCTGACGCCGGCGCAACGCCAACGCTTCCGCGAGATCGCCCGGCGTATGACTCCCGAGCGTCTGCAGGCGCTCCGCCAGCGGCTCAGATATCTCGAGCGCATGGACAAACCCACGCGCGCGGCCGTCGCCGCGAACCACGAGCGCCTGGCCAAAGCGACGCCCGAGCGGCGCGCCGAGCTGCTGCGGCGCTACCGGGCGTTCCGCGCCAAACCCCAGGCCGAGAGGGAGAGGATTCGACGCCTCGTGTGGCGGCGGTTGGTAAGGCGCCTGGGGCAGCCGGTCCCTCTGCTGGCGCCGGGCCGAGCCCAGGGCCTACGGCAGGGCGAGACAGGCTCTGGTGACAGCAAGTCCCCTCCCGTCGACCGCTCCGGCTGGCGCAAGGCGCCAGCAGACGCGAAGGCCAAGCCCGGCGCGCCCACCACCAGGGCCGAAAGGCCGGAGCGGTTGAGGAAGGCCAAGGAACGCCTCGCCAGCCGCGCGGCCCGGAAGCGGCGGCGACCCAACACCCTCGAGGAGGCTCCGGCAACAAAGGGCACCGTCGATCGGAGCAAGTGGCGGAAGACGGGCGCCCCATCGGCGCCGGATCCCCGGCGCGGCGACGCACGAAGGTAAAGACTAGGCTGGGCGCCCGCATGTGGTGCAGCTGCGCCTGCGGCCGGCGCGGTGCACCACCGAGGTGCGAGGGGATTGGAGCTCCCGGCCCACCACAGCGCCCCAGCTCGAGGTTCCAGATCCCGTGCAGCTCGCCCCAGGGACTCGAAGGGGATGCTTCACCACACCCCACGACGCTGCGCATTCGGATCGGTGCGCCCACCAGGGCGCAGGCGCAGCCGTTGCCGTACCCATCGGCTGACGCGTGCGGGCTTCAGCGGTCATCCCCTCTGGCCGATTCCGTAGTCTTGTTGTCACCGGCAATCCGTGGCACCGAGAAGAGGGATGCCTTCCTCGACGGAGAAACCAAAGCTTGAAACTGCAGTTCGGCAGTCGTGTGTTGGGAGGAGAGATGCGGAGTGCGCAAGCGTCGAGGGTTCACCCTCATCGAACTGCTCGTCGTCATTGCCATCATCGCCATCCTAGCGGCGATCCTGTTCCCCGTCTTCGCCCGTGCCCGGGAGAAGGCCCGCATGAGCTCGTGCCTCTCGAACATGAAGCAGTTGGGGCTCGGGATCATGATGTACGTGCAGGACTACGACGAGACCTTGTGCCTGAACAGCCATCCGTGCTGCATCTCCGACTTCACCCGCTACGCGAATGGGGACGCGTCTGCGGCCAACTGGATCGTCGAGATCGTCCCTTATGTGAAGAACGCCGCCATTTTCGAGTGCCCCAGCGCCCGCAATGCTTGGGGAGGAACCGTGTCGGCTGGTGGTCTCTCCATGCCCGCGGCCACCAACTACGTCTTCAACGGGCATTGCCGGAACCGCTCCATGGCCCAGTTTGCCGCGCCCGCTCAGTTTCCCGTCCTGGTCGAGTGGGCGGCGTGTGAGAGCAACTGCTACATGCGACCTATCGACTGCTGCGGGGCCGAGAACTGGGGACTGCCGTACAACGATCCCTCGTCTCACTGGGGGGTGCAGCACGCCGCGCTGACTGGCCCAACGACGGCCGACGGGCTGTACAACGTGACGTTTCTCGATGGCCACGCCAAGGTCCAGAACCCGCGCCGACTCTGGACCCAGGACTACCCCACGGTCCATCCCTCGGGCTCGGGCTAGGCGCCATGCGCGCCAGTGGAAGGAGGCGTCTCCATGAGATCGCGCGCGGTGCGCGTCATCGCGGTGGTGGCGGCAGTTGTGGTGGCTCTGGTGTTGATGGAGGGCTGCAAGCCCAAGGGTGATCTGGAATCTCCCGACAGACCCGGCAAGAGCGCGGCCAGCCAGGGCCAAGCTCCTGGAGCACCGCCTGGCGCGCCGGCATTCAAAGGCGACCCGTCGGCCGTCCCCGCCTCGGGCATGAAAGCCGACGCCATGAGGAAGATGGGGACGAAGTAGGCGAGCAGGGGGTCTGGGGCCACTCTCCCCATGAGGTCTCAGCGGGAGAGGCTCCAGACCCCTGCGCAGGCGCGACCGGCCTCCTGCAAGGCTGCGAGACCTTCAGGGCCGGCCGGGGGGGCCTCCCCTGAAGGTGCTGTGGGGCCACAACCGTCCCGTCCCGGCCCACTCGACGTTACGCTCGCGGTCCCGGAACTCGGCCTCTGCTTCTTCGGAGGCGAAGCGGGGAAGCTTCTTCTGGCTCATCGCATGCGTGTGCGGTAGTGTCGTTTCTCCTTGCGATCCATCTCCCGGGCGGTGATAGCATGTGCCCAGTGCTCAGGATCGAGCCGGAAGACGACGAAGAGATACCGCCCCATTGGCGCTAAGCTAGGCCCGAGATGACGCCGGAGGAGCACCGAGACGGCACGTCCGGGTCTGGCGGAGGCGCCGCATGGGGAGGACCGTCCGGCGAAGCCCGATCGTGAGCCCCCAATGGGTCCGGGTCGGCCGCCAGGCCGACCGACCAAGACCGGCAGTGCACTCGGTGCGACCTTCGCGAGACCCAGTCGCCCGACCAAGAGCCCTACGTGAGCGCCTATGGGATACCGCCCCTCCTCCGTCCTGCTGTAGCACAGATAGCGCTGGTCGCCGTGGTGATCCACCGGCCCCCCATGCACCGTTCGATGAGGATGTGATGGAGCCTGCTCGACTTCATCCCGGTCCACTGCCTGCTTCCGGGCGAGCTTGAGCGCCATCGCGTCGTCGAGGGGCCAGAGGCCACGGATCCAGCAGCCTGGCAGTACACCTTCTCCTCTCACTGTATATACAGTCCGGCTCCGGTCTACCGGCGTTTGTTGCGCCGGGCCTCGGATCGGCCCCCGCGGTTTGGTGCCGACGCGATGGTCGCTCGGGAGTTGCGGGCCGCGCTCTGGAAGTGTCGAGCTCGTAGGGCCTCGGCGATCTCCTGTGCCCCCATGGGCCGCCATCCGCCCGCGGCGACGCCGCACCCGTAGCAGGCCTCTGTTGGTCTTCGGCGAACCGCTCCGTAGCCACATGGCGAGGAGGGTGCGCCGCCGTGACCGACCGCGAGAACTACCTCCGCAACGCCCGTTTCGAGGGCCCTGAGTGGATGCCATGCCTCATCGTCATCTCCGGGGCCTCGTGGGACCAGTGGCGGGGCGAGATGGAGGACGTCTGCGCTCGGCACCCCACGCTGTTCCCCGGCTTCGAGGAGGGGCAGCGACGCTACGATGAAGTGGACTTCGGCCCAGCCCATCGTGCCCACGAGCGGTTCACCGACAACTGGGGATGTGTGTGGGAGTCATCGATCGACGGTCTCGAGGGGATCGTCACCGGCCACCCCCTCGCGGACTGGGCAGCGCTCGACACCTGGTCGCCACCCGACGCTATGCGTCAGCTTGATCGTTCCGACGTCGACTGGGTGGCCGTCCGCGAGGCGAACATGCGGGCGGAGCAAGCTGGCCAACTCACTATGGGCAGCACCGCGCACGGTTTCCTGCTGTTGCGGCTCACGTACTTGCGCGGGTTCGAGAACCTGATGCTGGACCTCGCGACGAACGAACCACGGCTGCACGAACTGATCGCCCGGGTGATGCATCACAATGAGGTCATCGTCGATCAGTACCTCTCGATGGGTGTCGATGTGATGGGGTTTGCCGAGGACCTGGGCACACAGACGGCCTCGCTGGTGAGCCCAGCCACGTTCCGAGAGTGGTTCACGCCGCAGTACCGGCGCTTGATGGCCCCGTGTAAGCCCGTGGGTACGCTGGTGCACCTGCACACCGATGGGTATGTGATGGAGCTGTCAGGCGAGTTCATCACTGCCGGGGTCGACATCCTGAACGTCCAGGACCTCTGCAATGGCACGGACAACCTGGCGCGCGAGCTCAAGGGCCGCGTCTGCATCGATCTCGACGTCGACCGGCAGAGCATCGTCCCCTTCGGCACGCGGAGCGAGATTCGGGCGCTCATCGAAGAAGAGGTGCGAACGCTGGGGTCGCCCCGAGGCGGACTCTCGATGGTCTGCGGCATCTACCCTCCGACGCCGCCGGAGAACGTCGATGCCGTCTGTTGCGCCATGGAGGAGTTCCGTAGCTACTGGGCGGACCGGCGATGAACCCGGGCCTGCAGCCGTGCACGCGGCGAGCGTTTCTGAGCTCGGCCGCGGCCAGCGTCCTCGGAGGCCGGGTTCTGGCCGTGGAAGGAGACGGGTGGCCCTTGGATGAGCCGAACCGCACGTATGGCGTGGGCATCCTCGGCGACTGCTGCACCCACGGTGCCGGCCTGGCCGGCAGCCTCGCTGCCCACCCGCGAGTCCGAGTCGTGGCGGGCTTTGAGAAGGACCCTCGGCGCGGCGCATCGTGCAGGCCGTGCGCGACTCGGGCGTCCGGTGCGTGCATGACATTCCGATGGTGAAGTCTCTACCACCGTTCGCCCGAGTCCGCGCCGCGTTTGGGACGGCCGAGTTCGGGCATGTGGTCGCCTACCATCACGTTTTCGGCATGACCTTCCCCATGGGCTTCCCCGTCCGCGACCTCTGGCCCGAACGGTTCGATCCGCCTGCCATCTCCGGTGGGGGCGAGATGACCAACATGGGCTGCTACGCCATCGACTACATGGTGACGCTGCTGGGCAGCCCCAGGGCCGTCCAGGCCAAGCGGCAGAGCTTCTGGCAGGAGTACGCCGAGTCGCCCGTCGGGGACTTCGGCCAGATCGTGTGCGACTATGGCCGCTTCTATGCGGTGCTCACCGTTGGCAAACAGAAACTGACTGCCCCGCTGGCACCGACCATGAACACCGTCAGCATCGTGTTCCAGAATGCCAATCTGCTGGTCGATCCCGTGAGTGACACGATCACGGTCAACGGCATCCGCAGATCCACGGCCGAGTTCGTGGGCGCGACAGCGGTCGAGGGTTCCCTCGACCAGCTCATCCGGTGCATCGAGACGGGGGTTGAGCCGCTCGATACGGTGGAGCAGGGGCGGCGGGGTATGGAGGTGCTCATGGCGGCCTACCGCTCGGCAATCAGCGGTGGCGAACGGGTTCTGCTGCCGCTGGGCGATGGGCTGAACCCGCTGGTGGGATAGGAGCCTGGAGCTTCCCCTTCGCCTCGGCGAACCATTGCTCGAAGTTGCGCTTCGGCGACCAGCCCAGCAGCCTCCGCGCTTTCGATAGGTCGTAGGCGGCCGGCACCCACGTGCCCTCATATCCCCGCGCGATGAGCCATTCGTAGGCCTCCGGCCAGTGGCGACGCACCAGGGGCTTCGCTGAGCCCTCGGTGGCCATGAGGGCAGCGTCGTCCGGGCCATATGGAAGCTGGTTCGTCACGAACACGGCCTCGAACGGCGCCATCTCCGCGCCGGCCGGCTTGCGGCCGGACAGGACGCGCACGGCCTCCAGGTGGGCCCCGGCGACGTCCTCAACCACTGCATAGGGGCCGGTCAAGCTGAAGCCGGTCTCGAGTTCAGCTCTTGGCATGAATGCTGGCGGGCGCAGGGCCAGCGTGCGCACCTTCCCGGCGTCGGCGAAAACCCGCGCAATGTCCTCCTGCGCGTGCTTCGTGTAGCCGTAGAGGTCACCCAGGGGCGACTCGACGTCCTCGGTGACTGGCCAGGCCGCCCCGACACCGTAGCCGACCGCCGCGATGCTGCTGGTGAGCACGATCCGGTTGATGCCAAGGGATGCGGCCGCTGTGTAGAGCACCCACGTGCCCTTCACGTTGCAGTCCAGGTACTGCGAGTCTGAGTAGGGCTTCCACGGATGGACCGACGCGCAGTGCACGACCAGGTCGGCTCCGGCCAGCGTGTTGCGGACGGCGTCCTCGTCACACAGGTCCGTCAGAGTGAAGCGCGACCGATCGGGCAGCGGCTGGCGCGGGCTAGCAACGTCTAGCCCCACCACCTCGAAGCCGTCCTCGGCCAGAAGGGGGGCCAAGTGCGAGCCCAGGTGGCCCGAGATGCCGGTCACTGCAACGCGAATGGAATAGGACATGCGCGGCCCTCCGGTCCATGGGGCGCTGCAAGGCCCCTCGAGGTACCCTTCTTCGCTCACGCCGGCGCGCCTGCTCGTCTCTCGGGTGAGCCGGGGTGCGACCACGGCGCTTCCCGTCGTGCAGGGGTCCTTGGACCACCGGCGAAACCTGGGGACGTTTCGCAGCGCGGCTCAGGGAGGGCGTTGCTCGCGTGACATTCCTGGATGCGATTGTGGTACTGGCCTATCTGTTGGGCATCGCTGTCATTGGCGTCTACCAGAGCGTCAGAGTGAGGTCCTCGGGCGACTACTTCGCGGGCGGGCGCAAGTTCAGCCGCTGGCTGATGGTCATGCACGCGCTCGGCACGGGCACCCATGCCGATGACCCCGTTGGAGTGGCCGGTGCCGCCAAACAGCATGGCATCGCGGGCATTTGGTACACCTACGTTTATCTCTTCGCCACCCCCTTCTACTGGATCATGGCCCCCTTCTTCCGCCGGTCGCGCTACATCACGACGGCCGACTTCTTCCGCGACCGCTTCAGCCCTGGTCTGGCCGTGCTCTATACGATCATGGGGATGCTGACATTCGCTGTGAACACCGGTACGCTGTTGAGGGGGACGGGCACCATCGTCACGTCGGTCACACAAGACCGTGTGCCCGAGTGGCTTGGCATCGGCGCCATGACCGTGGTCTTCGTCGCCTACGGCCTCGCCGGCGGCCTCGTGGCCACCGTGGTCACCGAGTCGATCCAGGGCGTGCTCATCGTCGTGATGTCGCTCCTGTTGATCCCCTTTGGACTGGCGAGAGTGGGAGGCTTCGGGGCGCTTCACCAGCTGTTGGATCCCTCGCGCTTTTCCCTGGCGGCGACCGAGGAGGTCACATGGCAGTGGGCCGCTGGGTGTACAGTGGCGATGATCATCGGCATTGTGGCTCAACCCCACATCATGGAGGTCTGCTCGACCGGCAAGACGGAGTTCGAGGGCCGCGTGGGCTTCACGTACGGGAACTTCGTGAAGCGCTTCTGTGCCATGGGTTGGGCATTCACGGGCCTGATCGTCACGGCCATGGTGGCCGCGGGGATGTTGCCCGAGCTGGGTCAGCGCGAAGACGCGTTCGGAGTCGCCATCCGCGAACTACTGCCCTCGGGCGTCACTGGCCTCATGTTCGCCGCCATCCTGGCGGCTCAGATGTCGACGCTCAGTGCGTTCATGGTGGCGGGCTCGGCCCTGTTCTCGCGCAACATCTACCGCGAGTACTTCCGCAGGGACGCCACGGATGCCCAGGTACTGGCCATCGGGCGCTGGGCCGGGCTCATCGTCGTGTTGCTGGGCGTCATGATGGCCGCGGTCGTCCGGAGCGTGGCCGACGCCCTCACCATCTTCTGGGGTCTGGCGACACTGACCGGCCTGTTCATGTGGGCCGGCGTGCTCTGGCGGCGGACCAATGCTGCGGGGGCATGGGCTTCGTTCATCGTCATGGCGCTCATCTGGCTGGCGCTGGGTAAAGGCGGCCAACTGGCGGCCACAGCCCTCGGGGACGCCGCGCCCACGTGGCTGGGCCTGTACGCCGACCGGGGCCATATGCACCGGCTCCTGATTGCCTATCTTTTGCCCGGGACGGTGGTGCTGGTTGCCGTCAGTCTGTTGACGCGCCCAAAGCCGCAAGCGGAACTCGATCGGTTCCATACACTCATCCGCACACCCGTCGGGCGCGAGGAAGAGCTCGAGAAGGCCGGGATCGAGGCAGTCTATGCCGGAGCGTCTGAGGGGCATCCGTGGGAGCTGAACCATCCGAAGCTCGTGAACTGGGCCGGCTTCGGCCTGGCTCTGGCCTTCTGCTTCGTGATCCTGGCCATTCTGTGGGGCCTCACGCGAATTGGGGCCTAGTTCGGGCGCCGCGGGGGCACGCGACATACGCAGACCGGCACTCGGAGCGTGGGGTGCGAGCCCATCTAGACCATTGCCCCGCTATTTCCTCCGCAGGAACGCGGGGATGTCCAGGTCGTCATCCTGAACCGGCTGGGCGACCGAAGGGAACGCCGGTCCACGCCGCGTGTCATCCTGGAGTTGCCCTGCTGGCTTCGCGCGACTGTCATCGGGCAGCTGAACCGATACCGTAGGGGGCTGCCCGCTGTAGGCCTGGCGCAGGAGCGATGCGCGCTGAGGTACGGACAGCTCCGCCGAGGGGAGGCGGCCCTCCTGAGTCCCGTGCCGCGGCGTCGAGGCGGTGGGCACGGAGGGCTTGCGGTCAAAGCCGGTGGCAACTACGGTGATCCGCACCTCGTTCTGCATCCGTTCGTCGATCACGGCTCCCATCAGCACGTTGGGGTTCTGCTGCTTCGTGGAGCTGGTGATGATCTCGGCGGCTTCCTGGAGCTCGTTGAGTCCCAGATCGGCCGGGCCCGTGATGTTGAAGAGAATCGCTTCCGCGCCATCGATGGTCTGTTCGAGCAGCGGGCTCGAGACGGCGATCTTGGCGGCATCCGGAGCGCGGTGTTCGCCCTGGCCCACGCCGATGCCCATCAGCGCCGTGCCGGCGTTCGCCAGAACGGCCCGGACGTCGGCGAAGTCGAGGTTGATGAGACCGGGGATCACGATGACCTCGGAGATGCCCTGGACCCCTTGCCGGAGAATGTCATCGGCCGACTGAAAGGCCTCGGCCAGTGTGGTGCGCTTCTCGACCACGGAAATCAGCCGGTCGTTGGGGATCACGACGATGGCATCCACGTTCTCTTTGAGGTGGTTGAAGCCGTCGTCGGCGTTCGCCTTGCGGCGCGGGCCCTCGATCTGGAACGGTCGAGTGCAGATGGCCACAGTCAGCGCGCCCAGGCTCCGCGCGATCTCGGCGACAACGGGCGAAGCGCCCGTGCCGGTTCCGCCGCCCAGGCCGCAGGTGAGGAAGACCATGTCCGACCCGTCCAGGGCCATCATGATCTCCTGCTTGCTCTCCTCCGCCGCCGCGCGGCCGATCTGGGGATCGCCTCCCGCGCCCAGGCCTTTGGTCAGGCTGACGCCGATCTGGAGCTTGTTGTCCGCTTGGATCCGGTCGAGTGCTTGGGCGTCGGTGTTGATCGCCAGGAACTCGACGCCGGTTACGCCCGATTCGATCATCCGCGTGATGGCGTTGCCACCGCCGCCGCCGACACCCACCACGCGGATCTTGGCGTAGTTGTGCGTTTCGGGAGCAAGCATCGTTGAAGGCCTCCAACCCGCTGTCTGCGGCCGGTACACACCACAGGGGCCTACGCTGAACGAAGGCCCAGCCCAACCGCGCCCACCTGCGCGGTCTACCCCCGCAACCCAAACCGTCCGTCCCGTGCAGCGGTTCGCGGGGCCGGCGAACTCATGGAAACATTATAGGAGCCCCCGGAGAGGCAAGGCAAACCGTCGGCGGCATGGGGCTCCCGGAGCTACGCGTCCCTCAACTCGCCGAGACCCGCATAGTCAATAAACGGCTGGAGGTACTTGGTCCACCGGTCGGCCCGATAGGCCTCGAGGAACTTCGGCAGGCTGATGTAAGGTGTGTAGCGCGGGCGCAGCGGTCGCGCGAGAAGCCTCATGCCGGCCTCTTGTGGCGTCCGATTGCCCTTCTTGTTGTTGCACTTGAGGCAGCAGGTAACCAGATTGGTCCAGTCGTAGGCACCACCGCGAGCCCGAGGGATCACATGGTCGATGGTGAGACCGCCGCCATGACGGCCGCAGTAGAGGCAGGTGTGCCCATCGCGGGCAAACACACTGGCGCGCGTGAGGCGAAGCTCTGGAACCGGACGGCGAACGTAGTGGCGCAGGCGTACCACCGACGGCGCAACGAGAGCCTCGTGCTCCGAGTGAAGCACCCGACCGTTGGTCTCCAGCGGCTCCGCCTTCTCGAGGACGATCAGAGCAATGGCGCGCCGCAGGTTGGTGACATTCAGCGGTTCGAAGTTCTGGTTGAGAACCAAAACCTCACTCGATCCGGGGCCAGCGGCCCTGGCCCCACTCAAGGCAGCGGCTGGAACCATCCCCTCCCCGAACGACGCCATTCTAGCCACGACCCACCGTGCCGTCAAACGGACCCGCCGGCGCGAGCAGCCCCAGTGGCGCGAGCCGGCCCCGGGGCACTTCGTCGCGTGCCACGTGGCGGGGTAGGGCAAGCGCGGCGACCCTCAGGCCGGATAGGGTCTCAGCAGCTTTCGCCGGGTTCCGGCAGGCCGCCGAGCAACCGGGGAGGGGCCGCACAGGGGTGCGCCCAGAGGGCGCGGGGCCCCTGACCGGCCCGAGGTTGAGGCGTGCGGATCGGGCGCGTTGGGGGCCCACCACGCTGAAGCCCGCGTGGTTCCCCCCATGGCGCCCCTCCGCAACCAGGCTGATGGGCCACTGGAGCCCTCAGTTACCGCCAATGCCGAGCGGTG
>JAKPQA010000255.1 GCA_029547025.1 Armatimonadota bacterium
AAACCCTTCTTCGCCAATACCCGCGTGATCGCCGACGTCAGCGTCGTCTTCCCATGGTCCACGTGACCAATGGTCCCCACGTTCACGTGCGGCTTCGTCCGCGAAAACTTCTCCTTCGCCATCTTGCCCCTCCCGGTGGCACAGGCAGCCTAACGGCTGCGCCCGGACCCACCACCGCCTCGGGGGAGTGCGGGGCGCGTGTCCGTGGCGCTGACTTGGTGGAGCCCACGACCGGGCTCGAACCGGTGACCTTATCCTTACCAAGGATACGCTCTGCCTGCTGAGCTACGTGGGCTGAACACGGTGGGGAGAGGAGGATTCGAACCTCCGAAGGCTTCGCCGGCAGATTTACAGTCTGCTCCCTTTGACCGCTCGGGAATCTCCCCACGAGGCATAAGGCAACACCCGTGCCACCACCGCGGCGCAAACCGCCGCGCGAGACACGGGCCTACGAGCGCGAAGCATACTATAGCACACCCCTGCCGCGTGTCAATGGGAATCCGGTTATGCGGTCAGGGTCCTCTTGTTCGCGGGTGCCGGCCGAATGGTACCATTCGCGCTCCGCTGGAAGTGGCCCTCGACCTCCCTGCCGTCGGGGTCGCCGACCGGCCTCGCGGAGCGCCCCTTGGTGGACGGGGCCGGCTACGTGTTCATCGCCAACGAGGATGCCACCGTCTACCGCCGGCGGGGCTCCGACGGGACAGGCGGGCTTGAGGTTTGGGTCGCACCCGGGAAGGGGGCGACGAGCTCCGTGATCGACGCCGACGGCTTCCTCCGCTGGAGCCAGCGTACGGGGGACCGGATGTGCTTCCGGAACGGCAACCCCTGATGGTCCTGCTGGGGCCGATCGCCGACCGCGGGCGCGTTGGGGACCCACCACGCTGGAGTACGCGTGGTTCCCCCCACGGCGCCCCTCCGCAACCCGGGAGATGGGCGGCGCGAACGACGCTGTGGTGAGGCTTGGGAGCCGACGGCCCGACTCGAACGGGCGACACGCTGATTACAAATCAGCTGCTCTACCTACTGAGCTACGCCGGCGAGCCGTGAACGCAGTGCCTGTGCGCTTCTACGGGGGAACGTGAGGCCCGAGGAGGCCCTTCCCATGGCGCGAAGCGCAACTGACTACCCCGAATCCCGAACGCAACTGATTCCCGTTTCCTTGGCCCTCGACCTGTGGCTCGCCGACCGCCGGAGCGCCGGCCGGAGCCCCCGAACCGTGGGTGACTACGCGGCCACTGGCCGGCAGTTGCTCTGGTGGCTCGACCGCGAGGGGCTGCCCCAGGACCTCGCCGACCTAACTCCGGATGTGCTGCGTCGGTTCCTGAGCTACTGCAGGGAGCCGAACCCCGAGGGGCGCTGGGGGTGCGACCGGCCGGCCTCGCGCCTGGCCGCATCGGCGAGCGCCGTCCACAAAGCGTACCGCAACCTGCGGGCGTTCCTGAGCTTCTGCGTGCAGGATGACCTCCTGCCTCGCTCGCCGATGGCCCGCCTCACGGCCCCCAAGCTCGACGCCGACCAACGCGAGCCGCTGAGTGGGGAGGAGGTGAAGCGGCTGCTGTTGGGGGCGCGGAGGTCGGGGCTCCCCGACCGCGACGCGGCCCTGGTGCTGCTCCTGCTCGACACGGGGCTGCGTGCCTCGGAGGTGTGCGAGCTGACCATCGGCGACGCCCTGAGTGCCGAGTTCTCGGCCGAGGTCGTGGGCAAACGCAACAAGCGCCGGGCCGTGTTCTGGTCTCCCGAGACGGCCAAAGCACTCCGACGGCACCTGCGTGCCCGGGGGTGTATCGACCCCGCCGCGCCCCTGTTCGTGACCCGGACCGGCCGGCCATTCACTGCGGCCAACGTGCACGAGGTCGTGTCAGACGCCGGCGAGCGGGGCGCCGTCGGCAGGTCGGTGTTCCCGCACCTGCTGCGCCACACGGCAGCCCTGGCCCTGCTTCGTGGTGGCGCGAATGTGCTAGAGGTGCAGCGGATCCTCGGGCATTCTGACCTGTCCATGCTCCGTCGCTACGTGCTGGAAACGCGAGAGGACCTGCAACGGGCCCACGCGGCCGCGTCGCCCGTGCGCGCCCTGGCAGGGGGTGGGCGCCGATGAGGGTAACGCTGCGGAACGAGTTCCACCGGACCCGGGCCGAGGTGGTCGTGCCCACGCTGCCGCACACCCTGAGTGCGTCGCAGTACCGTCGTGCCCTGCGAGCCCTGTGCCCCTGCCGTGCCGGTGTGTGCCAGTGTGGCGGGCTCAGAGGACCGCAGAGCGTGGGCGTCGAGCTGACCGCCGACGCCAATGGGCGCCCGACATGGCGCCTGAGCGCCCGAGAGGAGCTAGCCCCATGAACACCGACCGCCTGACGATCCCTGTCGACCGGGACCTGCCGTACCGCCTGCACGTGGCCCTATGGCGCGAGGAGCCGACCGAGGACGAACGCGCCTACCTGGCTGAGTGCCTGGACTCCTACTGCGAGCGGGACGCGCACTTCACGCCCGCCCGGCGGGAGGCCCGGCTGGCGGCCCGCGCGGGTGCCCCCGTGCACGGCGCCGACCGACCCAGACCCCATGCACTCCCGGCGCAACCTATGGACGCCCCGGGCGTCCAGACGTAGAGACCCGACAACACAACGTGAGC
>JAKPQA010000277.1 GCA_029547025.1 Armatimonadota bacterium
CAGGCCCATGCCCCAACCCAGCGCCTTGATCCAGTTGCGCCGAATGCACCACAGAACGAGGCCAGGGATCACGAGGTAGAAGTGCTCCTCGACCGACAGCGTCCACAGGTGCCACATCGTGCGCTTGTCCTGCTGGCCGGGGTGGATCATGTACAGACCGTTCGGGAAGAACACGTGGTACACGTACGTGACCGCGGCGACGCCGTCCTTCAACACCTCGACGAAGGTCAGGCCCTTGATGCCGACGGCCTGGCCGATGGCGCCGATCACGAGCCACACGCTGACGAACAGCCACACCGTCGGCAGTAGGCGGATGGCGCGGCGGCTGAAGAACTTGCGGAGACTGATCGAACCGGTCGAACGTGACTCCTGCAGCAGCAACGTGGTGATCAGGAACCCGCTGATCACGAAGAACGTGTCGACGATGGTGACCCACGACTCGAGGTACTCGAACAGCGCGTGGCCGATCAGCACCATCCCCACGCCGACGCCGCGCAACCCGTCGAAGAAGCCGACGAACCCCATCTTGGGCGCCTTCGACTCCCAACGGGGTGCCACGGTCCCGGCGGTGGCCATCAGCCGCCCTCGGCCGGGGCGGCCGATTCGGTGGGACGGCCGGCGCCGGTCACCGAGAACCGGTTCTTGATCTTGATGGCGCGGGTCTCGACGTACTTGTAGCTCGGGTAGGCCACGAGGAACGGCAGGCCGACAGCGACCACGATCCACACCGGCCGAGGGATCACACCGCCGAGCCCGTCTCGATCGAGCCCGAGTGGGCCGTGGATGAGCTCCTGCACGGGAACGTGCCAGAGGTAGAGGCTGTAGGAGAGGAGCCCGCCGGTCCACACGAAGAACTTGGTGGAGAGGAAGCGGTTCGGGAGCCAGTCGGGGAGCCGGAAGGCGCACAGCGTGATGGTCACCATCGACCACGACGCAGCGGTGTTGCCCCACTGGAACCAGTAGAAGCCGGTCGGCCGGGTGCCGCTCGCCAGGAGATCACGGAAGTGGTCGGGCACGTACTCGTGGTTCCATCCGAGCGTGCGCATGAGGCCCGTCGACGCCCACACCGAGAAGAACAGGACCGGAATCGCGGCGTAACCGGCCGCACCCAGGATCTTCTTCGTGCGTTCGGGCACCTCGGCGGGGATGTGGGCGGACACGATGGCGCCGATCATCCCGACCATCAGCGAATCGGGGCGCTGGAGCCAGACGGCGCCGGCAACCTCCTTGAGGGGGCCGGCGACAACGAACAGGCGGGACAGCTGCACGGCGGCGAGTAGCCCCACCAGCAGCGCGGTGACCGTCCGGATCCGGCCCTTGACGATGAAGATGAGGGCCACGAGCCCGATGGCGAGGTAGAACTGCTCCTCGATCGACAACGTCCAGAGGTGGTCGATCCACGGACCGTCGTTGGCCGGGTACACGAGGTTGTGCACGTAGAACGCGGAGGCCACGACCTCCTTGGCGAGGGCGCTCAGCGTCTGCACCGGTGTGTTGTGGCCCATCAACTTGACCAGCACACCGACCACGACGCTGCCCGCCAACATCACGTAGAGGGCCGGCAGCAGCCGGAGGATGCGGCGGGCGTAGAACTTCCGGACGTCGACGCGGCCGGTGTCACGGTGCTCCTGCAACAGGAGCGTCGTGATCAGGAACCCGGAGATCACGAAGAACACGTCGACGATCGCCGAGAACGAGAGGGTGGCGTCGGGCAGGGCGTGTCCGGCCATGACGCCGATCACGCCGAAGCCCCGGATGCCGTCGAACGGGGCGACGTGGCGCAGACGCGGGGCCTTCGACACCCACCCGCGTTCGATCACTTGCGGCACACCACCCTCGTTTCCACCCCGATTCCGGAGAGGTCAGCGTACGTGTTCGAGCGCCACATGAGTGAAGTTTCGTGGCACGGGGTATCGGTCGCTCGCCCTGGGGATTTTCGGCCCGGGCCCCTACACTGAGCGAGTCCTCTGCGGGAAGGGGGACGGGGACAACGAGGGAGATGGTGTGCTTCGAGGACGATTGATCGGGTTGGCCGCGCTCGCGTGCCTGCTGACTGCCTGCACCGAGGTGACCCCCAGCACCGGCCAGCCGGCCGAAGTGGCCGGCAACGTCTGGGCCCTCGGCGACTCCCAGGCCGCCAACAGCAACGATCCCGCCCGTGGTCTGCCGTGGAGCCTGCGGATCGGCGCCGACGTCGGCAACGGCGGCGACGCCATGTACGGCGCCGGTTGGACCCTCCCCGGCAGCTACACGGGCCAGACGATCCTGCAGCGCGCCACCGCACTCCACGACCGCGGCCCCATTCGCGAGTACGTGGTGATGGCCGGCATCAACGACCTCACCGGTGGCCGTTCGGTCACCCAGATGCTCGCCGGGGTCACCGAGTTCGCC
>JAKPQA010000292.1 GCA_029547025.1 Armatimonadota bacterium
AGGTTGAGGCGTGCCGATCGGGCGCGTTGGGGGCCCACCACGCTGGGAGACGCGTGGTTCCCCCCCATGGCGCCCCTCCCCAAGACGGGCAACGGCTGGCATGTCGTGGAGGGGCCGCACAGGGGTGCGCCCGGAGGGCGCGGGGGCCCTGACCGGCCCGAGGTTGAGGGGTGCCGATCGGGCGCGTTGGGGGCCCACCACGCTGGGAGACGCGTGGTTCCCCCCCATGGCGCCCCTCCGCAAGACAGGCAACGGTTGGCGTGTCGTGGAGGGGCCCTGACCGGCCCGAGGTTGGGGCGTGCGGATCGGGCGCGTTGGGGGCCCACCACGCTGGGAGACGCGTGGTCCCCCCCATGGCGCCCCTCCGCAAGACGGGCAACGGTTGGCGTGTCGTGGAGGGGCCCTGACCGGCCCGAGGTTGAGGCGTGCGGATCGGGCGCGTTGGGGGCCCCTCCGCAACCAGGCTGATGGGCCACGGGAGCCCCAAGTTACCGCCCATGGGGGCCCATGCCTCCGGGCCCCGGAGCACTCGAACCTTTCCCCAGGCAGGACTCGCGGCGCGGGCCGGGAACCAGCCCAGAGCTGGCGCGTCGGCGCCGGAGCGGCACGCGGAACAGGGGGCGGGTTCGATGGGCGGAAGCGACAGCATCAATCGGCGTGAGTTTCTCAGGAAGTCCACCGTCGCGGCAGCGGGTGCTGCGCTTCTGAGCTCCACCGCCGCCGCCTCCGCCCGTGTGGTCGGCGCCAACGACCGCGTCCACATGGCCACCATCGGCTGCGGGGGCATGGGGCACGCCCACCTGGGCGCCCTGGCCAGCCTTCGGGCCCAGGGACTCGTGGACATCGTGTCCGTGTGCGACGTCTGGGACAAACGCGTGCAGTCGGCTGTGGCGGCCACGGGAGCCAAGGGCGTGCGCGACTACCGGCGCGTGCTTGACGACCCGGACGTCGACGCGGTGTCCATCGCCACACCCGACCACTGGCACGCGCCGATGGCTATCGCCGCCCTCGATGCGGGGAAGGATGTCTACTGCGAGAAGCCGATGACCTACTGGAAGGACCTGTCGGCCGCCCGAGCCGTGGTCGACGCGGTGGCGCGGAACCACCGTGTGTTGCAGGTGGGCACCCAGGGCATGTCCGACAGCATCTGGGAACAGGTGGGTGAGCGCATCAAGGCAGGCGCCGTGGGCCAGCTGGTGCACGCCCAGGCTAGCGACATGCGGAACGGCCCCCTGGGCGTCTACGAACCCGCTTCCAACGACCCCGATGCCAAGCCGGGCATCAACCTCAACTGGAACATGTGGCTCGGTCCGGCCCCCAGGCGGCCCTATGACCACGGACGGTTCTTCGCCTTCCGCTCGTTCTGGGACTACTCGGGCGGGATCTGCACCGACTTCTTCCCCCACACCCTGACCCCGCTGATCCGCACCATGGGCCTGACCTTCCCTCGCCGCGCCTCGGCCTCGGGCGGCCTCTACCAGCTCCGGGACGGCCGCGAGGTGCCGGACATCTTCAACCTGACACTCGAGTACCCGGGCGGCCCCTCGGTGCTGCTTATCGCGGCCGTGGCCTGCAGTCAGGGGATACCCATGCTTATCCGTGGCCACCAGGCCGCGGTCACCTTCGATGGCCCCGGAGCCACCATCCGCCCCGAGCCGGCCGTGGTCGGTAACCAGCCCACCGAGGAGGTCACTCGCGAGCGCGCCGGGTCGCTCGAGGCGCACTTCGAGGACTTCATCGACTGTGTCCGCACACGCAAGAAGCCCAGAAGCCACGAGCTCCTGGGCTACTACGTGATGACGGCGCTCCACATGGGTGTGCGGAGCTATCTTGAGAACCGTGTCTTCGAGTTCGACGCCCAGACCGAGCGCGTTCGAGCCGTGTAGGGCGACGGGCGCCCGTGCCGGTTGGCTCGGGCTCGTTCACGCGGCTGGCGCGGAGGCCTCTTCGCGCACCTCGATGGCGCTGGGCGGTTGCTGGGCCGCCGCGGCGGTGTCGCGGTAGAGCCACACGGCCACGGCCCAGATGGCCGCGCCGTCCATCAGCAGGTCGTCGTCCGAGTCTCGCAGCACGGGCAGCAAGGCCGGCTCGCCCGCGAACTCGTCATACAGGCGCAGCGTGAACTGGGGCCGCGCGGGCTCGGGGTCGTCGCCCAGGGTGACGACCACCGCGTCGCCCGGGCGCGGCGGTCGGTTCATCGGCAGGCACACGCCCACGTAGTCTCCCTCGACGAACTCGGGCGCCAACTCGTTGGACGCGACGCGCAGAACCGCGTCCCCACCATACTCGCGAAGCATGAGCTCCACCAAGGTCCCACGAACCGGAACCAGCACCAGGATCACATCCCATCCGTCTCGGTTGCCTTATCGGCAGTCCGGACCGGCAACTTGACGGTGGGAATCCCCACCCGACCAGCACCCGCCGGGCAACGGGTTCCCCAGCCGGCATTGGCGGTAACTGAGGGCTCCCGTGGCCCATCCGCGTGGTTGCGGAGGGGCGCCATGGGGGGAACCACGCGGGCTTCAGCGTGGCGGGCCCCCAACGCGCCCGATCTGCACGCCCCAACCTCGGGCCGGTCAGGGGCCCCGCGCCCTCTGGGCGCACCCCTGTGCGGCCCCTCCACGACACGCCAACCGTTGCCCGTCTTGCGGAGGGGCGCCATGGGGGGAACCACGCGTCTCCCAGCGTGGTGGGCCCCCAACG
>JAKPQA010000295.1 GCA_029547025.1 Armatimonadota bacterium
GGGACGTCCCCATACGTTGTCCTTCTCGGCGCACACCCACTCCATGGAACACCGGTTCCTCGGCGAGGCCGATGGCTGGCACGGGAAGGCGCCGCATCACCACGTGGTCAACGGTACGGCCTGCGGGTGCTGGTGGGGTGGTGCGCCCGACGACGCGGGCATTCCGCACGCGACGATGGCCGACGGCACTCCCAACGGATACTCGCTGGTCACCTTCAGCGGCGCAGACTATTCGATCGAGTACCGCGTGTTCCGCCGCTCTCCCGACTACCAGTTCCGGGTGATGGTGCCCGACGAGGTGGCCCGGGCGGATGTGGGCTCGACGCCGATCCGTGTGAACGTGTTCGCGGGATCCGAGCGGACCCAGGTCGAGATGCGCGTCGGTACCACGGGCCCGTGGACGCCGCTCGAGCGCGTCAGCAAGCCGGATCCAAGCTACGTGGCGCTTCGCGAGCGCGACCTGTCGGTTGAGGCGCCCTATCGCAGGCTGCCGAAGCCCGACAACTGCACGCACCTGTGGGAGAGCTGGTTGCCGGCGGGGCTTCCGGCCGGCGACCACTCACTGTACGTTCGCGTGACCGGCATGTTCGGCCACGTGTGGGCCGAGCGACAGACGCTTCGGGTTCGGTAGAGCCCGGGGGCCCCCATCCGGTCCGTTGGCGATCGCTCAGGGCTTCGCGCTGCTGGGCGCTTTCTTCCCGTGGGCCTTCCGCACGTCCTCAAGAGTGCTGCGGAACTGCTCGGTGAGTGACTCGGCTGTCCACTCGCCGCCAGGGCCTTTCTCGGCCAGCAGTTTGTAGCCGCCGGGAGTGGCGTCGGGTTCGAGACGTCCCTCGACCCTCATCAGATACGAGGCGCAGGTGCAGCCTTCGGCCAAGGCCTTGGCATGGCCCATGGGCAGGACGTCGACGTACAGCTCCTCGGGGAACTCCTCGCTGAGCGCCTTGAGGTTGGCCACCATCTGGGTGTGGCCCTCACACGTGCCCGGCACAGCGATCACGTGCACCGGGGCGTTCTCGGGGCCATAGGTCGCCTCCTGGCCGGCGAGGTCGCTCTCCGGGCGCGGAG
>JAKPQA010000124.1 GCA_029547025.1 Armatimonadota bacterium
GCCTGCGCGTGTGCTCTGTGGGAGGTCGACAGCCAGTGACCCTCGTTCGCATGTCGCTCATGAGCCTGGTTGTACCCGCAACGTGCGTCGCCGGAGCCGGCGCCGCTCCCGCCGCATCGGTGGGCCAGCCCGTCGACATCGCCCCATGGGCCTACTCGTGGCGCGCGGATCGCGCGGTCCAGGAGAAACCCGAGGCGTGTTTCATCCCGCGCCGCCTCGAGCGCCTCGATCGCGTGTACCGCACTGCCATCGACGCCCTGCCGCCGGACCAGCTCAAGAGCATCTACTACGACCAGCCCGATCTGCTGAAGCGGCTCCCCCCCGCGCCCGAGGGCAAGCTACGTGCGGGCCTGCTGTGGACCGGCGGCCTGGTCGACTACGCGGTGGAGCTCGAGTGGCCAGCGGATTCGCCGGTCCCGGATCCGGGGCAGGTTGAGGTGCGGGTCTACCCCACCGCCTTCGGCTGGTTCGGCTGGACCGTGGACAAGGCCCTCGGCGAGCCGACGGTTTCGGAGGACGGGCGCAGGTGGACCTACCGGAGCGACCCGACGGAGCTGATGGACACCTCCTACAGCACCCGCGTCCCGGCAGCGACCGAGATGGTGGCCGTGTTCGGCTCGGGCGAGCTGCCGGTTCCGCGCCTCCGGGTCAGCGGGCCGAGCACGGGTGTATGGGCGCCGATGGACTTGGAGATCGAATGGGGGTTCCGGCCGGGGACGGAGAGGAAACCCGTCAGTGGCCGACTCGAGACCCACGTGGCAGTCATCGGGACGGTCGCGCCGCTTCGGGGCGACGCCACGACCACCGTCATGGGCGGGGCGCGTTGGCGCTCAGCGGCGGAGCACCGTTCGCCCGAACGCCGGGGCCTGCGGGTCTCGTTGCTCTACGCCCCCACGATACGCCCGGGCCTCGACAGCCGTGTGACGCTGTGGACCGACGCGGGTGATGTGACCTTCAGCGTGAAGGACCTGGAGTCGGGGCCGATCTACCTCCCGCGGCAGGGGTTGTTCATCTCGCGCGCGGGCAGCGCGGAGACTGGTGCTGCGTTCGCGGCGCGGTTGGAGGCTGAGGGCAGGAAGAGCTTGCGGCAGATGACCCGCGAGCATCGCGAGCCGCGATCGTGGGAGGAGTTGATGGAGCAGGTTCGGTTCTGGACCTGTCCCGAGGGCACGCCGGTGCCGCCCTTCCCGGAAGTGCCCGATCCGGCGATGACGGTCGAGCTGTCCGACGCGCGCTGGACCGGCGCCTGGCGCACGGCCTGCGACGAGTTGCGCGGCCGGCATCTGTGGCCGACTCTCAGTGCCGAGATCGCGCGAGCAGCGCGCGTGATGGAGCTGGTCGGTCTTCACGACGAGGTGATGCCGGTCTACGACTACTTCCTCGGCTCGCCGGGCGTGAAGTCCGACGGCGACTTCACTGACCCGGCGGGGTCGCTCGAGTGGGCGACGTCGATGCGGCATGACATGGGTTACAGCCACGAGGGTACCCACGCCTCGACGGGCCGGCTTCTATGGGCGATGTGCGACCGATACTTTCTGACGGGCGACAGGGACTGGTTCGCCGCGCACCGCGAGCGTCTGCAGGCCGCCGCGGATTGGATCATTCGTGAGCGCGATCGCTACATGGAGGACTGTCCGAACCGAGACGAGCTGCACGTAGCGGGTCTCATGCCGCCGTCGATGCTCGGCGACTATGCGCTCCCCGCCTGTGACTGGCACTGGTACTACTGCGAGAACGCTTGGTCGCTGCAGGGGCTGCAGCGGTTCGCGGATGTGCTCGCCGAGCTGGATCCCGCGGCGGCGGAGGTCTATGGCCGGGAGGCCGCGGACTTTCGACACGATCTGCGGGCCGCTCTCGATCGCGAGGCCGCGCTGTCGCCGGTTCGGCTCGGCTGGGATGGCGCCTATCACTGCTACCTCCCGCGGATGGCCTACTGCGCCGGCCTCACCGGCCCCGAGCTCGGTGCGCCCCATTACCCCGACCTGGACCTTTTCCTCGGGGCGCTCCCGGTGGCGCTACCGCGTGGCGCGCTGGACCCGAGCGACCCCCGGATCGCCGAGACCCTCGATGCCATGGACGAGTGGGGCACCTCGGGCACGGTGGGGACTGTGAAGGCCACATTCGCGAGGCCCCTGGCCGAGGTCGAGAAGGCCCGCGCGGAGCGAGGGCTGTCGGCGTCCGACACGTGGTTCTGGCAGACCTACGCACAGCTCGCGAAAGTCTCGGACAACGCGACCGTGTACCTCCTGCAGGACGACATCCCGAGCTTCCTGCGCTTCTGGATGAACGCCTACGCGGGCATGGTGGGGGCCAACGGCAAGCTGTGGGAGCACTGGCACCTGGGTAGCTATGCGGACTGCGACTCGCCGGACACGATGACGGCCGGTTGGTTCCTTGAGGGCTTCCGCAACCTCCTGGTGACGGAGGAGGGCGACACGCTGTGGGTGGGCCGGGGCATTCCGCGCGCGTGGCTCGAGCAGGGCAAGCACATCACCGCGCGCCATGCACCAACGTACTTTGGGACGGTCGACTTCGAGATCACGTCGGACGCGGACAATGGCTCGATCAGCGCCCGCATCGTGCTCCCGGATCGCCGGCCTCCCGCCTCCGTGCTGGTTCGCTTCCGCCACCCCGATGCGGCGCCGATGAAGGGCGCGACAGTCGACGGCTGGCCCTGGAAGCACTTCGACCCGTCACGGGAGGTCATCGAGTTGGTGGGCCTCTCCGGCGAGGCGACGGTCACGGCGCGGTACTGAGGGGGCCAAAGCCGCAAACGGGCTCTTCACGCGCGCGGCGGGAATCGGTAAACTGTGAGATTGCGTCCGTCGCCACCAGACGCTGGGCCTCGTGTGCGGCCCGGCAGGCGGGGCGCCCCACGGGAATGCACGCTGCTTGGCGCTGCGCTCGAGCGGCCGGCCCTAAGCGTATGGAGGCATATCGCAATGAGAGTGGTACTCAGGGAAGAGATCGAGGGGCTCGGCTACCCGGGTGACTGTGTACGTGTCCGAGACGGGTATGGGCGCAACTACCTGATTCCCCGTGGTCTGGCCGTGCTGGCGACGCCGGGGGCGCTTCGCGCGGTCGAGCAGGCCAAGGAACAGCGGCGTCGCGTCGAGTCACGCGCTCGCGACCAGTTTGAGAAGCTCGCTGCCACTCTGGCGGGCAAGACCGTTCGCGTCGAGAAGCGCGCTGGCTCGGGCATGAAGCTGTACGGCTCGGTCACCACCGCCGATATCGCGGAGGCGCTCAAGGCGCAGTATGGGCTCGACATCGAGCGCCGGCGCCTCGAGTTGGAGTCGCAGATCAAGACGGTGGGCACCCACGAGGTGACCGCGCGGGTGTCGGCCGACGTTCACGCCAAGTTCCTCATCGAGGTCGTCCGCGAGGGGGGCGAGCCCGTGGCCGAGGAGGCCGCGGCCGCGACGGAGGCCCCCGAGGTGGTCGAGGCGCCGGAGGCACCTGCGGCCGATGCGCCTGCCGCTGAGGAGCCGGCCATCGAGGATTCGGTGGACTCGTAAGGACCCGCAGCCTGGCGGCCCAGCCGCGCGGCTCCGGGGAGGGAGGGCGCGGTCGTGGAACCGAGAGTTGTGGGCAGCATCACACTAGAGCCAGTCGATGACTATCGCTGGCGCGTCCCCCGCGATCCGCAGTTGGGCATGGGCGCTGAGGGTGTGGTGTACCTTAGCGAGGCCATGGTTCGGTCGTCGCTGATGGAGCCCGAGCTCAGGCAGGTGGCCAATGTGGCATGCTTGCCGGGCCTTCAGGGGCCGTCGATGGCCATGCCCGACATTCACTTTGGCTACGGTTTTCCCATCGGAGGCGTGGCGGCCACGGACTCCGAAGCCGGGGTCATATCGCCCGGCGGTGTGGGGTATGACATCAACTGCGGCGTTCGTCTGCTCCGCACCGACCTGACCCGGGCGGAGATTGAGCCGGTTCTCGACCGCCTTCTCCATCAGATCTCGCGCGATGTGCCGTCGGGAGTGGGGTCGGAGGTCCGCGACAAGCTCGCGAAGACCGACCTGGAGCGGATCGCCCAGCGCGGCGCCCGTTGGGCGGTCGAGCGCGGCTTCGGAACGGCCGCCGACCTCGAGGTCACGGAGGAGAACGGGGCTCTCGCAGGAGCGGATCCCGCGGCCGTCTCGGCGCGGGCCGTCGAGCGCGGGCTCAAGCAGGTTGGTACACTGGGCTCCGGTAACCATTTCCTCGAGATCCAAGCCATCGACGAGATCTATGACGCGCAGGCCGCCGCGGCCATGGGGTTGCACGAGCCCGGCCAGATCACGGTGCTGATCCACACGGGATCGCGGGGTTACGGCTATCAGATCTGCGACGACTCGATCGAGATGATGCAGCGGGCCGTTGTGAAGCACAGGATCTCGCTGCCCGACCGCCAACTGGCGTGCGCACCGGTCTCATCGAGCGAGGGGACACAGTATCTGTCGGCCATGGCGTGCGCGGCTAACTTCGCCTGGGCGAACCGGCAGATGATCGCCCATCGGGTCCGGGGTGTTTTCGAGAGGATCCTCGGGCAGAGCTCCGACGCGCTGGGAATGCACCAGGTGTATGACGTGGCGCACAACATCGCGAAGATCGAGGAGCACCCGGTGGGCGGTGCCGTGCGGAAGCTCTGCGTGCACCGCAAGGGTGCCACACGGGCCTTTGCGCCGCACACGCCCGGAGTGCCGGCCCGGTATCAGGAGATCGGTCAGCCCGTGCTGGTGCCGGGCGACATGGGCCGCTACTCCTTCGTGCTGGTCGGCACGGACGTGGCCATGTGGGAGACGTGGGGGTCCACCTGCCATGGAGCCGGCCGGCTGCTTTCGCGCGCGGCGGCGATGAAGCTCCGGCCGGGGCACGAGGTCATCGCCCACATGCGGGACCGTGGCGTGCTGGTGGTCACGCCGAACAAGAGAGGCGTGGCCGAAGAGCAACCGGAGGCCTACAAGGACGTGGGGGATGTCGTCGACGTGGTGCACGGCGCGGGGCTCTCGACCAAGGTGGTTCGCATGAGGCCCCTGGGTGTCGTGAAGGGATAGTGCGCCCGCCGCGCAATATGCAGGGCGGGGGTGGTATCTATGGTCCGCACTGGCGACTGGCTGCGCGAGGCGTGGTCGGTGGTGACGGCCGACATTGGTATGTACATTCTGGTCGGTCTGATCGTCGGCGCAACCAATGGGATTCCGTATGTCGGCACGGCCCTGGTCTGTGGTTCCTTCCTCGCGATTTTCGCGAGCCTGCAGACCGGGTCCCGGCTCGAGCTCAGCCCGCTCGGCCGCGCCTTCCAGGCGGACATCGGGCTGCCGGCCTTCCTGGTTGCGCTCATTCAGGGCGGCATCGTCTTCGTGATCTACATCGCCATGTTCGTCATCGGCCTCATCACGGGGGGCCTGGGTCTCATCGTCATGATCCCGGGCCTGCTGGTCGTGATCCTTGGGATGGGCGTCCTCTGGCTGTTCGCCTTCCCACTGGTGGCGGACCGCCAGCTCCCTTGCTGGGAGGCCATGGAGACTAGCCGGAAGGCGACGATGGCCAACTTGGGCGGGTTCGTGGGCTTCGTGCTCATCGCGGGACTCATCGCCGGGGTTGGCAGCATGTGCACTTTGGGTCTCGGCAGCCTGATCCTCATTCCGTGGATGATGGTGGCGACGGCCATCGCCTACCGCGACACGCTGGGGATCCAGTCGGTGGGCGCGGCGGCCCCTCCGGCGTACGCGGCGCCTGGAGGAACGGGGACACTGCCTCCCCCACCGACGCCGCCTACGCAATAGCTTCGTTGTCTCCGGGTGCCGGGCCGAAGAGGTCCGGCACCACGCTTTCCAGTTCGATGATGTCGTCGATGGCCGGGCCCGGTAGGTCGGTGGGGGATTGCTTTCGCCCCCATCGGGCATAGACGGCTGGCATGCCCAGCGCACGGGCGGCGGCGATGTTGCGTGGCGTGTCCTCGACGAGCAGGCACTCGTCCGGTCTGAGCCCGAGCGCTTGGGCGGCGGCGACGTAGAACCCCAGGCGCGGTTTCCCGCGGTAGCCGGCCGATTCGATGTCGATCACGTGCCAGATTTGGTCGCGAATGCCCAGCGCGTCGAGCACCCGTCTGGCGTAGTGCCGGTCGGCGTTGGTCAACACCGCCGCGGGCACGCGGAGGCGGGCGAGCATGGCTTTCAGTGCCGGGCGCGTCGTCACGTGATCACGCACGTCGAGATCGTAGATGGCCCGGTGGTAGTCGCTGGGATCCACGCCGTCCCGGGCGATCAGCCCGCCGAGTGTGGTGCCGAACTCGCGCGTGTAGGCCACACGGGTGCGGTTGGCTTCGTCTTCGGGCTGGCCGAGCACGGCCGCCACGTAGCGGGTGATGTGGGTGTCGACGTGCGCCAGCAAGCCCGTGTCCGGGTGGTAGAGCGTGTTGTCCACGTCCAGCAGTACCACGCGGCACCGTTGGACTTGGTGGGGCGCGATGGCCGCAGGGTCCATGCGGCATCAGTCCCGGGGCCGCGAGAACAGTAGCAGGTACTGGTGGTGGACGTTGGGCACGAACCGGTAGGGGCGGCCGTAGGCGTAGAGGTTCTTGTTGTCTTGCGCCAGGATGGTGATGCCCTCCAGGATGTATCCGGCTGCCCTCATCAGTCGCGTGACATCGGAGTGATAGTCGTAGTACTCGGGCCCGTGGCGAAAGTCGGACACGATGACACAGGCGTAGGCCCCGGGGCGCAGGAGTGGGAGTGCCCCGGCGAACACCTGCTGGAGGCTGTCGAGGAAACCCTCGTAGCTGTCGATGTTCCCGAGATCGTCTCCATCGTCGGAGTAGTGGGTCGGCAGGCCCTTGCACTCGCGCTCGCGCCGCTGCTTCTGGCCGGGCCGTTTGTTGAGGATGCGCCAATAGGGCGGGCTCGTGATCAGGAAGTTGAAGCGCTCGTGTTCCAGAGTCCCGATGATGGCCCGGGAGTCGCCCTGAACGACCTGGAGTGAGAGCTCGCAGGCCCCGCGCTCGCGCTGGCGTTCGAGCGCCCGGCGCACGCGTTCGTTGGCCGTCTCGGCCCACTGGGCGCACAGCTCGATGCCGAGGCCGTTGCGGCCGGTCTCGGCGCAGGCGACCAGGGTGGATCCCGATCCGACGAAGGGATCGATGACCCAGCCGCCGCGCTTGGTGAAGAAGCGGATGGCGCGGGCCACGTCCGCTTCTGAGAAGGTCGCCGGGTGCCGGGCCTTGAGCGGGTCCCGGGGCGGCGAGATGCTGAACCAGACGCTCTTGGTGGCGAGGAGCCACTCCCGGTTCGTCAGGTCATTGAGGCGGTTGCGTGGGTCCACCTGGTTCTCTTCGGGTCGCGGGGCACTGCGATGCGCCACACCGCGGACCACGGGGGCAGAGCCGACCGCGGCCACGTCCATCGTCCTCCCTGGCGGCAGCCAGAGAGCCGCACGGGAAACCGCGGGTGTAACGGCCGCAGGGCAGCCTTCGTTCAAGCGGACGCGGCGTTCAGTCCTTGGGGCGCCACGGGGGCGCGGCACACGATGTGTGTGTGCTCACCCAGCGCAATCTCATCGCCATCGTGAATGACGACCTCGATGGCCGGAGTGAGTGGTATGCCGTTGACCCGCGTGCCGTTGGTGCTGTCGAGGTCTACGGCGCAGGCCCAGTCGGCACGGACTACCAGGCGAGCGTGCCGACGCGAGACGGTATCGTCCTCGATGAGCTGCACATGCTGGGCGCCCTCTTCATAGGGGTCATCCCGCCCGAGCGTGATGCATTCGGCCTCGACCGCAACCTCTCGCTCATGTCCGTTGCAGTTCACCAAAAGGGTCGCGATGGCTCGTGCCGCGGGGTTGGGGGCCGACCCGCTCTCGTCCGCCAATGGTCACTCGTCCTCTCCGGGCGCCAGGGTCCGACGGGCTGCCTAGAGCCCGCGGCCTCGGGTGATCTTTCGAGTTGCCGCTTTGAGTCGCTTGGTGCGGCCGCTATCGGCGGCCGTCTCGCCGCGCAGGCTGGCCGCCTCTTCCTGTGCAACGCCGGCCAGATCCGACTCGCCGAGCGAGTTGAGGACCTGGGAGAGCGCCTCCATCTTGGCGGCCGCTCCGCGTTCGTCGCCGGCCTCCGCGGCCTGACGTGCTTGCCTCTGAATGGCGAATGCCTTGACGCGCCGGGCCAGGTGAGTTGCGCGGGGCTCGAGGTCGGTGGCCGTTCCGGCGCCGCCGGGCGGATCCAGCACGCGGCTGACCACGCCTTTGGGCGGTTCGTTGGGCCCCGACGGGGCCGGGTAGAGCTCGACCTCGATGGCTGGGCCGCCCGGGCTGCTCGGCGCGCCACGAAGCTCAAGCAAGAACACGCGTTCCTCGCCGGCCCCCATGGCCCCGGCGCTGTAGACCCGGTCGACCATGGTTCGCCGGAGGGGTTCGTTGACCTTAACGAACGGCAGAACCTGGTACAGGTCTCCCAGGGTGAGGCCCATTTCGGGCCGCAGGCCCAGGTGGATATCGCCGGTGACCAGGGAGCGTTCGGCCATGATCTCCTCTTCGAGGGCCTGGGCGACCTGGTCCGGTGTCTCCATGAAGTGGTAGTCGCCGCCGGCATCGTCGGCGATCTGAGCGAGCATGTCCTCATCGAACTCGACGCCGAGGCCAAAGGTGCTGATGGACGCTCCGGTCTGCATGAGCCGTTTGACCGATAGGGCCGCCCGGGGCCGATCGTCGACGAGGCCGTCGGAGAAGAGGATGACCTTCTTGCGGGTGTCACTGTAGCGCCGTTCGCCCAGCCAATCGAGGCAGGGCCCCAATCCGGTGGCGAGCTGCGTGCCCGTTCCGAGTTCGCGGACGTAGCGGCGATGGGAGAGGTCGTTGAGCGCGCTGAGGTCCAGGGAGCCCACCGCGCCTTGGGCGATGAGTCGGCCCCTGTCGGCGAAGGCGATGACTCCGGCCTCGTCGTCGGGGTCCAACTTGCCGAGGGCGCCCTCGATGGCTCGAACCACGAAGTGCATGGGCGTGACGTCGGCTTCCATCATCTCGCGACGGGTCTCGCCCACCACAGTGGTCATGTTCCGGCCATCGGTGACGACGGTGGCCAACTCGCCCCGGGACCGCGCGATCTGTGCCCAGCGCGACAGCTCACGCTTGGACATTAGCGAGAAGTACATGGATCCACTGCTGTCGATGACGAAACAGACCGACAAGGGCCGCCTCTCGATGGGCTCGCCGCCCGGCGCGATGGCCGTGAGAGACAGGCAGACCATCCAGCAATCGGCGCCGGGCTCGGGGGGCACCCAGCAGTACCGGAGCTCGGGCAGCAAGGTTGCTTTGGTGGCGTGAGACATCAGCGTCCAGCTCCCTTGGGGCATTCGTTTCTTCGCTTGAGGCCGTTCGGAGTCCTCGGAGGCGCCTGGAGCCGCCGGCGAAAAAGCATGGCGAAGAGGAGGAGAGGGATTGCACATTTGCGAACCCTGCGTCGTTAGAGCGTTAGATCGGTGGTGGATGGACCGGCCCCGCCGCGGGTGGCGGCGTGGTGGGTTTTTCTGTGCGGACCGCATGGTGCGGGGTTCACGAGGTATGAGGGCGGTCACGCTCGACTGAGCTGGGAGGACCTTTGATGCTGAGGAAGTCAGCCGGGTTTGCTTTGGTGCTGGTGCTCGCCGCGACGGTGCCGTGCTGGGCGCAGTTTGCCGGTCACACCGGGACCGCGCGCCAGATGGGCATGGGTGGTGCTCAGGTCGCGATCGCGGACGATGCCTCCTCGGCCGCGTCCAATCCGGCGGGGCTGGCGCGGCTTCGGGCGTACTGGACTGGTGCCACCGCCCAGGATGAGGACGTCTTCTTGTTCGGCGACGATAATGGCCGCAGTGACGCGGATCAGAACGAGGTGCTGGCCACGGGCGGCGTGCAGGCTCTGCCGGCTCTCGGCGTGGCTCGCTCGACCCGCGCCGGGGTGGCCTTCGCGGGCGGACCGGACGACCTGGACTCCGGTTACGGGTTGACTGCCGACATCGCGGGGATCGGTGTCACGCCGTCCCTGATTTGGAGCCTCGGCTATGGCGCGCAGTTCGGCGGGACCTCGAAGCTGAGTTGGGGCGCGGGGTTCGCCGGCGTCACGCAGCAGGCGCGCAGCCTGGCCGAGGTTCGGGTTGGCTTGTTGTGGTGCTCGGAGGAGCCCCCGGCACGGCCTGATGAGGGCATCGCTCTGGGCATTACGGCGGGGTACAACACCCAAGGCCTGTTTACGGTCCGTGGCGGCCCGGCATTTCACATCGGTGACAGCTTCCTGGTGGCGGGCGATCTCACGTGGATCCAGAATCAGGCCGCCCTCGGCTACAACGTGGGCGCCGAGGGTGAGATCGGCGACCACGTGGCCCTGCGCATTGGCACCCACAACTCGCTGGGCACCACCGGCGCAGTGCTCTGCCTCGGTGCGGGCTACAAGAGCGATGACGACGGCTGGCGTGTCGATGTCGGCTGGGAGTATCTCAACAACGCAACCCAGGGTCTGATGGTGAGCGCGGGGACGACCTTCTAGCACGACCCACTCGGCACACTGACCTTCGCGGGGGCGCTCCGGTTCGGAGGGCCCCCGTTTTGCATCTGGGGGCGGCATGGCGCGACGTTGGGCGCAGCCCGCTGCCAGTGCGAGGTCGGCGAGTTCGAGGAGGGACTCGAGGCGTTCCGCAAGGCCGATGCCATCGCCCCGCGCCTCCGCCCATGGCCGATCGAGCTGGCGTAGTTGCTCCTGCTGTTGGGGATGCGCGACGAGGCTCGAGGGGAGCTCGAGGACCTGGACCGATTGGACCCGCCGAGTCCCGGCCCCACGGGCGGCCTGCGGTCTCGCATGGCCTGAGGTATCGCGCTCGCGTCACGCCGCGCCGGTGCTTGTGTGCCCGCCCCGGGTTAGGGGTCTGCGCGCCCGGGGTAACCTCTGTGTGTGCCGGGGCCGCGATGCCGGGCCGGGCGTACCCCACTCCAAGGACAGGGGCACACTCACATGAGCAGATACGGACGGCACAAGGCCCGTTACGGGTTGGCCATGGCTGTGGTGCTGGCACTGCTGCCATTGCTGGCCGGCTGCAGCGTGCTCGAGGGGATTGGGAACGGCAACGACGAGGCCGATGGCTCGGTCGACAAGGACACCAACCGCGGGCCCTTCTTGTTCGATGTGTCGCCGACGACTGCCACCATCGTCGGAGTGGCCCACGTCCCACTCGCGCGTCAGGCGGGCCGGGCGGCCGAGGTCAGGCTCGACATCTCCCCGCCGGCCACAGTCGCCGACACCAGCACGGCCACCGACGGCTCCTACTGGTTCGAGCTCACAGGTCTCACCCCGGCGACACTGTATACCTACGTGGTCGAACTCGGCGGCGAGGCCTGCTCCGAAGCCTACCAGTTCCGTACCGCACCCCTGGGGAGTTCGAGTACCCGTTTGGCCGTGTTCGGCGACACGCGCGACAACCCGCGCGTCCTCTCGAACCTGGCGGCGCTGATCCGGTCGTGGGATCCCGACCTGGTCATCCATGTGGGCGACTTCGTGGGCGACGACGAGGCCAGCGAGTGGCAGGAGCAGTGGTACACACCCACGCAGGAACTCACCGCCCAGTACTGGCTCCTCCCCGTCCAGGGCAACCATGAGGAGGACAGCCGCGAGTACGCCACTTGGCTCGGCCGCGCCAAGCTCCACAGTGACACGCTCCTCAGTGGGAGTGTCTATTCTGAGGTCTGCGGCCTGGTCTGGATCGGCGTCCTGAACGCCAACCATCGGATGAACGAGGGTTCGGCCCAGTACGCCTGGCTGGAAGGCCAACTTGAGTCCGCAGCCGCCCGCAACGCCACATGGCGCGTGGTGGCGGTCCACGAACCGCCTTTCCACTCGTCCACCAAGCACCAGCCGGGCAACGAGGATGTGGCTCAGGATCTGCTCCCGCTCCTGAAGCAGAACGAGGTGCAGCTCCTGGTGACCGGGCATGTCCACGCCTACGAGCGCCTGCAGGACGACGACCTGACGATCATCATCACGGGGGCGGGAGGTGCGCCGCTTCATGGCGACCGGATCAGCTCGCCGCCGCCACAGAGCCAGGTCTTCGTCGCCGAGTATGAGGCCTGCCTGTTGGACATGACCCGGACGAGGCTGACGGCCAGCGTCCAGACGCCCAGCGGTACACAGCTCGACCAGTTCGTGCTCACGCCGTGACGGGTTTCGTGCCGGCGGCCGTCCTCGGCCGCCACTGCGGGGCCGACGCCTACGATGCGGGCCAGGAGGCCCGCGGGCACGGAGTACTGGGTTTCGCGCCGGCGGCCGTCCTCGGCCGCCAGTTTCCTACCCCACCAAAGGCTGCGGGCTCACCCGAAGGTGAGCCCGCAATCCCCCGACGATTAGTCCGGACTAATCGCCTCGACTAGTCACCCTCCACGTCCACGACCATGTTGATCTCGCTCTGGCCGCGGCTGAAGTAGGACTTGCCGAACAGCAGCCCAGCCATGACGTCGTGAGCGCAGTACCAGTTGCCGTTGATCTTGCGGGCGCCCAGGTCGGTGAAGTTGCAGCGGATCGACCGGGTGTGATCGCCCTTGACCACGACCACGCGGTTGCGCTCCTCGTCACTCTGGATGGTCGCGCCAGCGGCGGCGGCGACGTCATCCATCGCCACGAACACGGTGTTGCGCACCGGAACCGGATCCTTGATGTCAATCGCCTGGTGGTCCTGAGTCTTGCTCAGGTACACCTCCCAGGCCGGCTCGGCACACACCGCACCCGCCAGAAGGGCTACGCCCACAATCGCGAGTCCGAGGGTCAGCCTCATGCTCTCGATTCACCTCCTCTGCCACATGCCGTCAGTTGCCAGGGCACCGAGCTACATCGGAGGCCGGTGGACCGTTGGTCCCAGCGCATCCGAGCCTCGTCCCTCAGCTCCTATGGCCAGCCCCGGCGTGCCAGCTGCGGTGCGGCAGGCTCAGGTTGGCCTTCCGGCAGGTTGTTCCGGCGGCGACAGGCTTTCACCTTCTCCGGGCGCAAAAGACCCACCCCAGGGCAGACCCGGCACCCCAAGTGCAGGCGCCGCCGCCCGGCCCGCCGGTGGAGTTCTGCCCCAACCGGTCTAAATCCACCAACAGGATGGGCGGTTCATTGCGTCCCAAGTCCTCCGCGGACCCATCCCACCGAGCGAGCCGGGTATACGTCCGGGCAGTCTCTTTGTCAAGATGCACGCCGCGGGAGGGTCACATTCCATTCGACACGCTCGGCGTCCGCCCCGACCAGGAGAGATCCGCCCAGCCGCTCCGCCGACTGCTTGGCAAGGAACAATCCCAGGCCCAGCCCCCCACCGGGGCGAGGGCCCGCTCCGGCCACGGCAAAGGGTTCGGAGGACTCGGCGGCCACCCGGCACAGCCTGGGGTCGGCGCGGAACGAGACGGAGAGGGTGAGCGTGTCACCCGACGACGCGGTGGCCACCCGGATGGGCGTCCCGGGCTCCGACCGTGTCCACGCGTCGCGCAGCAACCGGCTGACCAGCCGCTCAACCTCATCGGCCGGCGCGGCCGCCACCGCCTCGCTCTCCTCGAGAGAGGTTTCGGCTCGGCGGCCCGGCGTGGCTCGCTCCTGGTCCGCAACGACGCGCCGGACGACCTCTGAGAGTGGCGCGAGCGCCTCGTCCGTATCCGCCGGCCCCCCGCCATCTGGCCCCGTGCTCCCGGGCTCGGCGGCGTCGATCAACTCATCGATGGCGGCCTGCAGCCGGTCTGCCTGTGCCAGGCTTTCCTGCAGCAGCTGCTCCCGCGTACTGGGGTCGAGGGTCGGAGCTCTCAGGAGCGTCGACGTCGCCGCGCGGATGGCCGTGAGCGGCGTTCTGAGCTCGTGCGAGACCGCCGAGAGGACGCGGTCGCAAACCGCCCGAGTGTCCGTGGCCAGGGGGTCCACGGACAAGCTGACTACGGCCCCCAGGTGCGCCTCTTCGGCCAGGAGGGGAGTGAGCTGGACGGCGACCCGAGCGCCGTCCGGTGCGGTCCAGTGGCCGACTTGCCGCTCCGTGCCGTGGAGGCCCTGGGAGAGAAACGACCTTAACTCATCCGATCGGATGGCCTCGGTGAGAGGACGGCCCACGGCGTCGTCGGGTAGCCCCATGAGCGATCTCGCGGCGCCGTTGGCGCTGACTAGAACCCCTTGGGCCCCCAGGACCAGCATGGGCTGGATGGCCAGGTCAGGCAGGAAGGCCAGCGCTCCGTCGGGTCCTGGCGGCTCCTCATCGGTGACCGGCGGGCATTCGGAGGGGGCTTCGGAGGCCGCTTCGGCGGCCCGGCACGCCAGGGCGGCCACGAGCATGCCGAGGCCCGCGTCCTCGTCCGAGAACGGGTCGCCGCTGTTCTTGTCCACCAGGACCACGACGCCCCGGGCATCGCCCGCTCCCTGGACCGGGAGGACGAGCAAGTCGCTGGGGCGCAAGCCCCGGACGAAGTCCAGCGGCAGCCGCGGGTCACGGCTCGGATCGGGGATCACGGCGGCCCGATGCGCTCGCGAGGCCGATCGCAGCAGCTCGCTCGCCGCCAGGGAGCCCGCGGCATCGCACTGGGCATCCGAGAGACTCATCAGGGGGTCATGGAAGGTCAGACTGCCGTCGGCGTGCAGGACGTAAAGCAGGCTACGCCGCGCGTCCAGCAACCCCCCGATGGTCTCGGTCAGGCCGCGCAACTGCGCGATGGTTCCTCGGCCGTGCGGTGAGGCTGCGGCATCGCGGACCGCCGACCAGCGCGGGCGAGCCCCGCGAGCCGACCGTGCCACCGCCCATACACCGGCCCCCGCCACCGCCAGCGCCGCCGCGCGCAGGAGAGCCCGCGTCAGGTCCTCGGCGCCCGGTAGGCTGCTGGGCAGACTGAGGGCGTGCAGACCGACCGCCCCCGCCACGGTCAGTGTGATGTCCCATGGCCCCAGGGACCACACGGCGAGGATCACGGGGAACAGCAGAAGCCAGAACAGATCGGCGCCGGAGAGGGCCGAAGCCGACGCAAAGAGAGCCAGGTCGAGTGCCACCATGAGCCGGCGGTGGGCGATGGGTGAGACCAGCCGCTCGAACGCCCACAAGAGGCCCTGACCACCCAGTGCGGCCAGGGCCCACCCCGCCGCGAGCCCGGGAGCACTGAACCGTGGCGCCAGCGCGACTCCGAGGAGCGCCAGGAGAAGGGCGGCGAACCGGACACGCAACAGGTGCCGGCGCCCGTTGAGCAGCTCGCGCATCGAGACGCCCCTGACGCCGCGCGGGTTCTCTCGTGACGAGCGGGCTCACACACCGCCCGCAGGGGCTGCGCGGTCGTGGACGTCACTATAGCCAGGGCACCAACCCGCTGTCAACGGCGGAGGCGGAGTGGCGCCTTGATCCCTCCGTCCTCCTCTTGCATGCGGCCACTCCCTCGTAGTTTGGACGGCTTCTGGAGGGCCGCGCAGGGGGAATCAGCCGCAGGCCGCCGGGTCGCTGCCCGTCCCAGGGCCATCGGCGCCTGCGGAGGTTCGCGCCCCGGTAGGAGTATGAGATGACTGCGGGGGGCCCGCTCGAGCCCGAGGCGTCAGGTCTCGCGGGAGACCCGTGGCTCCAGGGGGCCAGTGGGAACCGGGCCGCGGTCGGAGATGGCGGCTCTCTGGCATCCCGCCGGCTGGGACCACCCGGAGCCCACTCCCTGGCAACTGGAGGGCCAGGAAACCTGTCGATTGTGGCGAACTCCCGTGGTGACTGGTCTGGTTTGTGGAAGGTATCGCCAGAGTCTTGCCTGAACAGCGTACGTGGTCTGGAGGGGTCGGGCCGTGCTCGACAGCGAGGCGTCTCGGATTGCTGGGGCCGGGCCGGACGCCGTCTTGCGCGAGCTGATCCGGCTGTCGCGCGACCAACACACGGCCCTGTGCGCCGGCGATCTTGAGCGCGTTCGGGAGTTCATGGAGGCCCGGGCCGAGTTGTTGCGTGTATGGGGGTCCGAGTACCGGCCGCGCCCCGAAGACGCCTCTTCGGTAACCGATGAGCTGCGCTGTGCGCTGGCGTCTGCTGATGCCGACTTGGCGCGCGCGCTTGAGGAGCGGTTGGGCGCCACGGCTGAGGAGCTCCGGCAAGTCCGTCGCGCGCGGCGAGCGTGGCGAGGCTACCTCGAACCGCGTGGCACGGGAGCGGGCCGGATCGTGGACCGCACTGGCTAGGCCGTGCTCAAGAGCCTGAGCGGACCGAGTCAGGGGGTGCGAGTGTGGTCACCCTTCGTGGAGTGGGGATCTCGGTTCGTGTCCCCGATTCCCAGGCACATCTCCGGGTCTTGGGGGAGGCCGTCGGCGCGCTGGGGCGGATGCGGCGTGAGGCTCGTGCACACGACGGCACGATCATTGCCGAGAGCCTTACCTGCTACCGAAGCCCCTCCGAATCGGGCAGCACTCGGCTTCGGGCTTCCGCATCATTGACGCATCAGTACCATGTGGCAACGGGCCGTACTGAGCGCGGTATTGCGCAGAGCGCATCGAACCCGGTCAGGGTGGACGTTCGGGTCTGAGCCTGAGTGCCTCGCTCCCGGCGAGACGCGGGTATGAGGCTGCCCGAATGAGGGACGCTGGGCGGCCGGGGGCCACTGGCTCGCTGAGCGGCGACGCGGGAACCGGAACGAGGGGGATCCTGTTCATGGCATTCGAGGCCGAGGGCATCACCGAACTGCAGCTGGACGCGCTGCGTGAGGTGGGCAACATCGGAGCGGGCCACGCCGCAACCGCGCTGGCGGACCTGCTCGGTGAGGAGATCGACATCACCGTGCCCACTGCGGGGCTCCGCCGGACAGAGGAAATCGCGGCCAGCCCGGAGGCCGCGGAGGCGATGGTGGTCGGAGTCCTGTTCATCGTCGAGGGCGATGCGGGCGGTGTCATCGTCTATGTGTTCTCCGAGGCGGACGCGCGCTTCTTGTCTGACCGGCTCATGGGGCTCGAACCGGGCACGACACAGCAGATCGACGAGATGGGATGCTCGATGCTTGGCGAAGTCGGGAATATCCTGTCGGGGTCATTCGTGACGGCACTGGCGGAGTTCACGCACTTGGATTTCGGCCTCTCGCCACCCAACGTGGCCGTGGACACGCTCGCGACGATCCTCAGTGAGATCACGGTGACGGCCGAGGCGCTTGGTGAGCTGTCGCTGGAACTCGATACGCACTTTGTCCAGCAGAGCGGGCAGTTGGAGGGCCGATTCTACTATCTGATGGATCGGGACAGCCTGGGCGCCATTCTGGGCGCGCTCGGCATGGCGGGGTAGGAGGAGCTCGTGGGGCTGTCGATACCGGTGGGGATGGCCGAGGTGAAGGCGAGCAAGACGGCGGACGACTCGCTGTCGGCGCTGGGTCTGGGGTCCTGTATCGGGGTGTGCGTGTATGACCCCCGGGCGCGTGTCGCCGGGCTGGCGCACGTGATGCTGCCCGATAGCGCGGTCATCCGTGCGACGGATCGCGTGGTTGAGGGCAAGTTCGCGGACACTGCGGTGCCAGCTCTGGTTCAGCGGGTGGAGTCGCTGGGGGCTCGGCGTGCAGACCTTCGTGCCGCGATCGCGGGCGGCGCCCAGGTGTTTTCCTTCGCCACGAGCAGCCCCGCGCTGGCCATCGGCAGCCGCAATGCCGAGGCGGTTGTCGCGGCACTCAAGACGGCGGGGATCCCTCTGCTGGCTCAGGACTGCGGCGGCACCGTGGGGCGGACGGTGACACTGGATGTCGCTTCGGGGCTGGTTCGCGTGCGCGTCGTGGGTGGCGAGCCCGTGGATCTGTACCGGCTCGGGTAGTCGCCGGGCGGCGGTGGGCCGCAGACGCCGCGTGCGTCAAGGTCACGGGGATGTTGGTGGAAGGGGGTTGGTCAGCATGCAGGGCGCCAGACTACGGAGCTGCAAACAGTGCGGGCGACCGTTCCGCATGGTTCGCGAGCCGTTCTGTGTGGACTGCCTCAAGCTACAGGATGAGGAGTTCGCCCGTATCACGCGCTATCTGCGCGACAACCCAAAGAGTGGCACGCAGGAGATCAGCGAAGCGACGGGAGTCTCGGTCGGCCAGATACTGTACTTCTTGAGAAGTGGCCGCCTGGACACGGTGAGTTTTCCGATGGACGTGACGCTCAACTGCGAGATCTGCGGCAAGCCCATCAAGTCAGGGAGTCGCTGCGGGCCGTGCGCAGAAAAACTGGCGAATGAGTTTCGGAAGGCCCGGAGCGCTGAGGCGGGGAGGTCCGTCGAACCGAAGCACGAGGAGACGGCGGCGAAGGAACGCACCCCCGACTCATACATCACATACCACCGAGACAAGTAGAGGCGGCCCGACCGTGCAGAGGATGGGTACTACGAGCCCAACTCCAGACGAGATCGTGCAGCGCGTCCGTGACCTGCCTGCGATGCCGCTTGTGGTGACCCAGGTGCTGCGAGCCACGCGCGATCCAGACAGCTCGGTGGCCGACGTCGCTCAGATACTGGGCACGGACCAGGGGCTGACCGCCCGGGTGCTGCGGCTGGCGAACTCGGCGCTCTTCGGCTTCCCGCGTCGTGTGGCCACACTGACCGACGCGGTAGTCCTGCTTGGGTTCAGCACCCTGCGCAGCCTGGTCCTCGCCGGAACTGCCTTCGGGCTCCTCAACCGTGCCGTGAGCGGGTACTCGCTCGACAAAGGCGCGCTGTGGCGCCACTCCATGGGTGCCGGCGTGGCGGCTCGCCTTGTGTGCCAGCGCCAGCGGCTGCGCCGCCTCACCGAGGAGGCCTTTGTGGCCGGTGTGCTGCATGACATGGGCAAGCTGGTCCTCGACACCTATGTCCGTGAGCAGTTCAGCCAGATCATCCAGCGGGTCGAGGAGAACCGCGAGCCCTTCATGGCGGCCGAGCGTGCCATCCTCGGCTATGACCACGCTCAACTCGGCGCCATGGCCGCCGAGACCTGGGCCCTCCCCGCAGACTTGTGTGAGGCCATCCGACTACACCACGAGCCGCCGCCATGGTCCGAGCCCCGCCTGTTCCACGTGGTGCATGTGGCGGATGTGATCGCGCTGTCGCTCGGGATGGGGCTCGGGAGCGATGGCCTCAACTACGCCGTCGATTCGGGCGCCATGGAGACGCTGGGGCTTTCGGGCGCCGATGTGGAGGAACTGATTTCGCAGATGCCAGACGCCCTGACTGACATCGATACGTTCCTGGGCGAGGATGGCGGGGCCGCCGGTGGGGGCGGTGCCGCGTGACCCGGCGGACGCGCGTTCTCGTTGTCGATGACTCGGCGTTCATGCGGAAGATGATCGCCGAGCTGCTGGGGGCTGAGCCCGATGTTGAGGTCGTCGGCTCCGCCCGTAATGGCGAGGAGGGCGTCGCGCTCACCCAGTCCCTGCGCCCCGATGTGGTCACCCTGGACATCGAGATGCCCGTCATGGACGGGCTCACGGCTCTTCGGACCATCATGGCCAAGTGTGCGACTCCGGTGGTGATGCTGAGCAGCCTGACGGCCGACGGCGGCGACATCACCATGCGCGCCCTGCGTTACGGGGCGGCGGACTTCGTGCACAAGCCTTCAGGCGCGATCTCGCTCGACATCGCCAAGGTGCGCGACGAGCTGGTCAGCAAGGTGCGCGCTGCCGCGACCGTCGATGTGCGGAGACTGGCGCCGTCCGTGCTGCCGGTCCCGGCCATGCCGGCGGCGGCTCCGGTGAGTCCCGAGGCGCCGCGCCGGGCTCCAACGGCCGGTCCGGCCGACCGGCTGGTGGCGATCGGGACATCCACCGGAGGTCCGCGGGCACTGCAGGCCGTCGTTCCGTTCCTGCCGGCGGATCTGCCGGCAGGCGTTCTGATCGTGCAGCACATGCCACCCAAGTTCACCAAGTCGCTGGCCGACCGGCTCAATGCGGATTCGCAGATCGAAGTGCGCGAGGCCCAGCCGGGGGACACCGTCACCACGGGGGTTGCCCTTCTGGCGCCGGGCGACTATCACATGCGGGTGACGGCTGATCGGCGGATTGAGCTCACGCAAGACCCGCCGCTCTGGGGTGTGCGGCCTGCAGTGGACGTCATGCTCGACTCGGCGGTGCGGCTGTTCGAGCGCCGGATGTTGGCCGTTGTGATGACCGGGATGGGGCGAGACGGACGCGACGGTTGCGTCCAGGTCCGGCAAGCGGGCGGACGCGTGGTTGCCGAACACGAGGAGACATGCGTGGTCTACGGGATGCCGCGCGCGGTGGTCGAGGCGGGGGTCGCCGACGAGGTGCTTCCCCTGCCCCAGATTGCCGCAGCGATCAGCCGGATTGCCGCGCGACTGTAAGGAATGCTCTGGGCCAGAGGAGGATCGGGTGCGTGGATCAGGACATCGAGGTTCTGGCGCGAACGATCCGCCGCTTGACCGGAATCGAGATTGGTTATTATAAGCCCAATCAGCTGCAGCGCCGGCTGGGGAACATGATGGGCCGGGCGGGGGCCCGCACGTTCGCCGAGTACGCGCGAGTCCTCGAGACCGACCCCGACGCCCTGGCCTACTTCGTCGACAAGTTCACGATCAACGTCTCCGAACTGTTCCGCAACCCCGAGAAGTTTGAGCAGTTGCGCGACCACTTCCTCGCGCCCATGCTGAGGCGTTTCGGACGGCTCAGCATCTGGAGCGCAGGGTGCTCGATCGGGGCCGAGATCTACTCGGTGGTCATGCTGATGGATCAGCTGGATCCCAGGGGGACGCACCGGTACCTGGCCACCGACATTGATGCGGCCGTGCTTGAGCGCGCGCGGAAGGGGCAGTACTGCGACCAGGATGTGCGGAACGTAGCGCCAGCACTCATGAGCCGCTACTTCACGCGGGAGGGCTCGACATGGCAGGTCTGTGACGCCATTCGCTCCCGGGTGCAGTTCCGGCGCCATGATCTGCTGCAGGATCGATTCGAGTCCGGGTTTCATCTGATTCTGTGCCGCAATGTGGTCATCTACTTCAATGACGACGCGAAGTCCGTGCTCTACCGTAGGTTCTACGAGGCTTTGGTGCCTGGCGGGGCCCTGTTCGTAGGCGGGACCGAGCGGATCCCGGATGCGCGGGAAATCGGGTTCCAGACGACCATGCCATTCTTCTATGTCCGCCCCGATGGGCAACCGGGTAGCCGCGGGGCCGCCAGTCTGAACCAAGGCACGGGCTTGCCCGCCCGGGGCGCGGGGGTATCAGGGCCGAGCGAACGGCATCGACGGGGTACGCAGTAAGGGGGAACGGACGTGGCACGTGTCATGATCGTGGACGATGCGATGTTCATGAGGGTGACCCTCAAGAACATCCTCACCAAAGAGGGGCACGAGGTCGTCGCGGAGGCGCAGAATGGGGAAGAGGCCGTGGCCCGCTACGCGGAGACCAAGCCCGACGTCGTCACCATGGACATCACCATGCCCAAGATGGACGGCATCTCCGCAGTCAAGGCCATCATCGCCGAGCATCCCGAGGCCCGCATTGTGATGTGCACTGCCATGGGGCAGAAGAACATGGTTATGGAAGCCATCCAAGCCGGTGCCAAGGACTTCATTGTGAAGCCTTTCCAGCCCGAGCGCGTCATCGAGGGCATCGCGAAGGTTGTCGGTGCCTAGAACGCCGGCGACAGGTTCTTGGTGGCCCTCAGAGGCGCGTCGACGGAAGGAACTGCGGCGTGAAAGTCGACTTTGTGAACCCATTTGTCGGGTCTGCTTTCTCGGTTCTCCAGATGGTCATCGGCGACTCACCCAAGCGGGGCGAGCTGGCCGCGCGCACCAAGCTCTTCAAGTCGCAGCCCGTCACCATCGTCATCGGTGTCGTGGGGGCTGTTCATGGCCAGGTCTTGTACGGCATGAGTCAGGAGACGGCCAGACGGCTCTCCGGAGCCATGATTGGCCAGGAGGTGCCCGAGCTGGACGAGCTGGCCATCAGCGCTCTGGCCGAGCTGGGCAACATGATCACGGGCAATGCGGCCTCCCAGCTCGCCCAGGCGGGCTACATCGCCGATCTGGCCCCTCCTGCCGTGATCCAGGGCCCCGAGATCATCATCCTGACGGTCGAGGCCGCGCTCGTCGTGCCCGTGATCACGGGCTGCGGGACGATCGAGATCAACATCGCTCTGGAGGAAGCACGGCAGGCTTAGTCCAGCCAGGGATCGATCGGGGACGATGATGACCGAGGACGAGGCGCGGCGAGTGCTGGGGGTGGGGCCCCGGGCCACGATTGACGAGCTTCGCGAGGCCCGGCGCCGCCTGCTTCTGAAGTACCATCCCGACCACAATCCCGGCCGACAAGCCTGGGCCGCCCGGGCGACTCGCGCGGTACTCGAGGCTTTCACGCGGCTGGCTGACCGTCCCGCGCCATTGCAGCCACCGCCAGATCCTTCGGCCCCTCGGGCCGCTCAGGTGGAACGCCTCCGCGAGTTCCTGGACCGTCAGCGCGCAGCCCGCAAGGCTCCTGGGTCTGGCGACGCCCGCGCGAGCGCGGCGCCACGCTCGGTCACGACTGCCCCTCCACGCCGCCAGACCACCCTGGCGACGACGCCGGAAGTGCCCTTCGTGCTGTTCTCGGTGGACAGCCGAGTGTTCGCGCTTCCCGTGAGCAGTGTGGTGGAGGTGGTCCGGGCGGATGTCGAGTGTTTCAGCGACGAGTCGCGGCCAGCTCGCACACACCCCTTTGTCGTGGGCCGGATGAGGTTCCGCGACGCGCAAATCCCCGTCGTCGATCTCTCCGGAGCGTTGGGCCTCGAGGCTTCTGGCTCGGCATGCGACCACGTTGTCGTGGTCGACTGGCGGTCGGCTCGCCTCGGTGTGGCCGTGTCGAGGGTGCACGAGGTGACTCGGGTGCGCCCTTCGGCCATCGAGCCTCCTCCTCCCGAGCTGGCGCAGATGCGCGGCTGCGTACGGGGCGTGTTCGCCCGCGGTACAGAGACCGTCTACGTGCCTCACCTCGAAGCTCTCGTGGCCCTCGGTGCCTGACGCGGCAGCGTTTACCCAACTTTTGCAGCGCGGGCCAGAGGAAGGCCATAATCTGGTGGGGAATCGTGCGAGAGTCGCACGAAGGGGAGTGGAGTCGGGAGCGATACGGAGTCCAGGACAGAGCGTGGGTTGTGCGCCGGACTGCTAGGCAGAGGCCACCCGCACCGCTGACTGACTGATGCGGTGCCTCCGGAATACACGCTCTCCTCGCGCTGATGCTGGCGTCTGCTGCCAGCGATGCCCTCTGGGCTCCTCGATCGCCCGCATCCCTCCCCTGGCGCACTGGCCGCGCAGTTCCTGTCGGGCTCCGTTGCCGACGGGTGTGCATGGGATCGGGGGTGACGCCGGTGGGTTGGCTCTTCGATGATGTGCCGAACCGTGTGCTGAAGCTCGGTATGGATGTGGCGGCTCTCAGGCATCAGGTCATCGCCAACAACATCGCCAATGTCGACACGCCCTACTTCAAGGCCTCGGATGTGTCGTTCGAGGAGCAGTTGCGCGCCGCTCTGAGCAGCGGCGGCGCGGGCGCTGCCGAGCTGGCCGAGGCGGGTCCCGTGGTGTACCGTGTGCCTGCGACGCGGTTCCGGATCGACGGCAACACGGTGGACATCGACTGGGAGACCGTGAAGCTGAGCCAGAACACGGGGCGTTACAACGCCCAAGCCGCAGTGCTGCGCCGCCGTCTGGCCATGTGGCGGCGGGTGGCCGGGGAGTAGGAGGGATCACCATGGGCATCATGGCGGGCGTGACCGCCAGCGCGTCGGGGCTCACGGCTCAGCGGTTGCGCATGGATGTCATCGCCGACAACATCGCCAATGCCAGCACGACTCGAACCAGCAGTGGTGGCCCGTTCCGGCGCCGATTGGTGCTGTTTCAGGCCCGGGAGTCGGGGGCGGATTCGTGGCTGCCCGTGCCCATGGGCGGTGGTGAGCCGAAGGCCGGGCAGGGAGTGCGGGTGGTGGGGATCGAGGAGGACCTGTCTCCCTTGCGGCGAGTGTACGACCCCGGGCACCCCGATGCGGACGCCGAGGGGTACGTCGACCTGCCCAACATCCACGTCGTGCGCGAGATGGTGGACCTGATCTCGGCCACTCGCGCCTATGAGGCCAATGTGAGCGCCATCTCCTCGGCCAAGGAGATGGCAACGCGGGCCCTGGAGATTGGGGCCTAGCCGGGTGGTCTGGGCTCTGGCCCTGCGAGAGTGAGGGACCCGGATGAACATCACGCCCCTGCAGCCCGTGGCGAACGCCACACCGTCCGCCGCCCAAGGCCCGGCAGATCCGGTGCACTCCCGGACCTTTGGACAGATGCTGCGCGATGCCGTTCAGGCCGTCGACGATGCGCAGAACGAGGCCGACGAACAGGCGACGAAACTCGTCACCGGTGAGGCGGAGAACCTTCACGACGTCATCATCGCCACCGAGGAGGCCGGCATCATGCTCTCGCTGGCTCAACAAGTCCGCAACAGAGCCGTCGAGGCCTACCAGGAGATCATGCGCACGCAGATCTAGCATCGTGGAGCGGAGCGACGGCGCTGCCCTGTGCGGACGGTGGCGGCGGCGTGGCGCCGTCGGACATTCCGCGTCAGCGAGCCGAGTGTTGAGCGAGGGGGACCGCCGGGCGGGGGTCGCGGTTCGTGGCCCAGAGAGGACTTGGGTTTGCCATGAGGAATGGTCTCGTGCCAAGCCTTAGCACACGACCCCGCCCAACGCGCGCACCTGGCTGCCCGTTAGGTGGCTGCCGCGTGGGCGAGGTGGACGCCTGGGGGCGATCGTGGTGGAAGACCGGCCTCAGTCACTGACCGAGCGCCTGAGGGCCTTCTGGTCCGAGCGCACGACCCAGCAGCGCACAGCCATCCTGGGCTCTGTTGCGCTCATCCTGGGCTGCATCGTGCTGGCCAGCTTCCTGCGCAAGCCGGCCATGGCTCCACTGTACGCCGACCTCGAGCAAGAGGATATGAACCAGATCGTCACACAGCTCGAGGCCACGCGCACTCCGTATCAGATTCAGGGCAACCTGGTGCTCGTGCCGAGGGACCGGGTCTACTCGCTGCGGGCCCAGCTGGCTGAGGCGGGTCTGCCCGTGGGCCAGGTTAAGGGCTGGGAGCTGTTCGACGGCCAGGACCTGGGTCAGACGGACCAGCAGTTTCGCGTGAAGCGTCAGCGGGCGGCTCAGGGCGAGATCGTGCGCATGATCCGCGGCATCCGCGGGATCACCGATGCCAAGGTCGCAGTGGTGTTCCCTGAGGACAAGCTGTTCAAGGAGGAACAGGAACCGCCCACGGCTGCGGTGCAGGTCGGCTATGTGGGCGCCACCTTGCCCCAGTCGAAGGTGGACGCCTTGGCCCTATTGGTCTCCCACGCCGTCGAGGGGCTGGATCCGAAGAACATCGCCATCACGGACACCCGGGGGAACACCTATCGGGCGACCTCGGCCGAGGAGGGCGCGTTCAGGACCTCGGAAGCCGCCGAGCGCGAACAGCACCGCCGGGATCGCGTGGCTGAGCTCGAGAAGAAGATCCAGGAGGCACTGGACCTGGCCCTGGGCCGCGGCCGTTCCACGGCCAAGGTGAACATCGAGCTGAGTTGGGACAAGCAGACCCAGGACGACGTGAACTACTCGAACGATGAAGACTCGGGTAAACCGTACGAGAAGACGCGGAGTACCGAGGACCAGACGTACAAGGGCCTCTGGCCACGCGGGTACGAGCCGGGTGTAGCGCGCAATGTGCCCCCGGCGACGCCCGAGAGCCCGCTGGCGCCGGCCCCTGGGGCGGCGGGCGCCGCCGCCACGCCGCCGGCCACGGCCGGTCCCACGTACCCGGAGACGGGAGCCGGGAGTGCGGACTACACCATCTCCAAGGCGCACAACGAGTATGTGCACGATGAGAAGCGCACCCATCGCGAGCAGTCGCCGCCGGTTGTGACCCGCATCACCGTCGGTGTTCTCATCGATGAGGGAGAAGTCGACGCGGCCACGGCCCAGGGGCTCGAGCAGGCGATTCAGCAGGTCGCCGGCCTCGACCCGAACCGGGGCGACCAGATCACCGTGCGACGAGTGCCCTTCACGGCTGTCACCGCCAAGGCGCCTCCCGGCCCGGGCCTGCTCCAGGCTCTGGGCGCCTGGCTGATCCCCGTCCTGGTGGCCCTGATGGGACTGGGGAGCGTCGTCGTCACCCACCGTGCCTGTAATCCTCCTCCGGTTCCCGTCGAGGAGATCGCGGAGGAAGAAGAGGAAGTCGGCCCGACGCTCGAGCAGCTGATCGCCGAGCACCTGCCGACCGAGGAAGAACTGGCTCAGGAGCGCAGGAACCAGCGCACTCAGGACAACTTTGAGGTCATCACCGCAGAAGCCCGGCAAGACCCTGAGGGGTTCGCCAACCTGCTACGGACATGGCTGACCCAGGAGTGAGGCCGATGACGCGACCCGGCAGCGTGTGCATGCCCTGGTGCGGTGTAGGCCGCTGGATGGAGGGCTGAGCGAATGCGCAAGGCGGACATATCGCCCGCGGACCTCACTCCGCCGCAGAAGGCGGCTGTGCTCGTGGTGTGCCTGGGCCGTGACTTGGCCGCCAAAGTTCTCGGGTACCTCTCCGAAGAGGAGATCGAGCAGCTCACCTTCGAGATGGTGAACCTCGGCACCATTTCGCCCGAGGTCCGCGACCACGTGCTCGAGGAGTTCCGCCACGTGGTCGAGGCGCAACAGGCCATCACCGTGGGGGGCGCCGAGTACGCGCATCAGTTGCTCGCCCAGGCCTTGGGCGAGGACAAGGCCATGGAGGTCATCGATCGCCTCACGGCACTGCTCAAGGTGAACCCCTTCGAGTTCGCGCGCTCGGCCGATCCCGCGCAAGTGCTGTCCTTCATCCAGGACGAGCACCCGCAGACGATCGCGCTGATCCTCGCTCACCTCAAGGCAGAGCAGTCGGCTGCCGTGCTGGCCGAGCTCCCGGCCGACATTCAGGCCGATGTGGCCCGGCGGGTGGCGACCCTCGGACGGACCCCCCCGGATGTCGTCCGCAAGGTCGAGACTGTCCTCGAACGCAAGATGTCCAGCCTGCTCCAGGAAGACTATGCCCTGGCCGGCGGCGTGCAGGCCCTGGTGGACATCCTGGCCCGGGTCGACCGCACCACGGAGCGCAGCATTTTCGAGCGCCTCAGCGAGCAAGCGCCCGAGCTTGCCGAGGAAGTCAAGAACCGGATGTTTGTGTTTGAGGATATTGTCAATCTCGATGACCGGACCATCCAGCAGATCGTCATGGAGATCGATTCGGCGGACTTGGCCCTGGCCCTCAAGGGCTCGAGCGCCGAGGTGCAGGAGTGCGTCTTCCGCAACGTGTCGGCTCGCGCCGGCGAGCGGTTGCGCGAGGACATGGAGTACATGGGGCCCGTTCGCGTGCGCCAGGTTGAGGAGGCCCAGCAGCGCATTGTCAATGTGATCCGCCGGCTCGAGGATACAGGTGAGATCGTCATCTCCCGTGGCGGGGAGGACGAGGTCATTGTCTGATGTCATCAAGGCCGAGTGGCTCCGCGTCGGCGGCGAGGTGACGGTCCCGGCCCCCAGCGGCACCCAGGGCCGGCGCTCGCCGGAGTGCGACGCACCGGCGGCCCAGGCTGGAGAGCCCCTCGGCGTGGACGGGTCGGTCGAGGCGGACGGGGGGTCGCTCGCAGGCCAGCCGGACGTCTGCCGCGCCATCGTGGCCGAGGCTGAAACTGAGGCCGCCGAGATCCGCGCCGCGGCGAGGCGCGAGTCGGACGCGTTGCTGGCCCAAGCTCGGCGCCAGGCCGAGGAGATCCGGGCGCAGGCCATTCGCGAGGCCGACGCACTTCGCGTGGAGGCCGAACACCAGGGCCGGGCGGCCGGCGAGGAGCAGGCGCGCGATCAGTGGACGGCCATCCTCGCTGACCTTAGGGACTCGCTTGAGGCCCTCCGCGACCGGGCTACCGAGGAGTACGCCCGTACCCTGGCCGAGGTCGAGCCCGAGGTGGTCTCCCTGGTGTTGGCCATTGCCCGGCGAGTGCTCGAGGCCGAGCTTCACTATGCCGAGGAAGCCTTGCCCAACATGGTGGCCCAGTCGCTGGCGCGGCTCCGCGAGACTCGCGAGCTCCGCATCCGCGTGAGCCCCGGCGACCTGGGCCGGGCCGAGGCGATCCGCCACCAGCTTATGACGGTGCTCGAGGGTGTGGACGGCATCGACATCATCCCGGACCCCCGGGTCGACGGAGGCGCTGTCATCGAGACGCCCATGGGCACCATCGACGCCTCGCTGTCCGGGCAACTTCGCGAGATCGAACAGGCGATGGCTGAGGCAGCCACACCGGATCGGGGGGCCGATGAGCCAGCCTGATGGCGCCATGGCATCGCGACTCGCGCCTCCGCCGGATCTGACGCCCTACTTCCGCGCGGTCGAGCGGTGTGACCCGAAGCGGCTGAACGGCCGCACGACCCGAGTCGTCGGACTCACCATCGAGTCCCACGGCCCCGCCTGTCGGATCGGCGAGATCTGTGAGCTCGCGCGGCGGGACGGTCCCCCGATCGTCGCCGAGGCCGTGGGGTTCCGTGATCAGTTCGTGCTGCTGATGCCGCTGGACGACATGGAGGGCATCGAGCCTGGCAGCGAGGTCCGGGCAACCGGCCGTTGCCTGCGCGTGCCGGTGGGTCCGGGAATGCTGGGCCGAGTGCTGGATGGCCTCGGACGGCCCATCGACGGGGGGGGCGACTTCGAGATCGAGACCGAGTACCCGGTCAATGCCCGGCCTCCATCGCCGCTCCTTCGCTCTCGGATCACCGAACCCCTCGAGATGGGGGTCCGAGCCATCGACGGCCCGCTCACCATCGGCCGGGGGCAGCGTGTGGGCATCTTCGCCGGCAGCGGCGTCGGCAAGAGCACGCTTCTGGGCATGATCGCCCGCAATACCGAGGCCGCGGTGAGCGTGGTCGGGCTTGTGGGCGAGCGCGGACGCGAGGTCCGGGAGTTCGTCGAGCGGGATCTCGGACCCCAGGGCCTGGCCCGGTCGGTGGTGATCTGTGCCACGTCCGACTCCCCGGCGCTCGTCCGCCTCAAGGCGGCGTTCGTCGCCACGGCGGTGGCCGAGTACTTCCGCGATCAGGGCCAGCATGTGCTTCTCATGATGGACTCGATCACGCGGGTGGCCATGGCCCAGCGTGAGGTGGGCTTGGCCATCGGCGAGCCACCGGCCACCCGGGGCTACACACCATCGGTCTTCGCCATGCTGCCGAGACTGCTCGAGCGCTCGGGCTGCTCGAGCCGCGGCACCATCACCGCCCTCTATACGGTCCTGGTCGAGGGCGATGACATGAACGAGCCGATTGCCGACCAGGCGCGCAGCATTCTGGACGGCCACATTGTTCTGTCCCGCCGCCTGGCTCAGCGTCCGCACTATCCGGCCATCGATGTGCTGCAGTCGGTCTCTCGGGCCATGCCCGACATCGTGTCCCCATCGCATCGGCGGGCCGCGGACCGCCTTCGCGATGTACTCGCCACCTATCAGGAGGCCGAGGACCTGATCAACATCGGCGCCTATGTCCCGGGCTCCAACCCAAGGATTGACTACGCTCAGGTCATGGTCCAGGGCGCGAACGATTTCCTGAAGCAGGACATGCTGGAGCGCACCGGCTATGAAGAGGCCCGCCTGGCACTCGAGTCCATGTTCGGCCAAGAGGGCGTGAGCTGAGATGGCCACCCGCGCCTTCCGGTTCGCGCTTCAGCGGGTGCTGGACGTCCGCCAGGTGGTCGAGCGGCGGGTTCAGACCGAGCTGGCCAGCCTCGAGACGGCTCTCGAGCGCTGGCGGCAGGAGCGTGCGTCGCTCGAGCGACGTGTGGAGCAGGCCCAAGACGCTCTCCGTGCCGCCCAGCAAGGCGAACCCGACCTGGTCGAGCAGCAGCTGCAGCGCGCCCATATCCGGCGTCTGGATCAGCTGATCCACGCCGCCGACGCCGAGATTCGGCTGCACATGGCCCGCATCGAGGCCAAGCGGGCCGAGCTCATCCAGGCCGCGACCGACCGGCGGGTGATGGAGCGGCTGCGTGACAGGGCCTATGACGCGTGGGTGGCCGAGCATCTGCGGCGGGAGCAGATCCGTCTCGATGAGGTGGGCGTGCAGGGCTTCTTCCGTGCGCGGAACTCCCCCGCAGATCCCGCGCCACGGGAGGGGACCTTCTGATGGACAGACCACTGGACGGTCTGCGCGCCATCGAGCAGAGCCTGAGCGCGTTGCGGGAGCGGCTCGACCAGCTCCACCCCGCGCGCGTCCTGGGCGACATGGCGGGAGTGTCCCCCTTCGCCGAGGCTCTGCAGCGTCAGATGGCCCTTCAGGATGAGGCGGCGGTCGACGAAGCCACGGTCGAGTCATTGGGAGCTGGAACTGCCCAGTGGCGTGGGCTCATCGGCAAGCATGCCGCCCAGTGCGGGGTCGATCCCACGCTGGTTGAGGCGGTCATGCGAGTCGAGTCCGGCGGAGCGCCGCACAGCCTATCGCCCGCCGGCGCCGCCGGCCTCATGCAGCTCATGCCCGCCACCGCCCGGTCGTTGGGTGTGCGGGACCCATTCGACCCCGACGAGAGCATTCAGGGCGGCACGCGCTACTTGCGCCAGATGCTCGACCGCTTCGGCGACCTGCCGCGTGCGCTGGCGGCCTATAACGCCGGACCGGCCGCGGTCGAGCAGTATGGGGGCGTTCCCCCCTACCCAGAGACCCAGGCCTATGTGAGACGCGTGCTCGATGAAGCACGGCGTCTGGAGCCGGGGGGCTAAGCCGTGGCACGCGCCAAGGGACAGGCAGGCAAGCCGGCCCCGGGTGCCCGAGGAGGGTCGCCTGATGCCGCGCAGGCGGATTCCGGCAAGCCGCGGCGGGGCTGCTGCCTCCCGCGCCTTGTCCTCGCGCTCCTGCTGACCGCCATGGTCTGCTTCGTCCTCCACACGCTCTGGATCATCGACCTACCGCGAGTGCCGCATCTTCGGGCCCGGCCCAAGCGAAAGCCCGCGGCAGCGGCCACCGAGGTCGAGAAGGCTCGAGCGGCCGAGGAGGCGGCGGGAAAGCCGCCGGGCGAGACGGCGGGCCCCGAGCCGGCCGAGACGGGCGCTGTGGAGCTCGGCGGACTCGCCCGTGCCGGGGCCCAGCCGGCGCCGGCCGGATCATCGGCGCCGGCGGCGGCGCTCAAAGCACAGGAAGACGAGCGCAAGAGAGCCGAGCGTAGGCAGCAACAGAAACAGGCGGCCATCTTCGCGGCCCTCTCGCCGCAGAAGGCCGCCGAGGCCCTGGCGGCGATGCCTGAGGACCAGCAGCTGCAGATCCTGCAGGCCCTGGAGGAGAAGCAGGCGGCCAAGATCCTCGAGCAGATGCCGGTCGAGAAGCGGGTGCGGGTCCTGACGGCCCTCGGAGAGCCGTTCGCCCCGCTCTAGGCAGTACCTGCCGGCGAGCATGCTCGCTGGCAGAGCGTTCTGGCCCGTGGAGACGGGTCGGACCAGGTTGCGGTCGGTGGCGAGGTGCCCTCGCGCCCGCCGCTCCGCCGGCAGGCATAGGTCTGTCGGGCACGACAACGGGGCTCTGCCCCAGAGGAAGGGAGGTGAGATCATCTTGCAGGTTATGGATGTAATAAGTGCCCTCCTGGGACTATCGACCTCGGAGGGCACGGTTCCAGGGATTGCGGAAGGCGCTGCCGGCTTCGCCGATGTGCTCCAGGCGGCGCTAGCCGGGGCGGGTGCGCTCGGTGCCGGGGACGCGACGGAGGTGACTGCTCCGTCCGGAAGTGCCCGGGAGGCACTGGCGTGGCTGGCCTCGGCCCTGGGCTTGGGTTCGGCGGACACCACGTCACCCACCGAGCGGGGACAGCCCGCTTCCGTGACGTGGGCCGCTCTGCCCGAAGCCCTACGGCATCGTCTGACGCAGCTCGACGCACTGGCCGGCATGTGGCTGGCCAGTGTGGTGGCTCGCATCGCCTCGGTGGAGGCCGAACCCCCGGCTGGGGAGACGGCCGGATCGAACCCACCGCCGTTGCCCAAGGCCGTCGATCGGGTGCTGAAGCAGCTCGAGGAGGCTGGTGTTGTGCTGCCCGAGTCTCTCCGCGCCCTGGCCAGTATGGCCAGGGGTGATGAGGGCTCAGGAACGCAAGGCCAGTCGTCGGTCTCCGCAGCGCAGGCGGTGGTGGACGTCACGCCGGTCGAGGCCAGGACGCGAGTCTTCGACGAGGCCAGCGCGGCGACGGTCACGATCGGCGAGCGGCCGGAGACCGTCGTCGTTGCGGTCCCCGAGCTGCCGCGGCGTGGCGCGAGTCCGTTCGGGGGGACTCGTGCCGATCGGTGGGTGCCGAACGCGGAGCCCACCCGGGTCGCGCCTGCGGTAGCCCGGTCTGAGCCGAACGAAGGGTCCACCGTGCGGGCGGCGGGCGTGGCGCCGGATGATGGTGGTTTGGGTCCCGCAGTCGCGGCCGTCACGCGCGAGGCGAGTGATGCCATGCAGGCAACGACCGGCTCCGCGAGCGTGCCGGTCGGCGGCCGCCTGCCGGCGTTGTCGTCGGTGGATGCCGCGGTGCAGGCTCTCCTGGGTGCGCTCGAGAGGACCGTCGAGGCATCGGACGCGCCGCAAGCGCTACAGGGCGGCGGCGCTGCCCGTGTGCCGACTCAGGCGCTTCCCGAGCAGTTCCGCGTCGCTCGAGTGGCATCTGAACTCGCGCGACAGGTGGGCCAAGTGCTGGCTCCCACGGCCGGGATATCCGTGTCGCCGACCCAGTGGCTGAGCGCCCTGCGCACCCAGTTCGCGACCGGCGCGACGCTGGATGGAACGGCGCCGGCAGTCGACTCGCCGCGACCCACAGGTGTGGTTCGTGCGGTGCCGGCGGAGGTGGTGGTGGCCGAAGCCGATCTGCCGCCGACCAGCGCCCACGGTGTTTCCGTCTGGGCCGAGCCAACGGTCTCGGCCGTGCGACCGGCGGCCGGGATCGTGCCTTCCGCCGGAGCGAATCCGGCGTGGTCGAGCGAGGGAGAGGAGGCCGGCACAGTCTCCCAGGCGCCGGTGGCGGCCGTGGTGGCCAGCAAGACCGATCCCGTGCCCGTCACGGCCGGGGCTACGGCCTCGGGGTGGGTGGCACGGCAAGAACCATCGCTCGCACCCCCGGCAACCGTGCGGGCTTCCGATGTGCCGCCGGTGATCCGGGTCGGCACGGTGGAGTTCGTTACCGGAGCGCCGGTGGGCCCGGTTCCTGCACCGGTGGCAGCCGAGGATCCCAGCGCGGTGGTGGCTCGAGTGGTTCGCGCTGCCGTTTCCGGCCGGCCGAAGGCCCAGGCCTCGGTCCGTGTCGCGGGCACGGTGGCGAGTGGGCGAGGCGCCGGAGTCCAGGCGACGGCAGCCCCCGCTTCGGCCGAGACGGTCAGTGGGACCCGAGCCGACGCCACGCTCCCCGTGCAACCCGCGGGGGCCATGCAGGTGGGGACGCCGCGGTCGACCATCGCGTCCGGCAGCGAGGCCCGAGTCGAACCGGGCGCCTCCGCGGCGGGCGTCGATCGGGTAGAACTGCTGCAACAGATTCACGATGCCGTCAGCCGGATGCGCCTGAGCCGGCGGGGCGGTGAGGTAAGCCTCCGCCTCAAGCCCGAGCACCTGGGTGAGATGCGGGTGGCCGTGTCGGTCTCGGACGGGATCGTCCGGGCCCGCATCGTCACCGAGAGTCCCGCGGTGCGCGCGGCACTCGAGACGGACGTGGCGGCGTTGCGGCGTTCGCTGTCCGACTCGGGGTTGGTGGTCGATAGCATCCAGGTCTCGGTGGGGGGCGACGGTGCCTCGCGGTTCCTGCCGCAGAGAGACCGTTCGTTCTATTCCGAGGTGTACCGGAGTTTCGAGCCTCGCGCCTCCTCGGCGCTGGAGGCCGTCGCTCCAGCCGTCGGGCTGCTGGCTGTGGCCAGCGCCGCGGCGGGGGCGACCAGCCTCAGTGTTCTGGTGTGAGGGGCTCGCGAGAGGATGTGACGATACGTGGCCTATGTCAGCGATGCCGTGGCCGGCGTGCTTGGTTCCACCCAGAAAGTGAGCACGTCGGGTACCACGCCGACCCAGTCACTCGGGCGCGATGACTTCTTCGCCCTGCTGATCGCCGAGCTGAAGAACCAGGACCCGATGGAACCCAAGGACGACACCGAGTTCCTGTCCCAGCTCGCCCAGTTCAGTAGCCTTGAGGAAATGCGCGCCCTGACCGAAACCCAAAGTACTCTTCTGTCCTACCAGATCGTCGCCCAGGCGGCGGCGCTCTTGGGGCGTACCGTGGAGGCCCAAGTGGTCGACTCCTCCACCGGCAAGACCACCACGGTGACCGGCACGGTCTCCGAGGTGAGCTTGTCGACGTCGCCACCCAGTCTGATGGTGGACGGGCAGAAGGTGGACATCTCATCCGTGACTCGGGTGTACTAGCCCGAGCGCGGCGCCCAGGTGAGGCCGATGGCTGACGACATCAGGATCAATCTGCCGAGCGAGATTCGGATCCGCCCCCCCCAGCGGGAGCGGGTCACGTCCGAGGCGACTCCTGAAGCCCGGCCCGACGAGGCTGCCAAGTCCTTTCGACAGACTCTGCAGGAGCAGATCCAGCGGGCCGCGCCCGATGTGCGGTTCTCGGCGCACGCGCAGTCGCGGCTGGCCGCCCGTCAGATCGTGCTGAGCGACTCCGATCTCGCTCGTATCCAAGATGCGATTGATCGGGCCGCCGGCAAGGGTGCCCGGGACTCGCTCCTGGTGATGGATGACCTGGCTCTCGTGGTGAGCGTCACGAACCGCACGGTGATCACGGCGGTGGACGGTCCCAGTCGCAAGGGGAACGTCTTCACGAACATCGACAGCGCCGTCATCGTGTAGGCGAACACGGAGCCCGACAAGCGAACGGGCCGGACCTCTTCGAGGACGCCCGACGGCCGCCAACCGACTGCGGCGGCCGGGACCCGCGTGGCGGAAGCGCGCCGGGTCGCCACGGTCCATGGGCCGGGGCGTCCTCGGGGCCAGCCTCCGCGCACCATGGCCGACAAGGAGGTCGATCGCCAGTGCTCCGTTCCCTGTTCTCAGGCACCTCAGGCCTGAGGGTGCACCAGCTCTGGCTAGACGTAGTAGGAAGCAACATATCTAACGTCAACACGACTGGCTACAAAGACACGCGGACCAGCTTCAAGGAAGCCATCCAGCAGACCTTGCGCGGCGCCAGCGCGCCCGGCACGAACATCGGCGGTGTCAACGCCCAGCAGGTCGGACTGGGGTCGTCGTCCGGGTCCATCGACTCCAACTTCAACCAGGGCAACCTCGAGACCACTTCGCGCCGCGGCGACCTGGCCATCGAGGGGAATGGGCTCTTCATCCTGCGCCGGGGCACCGAGAACGTCTACACGCGTAACGGTGCCTTCGAGATTGACGCCGATGGCAACCTGGTGTCGCTAACCACCGGCCTGCGCGTCCAGGGATGGAACGCCGACAACAGGGGAGTCATCGACCCCTCGCAGGCACTCCAGGACCTGATCATTCCTATCGGTGGCCTCACCTTATCTCGAGCGACCACCAGCGTTCAGTATCTCGGCAACCTCGACGCCGAAGCCATCGGCTACGCACAGACCCAAGAGGGAGCCGGCTCGGCTCTGCCCGGGCTGCGCGGGGCCGCCACCTTCGGTGTGACCATCGGTGGTACCACGACCAGCGTCGATGTCGAGATTCCGGGCCTGGGGACCTTGCCCACGGCAGGCGGGGCGTACACGCAGTCGCCGTGCACCGTCGACTACTCACACTTCGTGGGTGGATCAACCTATGACTTCACGGTGACTTCCGGGGCGGCCGGCGGCACCTCGGCGGCCGTCAGCATCACCGTGCCGGCCGGCGGCTTCGCCGACGTCGCCGCCTTCGTCGCCGCGTGGAACGACCCGGCCAACTGGAGCGCCGGCGTCGGCCCTGCCAACGTGAGGGCCGTCCTCGAGGACCTGGCCGCCGGCACCGTCCGGTACTACGATGTCACCGGTAGCGGCTCCGGCGCTTCGAGTCAGTTCACCGTCACTTCCGCGGCGGTGCCCCCGGTACCCGCGGATGTCACCGCCCTCGGTCTCCAGTCGGGAGTCCCGGTCACCTACGGCGCTTCGTCGACCCCCGACTCGGAGTACAATGCCCTGGTGTTCGCTGATTCGCTCAACTCCGCCGGACTGCCGATCACGGCGTCGACGGATGGAACCGGCGGTATCCAGATCGTCTCGTCGGTGCCCGGTGTAGCCGGGAACTTCACCCTGGCTGACCAGACGGGTTCGGCCATCGCCGACTACTTCGGCTCCTCGTCCGTCAACGGTGGGGTCGACGTGGCCCGGTCCAGCGTGGTCGTCTATGATTCCCTCGGCGTGGCGCATACGGTCGATGTCGAGTTCAGCCGCATCGGCAGCAGCCGCCAGTGGGAGTGGACGGCCACCGACGAGAGCGGTGCCACCGTCGGCTCCGGGTCGCTGAACTTCAGCTCCGACGGCCAGCCCCTGACGCCCACTGGTGTCATCCAGTTGACCCTGACCAACCCCCAGGCCACATCGCCGCAAATCATCACACTGCACTTCGACAATGTGCAGCAGTTCGCGGGACAGAGCACCGCCCAGGTGGCAAACCAGGACGGTGTCGCTCCGGGAACCCTGCAGACATTCTCGGTGTCGCAGGATGGCGTGATCGTCGGCGAGTTCTCCAATGGCCTGAGCCAGGCCGTGGGGCAGGTGGCTCTGGCCACCTTCCAGAACAACGGCGGCCTGGTCCGCCTGGGCAGCACCTTGTTCCGGGAGACTGTGAACTCGGGAGCGGCTCAGGTCGGAACTGCCGGCTCGGCGCAGCGCGGTACCATTCAGGGGGGTACCCTGGAGGCGTCGAATGTGGATCTGGCCGACCAGTTCACCAAGCTGATCATTGCGGAACGCGGGTTCCAGGCGAACTCGCGCATTATGACCACCTCCGACGAGATCCTGCAGGAGCTGGTCAACCTGAAGCGGTAGCCCTGAACAACGGCGCTGGCGTGGCTGCGGGATGGCCCCGCGGCCGCGCCAGCCCTCAGGAGGAGCTCCGATGATCCCGGTGACGCGCCTCAACGGCACCGAGCTCTATGTCAACTCCGACCTCGTCGAGACCGTCGAAGCCACGCCGGACACGGTAGTCACCCTCACCACCGGGAAGAAGCTCGTGGTCCTCGAGTCCGTCGATGACGTGGTGGAGCGGATGGTCCAGTTCCGGCGGCGCATCAATGTGGCCCTTCAGCCCCCCAGCGAGTGAGCCCGTTTCCGTGCAGGTGATCGCGCCGCGCATTCGGAAAACAGATGCTGCTGACACAAAGACACTGAGTTGGATATCCTGGTGACCTGCTCTCCATGACGAAAGGAAGGCCTTAGCCGGTGGATGAGATCTCCGAAGAGGGTGCGAGCGGTTCTTCCGGGGGCCCGAAGCAGCTCTCGCTCATGCCCGTCATGATCCTGCTGGTCCTGGTCTGCATCCTCATGGCAGCGAATCTCTACGTCAGCATGACCCGGAGGAACGGAGGAGGCGGCGGCGAGGCTAAGGGCAAGGGGCCGGTGAAGGCGGTTCCCTGGGAAGCCCCTGAGGAGATTCCAACCCAGTTCACGACCACCGACGGCGTGGTAGTGATGAAGGTTGAACTTGAAATGGCGGGGGAGGCCCCGGCGAAGACGCTCTCCGAGCACCCCGGCCGCGTCGCCGACGTGTTCGTGTCTGTCCTCGAGACCAAGAAGACCGACGAGGTCACCACCGAGGCGCTCAAGGAAGAGATAAAAGAGAAGATTAATAAGATGCTGGGCATAGATGACCAGGTGGTGGAAGTGAACTTCCTGCAGTTCCAGAAGCAGAAGCTGCAGTAGGCGTGTGCGCCGCTGAGGCCTCGATGGCCCCCGGCGGCAGAGTGGGAGGCGGAGTCCTTTGGGTGAGGTGCTCACCCAGGCCGAGATCGAGGCATTGCTCGCCGGGGTACCGGCGTCGGGCGCGGCCACTCAGGTGGCGAGGAAGCCCGACGAGCCCGCCGCCGCCGGTCGGCGTCGGCAGACCGTCCGCGAGTACAATTTCCGATCACCTAACAAGTTCTCGCGCGATCAGCTCCGGGCACTCCAGATGGTTCACGAGACCTTCGGGCGCCAGTTATCCACCGCGTTCGCGGCCAGTCTGCGGAGCCCGGTGCACTTTGATATTGTCTCGACCCAGCAGCTGCCCTACCAGGAGTTCATGGACCTGCTGACGTCGTCGATCATCTACATCTTCAGTGCGCCGCCGCTCGAGGGCCCCATGTTGCTCGAGATTCACTCCGGCCTCGGGCTCTACATCCTCGAGAGGCTACTGGGTGGCTTCGGCTCGATGACGGCCACCGTGGACCGCGCCCTGACTGAGATTGAGCGCACCATCCTCCACAGCGTCGCCGAGAGGATGCTGGACGCCCTCGCCTCCGCGTGGAGCGCCATGGTCGACCTGCGGCCTCGGATCGAGGGAACCGAGACCGACCCGCAGTTCGTCCAGATCGTGCAGCCCACCGAGACCATCGTCGCCGTCCTCTTCGAGGTCAAGATCGGCGAGGAGACGGGCACGATGAACCTGTGCATGCCGTGCGTGGTGCTCGAGCCCATTGCCTCGAAGCTGAGCGCGCAGCAGTGGCTCACCAGCACGCGCAAGCCGGCGACCGAGCAGACCATCGCCGCACTGCAGGCGCGGCTCGCGCAGACCACGGCGGAGGCTTCGGTGGTACTCGGCGAAGCCCGTCTGTCCATGCGTGAGCTCGTTCATCTCAAACCGGGCGATGTGATCGTCCTGGACCGGAGTACCAACGACCCCCTCGTGATGCGCATCGCAGGACGTCCCAAGTTCCACGTCCGACCGGGTTTGGTGGGGAAACGCATGGCGGTGCGCGTGGAATCACTCATTCGATCCACAGCGCCGGATGAGGAAGAAGGGAATCCATGAGCGCTCCGGACGAGCGGACGGGCCTGGCCGCCACCGCACTCGCTCCGTGCTGGGAACGCGTCGCCGACAAGCTCACCGGTGCCTTCGGCCGCACGGTCTCCCTGGTCGATATGGTGGTGCGCCCGTGCACGCCCGAGGAGCTGGCCGAGGCACTGCCGTTCGCCGTGGTGGGATGCCTCCACCGGGCCGATGGCGGGATCACCGGTGATGGCCTCGTCGGGCTGAGTGAGGAGCAGGCCCGGGCCGTAGCCGACCTCATGATGGGCGGCGACGGGGTCAACTTTGGCGATGAGTTCGGCGACCTACAGGTCTCGGCTGTGGCCGAGGCGCTGAACCAGATGGCCGACGCCTTGGCACAAGGACTGGGCAGTGCGGTCGGGAACCCGGTCAGCATCGTGTGCGAGGAGGCTGCGACGGGCGTCCTCGGCGAGCAGCTCGACGGGCTGCGCCGGATGGCCGGGGAGAGTCCCTTGGACCTTGTGACCGCGCGCGTCGATGTCGACGGCGCTCTCTCGCTGTCCTTCTATCACATCCTCCAGTCCACGTTCGTCGATCAGCTGACCGGCGGCGCATCCGCCGCCGGAGAGGCGGTCGCCGCCTCGTCCGCACCCGGTGGGATGCCCGAGCCGGCCCCCGCGGAGGCGAGCGACGCCCTCATGAGTCAGGACGAGGTGGCCGCTCTCCTCGGCCGGACTGGTGGGGCCGCAGCCGAAGAAGAGGCTTCGCCGCTCTCCGCCAGGGCAACGGCGACCGACTCACTCGCCGCGTCGGCGGCCATGTCGCAGGACGAGATCGCCTCGCTGCTCGCCGGCATCTCCACACCCGCGCCGCCCTCGCCCGCGCCATCGGCCGTCACGGCCACCGAAGCGCGGCCCGCGCGGTTCGAACCGCTCGGCGCCCCTCCTTCGGTCAGCGGTGAGTCGGGGTACGAGCTCATCCTCGATATCCCTGTCCAGGTGAGTGTTGAGTTGGGCCGCGCGACCATGAGAGTGCGGGACATACTGGGCCTGGGGTCTGGCGCCATCGTCGAGCTGGACAAAGCGTCGGGTGAACCCGTGGACGTACTCGCCGGAGGCCGGCGCATCGCCACGGGCGAGGTCGTTGTGGTGGATGAGAACTTCGGGGTGCGGATCCTCCAGATTCTCCGCGTCTCACCCGATTCCGGGACAAGTACCGACTCGAGCAGGTAGGACCGGCAAGTCCCGCGAATGGCGTGTGGCAGACCCGATCGGCGTTTGTCAACAACGGGCCGCCATATTCGCCCTGGCTGGGTGGCCCCTCAGGTGGGCGCCCTCGGGTCCAGTGGGCTTGACGGACCGAGGCCGGGACCGAGACCGCACTTCTCGCCCTCCCCGCAGGGATCTCTCGTGCGGCGCGAGATGGCGCGAAGCGGAGCTCTGGCATTTCGTCGATGGCTGCCAAGCCCGACGTGTTCAGTCTGGTGGGGTGGATGCACATGAGTGCCCCCGTGGTGTTTGCGCGTTCTCTCGGGGCCCTGCTGTTGGTTGCGGCCTTTGCCGCTCCAGCCACAGCCCAGGGCGAGGGCCCCCGGGACCAGGGGAAGTCGGGCGCCACGGCAGCCCGGTCGGCCGTGGCCGAAGCGGAAGAGCAGCTCCGCCGGGAGGCCGAGGGCCAGTTCACCATCGATTCCAGCACCGAGCCCGAGGCGAAACAGGCTGAGGGATCCAGGCTGCTCCGCCCGACAAAGCCCCAGCCCATGTGGGCTGTGGGTCTGGATGCCGCCTGGCGTCTGGCGCTGGTCATCGGCCTGATCTGCGGCGTCGCCTGGGTGCTGAGGCGGCTCAGGAGTCCGTCGGTGTCCGACGCGTCCACGCCGGGGCTCCGGGTGGTTGACACCGTCCGGCTGTCGGCCGACCGTGCGCTTCACGTGGTTCAGGCGCGAGGACACACGTTCCTCATCGGCTCGGCCCCGCAGTCTATCAACCTCGTGGCCGTCCTCGACGGCCACACCGGCTACGAGCCTGCCAGCGACGCCGATGCCCTGCCCGCCTACAGTGATTCGCGCCGCTGGCCCGAGGACCGAGCGGCGGCCGGCCCCGAGGATTTCTTCGACCGGCTGGTGGCCGCCGAGCGTGGTTTCGAGCTCGATGACCTGCCGGAGCCAGAGCTGGAGCCGCCCGCCCCCGCCCCTCCTGCGCCCCCGGTCCGTCGATCGCCGGCCCTGCGTCCCAGCGATGCGCTCGAGCGCGCCATGGGGGTCATCTCATCGATGGAGGGGCGCCTGGACGCGCCCTCGGCAGGCCGGCGCCACGCCCGGCCCGCCGGGACGTACGATCGTCAAGGACGGCTCTAGTGACCAGGCGCGCCGGCGCGTGGGTAGTGCTCGGGCTCATGCTGGTGAGCCTGGGGGCGGCTGCATGGGCGCAGACGGACTCCCGTCGGCCATCGCCTGGGGCCACCGCCCCGGGCAAAACGCCGGCCGCGGTGGACCCCGCCAACCCGGACACGGGTTTTCGCTTCTCCCTGGACCCGAAGGCGTCCGACGATGGGATGACCCTCCAGCTCTCGGGGCCGCTCCGGGTGCTGTTCCTCCTCACCCTGATCACCCTCATCCCCGCGGTCGTCATGATGATGACCTCGTTCACTCGCATCGTCATCGTCCTCGGGTTCCTCCGAAGCGCCCTGGGGACCCAGCAGATCCCGCCCAACCAGGTCATGGTCGGTCTGGCGCTCTTCCTGACCGCTTTCGTCATGGCCCCGACGCTGCGGGATGTGAACGAGAAGGCATTGAAGCCCTACCTGGCCAACGAGATCGGGGTGGAGGCGGCCATCAGCCGTGGCCTTACTCCCCTTCGCGTGATGATGTACCGGCAGACCCGGGAAGCCGACATCGCGCTTATGGTGCGTCTGGCCAAGTTGGACCGTCCCAAGTCGTTGGCGGATGTGCCCACCCATGTGCTCGTGCCTGCATTCATCATCAGTGAGCTCAAGACGGCGTTTGAGATGGGCTTCATCATCTACGTGCCGTTCCTGATCATCGACATGGTGGTTGCCAGCACGCTGATGTCCATGGGCATGATGATGCTCCCGCCGGTGATCATCTCGATGCCCTTCAAGTTGTTGTTGTTCGTGCTCGTCGACGGCTGGCATGTGATCGTACGTTCGCTGGTCACGAGTTTCGGATAGGCGCGCGAGGCGGGCCCGCGTCGGACGAGGACACTCGCCGGCATTGGGCCGGATGGTTCGTGTCGGCGCACCAGTGTCTGCCGCGGTAAGTCCGGTCCTGGTCGTGGTGGCAGATCGAGGAGCGAGTCGATCATGGACGAGGGTATGGTGCTGCGCATCGGCAGCAAGGCGATGCTGACAGCCCTCTACATTGGCGGGCCGGTCCTGGTCTTTGGGCTGGTGACGGGCGTGCTGGTCAGCATCATCCAGGCGGTGACTCAGATCCAGGAGATGACGCTTACGTTCATCCCGAAGATCATCGCCGTGGTGGTCGCCATGGTGGTATTCGGGCCCTGGATGCTGCGCATCATGACGGGCTTCACGTCCGAGCTCTTCAACCTTCTCCCGGCGATTCCGAGGTAGCGGACCGACATGCAGGCGCTGGTCGACAGCCTGCCCGTGTTCCTGCTGATCTTCGCGCGGGTGACGGGCGTGTTCATGACGGCTCCGGTGATCGGGAGCCAGAATGTCTACCCGCTGGCACGCGTGGGAGCGGCGGCCGCCCTGGCATTCCTCGTGGCGCCGCTGGTGCCGGTCGATGTCGCATTGTTGCCCGCCGGGGTCATTCCCTATGCTGGGGTACTCGTCAAGGAGCTCCTCGTCGGCGTCATGATCGGTTTCGCCGCCATGCTGGTGTTCAACGCGGTCCAGATTGCCGGGCAAGTGGTGGACATTCAGGTTGGGTTTGGTGTGGCGAATGTTCTCGACCCCGTCACGAGCGCTCAGGTGCCGACCATGGGGCAGTTTCAGTTTGTGATCGCCATGCTGTTGTTCCTGGCCTTCAACGGCCACCATCTGCTGCTGACGGCGCTCGTCCGGAGCTTCGAACTGGTTCCTCTCACCCACTTCTGGTTCACGGGGGCGTTGGCGACCAAGTTCTCGGACCTCGTCGGCGAGATGTTTGTTATGAGCGTTCAGATCGGCGCTCCAGCCGTGGGCGCCCTGTTTTTGGCTGAGGTGGCGCTGGGCATGGTGGCCCGCACGGTGCCGCAGATGAACGTGTTCCTGGTGGGCATACCCATGAAGATCGCCTTGGCATTCGTTATCGTCCTGGCCACACTGCCTATCTTCAGCCTGTTCGCCGCCCGAGCATTCGACGGCGTCCTACGGGACTTGCTGGAGTTGAGCCGGGCCATGGGGGCCGCTTAGGCAGAGCTTCCGGCCGCAAGGAGGTGAGTGGCCCGCATGGCCTCACAGGAGAGAACGGAGACTGCCACACCGAGGCGCCGGCAGGACGCGCGCGAGCGCGGGCAGGTCGCCCGAAGCAGCGACGTCAACGCGATCATTGTCTTCCTGACCGTGCTGGTCGTCCTGCGGATACTCACCTCTCGCGAGTACGACACGGTGGCGACCCTTTGTGTCCACTACTGGGGGGCTTTGGACGAGATCCGCGTCTCGCCTGATTCGATCATGGCCTACGCCATCACGGCCATCGCCCAATCGGCGCTCGTGCTGTGGCCGGTCGTGGTTGCCGCTGCTGCCGCTGCGCTGGCTGCGAATCTGTTGCAGGTGGGGTTCCTGTGCGCCCCCAAGGTCATTCGGCTGGACGCCAGTCGCCTCAATCCCGTCAACGGCTTCAAGCGCCTGTTCTCGCTGCGGGCGTGTGTCGAGCTGCTCAAGGCGTTACTCAAGATTGCGGTGGTTGCGTATATCGGTTACAGCACGCTCTGGGGGAGCCGCCATCTGCTGTTCGTGCTGCCCGAGCAGACAGTGGCCGGCGTCATGCTGATCATCGGCGACATCGCGTACCGTATCTGCCTCAAAGCGGGGCTCGCGCTGCTGGTGCTCGCGCTGGCCGACTACGGGTTCCAGCGATGGCAGCATGAGAAGGATCTCCGGATGACGCGTCAGGAGCTCCGCGACGAGTACAAGCGGCAGGAGGGTGACCCGCTGCTGAAACAGCGAATCCGCCAGCGGCAGCGCGAACTCGCCCGCCGGCGGATGATGGCCGAGGTGCCCAAGGCCGACGTCGTCATCACCAACCCGACGCACTTGGCCGTTGCGCTAAGGTACGACCCGGCGCATATGGACGCGCCCTGCGTGGTGGCGAAGGGCGAACGCGCACTGGCCGAGCGGATTCGCGAGATTGCGCGCGAGGCGGGCGTGCCCGTGATCGAGAACAGGGAGTTGGCTCAGTCGCTGTTCCGTCTGGTGCCCGTGGGAGGCGTGATACCGAGCCAGCTCTTCGAGGCCGTGGCACAGATCCTGGCTTACGTCTATCGGATCCGCGGCAAGACACCGGCCTTCTCGTCGGCCGCGTAGGCCCGGTCTGTGGACGGAGACGGGGCAGGGGGCGAGGGGGCTCTGTCCTTCCCCGCGTGTGGGGAGAACCGGGACTGGGCACTGATATCGTGACTTTTGACTTCTGATTGCTACTTCCAAGAGGCCGCTCAGCATGGAAGCCATCCTCGCACCGGCACGGCTCATGAGCCGCTACCGGGACCTCCAGGTCCCGGTAGCACTCATTGCCGTCATCGCCATGCTCGTGCTGCCCGTGCCACCCGTTCTCCTCGATGCCCTGCTGTCGATCAACCTCGTTCTGGCCATCACCATTTTGCTGCTGACGACCTACACCAAGGACGCCCTCGAGTTCTCGGTGTTCCCGTCGCTGTTGCTGTTCACCACCCTGTTCCGTCTGGCCCTGAACGTAGCTGCCATGAAGCTGATCCTGACCACGGCCCACGCGGGGAAGGTGATCTACGAGTTCGGCGACCTGGTGGTCGGAGGCAACCAGGTCGTGGGCATCATCCTGTTCGCGACGCTGGTCGTCATTCAGTTTATTGTCATCACATCGGGCGCTGGGCGCGTGGCCGAGGTGGCTGCACGTTTCACGTTGGACGCCATGCCTGGCAAGCAGATGTCCATCGATGCCGACCTGAACGCTGGGATCATCGACGAGGCTGAGGCCCGGAGACGCCGCCGCAACATCGAGCGGGAGGCGGACTTCTACGGAGCGATGGACGGCGCGACGAAGTTCGTCCGTGGTGATGCGATCTTTGCCATCATCGCCGTGCTCCTGAACATCGTGGGCGGGTTCATCATCGGCGTGATGATGAAGCACATGACCGCCGCTGAGGCATTCGAGACCTACACCCGCCTCACGGTCGGCGACGGACTCGTCACTCAGATCCCTGCGCTCATCGTCTCCACCGCCACCGGCATCATCGTCACGAGGGCCGCCAGCGAGGAGAACCTGGGCTCGGACATGGCCACCCAGCTCACTCGCTACCCCCGGGAGATCATGGTGGCCGCCGTAGCTCTCCTCATATTCGGGGCCGTGCTGCAGGCCGTTCCCATGATCACCGTCTCGCTCCTGACCGGCTTGGGGGCCTATGCGCTGACGGCCACCGCCAAACGCGAGCGGGTCGCCGCGGTTCGGGCTGAGGAAGAGAAGGCCAAGGCAGCGCCCCGGGGTCCCGAGGATGTCACGCCACTGCTTGAGGTCGAGCCCATCGAGCTCGAGATCGGCTATGGCCTGATTCCGCTCGCCCATCCGGGCCAGGGCGGCGATCTGCTCGACCGTGTGACGATGATCCGCAAGCAGGCGGCCATCGACCTTGGGCTCGTGGTGCCCCCAATCCGCATCCGTGACAATATGCAGCTGGAGCCGAACTCCTATACCATGAAGCTGCGAGGTGTCCCGGTGGCGACCGGCCAGGTGGTCATCGACCGCTTCTTGGCCATCGGTGTTCCGCCCGAAGACCAGCAGATCCATGGCATCCGGTGCACGGACCCGGCCTTTGGGCTTTCGGCCGTCTGGGTCACTGAGGCCGATCGGATGCGGGCGGAGATGGCCGGGTACACAGTGGTCGACCCGACATCGGTGATCGCGACCCATGTGACGGAGGTCATCAAGAAGCACGCGGCCGAAATCCTGGGCCGGCAGGAGGTGCAGGACCTGGTGGAGCGCATCCGCCAGACACGCCCCGCAGCGGTCGAGGGGCTGATCCCCACCGTGCTCAGCGTTGCGGATCTCCACCGAATCCTGCAGAATCTGCTGGCCGAGCAGGTTTCGATCCGAGACATGCTCAGCATCATGGAGGCGCTGGGTGACCGGGCACCGCAGACGCGCGACATCGACGCGTTGACCGAGGCTGTGCGGCTGGGGTTGCGGCGTCGCATCTGTGCCCAGTATCTGACCGAGGACGGCCGCCTGCCGGTGCTCACCCTCGACCCCAGGGTGGAGCGTCTGATTCTGGCCGCGGTGCAGGAGGATGCCTCGGGCCAGTTCCTGGCGCTCGAGCCCGATCAGGCGCGCGCGATTCTTGAGGAGCTGGCCAAGGGGATGGAGCGGGCGTCGCGAATGGGGTACCAGCCCATTCTGGTGGTCACGCCGCGATTGCGTCTGGTGGTCCGGCGGCTGACGGCGTCGGTATTTGAGAATCTGGTCGTGCTTTCGCAAGCCGAGTTGGTACCTGACATCACCATCGAGAATCTAGGAATGGTCTCGCTGCCCAGTGAAGGTTAAGAAGTACCAGGCATCGAGCTACCGTGACGCGCTGGCCCAGGTTCGGCAGGACCTGGGGCCGGATGCCGTGATCCTGACGACTCGGGAGATCAGCCGGAGTCGCTTTCTGGGCATCGGGCGGCGGCGGGCAGTTGAGATCGTGGCCGCACAGGACATTCGCCTGAGGGAGGGCCGCCCCGATCGGCACGATCGAGGCCGGGCTCGGCCGCGGGCGCCTGAGCGGGCCAGACCTCATGTCTCGTCGCCCGCGATCTCACGGGACCCCCAGCCCTTGGCGAGCGCGACGCCCAGCGCTCTGCGCGAGCCGTTTGGGGCTTCGTCCCCGGCCGCCGCCGCGGCGGCGGGAGACCCCGCCACCCGCGAGCGCCTCGAGGAGCTCGAAAGGCACCTGAGCACCATGCGCGTCGCCCTCGACGCCGTGGTGCACCCGGCTGAGCCGACGGCACCGGTGGTCCCGCCGCTTTCCGAGCCGGGGCCCGAACTCGGGCCGCTGTACCGCATCCTCTGCGAGGCCGACGTATCCCCCGCCTTGGCGGCCGAGATCGTGTTGGCCGCCGGCAACGGATCGGGGGGTGATGGGCGCCCCGAGGCCGTGCGCGCCCAGCTTGTCGAGCGTTTAGTCACCTCCGGCCCCATCGGTCGGCCCGAGGGCGAGAAGCCGCGCGTCGTGGCCCTCGTCGGTCCCACCGGCGTCGGCAAGACGACGACCATCGCCAAGCTGGCCGGCGAGTACACCTTTATGCACAACTGCCGCGTGGGCCTGCTGACCGTCGACACCTACCGGGTGGCCGCCGTCGAGCAGCTCCGCACCTTTGCCAAGATCATGACCGTACCGGTGCAGGTGGCGGCATCTCCCCGCGAGGCCCGCGAGTGCCTGGACAAGTTCACGCGCCCCGAACTGATTCTGGTGGATACCGCCGGGCGCAGCCAGAAGCACGACGAACAGGTGCGGGCCCTGCAGAAGCTGCTGGCCGCCGTCGAGCCCGATGAGGTGCACCTGGTGCTGTCGGCGACCACCAAGTCCCGCGACCTCATCGATGTGGTCAAGCGGTTCAGAGAGGTCGGGGTCGACCGGATGATCTTCACCAAGCTGGATGAGACCAACTCCTACGGTCCCGTGCTGAACGTTGCAGTCGAGAGTGGCCTTCCGATATCCTATGTCACCAATGGCCAGATGGTGCCGGAGGATATCGCCCTCGCCACACCGGGATATCTTGCGGACCTTGTCATGGGTGGACGGACTCGGGATGCTTGACCAGGCCGACGGCCTCAGGCTGCTAGCGAGCTGCTACCGCAAGCACGACCAGCGAATGGTGCGCGATCCGGCCTCCCGCCTGGTGTGTGTAACCGGTGGCAAGGGCGGCGTCGGCAAGACGAACGTGGCGGCCAACCTCGGTCTGGCGCTGTGCTCCCTGGGATCCCGCGTGGTCCTGTTCGATGCCGATCTGGGCCTCGCCAACCTCGATATGATCCTCGGCCTCGAGCCCCGCTACACCCTCGAGCACGTGGTCCGGGGCCAGGTTGAGGACCTGCGCGACGTGGTGATGGATGGTCCGGGTGGGCTCAAGGTCGTGGCCGGCGGGAGCGGGATCGCCGAGCTGGCGAACCTTCCTGGTGCTGCGGTGCAGCGGCTTCTCCGCGGACTCATGGGTCTGCAGGAGCTCGGGGACACCGTCGTCATTGACACCAGTGCCGGGATTCATCAGACCGTTCTCTCGTTCATCGTCAGCGCTCACGAGACCCTCCTCGTGACTACGCCGGAGCCCACGGCCGTGGCGGCGGCCTATGCCACCATGAAGGCCGTCTCGACCCAGATTCAGGATCCGCGGTTCTTCCTCGTCGTGAACATGGCTCGGAGCGACCAAGAGGGGCAGGAGGCCATCGATCGCCTGACTCACGTGGCGAAGCAGTTCCTGGGCATCCGCGTGCGCTCGCTGGGTATCATCCCATGGGATTCCCGGGTCAGCGACGCCGTGCGTCTCCGAGTCCCCTTTGTGCAGCAGTTTCCCGGCTGCGCCGCCTCGCGCCGCCTCCGCTCGGTAGCCGAGCAGCTGTGCACGCGCAAGCCGCAGCCCCAGCCGGGCGTTGGTCTCGCCACCGCCGTCGACCGGCTGCGGAAGTTCTTCTTTGCCCGGGCGTAGAGGCTCGTGCTGCACGCTGTCGTGCTTGTCGCATGAGTGGACCGGTCGGCATGCTTTGCATGGTGATCGAGGAGGCCTCCGTGGACACTCGCATCGCTCCGTGGCTACTGCTGGCTCTGGCTCTGGCCGCGTCCGCATCCGCGACTGCCCAGGAGCGCGGCGCGAACCTGGTTCGCAACCCGAGCTTCGAGGACGACTCGGTCTGGGAGGCCGTGAGCGGGGGCTTCGCATACGACGCGGGCGTGGCGCACTCGGGGAAGCGCTCGGTTCGCGTCTCCGGTGATGACCTCGAGGCCAGCTCGGGGCTTTGGCAGGTCATCGAGCTCGATCCGCCCGTTGCGCACCCGTTCCGCATCTCCGGCTGGAGCCGGGCCGAGGGCGCCGAAGTGGGGCAGGACTACGACATCTACCTCGACCTCACGTATGACGACGGGACACCCCTGTGGGGCCAGACCGCCCGCTTCGACCCGGGCACCCACGACTGGCAGAGCGCCCAGTTCGACTTCGACCCGTCCAAGCCCGTGCGACGCATCGAGGTGTTCGTGCTATTCCGTAAGGCCAAGGGGACGGTATGGTTCGACGACATCCAGGTCTGCCTGCGGCCCTTCGCGTTCACCGGGCTTGACCTGACGCCCGGGCTCTTCGGCGGCACAAGTCTGGGCATCACGGCCAACACCACGATGCCCGCTCGATGGCGCATGGCGATCAGCGGCCCCGGCGGAACCAGGGCCGAGCAGAGAGGCGAGGGCTCCCGCTTCCGGGCCATCTGGGCGGGCTCGCCGAGGGCCGCAGCGGGCACATACCGCGTGAGCCTGACCGCGAGGGACGGCCTCCGCGGCGAGGCCATTCGCGAGACGCGCGAGCTGGAACTCGGAGCCGGCGGCCCCGATGGTCCCTACCGCCTTTGGATCGAGGACAGCATGGTTCGCGTGCTGCCCGATGCCTTTCCGCCATCACGGCCCGGCAGGCCGGTGGCCAGCCTCTCGTTGGCGGGGAACGAGTATGAGAGCTTCCAGCTCGCGTTTCTGGCTGCTCCGGGCGCGCGGGTAGAGGGGCTGTCGCTGGAGACCTCAGACCTGGTGGGGCGCTCGGGCGCCCGCATCGCGGCCTCCGAGATCGAGTGGCACCAGGTCGGGTTCGTCCACGCCGAGCGGCTGCTCGGGCACCCAGCCTACCCCGAGGCGAGTCCGGGCTGGTGGCCCGATCCGTTGCTCGAGGTCGGCCGGTTCTCGCTCGAGCCGGGCCGCACGCAGGCCATCTGGGTGACGGTCCATGCGCCCGCGGGCACGCCCGCCGGCGACTATGAGGGCACCCTCGCCATCGTGCAGCCCGGCCGGCCGGACACCGAGGTCGAGGTGCGCGCTCATGTGTACGGCTTCGACCTGCCCGTGCAGGGCCACCTGAAGACCGCGTTCGCCCTGATGGACGGCTACCTGGAGAAGGTCTACGGCAAGCCGCTGAGCGCTGAGCTCAGGCAGCGCTACGGCGACTTCGTCCTCGAGCATCGGCTGAACCCCGATGACATCTCGCGCACCGATCCGCCGGCGATCGAGGACCTGTTGCGCTACGACTCGCGCGGGCTGAACGCGTTCAACGTGCTGAACATGGTCGAGCCGCGGGGCGAGAACGCCTGGGTGTGCTGGAGCCCCCTGGAGGCCTACACGCCCGAGTTCAAGCAGTACCTGATCGGCCGGCTGGACCCCTATGTAGCCCAGCTCCGCGTGAAGGGGCTGGCCGGGAAGGCCTATGTCTACACTTTCGACGAGCGGGGTGAGGAGTTCGGCCCCGTGATGCGGGAGTACTTCGGCATGATCCACGAACGCTACCCGGGGATCCCGACGCTCACCACGGCTTACCTGCCGCTCGACCCCGAGGCGCTCACCCGTGTGAATGTCGACTGGATCTGCCCGCTGACACCGCGGTACACCATCGCCGAGGCCGATCGGTGCCGGGCCGCAGGGCAGCAGGTGTGGGCGTATGTGTGTCTGGGGCCGCGCTACCCGTACGCGAACTGGCTGGCCGACTTCCCGCTGGTGGAGTCGCGGGTCATCTGGTGGCAGGCCTATCACCAGAAGATGGACGGCTTCCTGTACTGGGGCCTGAACATCTGGGACCGGGAGCACAACGATAGACCCATCGATCCGGCCGACGGGCCGGACCTCGAGTGGAGCATCACCACTGGCGGGGAGTACGACTGGCTGCACGGCGATGGCCGCCTGATCTACGCGGGTCCCGATGGGCCCATTGGCAGCATCCGGCTGGCGAACATCCGCGACGGGCTTGAGGACTACGAGTACCTGTGGCTCCTGGCGCAGAAGGCGGGCGACGTCGAAGTGGCGCGGACTGCTTGTCTGCCGGTGACGACAAGCCTGACGCAGTTCACGCGGGATGTGGCGGTGGTGCGCGCCGAGCGGGATGCGGTGGCGGCGGAGATCGAGGGCTAGGAGTCGAGAGCCAGACGCCAGGGGTCAGAGGGGAGGCGAGTCCCCCATACGGGTAGGGGGTGATGCCTCGCCGCACCCGACCTGAAGCTGGGCCTGTAACCGGGCCTGCCGGGTGGCACTGGACACCCCCGGGCAACCTGCCGGTCGCCCCTACCCCTCCGGCCGCAGGTGCTTGTCGAAGAACTCGAGCACCTTCTGGTCGATCTCGGCGCGCGGGGGCTGAGGCTGCGCGTCTCTCGATGTCGGGTTCAGGCCATGGCCGGCGTTCGCGACCCGGACCAGTGTGGACTCGACTCCGGCTTCGATGAGCGCACGGTGGAGCAGCTCAGACTGCTCCATGGGCACGACGAAGTCGTTCTCTCCATGCACGATCAGGAACGGCGGGTCGTCGGGCGAGACGTGACTGATGGGGCTGGCGAGCCGGACCAGCTCGGGCACGTTCTCGGGCGCGTTGCCGAGGAGCTGCCCCTGGGGCGAGTTGGGCGGGTCGTCATCGTCGGGCAATGTGGCCAAGTCGGCCGGCCCGAACCAATCGCACACCGCCTGGATGCGCGACGACTGCTCGGGCCATCCGCCGGTACCCTCGAGCTTCGGTTCGCCGGCGGCGGTGCCGAGCAGTGCCGCGAGGTGACCGCCGGCGGAGGAGCCCCAGGCGCCGATATGGTCCGGATCGATGCCGTACTCCTCAGCGTGAGCCCGGAGGAAGCGGATGGCGCACTTGCAGTCCTCGATCTGCGCCGGGAAGGGGGCCTCGCTGCTCGGACGGTACTCGATGCTCGCGGTGAAGTAGCCCCGGGCGGCGAGGAAGGCGGTCTGAAACACCCGATGGGTACCCGCGCGCCAGGCGCCGCCGTGGATGAAGACCACGACAGGCATGGGCACCTTGGCGGGCTTCGCCGGCTTGAGGATGTTCATCAGCAGCTGCCGCTTGCCGCCCGTGCCGAACTCGACGTCCCTCACGAGCTGGACGCCGGGGGGCAGTCGGAAGGCCACGCCCGGTTCGCCGGTCCTCGGCGCGCGTGGCTCCCTCCTGGGGGCGGGTGAGGGCGCGGGGGCGGCCGCCACCTCGGCCGCGGCGGGCGCCGTCTGCGCCGCGCCCAGCGCGAGATGTGACGCCGTCAGGGCGCCGAGGAGAGCTGCGCCGGCCACAAGGCAGATGCGTCCATCGCGGTGCATCGGCGTCCACCCCCTTCGGCCCCCGCAGCATTCTGACAAGCTCAGGGGCGAGAACAGCACGGGCGAGCAAACCGGTTGGGCCGGATGGCGCCCTTCCCGCTTCGCGGGCCCCTTCCATTCGGCCCCTCCTCGGTTGTTCGGAGGGTTTGCTGAGGGGCCGGATAGGGGGGACCACAGTCTGGTGAGACCCTACCCGGCCCGCCCTAGACGGCCAGCTACTTGTTCCCCGAGGCCAAGCCCGAGCCTACCAGGTACTTGTAGCTGTCGGCCACGGCCTCCATCATATCGGTCGCGCACGAATCGAGCTCGACGATGAGCCACTGACAGACGCTTGGATCGGCGGCGGCGATCACGGCCGGGAAGTCCATCTTTCCCTTACCCACGGCGGTGTGCGGGTGGGGCTGACCGGGGACGAGGGGCCCATCCTTGATGTGCAGGAGCGGGATGCGCTTGCCGTAGCGCTTGAGCACCGCCGCGGCGTCGGCGCCTCCAAAGGTGCACCAGTACGTATCGAGCTGGGCGCGCAGATCGGGCGCCTCGGCCATGAGGATGTCGAAGGCGCACTGGCCCTCGAGTGGCTCGAACTCCCACCAATGGTTATGGTAGCAGAGCTCGATGCCGGTGCCTTTGAGGAGTTCGGCGCCCGCCTGCATCTTGGCCGCGCAGGCCTTGGTGGCGTCGACGGTCTTCATGTCATCGGGGCCGAAGCCGGTGACGGTCTGGCTGATGCCGAAGGTCTTGCAGTCGGCGACGAGCTGTTCCACGTTCTCCTGGGTCGGCAGGGGCCCATGCTGGCTGCTGACCTTGAGGCCGAGATCGTCGAACATGGCCTTGGCCTGGGCGGCGGTCATGCCGTGGAGACCGGCCAGCTCGACGCCGGTATAGCCGATGTCGGCCACCTTCTTGCAGGTTCCCGGGAAGTCCACAGCGCAGGCGTCGCGCACGGAGTAGAGCTGCAGTGAGATCGGCTTCATGTGCGTTCCCCTATCTGGAGTTCGGGCATGTGAGTGGGCCGGATCCGCGGCGGGCTCCGGCGGTAGTCGGTTCCTGGAGCAGGATTCGCGCCTGGAGTGTGCGGACCTTCGGGCGGAGATGGGGTCAGCGCAAAAGGGGTCTGGGGAGATGGTACGCGCCAATCGCCCCGGCCGGCCCTGAGGCCCACCTCAGGCCACAAGCAAGGGAGTCATCCTGAGCGGAGGATCCGCGGAGCGAGGGATCTCGGCTCGAACCGGCCGAGCGCCAAAGGCATGAGCCTGCGCCTGTGTGTGGGGGCCGTCGCCGACCGAGATCCTCCGTGCCTCGGGTCCTCAGGATGACGCCCTGGTTTGGGGTGCGAGGTAGTTTCGTTGGCCGATCCTGGGGCACCACAAGTCCCAAGTGCGTACCATTCGGGTCAGGAGCCTTTTCCTCGGCGGAGGCGATTGGGTTGTTAGTACTCTGGTGTGTGGCGGCGCTGGTGAGGGCCGATGCGGGCGCGGTCGACCTGGCGCGTGGTGACGGCGCCCGGATCGCGGCTGAATCCGCTCAGGCGGCGGTCCAGCGGCCGGCAGCGGCGCTGATCGACGGCGACCCTGCAACGACGTTCCGCTGGGAGTGGGCGAACGGCGGTGCGGAGGCGGTCATCGACCTTGGCCGCCCGGCCCGCTTGCAGGAGGTGCGGATCCAGCAGGGCCCAGGTGACGGCCTGTGCCGGTTCGTCACCTCCATCCAGATCAGCGGCCATCAGACGGAGTGGCGGAAGGTGTCAGACCGATGGCCGCTAGTGAGCCAGCCGGCCGCGTGGACGGCCATCCCACTGCGCCCCTGCGTCTGTCGCTATGTGAAGGTGGCGTTCGCCTCTGGGAGCCGGGAGGACTTGGCGGAGGTGGCCTCGGTGGAGGTGCTCGGCGCACCGCAGGAGCGGTTGCGGATCTTCGCCCTGTACTGGGGCGATCTCCCGGGACTGGCGGCATGTGCGGGCGATGTGGCGTCGCTGGGCGTGAGCGATCTGCTCGTCTCGTGGGTCGACGGCCCGGCCGTGTGCAGTTGGCACCAGGGGCTGGATGCCTTCGTCGACTCGGGCGCCAAGGCGGCACTGGATCGCGCCGGCGTGCGCTACTGGCTCGATGAGCACGAGCTGTGCTCGATCATCCGGACGGCCGCCGACATCGGCGATGACCTCATCTGGGACCAAGCCTGTGCGCGCGCGCGGCAGTGCTACGCTCGGGCGAAGGAACTGGGATTCTCCGGCGCGAGTCTCGACCCGGAGCACTACTACGGCGACGATCGCGCATGGGGCGATGTGGCGCAGTACGGCCTGGCCGGGCTCTACTACCGGCGTGGGCAGCAGCTCGGACAGGCCATGGCCGAGGTGTGGCCGGGCATTCGGACCGTGCACATCTACGAAGCGCGGATCTACGGCAACTTCCGAGGGGTAGGCGACCCCAGCGATCCAAACATGGACTACGCCCAGGGGCACATGTGGTGGCTGAAGGGGATGAAGGATGCGGGTGTCGGCATCACACTGGGGCTCGAGAAGACCTATGGCGCCGGCGAGGGGGAGGTGCTCGACGCGTTGCCCGAGGCCCAGCGAGTCAAGGTGCAGGGCACGGGACACTTGTTTCGCTGGTTCGACCACACGCCCGACTGGTACCTCAACCTGGCATGGCAGGCTTATCCGTTCGTCGACGAGATCATCCCTGGCTTCAACCCGTGGTCGGTGAGCGAGGGAGACCTCTCGGGCGTGCACTACCGGCCCGAGTACCTGCGGGAGCAGCTCGAGTATGCGCGTGCGAACGCGACGGCGTGCTGGATGTACTGGGGCGGGTGGAGTTCGAACCCCGACCCGGCGATGTGTTGGCGCGGGAAGGAGCCGGGCACCTACCTGGCTCCGGAAGGCATCGACCTGGCGGCGTACGCGCCGGTGCTGCGGGAGTTCGGTGGGGCGCGGTAGCCACCTGGCTGCAGGGCCGGATGCGGTCGCTGCACTCCTCTATGGACCCGTAAGGGGCGGTGCAAGGCGGAGGCCGTCGCGTGCCGCTCGGGAGGTAGCGTCAAGACCGTGGGGCGTGGCGCCACAGCGTGGCCGGCCTCAGCGGACGCCACCCCGGGCCCGTGTCCCAGGCTAAGCCTCGATGCCGCGCCGGACGCGCACACCGGCATCGTAGTAGTGCTTCACCTCGCGCATCTCGGTGACCAGATCGGCGCGCTCGACCAGTGTCGGGTGGGCTCTTCGTCCGGTGACGATGACCTCGACGTGCGGGGCGCGGGCATCGATGGCAGCCAGAAGCTCTTCGATGGTGAACAGGCCGAAGTGGACGGCGATGTTGGCCTCGTCGAGGATGACGAGCGGGGGGTCGCCCGATGCAAGGGCCTGCCGAGCCAGTTCGAGCCCCTCGCGGGCCGCGGCGATGTCCTCCGGGCCCGGCTCTCCGACGATGAACGACGCCCCCCCGAACTGGCGCACCGTGATGAGCTCCGCGAACCGGGCGAGGGCTCGGTGCTCGCTGGCTTCGGACGGCTTCGCGAACTGGATGATCAGGACGCGGATCCCAGCCCCGGCGGCGCGTACCGCCAGACCGAGGGCTGCCGTCGTCTTGCCCTTGCCATCGCCCGTGTAGACCTGCACACGGCCCACGTCCCACGGTGGACTGGAGTCCCCCACCCTACGGTCCCACCTTCCTGTAGCGCACGAGCGCCGAGCCGGGGGCCTCCGCGATGTCGATCCGCAGGGCGGCGAGCTCGGCCCCGATGCCCCGCTGCGGCTCGGGCTTGGCGTAGTCCGGCGCGACCGACCACTCATACAGTGCATCCGGCTCGATGGCGCGAAGCGACCCGGCCAGGGCGAGATACGGGCTCTGGTGCCTTCGAAAGAACAGCGCGATGCCGGCATTCAGGTCCTCGCGATGGAGCTGATAGGCGGCCCAGTCTGATGGCGACACGCCGACCGGAGTCAGTGGGTATAGATCGCCCAGGAAGTAGGGCCGGAGCTCCTTCACCTCGGCGACAGCCGCTCGGGCTTCGTCGCGGTCGTAGTCGTCCTTCCGCAGGTCGAAGTACATGTTGATGCCCCCGCACATGGCCGAGCGAACGCTGTAAGGGTCGACACTGTATAGGCCGTTCGAGCTGAATGCCACGTACTGCCCCAGGCCGACATTCTGCACCTGGCTGGCGATGGCGGACGTGCCGAGCGGGGTTGGCAGGCTCAGCACGCCGATGTCCTGGAAATCGCTGCGCCATAGGGCATAAGAGCGGCTGACGGTCTCGAGGTCGATGCGGCGGCCGCCACTGGCGCAGTTGTCGATGATGAGCCCGGGGTGGCGCGCCACAAGGCTATCCCACAGGGCGTAAAGACCCTCCACGAAGCGGATCTCAGTGATCCCCTGGCGGTCGGGCGCGTCGGCCCTCTGCCAAAAGGGCAGCGGGTCGATGTTGAAGTCCTCGCGGTAGATGTCGACCCCGTAGTCGCTGATGGCCTTCGAGAGCAGGTCGGTCATGAAGGCCAGGGCTTCGGGGTTGCCGAGGTCATACAGCAGGTCGCCCTGGCCGAGGTCGATGCAGAACTCGGGGTGCTCCCGGGCGATCTGGCTGGCGCGGGCCACGCGCTCGGGCTCGAACCACAGGCAGAACTGCATGCCCCGGGCGTGGGCGGCATCGCCGAGCGGCTTGAGGCCACGCGGGAAGTCCTCGGGCCGCGGGATCCACGTGCCCACACCACCGGGAAAGCCGCTGGGGAACCAGTAGGCATCGAGCCAGTAGACCTCGCACCCGAGGTCCGCCGCGGCGTTGAGCATCTCGAGCTGGTTGGTCTCGTTGCCGGTCACGCCGCTGGAGAGGATGGACCAGGCCGTCGGATGGGTGACCGGGGGCTGGATGAGCTCACCATTCACGCGCGGGCAGTAGTGGGCCATCAGGAGCTGGCGGAGCATGTTCGCCCCGCGCGACTCGCCCCCGCCGTTCCACCACTGGAGCAAGATGCGGGGCGTCCGGATGGTCTCACCGGGCTTCAGGCGCAGGTGGCAGGTCTCCTGCCCCATGTCGAGCCGGACGGTGCGCGCGTCGGGCCGCGCCAGGTTGGCATCCCACTGGCCCGACCAGCCGACGGCCGCCGCCATGCCGCCCGTGCCCCAGTCGAGGTGGAAGAAGGGTAGCGTCCCGTTCGAAGAGCGCCCGCCTGCGGGTGCCAGGTGGATCCGGCCCTCAGTCTTCAGCTCGTCGACCTGCGGGAGGAAGTCGGTGATCTCGCACGTGCTGCCGCGCGGGTGGTGCAGCCGGACGAACTCGCCCGGCGGTGCAGTCAGAGAGAGGTCGAGCGGCCGGATGCGCTCGAGGAGCGGCGATTCCTCGGTCCCCTCGTTGCTGATCTCGAGCACCCATTCGACGGCGGGGAAGTCGGGAAAGCGGCGCACGTGCGCCGTGATGCGGAGCCCGCCCGCCGGGTCGCGGAAACTGACGCGGTGGTTGAGGTTGTGGACGGCCTGAATTGAGCGTTCCCAGCCCGGCAGCAGATCGGCGGACGGCTTGCCGTCGAGGGTGAACGAGAACGGCAGCGCGGTGGTCGGTGTCGTGGGGCCGCGGAGGATGGGCAGTTCGTCCAGGTATACCACCCGGCCGTCCTCGAGCTCGACGCGCGCCTCGCACCAGTCGGCCTGGTCGCTGTTGGGCCCGTCCTCGGCCTCGCCGATCTTCAGTGTCAAGACGCGCGCCCCGGCGAGGTCGAGGTTGAGGTCCAGGGGCGGATCGTCAACGCCGGCGGGACCCGACCTGAGCAGCTCGCGGTCATCGGCCGTGACGGCGAAGGTGACGTGCGGCTGCGCGCCGCGCGTGTTGCCGTTGTCGTCCACCCCGGCCAGTGCCAGGAAGCGGCGCCCGGGAGCGGGCAGGTGGACGCGGATGGTGCTCGCGGCGTGGGTGCCCAGCCCGCGGGTGTAGGTCCTCCCCGCCAGCTTGAGCGGGGCTTCCCACACCGACCGGTTGAGGCGGAATGTCCCCCAGGTCTGCTCGACGACCTCGATGCCGGGACCCGCCAGGGGTCGCTCAGCCGTGGCGGCGAGCCAGGCCGCATCGGCCCACCCGTGGGCCGCGGCGATCTCCTGCGGCGAGGGTGCAGCCGTGGCCAAGAGGGCTCCGGCGACGCTGGCGATCAGTCCCATGGTGGTGCCTCCCTCCCTGGGGGGACGATCACACCCATCGCACATCGGCGATGACATAGCGCTCCATCACGAGCCGCCGAGTCCGGACACGGCACGACCCGGTCTTGCGGAAGGGCCGCGCCGGGCTGCGCCCGGTTCCCCCCATCGGGCATCGGCAGGATCGGTAAGTGCCATCACTGGGCCTCTCGGGCCGCCGCGGCCACCTCGTCGTCGGTGAGCGCGCGGGCGTAGAGGGCGAAGTCGTCCATGCAACCGACGAAGCATTCGCTGGCACCCGTGTACAGCGGGTTACCGCCGATGGCGAACTCGACCGATGAGGAGTAGATCTGCCACGGCACATCGCACGACTGCGCCCAGGCGCCGTTGATGTAGAGGCTCAGCTTGGTGCCACGCTTCACGGCAGCCACATGGGTCCACTCGCCCAGCGTCATCGGCGCGGCCGGCGTGCCGTAGAGCCCGCCAGCCTCGATGCGTGCCACGAGGCCGTCAACGGTCAGCGCCACGCGGAGCGGATCATCCATACCCCTCGACCAAGCCGAGCAGAGCTGCGCCAGCGGCCGCGGCTGCTCGTCGGGCCGAACCCAGACGGTGAATGAGTAGTCGGTCTCTGGGAAGTAGGGCAGTTGGTAGACGGCCATGCTCCAGTCGCCTGAGAAGCGGAGCGCGCCACTGGGTCTGCCGTGGCGATCGGCCGCCGGCTCGATGCCTTGGGTGCGCGCCAGCCTGCCGAAGCTGGGTGTGGCGTCGCCATCGAGCGGCGAGGCGACCATGAGCTCGCCGGGGCCGAGCTTCTCGAGCTCGAGCCTCTCCGCTAGGGTGTTGGCCACCGCTGGATCCACCGTGAAGCTCCGTGCCCCGCCACTGTGAGCCATCTCGCCGGCGGGGTTCGTGGCGACCACGCGCCAGTAGTAGGTTCCCGGCTGCAGGCCGGCTTCGAGGACGAAGCGCCCGCGGGTGAGCTTGGCCTCGTCGACGACCGGGTCGGTGAAGGCGGCATCGCGGGAGACGGTGAGGCGGAAGGTGCGGTCGTGCGGCCCGGGCTGCGCGGTCCACTCGAACAGCGTCGGCCCGGTGGCGATGGTCTCTCCCGGACGCGGGCGCGAGAGGCAGAAGGGGGCCGGTAGCCCGTTGGTAGCGGGTAGCCATGTGCGGTAGTCGGTGCCGTTCGCGCCGGCCGAAGCGAAGTCGCATAGCACCACGGGTTCGCCGCCGGCTGCCGTACACCTGAACGCCACCATGGGCGGGAAGTGAGCCTCCACCCTGGCCGGCTCGAGGTCCAGCTTCGCGAGATCGAGCGTCGGTGTCTTCGGCACGTCGATCGCGTTGTACTTTTGATCATAGGCCAGCAGCAGCGGGCCCCGGTAGATGACCGCATGGCCCGAGCGGGCGAGCTCACCCGACCAGGTGCGGACGGTCATGTCGAGGTCGAGCTCGATGCGGTCGCCGTCGCGCCACGCGCGATCGAGGGTCAGGTAGGTGCCCGGTGACACGGTGTCGATGGCGCGGCCGTCGACGGTCGCCGAGGCGTGTGCCGTCCATGCCGGGATCCGCAAGCGCAGGGGGAAGCGGGCAGGCTCCTCGAGGCCGACCGTGATGTGTATGGTTCCCTCGGCGGGGTACTTCGTGTCCTGCGCCAGAGACAGCCGGCCGATGCCGGGCAGCTCGGCCACCAGCGTTCCCGGGCCATAGTAGTTGAGCAGCGGCCCGGCGGCGTCGGCCATGAGGCCCCATTCAGAGATCATCCCGATGCCGCGGGGCGCGTTGGCGGAACAGCAGTTGAGTTCGGGCGTCCCGAATCGCGCCTGGAACACGATGTGGTGCGCCGAGGCCTGGCGGACCCCATCGAGCGGCGTGTCATAGGTCCACCAGCGGCCCGAGGGATGCTGCGAGCCGAGGATGCTGTTCCACGTCGACAGCTCGAGCTCATCGGCCACCTTCGGGTCGGCAGTCAGCTTCAGCATGTCGACCGTGATGGCGGCCCATGCCGTGGTGCAGCACGTCTCGATGGCACCGAGGCTGTAGGGATTCCCGACGGACTGCTCGTTGGTCGAATAGGCGCCGCTCGGATGGCGGTCGTGGTTCACGATACTCGTCCAGTGCTGCTCGAAGGCGCGGCGATAGGGCTCATCGCCGGTGATGCGGTAGAGCTCCACCAGCCCCTGGAGATCGTGCAGACTCTCCCACCGTGGCCTGGGCGTCCGGTGGAAGTCGATGCCATCGAGGCCGGTGCGGAAGTAGTCGCCGGCGCCAGGCTTCTGCCAGTCTTCCTCGATCTGACGCATCATCCGCAGATAGCGGTCATCGCCCGTGTGCCGATAGAGCCGGCCGAGCGATGTGATGACCGCCATGTTCATCTCGTAGGAGCCGGCGTCGTAGACGCGCCTGCCGGTGTCGAGAAAGGTGTTGCAGATGAGGTCGCCGGCGCGCATGGCGCAACCCAGAGCCTCGGCATCGCCGGTGTCCTCATGCCACATCAGCAGTGCCAGCATGGCGTGGTAGTGGCCCCAGAGGTCCCACTGGCCCAAGAGGCGATCGGCCCTGCGGAATGGGCCGAGGTAGCCATCGTCGGCTTGGGTCGCGATGAGGTCCCGGAGGACCGAGGCGATGTAGGGCTTCAGGCGGCCGTCGGTGGTCATCCGGCACGCCTGGATGGCCGAGATGAGGTACTTCCCCACGAACTCGCCGGCCCACGGCACCAGGTCGGGCACGGGCTCTCGGTCGCGCCGACGGAACATCTCGAGCATGCCCGGGTTGGCTTCAGGCGCTCGCAGCAGCCAGTTGTCGATGTTCGCCCGCACGCGCTCGCCCATGGGCCCGGCGAGATCGAGGCGAACGCCGTGGATCTGGTCGCAGCGCAGCGCGCCGGCCTCGCGGGGGCCGCCGGCAGCCGTGGCGGGACCGATCTGGCCGAGCACGGCGAAGGCGAGGGGGACCACGGGCGCGAGAGGTTTCGGTGGCATGTGGGACCTCCAGGGTGAGCCTGCGGAGGTGGGGATTCGGTGAAGGGCCGAGGCCGGCCTCCCCGCCCTCGGCAGAGCCCTGCCTGGCGCCGCCCCGCGGCTCCCGAGCGTTGGCGTGATCGGGCCGTACACCGCACTGACCCGTCTTCTGGAGAGGCCGAACAGGGGTGCGGCCGAAGGGGGCATGATCCGGGCACATGGGTAACACGATGGAGGCTTCGTCTGAGGAGGCGCGGTCAACGCTCCTCCGGGGCTCCCGCCGCCCGGTCGCGCCTATGGACGGTCAAGCTCCGCACCTCTGCCGGCCTCGTACTCGTCGAGCTTCGGTGAGCCGAGGCGGTACCCGTCGGCGGCGGGCTCGTAACGGAATGGCTCGTCGGTGTAGGGATCGTCGGGCAGTGCGTCGGTGAGCTCGGGAGCCAGCCGGGCCAGTGCCGTCGGATAGTGCCCATACCGGGCCCTGAAGGCGGCGAGGTAGGCGGTGGTCTCTTCGATGGCCAGGCGGGCACGGGCGGCGAGGTCGGTCTCCCGGGCTTCATTGAGGGGGGCGAGAACGGCACGGGCGAACCAGTCGCCTCGGGCGGTCAGATCGAGCTGGGTCCGCTCCCACAGGCGAGCCCAGGATCGGCTGCCGTAGGGCGGCCGGGCGGCATGAGCCAGGCGGGCCATGCGATCCTCGAGCCACTCGGTCGAGTCCGCAGGATCCCATGCGAGGAACCGGACCGGAGAGGGCGCCGTCCCGGCGGCACCGAGCCCGGCGACTCGCCAGGCATGGGCGTGACCAGGAAGTGCCTCGGGTCCTCGGCTGCACAGGTCGGCCGCCGTCACGACGCTGGTGCGGAACTCGAACTGGATCGCCCTGCCCAGCGGCCACTTGCGGGTGCGGAGTGCGCGAAGGGCGCGGGCGTGACGAAGGCAGTCGTCGGCTCCGAGCCTCGCTTCGCGGAGCACGTCTCGGGCGGGCGGGTGGACGATGGCGATGCATGCATTGCCCACGAGGAAGTCCTCGAGGGAGCCGTGGCGCGGGATGTTCACTGCCATGGCGTAGGCATCGCGCGCCGCGCTCAGCGCCTCGGCGCTGCGGCCCTGGCTGGAGAGATATCGGACGCGGGCTGCCTCGAGGCGTGCCAGAACGGGGAAAGCCCTCATGCCGGGCGGGGGCTCGGGCCCGGGGAGTGAGGGAGACACATAAGGCCAGCCCGCCGCACGGCGCACCAGCGCGAAAGCGCCGGCGCCGGCTTCGAGCACCGGTCTGGCATCAGCGGCAGGGCGGCTGCCGACGCGCACCGCGTCGATCACGTTCGCCCACGGGCCCGTGGCCGCGTCGGGACGGCTCTCCCGGGTGGCGGCGTCCGTCGGCGGGGGCAAGGCCCTCAGCACGTGCTCCAGCTCCAGCGCGGCTTGCTGATAGAGGTGCCAGCCGTTGTCGGCGACGGGCGGCTTGGTGAGATCAGGCACCCTCCAGCGTGCTTCGTCGATCCACCCGCAGGGCGTGTGGACACCATAGACGGGAAAGAGCGCGGCACGGGCGCCAAGGATCACGAAGGCCAGAAACCCGGCGCACCGCCCCAAGCGGCCGCAGAGCCGGTGCCTCCGGCCAGGGCAGAAGCAGTACGAGGCCGACGGGCGGACGGAGCTCATTCTGGCCACCTCCCATAAGCCATTGGTACCGGCTTCGGCGCGCGTTGGTGGGGGAAGGAGGGGCGCGGCGGCGGACCGGGCCGACGGCGAGGTGCGGCGCGCTGGCTGCGGCATGCATGGCTGTCCTGTCGCTGTTCACGGCTCGTGCTCCTTGCCTGCCCAGCGGCCTGCTTCGTATTGACTAGGACGGTCTCGCGACGCGAAGGGGTTGCAGTGGCCACGCGATGGCGCCAGCTCTGATGCGTGCGACTGCTCCGTACGTTACAGCCACGGGCTGGCGGAGGCTGATACACTACGGAGGCACACCGTGCTTCACGAATGGCGGGGGGACTTGGAGCGATGACGACCCGATGGATACTCACGGCTGCCGCGCTGGCAGCGGGCACCGCCACAGCCGAAGCGGGGTCGTTCACGCTGGTGCGCGACGGGAGGCCGGCCGCCACCATCGTGCTCTCGACCCAGCCGAGTCGCGCCGCCGAGTTCGCCGCCCGGGAGCTGCAAGCCCACGTCCGAATGATGACCGGGGTCGAGCTGCCGATCGTCTCCGAGGGCGCGACGGTCGAGGGAGCGCGGATCCTGGTGGGCGAAAGCGCGGCGACACGCAGGCTCGGCCTCCGTGGAGACAGCTTCGCGTCGCAGGAGTATCTGGTGGGCTACCGGGACCATGATCTGATACTCATCGGGCGCGACGCGCCGACGGCGCCGGTACCGGCGAAGTGGGTGGAGGCGCCGCTAGGTAAGTGTTTGGAGTTCGACGGCCAGGATGACGTGCTCGTCTTCCCGGAGCCGGGCTTCTCGGATGAGGCTGGGACGCTGGAGGCCCGGGTGTGGCTGCCGGCGGAGGCGCCGAAGGCGCACGGCACGATCCTCCGTCTGGATGGCGCAGACCCGTGGACGTATCACATCGTCCAGCGCGACGCGGGCACCAGCGTCATCTCCTACACGGTATACGATGGGACGAACGGCGCTGCGGTGGTCTCGAGGCCGCTGGAGGAGGGTTGGCACCACGTCGCCGCCACGCACAGCCGGGCAACGGGACTCATCGAGCTGTTCATCGACGGCGTGAGCCAGGGGACCGCTCCGTTCGGCATCACCAACTGCGCCACGGCGCCTCTGCATATCGGCGGCTATCAGAGCGCAACTGTCGGCAACGCCTTCGCGGGCCGTATCGACGAGCTGCGCCTCTCGACCACGCCCCGGACCGAGGGCGCGTTCGTGTCCGGGCCGCTCCCGCGCCACGAGGACACGGCGCTGCTACTGCACTTCGACGAGGGTCAGGGCCGGCCGAGGGACAGCAGCGGCCACGGGCGGACCATGGATGCGCTGCCCGACCCGTTCGAAGAGAAGGGCACGCTGAGCGCGACCTACGACTTTCTCGAACGCGACTGCGGCGTCCGGTGGTACGTGCCGGGCGAGCTGGGGACAGCCTATCCGTCAACGCGGACGCTTGCCGTTGAGCGCAGGGACCGGCGGCGGTCGCCGGCCATGATCCACCGGTGGATTACGCCCACGGCGTTGTTCGTGCCGACGCCGCAGGAGCCAGTGCCGGCGAACGAGGTCGCCCTGTGGAAGCTGCGGATGCGGATCGGTGGCCAGCCGTTCTGGGTCTGCCACTCGTTCGAGGGGTACTACGACCGGTTCCTGAAGGACCACCCGGACTGGTTCGCCCAGGGCTATGAGGGCCGCCCGCCCCAGATGTGCTTCACGAACCCCGAGTTCATCGCCCAAGTGGTCCAGGATGCGCGAGACTACTTCGACGGCAAGGGGGCCCAACCGGGCGCCGCGGCCATGGGTGATGTGTTCGGCCTGGTACCGATGGATAACATGAGCTGGTGCAAGTGCCCGCGCTGCCAGGCGGAGCTGAATGAGCGAGAGCGGGAAAACCCGCAGTTCTCCAACGGCAAGGCCAGCGACTACATCTGGAACTTCGTCAACAAGGTGGCCCGCGAGGTCGGGAAGACGCACCCGGACAAGTGGATCGGCGCGTTGGCCTACTCGGACTATGCGTACTACCCCACCCGCGTGGTGCTCGAGCCGAACGTCCTGGTTCAGATGTGCCTGCACACGCGCAACTGGTGGGTTCCGTCGATGGAGCGCAACGACATGCGCGTGTTCAGCCAGTGGGTGGAGCGCAGTGGAGGCCGGCGGCCGCTCTATCTCTGGCTCTACTACTGCTTCCCGGCTCTGAACGCCCAGTACGAGAACTACAACGGGTTCCCGAGCTACTTCGCCCACACCGCGGTGCGCCAGATGCGCATGTACCACGAGGCGGGCATTCGGGGCATCTTCATCGAGCACTCGAGCGAGTTCGCCCAAACGCACCTGATGGATGTGCCCGACCTCTACGTGACCCTGCGACTGGCCGACGACCCGTCGCTGGACGGCAATCGGCTGATCGACGAGTTCTTCACGCGCTTCTACGGTGCGGCGGGTGAGCCGATGCGCGCGCTCTACGAGGCCATCGAGAGGGCCTACTCGAGCCCGGCGAGCTATCCGGAGGAAGTCCAGAAGACGCCCGCACACACACACCAGAATGAGAAGCTCGCATGGGGTTCGGTCGGCAACCCGGAGCGCATGCGCGCGTTCGCCGCGCTGATGGAGCGTGCCAAGGCGGCCGCGACGACTGACATCGAGAAGCGCCGGGTGGCGCTGTTCGAGCGCGGCATCTGGGAGTACATGCTGGCCGGAGCGAAGCAGTACCAGGAGAAGCTGGCGGGCGGCGACTAGGCGGGCGAGCGGGCGTCTGGATGGAGAACGGGAACCGGTAGCGGTCTCCCATGCCCCGGCAGACTGAGGCCCCTTTCGCAGATACCGGGGCCCGGCTGAGGCCGGGCGTCTGATCGGGAGGTCTAGCACAGGCATGGTGGCGGTGAACCGCGTCGCAGGGCCGATGATCCTGACCTTGCTGATGGTGGCTGCGGCGCCCGCTGTTGGGCGGGCCGACGATCTGCCGTGGGCTATCGTGGACGAGCACGGCGTGCTGCGATGGGAGGACACCCGGAGCGAGGTGTGCCTGTGGGGTGTGAACTACTACGCCCCGTTCAGCATCAGCTATGCCAACCTGAACCGCACCGATACCGACCCCGGCCAAGCGGTCGACCAGGATCTGGCCCACTTCAGCCGCATGGGGCTCGACGCCATCCGCCTGCATGTCTTCGACCGCGAGATCAGCACGGCCGATGGCAACCTGATTTTGAACGACCACCTGGCCGTTCTCGACTATCTGCTGCTGCGGGCCCGTGAGCGGCGCATCCGCGTGGTGCTGACACCCATCGCCTGGTGGTATGCCCCGGGGACGAACGGCTTCTCGGATCACTACACCAAGGACCAGCTGGTGCGCGACCCCGAGGCCCGCAGAGCGCAGGCGAGGTACCTCAGGCAGTTCATGCTGCATCGGAACCCCTACACGGACCTGGTCTACGGGCAAGACCCCACCATCGTGGCGATCGAGATCATCAACGAGCCCGAGTACGAGCCCGACACCACCGATGACGAGATCGTCCGCTATGCGAACGAGATGGCCCAGGCCATCCGGTCGACGGGTGCACACCAGCCGATCTTCTACAGCGACTGGAACGGGCGGCACGAAGTCATCCGGCGGGCGAAGGTTGATGGCGCCACCTTTGGTTGGTATCCCACCGGGCTTCAGTCGGGGCGGAGCCTGACTCGGAACTACCTGCCCGTGCTGGGTACACATCCCACCCTCGCGGAGGCGCCCGAAGGCAAAGCTCGCATCGTGTACGAGTTCGACGCCGCGGACGTGCCCGGGGGCTACGTGTACCCCGCCATGGCGCGAGCCTTCCGCTCGGGCGGCGTCCAGATCGCCACGCAGTTCCAGTATGATCCGCTGGGCACGGCGGCCTACAACAGCGACTGGGACACGCACTACCTGAACCTCATCTACACGCCCCGCAAGGCGATGGGTTTCGTCATCGCCGGCGAGGTGTTCCGCCGCACCGCGCTGTTCGCGCCGGCCCAGCGCCAGGGGCTCGACGCCAAGGCCCCCGATGGCGCCGCCGGGCCGTTTGAGGATGTCACCATCGATGCTCCGACCGACACCGTGGTGCTGAACACGCCGGAGGTGTTCATGTACTCGGGCACGACCGACGCGGAGCCGAGAAACCCGGGGCGGCTGGAGCGGGTGGCGGGCTACGGATCGTCGCCGATGGTCGAGTACGACGGTGCGGGCGACTACTTCCTCGACCGGGTATCGCCCGGGGTCTGGCGGCTCGAGGTGTTCCCGGATGCTGTCTGGGTGGACGATCCCTTCGCCGGCCGCAGCACCGCGGGCGACGTCTCTCAGCTCGACCGGGCGAGCCGGGTCTTCTGGCGCCCGCGCAGCATGAGGGTTCGGCTGCCGGATCTGGGGAAGGTGTTCACAGTCACGCGCATCGCGGGGGGGCGGCCACTGGGCAGTGAGGACGTCGAAGCCAGTGAGGCGGAGCCGGCGACGGAGCGCATTCCCCTCGTGAACGGGCGGTTCGCATGTCTGCCAGGGGTGTACGTCCTCCGCGACGACAGCGCTTCCGAGCCGTCCCCGCCGATCAGCACGACGTTCGTCGCGCCTCCGCCCGATCAGGGCGGGCCGACTGTGTGGCATCAGCCTCGTCGGGCCATCGCGGCCGGCGAGCCCCTGACGATACGCGCCACTGTGGCCAGCGAGGGCGATCCGGCGGTGCATGTTCACTACCGGCTACCCGGCACCGATCGGTTTGAGGCCCGGCCGATGGATCCGGTCCAGCCCTATGTGTACGAGGTCATGCTCGCGCCCGAGCTGCTCGGCAAGGGGGACCTCGACTACTGGATCTCGGTCCGCGAGGGGGGCGAGGTGCTCAACTGGCCCGGGGCCTGGATCGGTGCCGGAGATGCGGCGGGACCCGCCGTACCTGAGCCCGTGTTGCTCTGGAACGCGGGCGAGCAGGCGCCAGGGACCGGGCCGGATCTGGTCGAAGCGGAGGGGCGGATCTGCTCGAGCCGGGTGGTGCGCCGGTCGGACGGGCAGGGACGGGCGCTCCAGATTGACGTTCCGGCTTACGGCGACAAGGGCGTGGTTGTCCTGCGCCACCCCGTGGCAGCCGTCAACCCGGAGACGGGTGACGACGCGGTCGAGATCGTGGCGCGAAGCGAGCGGAACGCGCAGTTCCTCGAGCTGGCTCTCGTTGAGGCCGACGGGACGCCGTGGGGCACCAATGTGGCTCTGACGAGTGAGTGGCGAACCATCACGGTCCCGCTGTCGCGGCTGTGGCGACTCCGTGGTTTCCCCGCGCGCACGGTGCACGACCGGGTGCAGATCGGGAACATCCGGCAGGTAGAGGTGCTATCCGGCGCGTGGCTCCACCCGGAGACCAAGGGCGAGCCGCACAGCTTCCAGGTCGACACGATCCGCCTGGTGAGCTGCCCGCGGACTTATCGCGTGGCGGTGGGGCCTGACGGACCGCTCGTGCTGTTCCGCGCCAGCGGCGAGGGGCGGCAGCCCAAGGTCGAGTTCCAGCAGATGGACGGCCGCCCCGGCGGTATGCGCCTGACCGCGGGCATGTCGGCCGACTCCGTGGCCGTGCGCCTGATTGCGGACCACGGGTTCGGCGCATCGGGCTATGGGGCGATGGCCAATGCCGTCGAACTCGAGGGCTACCGTCTCGGCGACTACGGCGTGCTCCGCGTGCGGTGCCGCGGGGCGGCGACGACGAACCGGCTCGAGGTGGCTCTGGTCGAGTCCGACGGGCGGGGCTGGGGCGTGAATGTCCCCGTGACCGAGGACTGGCAGGACGTGCGGATCCCCCTGGGTGACCTCAAGCTCCTGTGGGGGTATGAGCCCAGGGGGCCGGGCGACCGGGTGCGGCTCGAGAGCCTGGAGCGTGTGCAGTGCTGCTTCGGCGCATGGCTGTTCCCGGACACGCCTGATGGATCACACTGGGTGGAGGTGGAGGAGATCGCGCTGGAGCCGGGACCACCGCCGTCCACGCCGGATGCGACAGCGGCCCCAGCCGAGGACGAGGCCGAGGGGTCCAATGCGGCGCCCGACGAGCCCGAAGCGCCCGACGAGCCCGGCGTGGGGCCGGCCGCGTCGATGAGGGAGACCAACGTATGTACCAGCTGAGCGACGGTGTGTTCCTGACCGAGAATGCCTGCATCGTGCTCCAGAAGCGCTACTTGCGGAAGGACGCCCGGGGAGAGCCGTGTGAGACCCCGGTACAGATGTTCCGCCGCGTGGCCGAGAACATCGCCAGCGCCGATCGCCGCTATGGTTGCTCGGAGGACCACGTCGAGGCACTGAGCCGGGCCTTCTTCGGGCTGATGACCTCGCTCGAGTTCCTGCCCAACTCGCCGACGCTGATGAACGCGGGCCGGGAGCTGCAGCAACTCGCCGCCTGCTTCGTCCTGCCCGTGGAGGACAGCATCGAGAGTATCTTCGATGCCATCAAACACACGGCCCTGATCCACAAGAGCGGCGGCGGAACCGGCTTCGATTTCTCCCACCTGCGGCCCAAGGATGACATCGTCCGGTCCACCCACGGGGTATCCAGCGGACCGGTATCGTTCATGGCGGTCTTCAACGCCGCGACGGAAGCCATCAAGCAGGGCGGCACGCGCCGCGGTGCCAACATGGCGATGCTTCGGGTGGATCATCCCGACATCCTCGAGTTCATCGGCTGCAAGACCTCGAACCAGGCGTTGGCCAACTTCAACATCTCGGTGGCCGTGACCCACGCCTTCATGGAGGCGGTGCGCCAGGGAACCACCTTCCGGACCATCAACCCACGGAGTCAAGAGGTCGTGGCCGAACTCGACGCCCGTCAGGTGTTCGAGCGCATCGTCGAAGGCGCCTGGCGCAATGGCGAGCCCGGCGTGGTCTTCATCGACCGAGTCAATGAGGCCAACCCCACGCCCCACGTGGGGGTGATCGAGGCCACGAACCCGTGTGGCGAGCAACCATTGCTGCCCTACGAGTCGTGCAACCTGGGATCGGTGAACCTGCTGCGGATGCTGCTTCCCGGCACGCCCAGCCCCGGGTTCGACTTCGAGAAGCTTGGCCGCACCATCGACCTGGCCGTGCGCTTCCTCGACAACGTGATCGACATGAATCGCTACCCGCTCCCGGAGATCGGCGAGCGGACTCGGGCGAACCGCAAGATCGGGCTGGGTGTCATGGGCTGGGCTGACGCGCTGTTCCGGCTTGGGGTCCCGTATGACTCCGAGGAAGCTGTGGAACTGGCCGGCCGGCTCATGGGCTTCGTTCAGGACCGGGCGCGGACGGCATCGGCCCAACTGGCGGCCGAGCGGGGCCCCTTCCCCAACTACCCGGGGTCGACATGGGCGGCGGCGGGCGGCGCTCCGCTCCGCAACGCGACCCTGACCACGGTTGCCCCCACGGGAACGCTGAGCCTGATCGCGGGAGTGTCAAGCGGCATCGAGCCGCTGTTCGCCGTGGTGTTCCGCCGGCACGTGCTCGACGGCGAGCCGTTGCTCGAGGTGCATCCGCTGTTCCACGAGGTGGCGCGGCGCGAGGGCTTCGCCACCCCCGAGGTGCTGAACGCCGTGGCGGAGCGAGGGACGGTTCGGGGCGTGGCGGGAGTGCCGGAAGAGGTCGCCCGGGTGTTCGTGTGCGCCCACGATATCGCGCCCATCTGGCACGTGAGGATGCAGGCGGCGTTCCAGGCCCACACCGACAACGCGGTCTCCAAGACCGTGAACTTCCCGAATTCGGCGACGCGCGACGACGTGCGCGAGGTGTTCCTGCGGGCCTACGAGCTGGGCTGCAAAGGCGTCACCGTCTATCGCGACGGGTCGCGGTCGACGCAGGTGCTCGCCACCGGCAGCACGCCGGCCTCTGACGCCTCCCCACCCGCCCCCGATGCGGAGTCGCCCCGGAGCCCCCTGCGGGACATGATGCGGCGCATCGCCGCGACCGGCGCCTTCGCCGAGGAGGAAGCCCCCCAGGGCTTGGGCGGCGCCGACAGCGACGTCGTCGCCACCGAGCTGCGTGGGCCGGATGTCTGCCCGGAATGTGGGGGCGCCATGGTTCACGAGAGCGGCTGCGCAACCTGCTCGGGATGCGGATACTCGGAGTGCCTCTAGAAAGCTGGGTGAGGACGCGAGGGCCGCGGGGCGTCAGGGGGCGGAAACCGGTGACAGTCACCCATTTCTAGAATTCAAGAAATAGGTGACTGTCACGAATGGCACGTACTTACGGTCGGCACCCACGCACACCCAACCGTAGGCAAGGCTTCAGCCTCGCGCGAAGCGGCTCTACAGGCCATTGTGAGCCGAGGCTAAAGCCCCGGCTACAGAGGTGATGCGACATACGCCTCTGGCATTGGGCTTAGGTGCGGACCATTCGTGACTGTCACCGGTTTCCGCCCCCTGACGCGACTCAGGTCGGGCCTCCGACCGGGCTTCCGTTGAGCCATGGAGAGCCCCGGCAGGGACGGTGGGGCTACCCGCCGCAACGCTCGAGGCCCGCGAGCGCCTCCGCGCAGTCGGGCTCGAACTTCAGGGCGCGGCGGTAGTAGAAGGCAGCGGTCTTGCGGTCGCCGATCTTCTCGTAGACGCGGCCGACCGCGGCCGAGAGCGCCGGGCTCCTGGCATGGACGCCCATGAGCTCGACCCCGGTCAGGGCGGCGCCCTCGAGGTCGCCCGCGTCCGCCAGCGCGCTCACGGCGTCCGCCAGGGCCCCGGGGTCACCCCGGACCAGCCCCAGGGCCTCGCGGCACCACCGTTGGGCGGGGACTCCAGGCCCCAGCACCCCGGCGATGCGCAGGGCGAGAGCGGCCGACGGCTGCTGGCTATAGCGTCGGGCCAGCCCCTCGGCGGCGGCCTGACGGGCGCCGAGACGCGTGAGCATGTCGATGGCAGCGTCCGCCTCGTCGTTCGAGGACGCGGCGTCCAGCGCACGGAGGGCCGCCGTGCGAGCGCCGGCGAGTTGGCGCGCGTCGATCAGGGCCGCGGCGGCTCGCATGGCGAGCGCGTAGTCCGCCGGCTGCTCGCCCGACTCGCCCTCGAGCTCGGTGGCAATCCCCGCCACGTCTCCCAGGGTTTCGAGGCACCGCAAGACGCCGTCCAGCGCCTGCGGCGAATGGGGCAGACACTCGCGTGCCGCACGGTACTGGGCCAGCGCCGGTTCCGTCTGCTTGGCGCCCTCGAGCACCCGGGCCAGGGAAAGCCGAAGCCCCCCATCGCTGGGCGCCTGGTCGATCGCACGCCGGTAGTATGCCGCGGCCTCGCCCAACAACCCCTGCCGCTCGAGGGCGGAACCCACGAAGGCCAGCGTGGGGGCATCGTTGGGCGCCACCCGGAGCAGATCGCGGGCCTGCTGGATGGCTTCATCGTGAAGCCCGGCGGTGGAAAGCATCTGCACGAGGAAGCGCAAGGCGTCGACGTCGTTGGGGCGAGCCGACGCCATGTCGCGGGCCAGAGCGAGCGCCTCGCCGGACCGTCCCTGCTGGAGGAGGGCTCGAGCCAGCGAGACGCGATGGGCCATGGCATCGGGCTCGGCCTCCACCATGGCCCGATAGTACCGCTCGGCGGCGAGGGGGTCCTGGCGCTCCTCGGCCATCATGGCCAGTGCCCGCAGGGCCTGCAGGTGGGCCGGGTCGGTGGCGAGCACGTGCTCGAACTGACTCTGGGCCTCGCGGAGCTTGCCCTGAGAGGCATAGGCCTTGGCGAGCCGGAGCCGCGACTCGGTGTCGGCCGGGTTCGCAGCCAGGATCTGCCTGAGCTTGGCGATGAGCTGGGTGTCGCGGCCCATGGTCTCGAGGATCTTGGCCGCGCGCTTCGTGGCATCGGAGGCGCCGGAGCCCAGGCTCTGGATGCGCTCGTAGAGCGCAAGTGCGTCGGCTTCGCGACCCATGGACTCGAGCAGCACCGCCTTGTTGTAGAGCGCGCTGGTGTCGTTGGGGGCGATGGCGAGCGCCCGATCATAGGCGCGCAAGGCCTCCTCGGGCTGCTGGAGGCCGTCGTACACCAGCCCGAGAGCAAACCAGGGGAGCGCGTCGGACGGGTTCAGCTCGGCGGCCTTGAGCAGATGCAGCTTCGCCGGACCGTACTCGCCCGCCGCCTGCAGCTCCATGCCCAGATCCAGCCGCGCCGCGTAGTGGTTGGGGGCGAGGGCCAGGACCCGCTGGAGGTGGTCGCGCGCGGCGGAGGCGTCGCCCGACGACAGCGCGATCTGGGCCAGGCCGTAGACCGCGTCGGCGTTGTGGGAGTCGACACGCGAAGCATCCTCGAAGGCGCGCCGGGCGCCGTCGAGCTCGGGGGGCTGGCGCCTCAGCAGGAGCCACCCACGGGCGATGGTGGGCTCGGCATAGCCCTTCTTGAGCTGTTCGGCCAACAGGAACTCGCGCTCGGCCTCGGCGGGCTTCCCCTGGCGCTCCCGGATGCGGCCGAGAACGAAGTGGGCCTCAGCCAAGTTCGGGTCGGCGGTCAGGGCCCGCCGCACCAGCTGCTCGGCGGTGGCCAAGTCCGTGTGGATGACCCGGCGAGCCTGGTGAACGAGGTCGGCCGGCGTCTCGGGCGGTTGCGGGTCCTGGGCGGCGGCAAGGGTGAGGCACAGGAGCACCAGCAGGCCGAACCAGAGGCGCCAGGGGTTCAACTGGGCTGGGCCACGCGTTCCTCGGTGGTCGTGAGGCAGACGGCGTCGGGCCGGGTACCATCGATCCGGCGGTAGAAGCACGTTCGGTAGCCCTCGTGGCACGCCGCACCCACCTGCTGGACCCGAACCAGGACCACGTCGCGGTCGCAGTCGATGTGGAGACTCCTCACCTTCTGCGTGTGGCCCGATGTGAGACCCTTGACCCAGTACTCCTGGCGCGAACGGCTCCAGAAGCACGTCTGGCCCGACTCGATGGTTCGGCGCAGCGCCTCTGCATTCATCCAGGCCATCATCAGAACCTGGCCGTTCTCATCATCCTGCACGATGGCCGGGATGAGGCCCTGTTCGTTGAACTTCAGACTCTCGATGACGCTGCCGGTTCCACCGGCGCTGTCGCTAGCGGACAAGCACGCCACGCTCCCTCAGATAGGCTTTGGCCTCGCGGACGCTGATCTCGCGGAAGTGGAAGATCGAGGCGGCCAACACGGCATGCGCTTTGCCCTCGGTGAGCGCTTCGAGCAAGTGCTCGACCGTGCCGGCGCCACCGGAGGCGATCACGGGCACGCTGACCGACTCGGCGACGGTGCGGGTCATCTCGATATCGTACCCCGCCTTGGTCCCATCGCGGTCCATACTGGTCAGCATGATCTCGCCGGCGCCCAGCTCCTCGACCCGGGGCGCCCAGTCGCGGACGTCCCAGGCCGAAGGCCGCCTGCCACCGTGGGTGTGGACGATCCAGCGCCCATCGGGCATGCGCTTGGGGTCCATGGCCACGCAGATGCACTGGCGGCCGAAGTGCTCGGCGCCCTCGGAGATAAGCTCCGGGGTCAGGACCGCCGCCGTGTTAAGCGACACCTTGTCGGCGCCCGCGGCCACGATGTCCCGGATGTTGCCCAGCTCGTGAATGCCCCCGCCCACGCTGAAGGGGATGGCGATGGTCTCGGCCACCCGACGGACGACATCGATCATGGTGTCACGCTTCTCGTGGGAGGCCGTGATGTCGAGGAACACCAGTTCGTCGGCTTCCTCGGCATCGTAGACGCGCGCTTGCTCGACGGGGTCGCCGGCGTCGCGGAGATCGACGAACTGGACGCCTTTGACGACGCGGCCGTCCTTCACATCGAGGCACGGGATGATGCGCTTGGCTAGCACGCTCTGCTCAACTCCACGGCAGCGGCCAAGTCGACCGCGCCCTCGTAGATGGCTCGTCCGGTAATACAGCCGACCAGCGCAGGTGGGGCGCCTGTGGGCATCCGAGCGGCCTCGCACACGCGCCGGATGTCGGCCAGTGAGGAGACACCACCGCTGACGATGACCCGAAGGCCCGTGGTGGCGGCCAGGGCGAGCGAGGCGTCGACGTTGGGACCGGTCATGACGCCATCGCGCCCGATGTCCGTGTGGACGACGGTGCGGACGCCCGCATCGTGCATCCGCCGGCCGACCTCGCCAGCGGTCAGACTCGAGGTGTCCACCCAACCGCGAAGCGCGACACGGCCGTCCCGGGCGTCCAGGCCGCCGATGACCGTCTCCGGCCCGAACCGTTCGACGGCCTCGACGAGGAAGGCGGGATCCTCGATGCCCGCGGTGCCGATGACCACGCGCTTCACGCCCAGGGAGAGGTGCCCCTCGATGACCGCCATCGAGCGGATGCCTCCACCCACCTCGATGGGCACGGAGACAGCTGCGGCGATGGCGCGGATGATGTCGCGAGCCCGGGGCTCGCCACCAAAGGCGCCGTCGAGGTCCACCACGTGGATGAGTTCCGCCCCACACTCCTCAAAGTAGCGGGCCGTGGCGGCGGGGTCGCGCTCGTAGACCGTCTGCTGATCGGGGTCGCCGTAGCGCAGGCGGACGACCTGGCCGCCGCGGATGTCGATGGATGGGATGACGATCATGGAGCGGTCCCCGCCTGCCCGCCAACCAGACTGACGAAGTTGCGCAGAATGGTCAGGCCCTTGGCCTGGCTCTTCTCGGGGTGGAACTGGCTCGCGAACAGGTTACCGCGCTGCACCGAGGAGGTGAACTCGATGCCGTACTCGGTGACCGTAGCGCGGGCGTCCGGGTCATCGGGCACCGGGTAGTAGCTGTGGACGAAGTAGAAGAAGTCACCGTCCGCGATGCCACCGAGCAGGGGCGTGTCGCCGACCAATCGCACCTGGTTCCAGCCCATATGGGGGACGTGCAGCCCAGGCGCGAAACGCTTCACGGTACCCTCAAGCACACCGAGGCCGCGAACACCGGGGGCTTCCTCACTGGACTCGAACAGCACCTGGAGACCGAGGCAGATGCCGAGGAAGGGTTTTCCGGAGTGGGCCGCCTCTCGGACAGGCTCGAAGAGGCCGCGGTCTTTGAGGTTGTGGACACACTGCCCGAAGGCGCCCACACCGGGCAGCACGACACCGTTGGCGGCGCCAACGTCCCGCGGGTCATCCGTGAGTCTGACGTGGCCCCCCGCTCGCTCCAGACCCCTCCACACGCTGGCGAGGTTGCCCATACCGTAGTCGATCAACGCAATGATGGTTCTCAGCTCCTTGAGGTGCTGCCGGGCAGCGCGGAGGCGTACGCAGGTATCCCGCACTTCCGTATAGCAGGGACGGGCCCGGAGCGCAAGGAGGGCGGCTCGCTCAGCGGCATGGCAGACCCGAGCCCCCACGGGTTCCGTGCCGGCGAGCGTCGTCGCCCGCCAGGGCAACGGCACGGGGCAGGAGCACCGGAGGCCTCCGGACGTGGGAGGGCATCGCCATGGTAACCGGGGCTTCGGAGTGAGCGGAGTGACCGGAGTGACTGAAGTGACCCATATTCCACAAAACCTCTCCATAGCGCGTGTAAAAGCCGAGGGTGTGATTCTGGGGAAAGTTGTGCAAAGTTCGGCCAATCGGTCACTTCGGTCACTCGTGGAGGGGGGGGAGTCGGGCGCAGGCCCGCCCTTCGACCGGCTCCGGGCGGGGCTTGCCGGAGCCCAAGGACTGCCCTCACCCGGCGCCTGAGCCCGGGGCCGACCTCTCCCCGAGGGAGAGGTGACTGTCTCCCTCTCCCGCCGGGAGAGGGCCGGGGTGAGGGCGTCGCCCGCGTCCCCGCCGACCCGGCCATTTGCGAACTTTGGCCTGCGGGCACTGCCCGTAGACGCGCTCGGGACGGCACGGGTGGCAACAGCGGGCCGGATGGCGCCCTTCGCGCTCCGTGGGCCTCTTCCATCCGCCCCCTCTCCACTTGTTGTTGGGAAGCTCCTCGGAGGGGTCGAACAGGGGGAACCAGACGCGGTCTGGTGGAACCCCTTCGGACCGAGGCGTTACAGACTGCCCTTGGTCGAGGGCACGTCGTCGCGCCTGGGGTCGATGCGCACGGCCATATCAAGCGCCCGGCCGAGTGCCTTGAACGCGGCTTCGAGCACGTGGTGGCAGTTTTCGCCCGTATGCTTACGAATGTGGAGCGTCAGGCCGGCGCTTACGGCCAGGGCCCGTGCGAACTCCGGCAGGAGCTCGGTGTCGAAATCGCCCACCTTGCCGTGAGCCATGGGCACGTCGACCTCGACCCAGGGGCGGCCCGAGATGTCGATGGCGACCTCGACGAGGGCTTCGTCCATGGGCACCACGGCGTGACCGTACCGGACGATGCCGCGCTTGTCGCCCAGTGCCTGGCGTAGCGCCTGACCCAGGACGATACCGGTGTCCTCGACCAGATGGTGGGCGTCGACCTCCAGATCGCCTCGGGCCTCAACTTCCAGGTCGAGCATGCCGTGTTTGGCCACATGGGTGAGCATGTGGTCGAAGAACCCCACACCCGTGGTGATCGAGGATGCTCCTGAGCCGTCGAGGGCCAGGCCGACTCGGATGGCAGTCTCCTTGGTGGTACGCTCGACGGTGGCCTTCCGCTCTGCCACGGGGCCCCACCCTCCCGCCAGATCGCTGACGCCGCCGCATGGACGCGGGCGGGCGCATTATAGGCCGGAGGGAGCTGGGCCACAACACGCGCGGGGCGTGCGTTACCGGCAGGAGCCGGCGGTCAACTTACGAAGAACATGGTCGGTATGGCGAGCGATTGGGTGGCCAGCGCGCCGGAGCTGGACCCGGACGAGACCCGGAGGTGCTTGCAGGCGCTGAGCGCCGCGGAAAGCGCTTTCGACCTGGGTGTCGGTGCTGGCGGTCGCCTGCGGTGGTACCCGTCCTCGGTCGTGAGGCCCCCGCACGATCCGAGGCGTGATCCTCTGGGCCTGGCATGCCCGCTGGCACCGGGCGGACAGCCCATGGTGGCCGTGGGGTACCGGGTCCTGGTCTATCGGCAGATGGGCACCGATGGGTGTGTGTTTGCGGCCCAGGTTACGGATGTGGGGCCGGAGCGGGCCGAGGCAGGTACCGGTGCGGCGGGTCTGGTGGTCGTCTGGGTTACGCCACCGAGGCGGTTCTACCACTACCAGCGCCGGGAGGCCCTTCGTGTGGTTCCTCGCCCACAACTCGTGGCGAGTGTGGCCTACGGCGGCGAGGAGATGCCGGGATCGAGGCTGGCGTGTGTGGTAGAGGACTTGAGCGTCTCTGGGGCTCGCCTTCGCACGGATGAGGCGTCGGCGCCGTTGGGGCGCTTCCTGCGCCAGGGGCATCGCGTGCGTGTGACGCTCCCGCTGGGCGTCGACGAGGACGCGGAGCCCCCGGACCTGAGTGGGGAGATCGTACGACTGGAGCGTGACCGGCGCGACAGGGGCAGGCTGTGGATGGCCGTGGAGTGGCGGAGCGTCGCCCCGTCGCACGCCCGGGTGCTGTCCCGCTATGTAGTGGAGACCGAGCGCGAGCGTCTGCGTGCCCGGAGCGAAGCGCGGGAGCCGCGCGGCTGGTGGCAAGGACGAAGGGCAGCGGGCCGCGAGCCCGATGGACCGTTGGACTGACGACCGCGGAGGGGCTCGCCTGGCGACTCGTGTCGGTGTGCGCGAGCGCGGGCGAGACGGGTGTGTGCGCGAGAGGTCTGGTCGCCCTCTGGCGCCGCACCCGCGGAATGCGAGGTCATAGGCCACCAAGATGATCCTCAAGTGGGGTTACGGGGTTGCGGCGGTTCCTGACGGTGCGGCGGCGGAGCTGATCCGCGGGGTGTACCGGCCGGATGAAGTGATCGAGATCGGCACAGACCAGGGCACCAAGGTTGGGTGGCACCGGTCGCGGATCACTTCACTGGGCGAAGACCCGCTTCGCTGCGAGATGACGGTTGTCTGCCCCATGGGCGCGGACGGGATGCCTCATATCCACACCGGGCAACGCGTGCTCGTGTTCTTCTGCAGCGAAGGCAGTGGCTATGCATTTGAGACGCACGTGCTCAAGCTCGGCAGGGAACACGGGGTGCTGGGCTCGGCCATCGTGTCCGCTCGCCTGGGTCCACCCGAGATGCTGTACCACTTCCAACGCCGGGAGGCCCTGCGCGTCGTGCCGCGGTCCAGGATCGAGGTCACGACCACCTGGCCTCGCGTCGACGGATCGGGCGAGCCCGTCACGCATGTCGGCATCATGGAGGACGTCAGCGTCAGCGGGGTCCGGGTCCGCATCGACCACTTCGACATCTCGGCGACCGACGACCTGATCATCGGGATGACGGTCGACCTGGCCTTCACGCTGCCCGGCAAGTCGACGGACTGGGATGTGGAGACCGAGGCGCAACTGGCGCGGTTCGTACGCGAGATCGAACCCCGCAAGGCGCTGTGGCTGGGCATGCGGTGGGCGCGGCTTGCGCCGGCTGACCAGCGTCACCTCTCGGACTTCGTGATGAACACGGAGCGCGAGACGATGCGTATTCATCGGGAAGCGGTCGAGGTGCGCGGACGGGAGCGCCGACCATAGCCTGGTGGCCAGGAGGCAGCCTTGTCGGGCGAGGCACAGACGCAGCGTCTTCGGTTGGGCGACTTGTTGGTGCGCAGGGGGTGCATCTCGGAGGCCGATCTCAAGCAGGGCCTGGCGGTTCAGCGGGCCTCGGGTGAGTCGAAACGGCTCGGCGTGACCTTGGTGGAGCTCGGGCTGTGTAGCGAGGATGATATTGCCGACGCGCTGGCCGAGCAGTTCCAGATCCCGCGCGTCCCCGATGGTCTGCTGCATCCCGATCCCTCGGCGCTGGAGGCCCTCGGTCTGGGCTTCTGCCGGCAGAGCGAGGTCCTCCCCGTCCAGACCCACGATGGCATGTACCTCCTGGCCATGGCGGACCCGCTGAGCCTGGAGCTCGTGGACGTGGTCCGGCGGGTCTTGCGGGCTCGCGTACGGCCCGCGGCCGCTGCCCGGTCCGCCATCCTCAAGCAGCTCGGCCTCTACGCCGGGGGCGCCGACCCGCTGGAGTCCATGGTGCATGAGGCGTCGCTGGCACTCATGGATGTCGATGGCGAGGATTCCGAGCTGGCCGCCGAGGCCGCGGCGGGGCCCACGGTGCGCCTGGTCAGTGAGGTCCTGAACCGGGCCATTGACGAACGGGCAAGTGACATCCACATCGAGCCCGGACCGGACTCGGTGGCGATCCGCTTCCGGGTGGATGGGGCCCTTCGGCACGTGCTGCGGTTCCCATCCCACCTCCTGGGGAGCACCATCGCGCGGATCAAGATCATGTCGGAGCTCGATATCACCGAACGGCGGTTGCCTCAGGACGGTCATCTCCGGCTTCAGGACCGCCGGCGCACGACCGACTTCCGGGTGTCAACCATGCCGACCATCCGGGGCGAGAAGTGCGTGCTGCGCATCCTCGGGTCGGCCGGCGAGGTGGGCTGCCTGGATGAGATCGGGTTCACAGCGGCTCAACTCGACGCCATCCGCAGGGCTCTGCGCCAGCCCCAGGGATGCGTGATCGTGACGGGCCCCACGGGCAGTGGGAAATCGACGACGCTCTACGCTTGCGTGAACGAGATCCGGGGCGAGAACCTGAACATCGCGACCATCGAGGATCCCGTGGAGCGCGACATCCCGGGTATCACGCAGACCCAGGTGCATGAGGCCGCCGGGATGACGTTCGCGGCGGGCCTGCGGGCGCTGCTGCGTCAGGACCCCGATGTGATGATGGTTGGGGAGGTCCGGGACCTCGAGACTGCCGAGATTGCCATGCGGGCCTCGCTCACGGGCCATCTCATGCTGACCACGCTTCACGCCAACGACGCGGTCGCGGGCTTCACGCGCCTGCGCGACCTGGGCATCGACGACTACCTCCTGTCGTCGGGGCTCAGTCTGATTCTCGCCCAGCGTCTGATGCGACGGCTGTGCCCCAACTGCCGAGTGGCGTGCCGGCCGGATCGCGTCGAGACGGCGATCCTCGAGGGGCTCGGCGTAGCCGTCGCTGAACAGACGTTCTACGAGGCGCGCGGATGTGACGAGTGCGGGCATCGCGGCTACGCGGGGCGCCTGGCTGCGGCTGAGGTCGTCGTGTGCCAGGATGAGCTCTCGCTGCTCGTGTCCCAGGGCGCTCCGGAGCCCGCGCTTCGGGAGGCCGCCCGGCAGGCGGGGACGCAATGGATGTTCGAGGCGGGACTCGAGGCGGTGCTTCGGGGGGACACGTCACTTAAGGAGCTCGTGCGCGTCGTGCCCCTTCCCAGGGGAGCCGCGCGGGCCACGTCGGTCCAGGCTGCGGCGGTGGATGTGCCCGGCGCAGCGGTGCCGGACGCGACGCCGTTGGCTCCGATCCCGCGCCAGGCGGTCTTCCCCACGGAGCGGTGCACCGACCCGCGGGCATTCGAGGCCTTCTGCCGTGACCTGAAGGACCTGCCCACCGTGCCCGCGGCGCTGGTGAGGCTCAACGCGGCCATCGCCGATCCGGACACCAGTGTGTCGCACGTCGCCGAGGTGATCGAGACCGACCAGGTGCTGGCGGCCCGTGTCCTGCGGGTGGCGAACTCGGCCCTGTACGCCCTGCGCCGCCAGGTGTCCACCGTCGAGGAGGCCGTCCTGCGGCTGGGGCTCGACCAGGTATGGACCCTCGCTGTGGCGACCTCCATCATCCCGGCGTTCCGCGTCAGTGCAGAGGCTCCCTTTAGTTGCGAGAGCCTCTGGACGCATACCATGGCGTCGGCGGTGTTCGCCCGGGAGGTGGCTCCCCGGATCGCTGGCGCCCACCGAGGCCGAGCATCGGTGGCCGCACTCCTGCATGATATCGGCCTGCTGGTGCTGGCGCTCCACCGGCTCGATGATCTCAACCGCTGTCTGCGCATCGCGCAGTCGGCCGGCGTCCCTTTGTGGCAGATCGAGCAACAGGAGCTGCTCTTCACCCACGCCGACGTGGGCGGGTGGCTGCTCGAGGAGTGGCGGGTGCCGCGCCCCATATGCGCGGCCGTCACCTACCACCACCATCCCACCGACGCGCCGACGGCCGAGGGTGCCGAGGCGGGCCTGCTGGCCGCCATCGTCTCATTGGCCAACGATGTCGTGAAACTGCGCGGCATCGGCGACCCGGGTGAAGGCACGGTTCTGACTCAGCCTCTCGCTCAGTCCGAGGCACTGGGACTGTCGCCGGAGGACGTCGAGGCCGCGGCGCGCGCGGCGCTGTTGGCAGTCCCCGGCATCCTGGAGGCACTCGAAACGGCTCAGGGGAATAGCCGGGCTAGCTAGCGGGGCCGGTCACGGCCCCCGTCCGGAGGCCGCGATGCCGATCATCGGACTGCTCCTTGCCACACTGACCGCCGCGGACGGCAGCCCCGTGGTTCAGATGGCCCTCCGCAACGCCGAGGACGCGCAGCGTGCGTTGGACGCATCGCAGCGCTTCGTCCAGGGGTGGCTCGCCCTCAAGGATCCCGAGACGGGCCTGCTCCCGCAACGGCTGGACAGCCCGCTGTGGACGGTTGAGAACTCGGCAGCCGACTGCTATCCGTTCATGGTGCTGACCGGCTTCTTCACCGACCCCGCGCTGCTGGCCGGCGAGATGCGGGACATCCTGGAACGCGAGATGCGCCTCACCACGCGCGTTCGCAGCTTGCCGGATGCTCTCGACCTGACCCGCGACGCGTTCGCGTACGCCCAGGCCGACGCGGGCCGCATCGTCTTCGGCGCATCGGAGTACTGCAAGGACGGGCTGCTGCCATTGGCGGAGATGATGGGTCCGTCGCCGTGGTTCGAGCGCATCCAGACCATGGCCCGCGACCTGTGCGCCGAGAGCGGAGTCGCCACGGCATTCGGCCCCATTCCGAGCCGGACGGCGGAAGTGAACGGCAACATGCTCCAGGTTCTCTGCCGGCTGCACTCGGCCACGGGCGATCCCTTCTTCCTGGAACGCGCGCTGCGGATCGCGGACGCGTACTTTCTCGATGCCCTGCCCAAGGGAGGTGGCCTCCCCTGTCACGAGTGGGACTTCGAGGCCGGCAAGCCGATCCACGCCATGCTGAACCTGGTCGATCACGGCAGCGAGATCCTGGGCGGCCTCTCGGAGGCCTTCGTGGCGGCTCGCACCTACGCGCCCGACCGCGCGGCGCAGTATGAACCGGCGCTGCGCCGCATGCTCGACACGCTGCTGGAGCGGTCGCGCAACCAGAACGGCATCCTCTCGATGAAGCCCGAGGGTACCGAGGGCGTTCCCGACACGTGGGGCTACGTGTACAACGCGTTCTACACCGCCTACCTGCTGCTGGGCGAGCCACGGTACCGCGATGCGGTGATCGAGGCCCTGGACCACATCGTGGCCTACACGGAATGGGGTGGGGCCGACGCCTACGCCGATTGCGAGGAGGGCACGCTGGTATTGCTCAACCGCGAGTGGCGGCCAGAGACCGCGCGCTGGCTCGACGCGCTGGTCGCCAAGCACCTCTCCATGCAGCGGCCCGACGGCATCCTCGAGGGCTGGTATGGTGACGGCAACTCGGCACGGACGTGGCTGATGTGGGCGCAGATGAAGACCGCCGGGACCCGGGTCTCGCCATGGCGAGACGACCTGCGGTATGGCGCGGCTCGCGACGGCGAGAGCCTGGTGGTCGTGGCCGAGGCTGGGCGGGACTGGACGGGCACCCTCATTTTCGACAAACCGCGCCACCGGGAACACATGGGCTTGCTGCTGAACTACCCCCGCCTGAACGAGTGGCCCGAGTGGTGGCCGGTGGACTCCGGCGCGCTCTACCGGGTAGAGACGGATAGCGAGTCGCGCACCCTAGCCGGGTTTCGGCTCATCGAGGGCCTGCCGGTCCGCCTGGCCGCGGGCGAGCGATGGGTCGCCCGGGTTACGCCGGTGAGCACCTACCCCCACGGAGTGCCGGCCCTGACGATCGCGGCCCCTCGGTTCGCCGTGGCCGGGGCCGATTGCGTGGCCGATCTGGCGGTCGCCAACCACGGCAACAGACCGCTCCGGGTGCTGCTGTCGGCCACGGCAGGGGACCTGGTCCTCGAGCGCCTCACCCTCGCTCCCGGGATGGAGCAAATGGTCCGCTGGCGCGGCAGAGGTGTGGCTGCGGGGCCCGTCCGTGTCCGCGCGCGCTCCGACGACGTTCCCCTGCCCGCCTCGGCCACGATCCAGGTTGTCGACCAGCCCGGGCTGCTCGACATGGTGGCCTTCGCCGACCAGGAGTATGAGGGCGTGGGCTACCAGTGGTTGGGCAAGACCGAGATCCGAGCCGAGCTGCACACCGGAGGGAAGCGCGAGCTGCTCCTGCGGCTGCTCTGGGGCGCCAAGGGCGATGAGCGCCGGGCCCGGGTGAAGGCCGGACCGGTCGACATGGTCTTGACTCGCGGGGGCTATGCGGGCTTCCAGTGGCTGGAAGTACCCGTGGTGCTCACAGACGCGATGCCTGATCTCAGCGTCGAGCTCCTGCGCGAGGGTGACGGACCCCACGCATTCGTCTCACAGATCCAGCTCGTGGACCCGGCCGTCGCCGGCCAAGCGGCCCGCGACGCAGCGCGCCAGCGCCGGGTGAGCGACACCTGGCGGGCGGCACCGAAGGTGCTCATGATCGTCCACGACCCGGTGATCCCAGCCAAGGGCAACCGACCGCTCCACAAGGCCTTCGGGTGGAACGACCCCGACGAGCTCGCCCGGGAATACATCGCCGATGTGCGTGAGGCCTCGGGCGGAATGGTGCGCTATGAGGTGGCGAAGCGCCTGGTGGTCGACGGCTTCCCGACCAAGGCCGACGGGTTCCGGTACGACGCCGACGGGTATGTCAGGGCCTGGGATGAGCGCGCGTTCCATCAGCCCGACGGCGTGGACTACCGGCGTCTGATCGAGGAGTTCGGCGTGATCGATCTGGTGGAGAAGGGCGCCATCGACGAGGTGTGGCTGTTCGGGGCTCCCTACTTCGGTTATTACGAGTCGCTGATGGTGGGCGACGGTGCCTACTGGTGCAACTCGCCCCCACTCGAGGGCATACGGTGCAAGCGCAGGTTCGTGGTGATGGGCTTCAACTACGAGCGCGGCGTCGGCGAGATGCTCGAGGACCTGGGGCACCGCACCGAGTCCATCCTGACGCACGTGTACGGCAGTTGGGATCCCGAGGAGACCCACGCGTGGAACCGCTTCACACTCCACGACAAGGCGCTGCCGGGCAGGGCGGCGTGCGGGAATGTCCACTTCGCGCCAAACAGCCCGAGCGACTACGAGTGGGGAGATCGGCGGTTCGTGCAGAGCACGTGCGATGCGTGGTACGGCTACCCGGACGTGTCCGGTGAGCCGCGATGGGTGAACGGCGAGGAATGGGGCGACGGCGACATCCGCGCTCACCACAAGTGGTGGTTCGACCACCTGCCGCGGGCGCCGGGCAAGGCAGACGGCAAGTGGAACAACTGGTGGCGGTATGTCATCGACCTGAACGGGCCGGAGTAGAGGTCAGTACCGTCCCAGCTCGTCCAGCAACTCATAGGCGAAGAGCACATCGGCGAGATCGCAGTCGCTGTGGACCGTGTGCCCGGTGCAGAAGATGAGCCCGCCGCCGGGCTTGGCGGCACCGACGACGCGCTCCAGGTCGGCGCGGATCCGATCCCGGTCGCCGCTGGGGAGCGTGGACCGCACATCGAGCCCGCCGTAGATGGTCACCCGGCCGCCGAACCGCGCCTTGACGCTCGGAATGTCCATCCCCGCCGACTCCTGGATGGGGTGCAGGCATGTGAAGCCCATGTCGGCCAGGTCGCCGATGACGTCATCGAAGTAGCCGCAGGAGTGGAGTGAGAGCTGGGGGCTCCGCCGGCGCACATGGGCGGCTTCCTCGGCGAGGACCGGCGCGACCACCTCGCGGAATGTCTGCGGCGAGAACAGCATTCGGCCGTTCTGCCCCATGTCGTCGGAGATGTGGACCACATCGGCCCCCAAGTCCAGGCAGTTGTCGATGTAGACGCGCGTCCACTCGAGCTGGCGCCGGTAGAGCTGCCGCATCCCCTCGGGCCGCAGCGCCATCTCCATGAACTGAGTGTCCATGCCGATGATGCCGTTGGCGGTCTCGAAGCACCCCGGTGTCTGGACGAACACGGCGCGCCCGCGTCCCTGCTGATGGTGGGCGATGGCCGCGCGGATGGGCTCGTAGATCGAAGGCGTGTTGGGGTCGGTGAGCGGCGCCTCGAGGGCCTGATCGAGCGTCAGGGCGCCTTGGCTGAGCCCCTGCGAGCGGGCTTCGCCGGGCCGTGCGGTCACCGCCTCCCAATCGATGATCCCCGGCCCCGCGGGGAAGGCCTGGAACATGTCCACATCCAGGTGATCCAGGAACGCATCGAAGGTCCCGAAGCGAGCCACGATGCGTTCGGTTGCCAGGCCGCCATCGACCCAGATGTAGCGAGGCACCCGGTCGGCCTCCTGGTGGTTCAATGCCAGCGATACACGATCGCGTCCAGTCATACCAGCCCTCCCGGCTGGGGCTGAGCCACGCCCCTGCGCAGGATACCGTGCCGCGCGGTTCTGTTCCACTCGCGTGACGGGGATCGCGTCGGTGCGGGCACATGCCGTGGCCTAGGCCGGCCGCTAGCCGCCGGGCCGAGCCGCCGGCTCGCCCGACGCGCTGTCGGTCTCGGTCTTGGCATCGGGCCCGGGTAGCACGTACTCGTCCCTCCCGAGCAGGGGGCCGGGCTGGGTCTCCGGCTTGGTGAGCCCTCCTCCGGGCGGCAGGGGCGTGTCTCGGCGAACGGCGGCGCTCGGGCCTGGGGCGACGCCGGGCTGGGCCGCCTTGCCAGCGACCGTGGAGGGCTGGCGGACATCGAGGGCGCCTTCACCCGATCCCCGCCTCGCGCAGCCGCATGCCGACAGGGACACGCCCAGGAGCAACACAGTCAGGACCGCCAGGGCCCCTCGGGGACTCATGGGCGTCTCCCCTCGAAGGGAACCACGTGAGCGACCTTGCCGGTGTGGGCATCGACGGTCACGCTGGCGAGCAGGCCCCGGGGACCCCCGTCGCCCTTCGCGCTGAAGCGGACGTCCCACCACAGCACCTGTCTGTGCTTCTCGTCGAACCAGACCCGCAGCCGGGTCTCAGCCGACGCTTCGGCACCGGCGCCTGCCGCCTTGCGGGCCGTGGTGACGGCCGTCTCCTCGGGGACCTTGGGCGTTGTGTCGACAGTCAGCGGGTAGTCGATAGCCGTCATGTCGAAAGGGCGGTGGTCCTTGGCGTTGAGGTTCGCGTCGAGCCACAGCGGGGCGAGGCTGCCCTCGGTTCGCTCGTACTGCAGCGAGACGCGATCGCCCAAGCTGCCCATGGCGAAGGTTCGCTGCTTCGCCAGCCGCACGCCCTTCGGGATGGCCATCCCGAGGCTCCGCAAGTGCACCGTGAGGGCCTCGCTCGGCGCGAGATCAGCCCACCGCGGATCGGGCTCGAAGTCGGCATCGAACTCGAACTGCACCTGGATGATGCGTTCCAGCGCCTTCGCGTATGCACCTCGGACCTTGTAGCCGGGGCACTTGGCGGTGAACGGGTAAGCAGTCAGGTGCGCGATGGATCGGGCCTTCTGCACGCTGACATCGCCTGCCTCCACCGCGAGCGTCTGCGCGATGCGCTGCCCGACGGCGTCGGTCTCGGCGTCGGCCCATGCGGCTACTCCGAAGCCGAGCGCGATCAGCACCACGGCCCAGCGCCTAGCACTCCGGCTCATCGCTTGGCTCCCTTCGAATCGGTGGGCGACTTGGCTTGCTCGCCTGTGCCGCTGGCGCCAGCGGCGCCCGCATCCGCCCGGTAGAGCCGGCATGTGCGCCCCAGCAGCACGCCCACATACTTCCCGTGCGGCGAGACGGCAAGGGCTCCGGTCATGCGCTCCTCGGAGGCCCACAGCACATGACCGGAGTAAGTCATGCAGGCCAGGACGCGGTCGGACTTCGCCGCGCCCGGCGAGCCCCTGGCGATCACGTAGATGCGGTCGCCATCAGGCGCCAGAGCGAAGCTGTCCACCATCAGTGTCCGGATGAGATGGCCCTGCCTGTAGAAGTGCAGCCCCCACGGCGTGCGCATCACGATGGCCGCGTCGCCAGCGCGGCTGATCGCGAACTGGGCGGCGATGGGGTCTGATGTAATGCCCGGCGCGACCCACGCGGTCTTGCCGGTTCGCGCGTCTATGACGGCGAGCTGGAACCACAACTGCCGGTCTCGCTGGAGGAGCACGCCGAACCACCGGCCGTTGGCGGTGAGGATGACCCCCGTTGTGGCTTGGGTTACGTTGACGCTCTCCATCTGGCGTGCCCAGACCTCGCGCCGCCGCCCCGCGGCGCCAGGCTTCACCAAGGCGAACCTCTGTCCCCCGCTGCCGCCCTTGATGTGCGACGGTGGCCCGGAGACGTCGATCCGCGTGCCGTCCGGCAGGGCCGCGCACATCCAGCGGTTTGCGCCTGCGGAGTGCTGCAGAGACTCCTCGAGGTCGAACGGCTCGTGTCCGATCCTGAGCCCGCAGAAAGCCTTGGTGAGAAGGGGATCTGTTGTAGGCACCTCGCGCCAGCCCGAGCCGTCGCCCAGTAGCCACTGGTCCTCTCCCTGACCGCTGGACCACAACACCGCTGACCCATCGTCCAGGGGAGACCAGTACCGGCCCGAATCGGTCACCGCGTGCCGCTCGGGCACCGGCGGCAGCTGCACAGCGCGGCGCCGGTCCAGGCCGCCGAGCGGCGGGAGCACCGTGATGGAGAAATGTTCCCGTGTCGCGTTCGCCACAGGGCGCGATGTAGGGCGTGTGCAGCCCGCAATCAGTAGGGCGCCAAGGGCAAGAGCGAACGGCGCCAGCCATCGCGGGGCCGTGATCGGTCTCTCCCTCGCGGGGCGGCGGAACGTCTGGGCAGACCGCACGGTCACGGCGCTGGCACCACCATAGCGCCGGCGTTGCCGGCTATCATGTATGTGTCGTAGCCGCCGTACTCGCCGAATGCCTGGTAGTAGTGCCACCGAGCCTCGTTGAGCGCCACACAGAGGGGCTGCGGCCCGTCAGGCGAGCACCCGAAGAGCTTGGGGCCGACGCAGAGATGCCCGAAGAAGAAGTTGCACCAGTCCGTGCCGCCGTTCAGCATGTCGGTGAAGTCAACACCGGCCTGGGCCCCCCGCGAGACGGAAGCGTCGCGGAACACGCCGTGAGTATCGGGCAGACCCGAGTAGCACGCGGCGAACACCGCGACTGTGCACTGGGATAGGTCCCAGCAGTAGTCGGGGTGACTGGCGCTGGCAACGGGCTCCGGCTCGCCGGAGTGCATAGGCAGGTCGGCGACAGGGTCGGCTGCGTCGTACGGAACGAGGATCCACTCGGCCGCCTTGATCATGAGCGTTGCGTGATGGGCCCCCTCGCCGTGGGCCCCAACGTAGACGATGGCTGGCCTGTGTGCGTTCACCGTAGCGCGGAGGCGCGGGGTATCCTTGGGGGCGTTCTGGGAGTCCGGCACCACCTTCGTTGCATACCACGTGGGCCCATCGAGGCCCCCCATGTACTGCTGCACGAGGCCCTCCTCCTGGGCAACCCCGGAGCCGGAGCATGCCACGGCGTATGGCACGTGGAACGTGGCCGCCAGCGGCATGCCGAAGTCGGCCTCGTGGTCCTTGTTCCATCGAGAGTGCTCCGTCGTCTTCTCCTTGTACGTGATCAGGACTGTGTAGGTGCCTCCTTCTGTGAAGTCGATGCCGCAGAAGGTCCCGTACAGCTCGTACGTGCCGGGGACCCCAACGAGCGCGACGTCCTGCCCCACTGGCTGCAAGTTGGGGCCGTACAGTGTTGCCGTCACGGAGTCCGCACCGTTGCCGGTCGGATCCGTCAGCGAGTAGTTGAACTGGAACTTCACCGTTCCGACCGCGAACTTCTGGTAGCGAACAGCGAGGGGCTTGCCGGGCACCGTGGCAACTGTGACGTCGCACTGCCTGAGCGAGTGGCCGTCCTGGAGCCCCACGCGACTGGCACTCATCATCACGCTATAGAGGCCGGCGGGACAGGGCTGACCTGCCGACGTCTTGCCGTCCCAGAAAACGGTGCCGATCGTCGCGGGGCTGTACCCGCTCTCCTCCCAGACCACGCTGCCGCCGCTGCTGCAGATCTGGATCGTGTGCGTGAGCAGGTTCTGCGTCTCCGGGGCGAATGACCCGAGGATCTGCCATGCTATCTGTGGGCTGTCGAGATCCGGGTTCGCCGGGTCGTAGGCGAAGACGTAGGGGTCGGGCGAGACCTGAGTGGTGATATCAACCCGCACGATCAGGTTGTCCACTTCGAAGCCCTGCCAGAGGATCTCGTCGTTCGACTGCGGGGGGTACCCCTGCTTCACCCAGTGCACGATGGCCTTAGCGTCATAGTCGCCATTGTGGCCATAACTCTGGGCGGCCCAGTTGGCGGTGTACACCCCCTGCCGCTGGGGATCGGGGCTCCCGTTGGCCGCGAACACCAACGGCGCGTAGAAGGTCACCGAGCAGGGGTACCAGTTCGGCTGTCCATAGGACGTTTGGAGCTCGAACTTCACCATGTTGGACACGCTCGCGCCAGACTGCGGCGAGATCTATGACGAGGCATGGCCAGCGGCACAGATGACAAGCGAGCCAGCGGCGAGGCCGACGAGGAGGCGCGCCCCGCGCCAGGCGGAGGTGGTGCCTGCGGTACGCATCGCAGTCCCCTCTCAACACACCTATGGGGTGCTCAGCTTCTCACCGCCATGGGTTCGCCTCCACGCCGCAAAACACCTGCAGCATTAGCAACAAACTCAGGCTTGTGCCCATACGCTCTCGGTGGCGCCTTGGACCGCCGTCTCAGCCAGCCCGACGCGCCCTCTCGAGCAGCGCCACGGCGTGGCCGATGAGGGCCTCGTCGGCGTCGTCGCGGATCTGCAGCCCGTGCCACTGGGCGCGGGCCATGTCCACTTCGTAGCCGCCAAAGGGGACCTCGGCGTGTGTGGGGATGTAGCCGACACTGCCGTTGCAGTAGGCCATGGGGATGGTGATGGGCCAGGGCGAACGGCGGCGGACCTCCTCGCCGATCTCGAAGAAGACTTCGCCGCCCAGCGCTACCAGGGCCACATCGCCGAAGCCGATGACCTGGATCTCGACGGGTAGCGTGAGGTCAATCTCGCCCCGCTCTGCGGCCTCGAGGCGGGCCCGCGCCGCCTTCAGGCTCCTCTCGGTGAACCAGTCGAGCGGTGCCGTGGGATCGTATTCCTGCCCCGCCTCCTCGGCGGCCGCGCGCGCCGCGGCGCGCTCTGCTTCCGCCGCGGCCTCGGCCTCCGCGAGCTGAGCGCGACAGTCGTCGATCGAAGGCAGATCCTGCAGCGGCAAGCCGACGCGCGCGCTCTGAACGACCAGTGAGGCCGCGTCGGAGGCGACGGCCGCGTCCAGCGCTCCGGCCAACGCGGCGGCACCGAGGCGCGTGCCGTGCTGCCGGGCGTGCTCGAAGGTCCCGCGCGGATAGGGGTTCTGGTTCGCCCCGCAGCCGGGGAGGAAGAACCCGCGCGTGCCGGGCATCTGGCCCTCGACGAACCGGCGTGCCACGCCCTGGTAGTCGGCCGTGACGAGGTAGTTGTCACCGCCGAGGGTCGTGCCATGGCATCCGTAGACGAAGCCCACCGCCAGGGGGGCGCCACCGGAGAGGGGAGTCACAGCGAGCACGTCAGCCACCGTGGGCCGGGGGCCGTCAGGGTTCACGCCGAGGATGACGCCCTCGGGTGTGCGCTCGCGCCGGTTGCAGGCGACCAAGGCCTCCTTGCGCGCATGGCCGATGCGGCACTCCCGGGCTGTGTGCCTCGCCTCCGTCAGCGCTCCGGCCGCCCGCCAGAAGAGGCAGTCGGTATACGCGACGCGCACGTCGTCGCCCGGGCCCAGGCCGAGCGCCGGGCCCCCGTGCGTGTGCGAGCAGGCGATCAGCACGTTGGCGGCGGGGACGCCGGACTGGCGCTCGCAACGCCGTCGAAGCTCGTCGGTCTCGTCCGGGCCGAGGTGCAGAAGGTCGAGTGCAATCACCGCGGCGCGGACATCGCCCTGCTCGAGGTAGAGCGCCGTCGCGCAGAGGTCATCGCAAATGCCGACGGCGGGCGTCTTGCGTGCCGCGTAGCCACTCAGGTGCGCGCCGACTGGGGCGGTGATGTCCGCCCTTCCCACTCCGATCATCAGACCCACTGCAAACCCACTCCGTTCGGGATGGCTCGTTGCGGCTCCGCCGCGCTTCGGCCCGCGGACCCGGGCCTCCTTCGCGGGGCCCAACGTCGTACAATGCACGGAGCGCACGCGCATTCGGAACGGAGGGAAGCCGATGCAGCGGCATCGACGACCATTCGGGCTTCTGGTGGTGGTGGCCATCGCCACGGGGTGGGTCCTGTGGACCGGGACCCCGAGGGCTCGCGCCGGGATCTTCGACGACATCGCTGACGAGCAGGTGGACCCGGACAAGATGGTGGAGGACACGGCCATGGCCGAACACGCTGGCTTCCTCTATCTGGCGCGAGGCGACAGCCTCTATCAGTGTGATGCGGAGACGCTGGGGACGCTGCGCGAGATCCGGCTCCGCGATGTGCGGAAGCTGGGGACGGCCGCTGTCGGGGTGATCGATGGGTTCCTCTATGTGGTCAAGGATGACCGCGTGTTCAAGTTCGACCCGGAGCACCTGGACCTGGTGGCCATGGCCGACATGGACCACAGCGCGGGACGCGCCCATCCGGGGATGGTGGCTGACGGGGATTCGCTCTATGTGGCCGTTCGGGACTTCGCATACCGGTTCCGGCTCAGCGATCTCCAGGAGCTCGGTCGCGCGGAGCTCAAGCACTCGCCCGAGCGGGGCGCGTGTGCGGCAAGCCTCGCAGGGCGCTGGCTCTACGTGGCCAAGGAAACGCGTATTTATAAAATAGACACAGAATCGATGACCCGGGTGGGCCAGAGCAAGTTCGACTGAGCGGTACGGCGGGCCCGAGCTGGACCATATGGTGCCCTGGATGCCAGGAAGGTGATGTGCCGTGACTCCAGTCTTCGGAGTGGTCGCAGCACTGGTGGCGGCCGCGCCGCCCGACGGTCTTGCCCTCTACTGTCCCTTCGACGGTTCACTGGAGCCGCTGTGGTGTGGGGAGGGCATGACCCGCATGCCCGCGGACCTGCCGCTCGTACCGGGCATGCGCGGCAGTGCGGTGCATCTCGTGGGCGACTATGCCTTCAGTGTGGACGGCGCGTTCCCGGTGGCCGAAGGCACCTTCGGGCTGTGGGTTGCGCTCGACGCCATCGAGGATGTCGATGCGCCGCGCTACCTCATGTGCATCTACGGACACCCGTCGGTGGCTGAGAGCTGGATGCACAACCGGTTCTGCCTGTTCGTCCAGGGCGGCCGGCTGACCATGCAGGTCTTCCCGCGGGAGGGCGCCGTCGCCAGCGCGCAGGCCGATGTGCCGGCCTGGCAACCGGGCGAGTGGCACCACGTGGCGGCCACGTGGTCGGGTATCAACAGCGGTCAGCCCAGGGCCGCCTTGCGGCTGTTCGCCGACGGAGAGGTTGTGGGCGAGAGCGCCGGTCTCCAGCTCGACGTGGGGCCCACCTCCACGGTGTGGCATGTGGGTCGCGACTCGGACAACTCGGCCGACTACGGCTGGGCTGCATTCGATGACCTGTTCCTGTACGGCCGGGCGCTGCCGCCGGATGAGATCGCGTCGGGCGTAGCCTGGGTGAAGGCGCACACGGGCGCGACGGCGCGTGTCCCTGCTGCCCGTCAGGTGCCCGGCTGGCTGGCGCCCGAGCTACCCTTTCGCGCCACGGCGCTGGTCGTGCCCGCCCGGCGGGACCGGACGGACCCCGTGGCCCATCTCCCGATGGGCACCGGTGGCACACTGGGCGTCCCCGGTGGCCTCGAGCAACTCCTGCCCTCGGTATGCCGCGTGTTCGCCGAGGGGACGGAACTGGCGGCGGAGCCTGCGGCCGGAGTGGTCCGCTGGGTGGTGCCGGGCCGCATCGCGGCGGGTGAGGAGCGCCACTTCGATGTCTACTTCGGTGCGGCCCGCTATGCCTATGCCGGTCCGCTGCAAGTCACCTGTGAGATGCCTACCACGTCGGCCAGTGAGACGGCCCTCGCGCCCACGGACTTCGCCACGGCCACCTTCGGTGATGCCTGGGACTTCGACGAGGGCGACATCGAGGATATCGACCAGTTTGGCGACAAGCCCGATTACATCCGCAACGTGCGCGTCGAGGACGGTGCGCTGCAGGCTGACGTCGAGCAAGACGCCTACATCGTTTGGGGCTCCATGTGGGGGCCGGAGGACCAGGGCAAGCGGACCTTTCGCCTGGATCCCACCGAGTACAACCAACTCGAGATCCGGCTGCGGCAGAGCGTGCCATGGTCCCAGTGGGACATCATGGGGCGGGTGGCGGGCACCGACGGCCTCGCCGTGTACAAGTTCCCGGTCAGCGGCCAGGGCTGGCAGACGATCCGCATTGACCTGTTGCGCGATGCGAACTGGCGCCAGCCGCTCTCCGCGTTCCGGATCGATCTCACCAACGACATGCGGGCCCAAGTCGCTGTGGACTGGGTGCGGCTAACGCAGGGCGTCCCGGCGGAGTTGACCGGGCTGCAGACTCTGGGCGCCCCAAGTGGCGTGGCGGCGCAGGTCACACTTGAGGTGGCCGATCGATCGCCGGTAGCCGGTAGCGACCAGGACGTGGCGGCGCGGGTGACCGACGCCCAAGGAGATCCGGTGGCGGGGCAGCCTGTGGTCATCGCCATCCGTGAGGGTGCGGGAACGATCGCGGAGTCCGGCACCATGGCGCTGAAGGCCGAAGGGGGTCTACGCGGGCTGACGGGGCCCGACGGTCGTTTCGTCGTCCGCTACGAGGCCGGACGCCAGGCGGGATCGACCGATGAGCTGATCGCCCGAACGGAGTTCCCCGACATGGGATCCGAGATCATACGAGCCACCGTTCAAGCAGGCCCGCCGGATCACTACATCGTCCTGAGCCCCGAGCCGATCATCGTTCCCGAGGTCGATACGCCGCTCCTGGTGCGGGCTCAGGTCGCCGACGTGTGCGGGAATCCGCTGCCCCTGGAAGGCCGCAAGCTGAGCTGGGAGGTGGCCGAGGGGCAGCTCGACGGCGCGGCCCCCGCGACCGCGGCGGACGGTAGCGCCACGGCGCGCCTCGTGCCCGACATGGCCCGGCGCTGGGTCTACACCGTACGGGTGACCGACGACCAGGGCCTGACGGGACAGTCGGGGCCGGTCTGCGTGCTGCCGAAGGGGCCGCGACCGGATCGCGTTCGCTTGGGCGACAACGGCTACTTCACCACGGGGCCGGGCCAGCCGTTCGTGCCCCTGGGCGGGTTCTACGGCGTCTGGGTCCCGGGCATTGCCGCGCCCGGGCAGGAGAAGGGCCGGGCCATCCACGCATTCCACGAGGCCACGGAGGAGGAGATTCTCGACTGGTTCGGCTTCCTGCAAGCCCAGGGGATCACCGCCATCCGAATGATGCTCCGCACCCACGGCCCGGACGGCACCGAGGCCATGGACATTGGTGGCCGGGTGAACCGCCGCCTGTTCGCAACCACGTTGCGCTACTTCGACCTGGCCCGTCGGTTCGGGCTGCGGTTCATGCTCACCCTGCACGACGACTACGACAAACCGGTCTACTGCAACGCCCGGCATCTGAAGCGATTCGCGCTGCCGGCCTTCGCGGGAGAGGACCTGAACGCACTGCCGGCCTTCCAGCGGCGGTTCATCCGCGATCAGGAGCTCGTGGCGCCCGCTGAGCGGTACACCGACCCCGACGCCATCGCGTGCCAGGACCAGTATGCCCGCGAGATCGTGGGCTACCTCAAGGACAACCCCGTTGTGTTCTCATGGGAACTCGAGAATGAGATGGTCGACTGCCCCGTGAGCTGGGTCAACCACGCGGTGGACGTGATCCGAGAGGTCGACCCCGACACTCCGGTCTGCGTGAGCCATGGCGGCGGCGGGATCGTGACCAGCGACCCGCTCTATTGGACGACGCAGTCGAACGTGGACTTCTACACGTATCACCTGTACCCGGTGGGCATGACGAGGCCCGAGACCGACTACGGCGCCGCCGTCGACCTCCTGACCCGCTATGGCCGCATGGCCGGCACGTGCTTCATGGGCGAGTCGGCGGGTGACGAGTTCTCGTCGTATCCACCCGAACGTGACCGCGACCGGCGGTACGTGATGCGGGACATCATCTGGTTCGGGCTCGTGAACGGTAACCCCGGGTCGTTCTTCTGGAATGCCCGCGGCTTTGAGGTCGAGGAGTTCCGGCTGGCTCGGGCGCTGATGGACCGGATCGACTGGACGGCATTCGAGCGTCGGCGGCCCACCATCGCCGTCCTCGTCGACCATCCGCTCGATGACGACAAGCACTGGCGGAGCCCCGGGGGCCAGGCAGAGATGCGGGTGATGGAGCAGTATGTGCAGCACTTCCTCAGCCTGGGTGTGGACTTTGACTTCGCCACCGATGCGGCGGGCTACGCCACGGTGTGCGGTGTCGCCGCCTTCGAGCCCCCCGCGCTGACCGGTGGGCGGCGCGTCAGCCCGGGCTACCAGCTCGCGAGTCTCACGAGGGCCGACGGGCAACAGGGGTTGGCCTATGCGCGCAACTTCGCGGGCATCGTCGCCTGGGAAGTGAAGGCGGGGCAGACGATGTGGCTACGGCAGCGGGCGAAGGCACGCCTGGTGGCCCTTCTGGGCGCCGAACTTCAGGGCGCCGAGGTGATCGCGGTGGACCTGGACACGGCCGAGGAGCGTGTCATGAAGGCCGGCGCCGACGGCAGCGTCGACCTGGGTGAGAGTGAACACGACTTCGCGCTGCTCTGGGGAGCCGCGCGCTGAGCGAGGCGGCCATGGCAACTGCCGAGGAGCACCGGGTCGAAGCGCAGAGCGCTCGTCCCGCGCCACTGCCCTATGTGACGCTACTGTGCGGCCTGTCGGGCTTCGTGTTGAGCCTCGCGTTCATCCGGCCGGGCATCGCCGCGCTGGCCTGGGTCGCGCCCGTGCCGTTCATCGCGGCCGCACTGCGCGCTCACCGGCTCCGACGAGCGCTGTGGTGCGGAGCCGCATTCGGACTCGGGCTGAACCTCAAGACGTTCCACTTCCTGTCGGTCTTCGGCACGCTGCCCTGGATCGCGGGCGCGGCGCTCGAGGCCGCGTGGGGCCTCATCCTCGGGGGCGCGCTGTACTGGGTCGTCGGGCGGCGCCCCTCGTGGGCACGCGTGGTGCTCCTCGTGCCCTGCGTATGGGTGTCGGTCGAGTGGCTCCGCTCGCTGGGCGACCTCGGTATCGCGTGGAGCGACCTGGGGCACTCCCAGGTGACGGCGCCCCGGGCTGTTCAGTTCGCCAGCGTGGCCGGTGCATACGGACTCTCGTACCTGATCGCCCTGACCAACGCGGCGATCGTCGAACTGCTCACCGCCAACGCCCGGCCGGTGCTGACGCGCGTGCTCGCGGTCGGGCCACCCGTGTTCCTCATCCTGTTCGGCCAAATGGTGCTGGCGCTCCACCCGGGCGACGAGGAGGACGCCGGCGGCGTGCAGGTGACCCTCGTGCAGTGCGGAGAGGTGAACCAACCCATCGTCTTCGGCCCACCGACGCCGTCCATGGAGCAGTTGAGGCAGTTCATCCAGACCACCCAAGCGCAGGACATCGAGCCGGGGGGGCTCGTGATCTGGCCCGAGGCCGCCATTGGGGCCGATCTCGAGCGCGACGCGGTCCTGCGGCGAGCGGTGAGCAACCTGGTCCGGCGGAAGCGGTGCTATCTCCTCGCCGGATGCCACCACCACACGCCGCCCGACCGCAGCCACAACGCCGCCATTTTGTTCCTGCCCGACGGGACCATCGGGGGCGTCTACCACAAGAACCGGCTCGTCATCATGAGTGAGCAGACGCCGGGCTGGCTGCGCGCCGTTGCCGGGCCGACACTGGATCGTTTCGGCGCATCGGCCCGGAGCCTCACTCCGGGCGATGGCTTCGTCGTGTTCGATGCAGGCGACCTGCGGTTGGCGCCGATCATCTGCTTTGAGTCCACGCTGACCTACCCGGCGCGGCGGGCCGTGAGCCGTGGGGCCAACCTCATCGCCCTGGTGACCAACGACGGCTGGTTCCGTGCCACTGACGGTGGCGAGTTCCATGCCGGGTTGTCCATCATGCGGGCCGTCGAGAACCGCACTCCCATCGCCCGCGCGGCGTGCACGGGTATCTCGATGTTCGTTGATGCCTACGGCCGGATCTCCTATCCCACGCCGCTGTTCGACATGAAGAGCCGGGCCGTCAGCGCCCGCATCCCGCTCCGGCCCACCGACCCGCCCGGGTCGGTGTACACGCGCGTGGGCGAGGTGGCCGTATGGGCGAGCCTGGCCGCCGTGGTGGTGTCGGGGGTGTGGGGGTGGAGGCGGCGCGATACTCAGGCGCGATAGAGCCGGATGGGGCCGCTCATGCCGCGCGTCCCGATTCCTCCTCGGGCCCTCCGCCCGCCCGCTCGCGTGCGGCCTCGGTACGAGGCAACAGGTCAAGGGGAGCCGGCCCGCTCCGTGGAACGGTCAGAGCAAAGAGTGCCGGTGGCGCGAGCGATGCCGTGCGCGACCGATCCGGCTTTCGGAGGACTGAGGCATGGCGAGATGCCGTGGGCTGCCGCTGGGTGATGTGCGTCTATCGGGAGGACTGTTCGCCCATCGGTTCGCACTGAACCGCGCCTATGTATCGAGCCTTCGCGCGGAGAACCTGCTCCAGGCCTTCCTCCTCGAAGCAGGCATGGGGCAGTGGATTCTCCGGGAGACGCGCGGGCCCGCGCCCGATGCCGGCGACGACCGTCACTGGGGGTGGGAGTCGCCCACCTGTCAGGTCAGGGGCCACTTCCTTGGCCACTGGCTCTCGGCCGCCGCCGCGATCTGTGTCGCCGCAGGCGATGCGGAGCTGCGGGCCCGCGCCGACCATGTGGTCGCTGAGCTGGCCCGCTGCCAGGCCAAGAACGGCGGCGAGTGGGCCAGCCCCATTCCAGAAAAGTACATGGACTGGCTCGCTCAAGGCACGCCCACCTGGGCGCCGCACTACGTGCACCACAAGACGCTCATGGGACTCCACGATATGCACGTGCTCACCGGGAACGCTCAGGCGCTCGAGGTGGCCGACCGGTTCGCGGACTGGTTCCACCGGTGGTCGGGCCAGTTCTCCCAGAAGCAGATGGACGACATGCTCGACGTCGAGACCGGCGGGATGCTCGAGGCCTGGGCCGACCTGTATGGTGTCACCGGCTCCGCCAAATACCTGGACCTCATCGAGCGCTACACGCGGCGCCGGCTGTTCGACCCTCTGCTCGAGGGTCGCGACGTGCTCACGAACATGCACGCGAACACCACGATCCCTGAGGCCCATGGCGCGGCCCGGTGCTACGAGGTGACCGGCGACGGCCGGTGGCGCCGGGCCGCGGAGGCCTACTGGCGGTGGGCGGTCACGGAGCGCGGCACCTTCTGCACCGGTGGACAGACCTCGGGCGAGATCTGGACCCCTCCCATGGCCTTTGCCGCCCGCCGGGGCGACAAGAACCAGGAGCATTGCACGGTCTACAACATGATTCGGCTGGCGGACTACCTCTTCCGGTGGACTGGCGAGGCGGCCTATGCCGACTACATCGAGCGCAACCTCTACAACGGCATCCTCGCCCAGCAACACCCGGGCACGGGCATGGTCAGCTACTTCCTGCCTCTGGAGGCCGGTGGGCGCAAACGGTGGGGGCACCCCACACACGACTTCTGGTGCTGCCATGGGACCCTGGTTCAAGCCCACAGCCGCTACGGGCGGCTCGTGTGGTTCGCGGACGACGAGGGGTTCGTCGTGTCGCAGTTCATCCCGAGTGAGGCGACGGCCGAGTGGAGCGGCGCGACCGTGCGGCTGGCGCTGGCGCAGGACACCCGCGCGGGGGGGACTCAGGCGCTCGCCGAGCCACGTGGCGGCTCGACGCATCGTCCTTCGGCGTGGACATTCCGGGTGATCGTCACCTGCGACCGCCCCACTGAGTTCGGGCTCAAACTCCGGCTCCCCGGCTGGCTGAGTGGGCCGGCCTCGGTTCGCGTCAACGATGAGACGCCCGTGGCCCCCCCACCCGATCGGGGCTTCACAGTGCTCCGGCGTGTCTGGTCGAACGACACCGTGACGCTGGAGCTGCCCAAGGCGCTGTCCGTGGCCCCCATCCCCGATGAGCCGGGGACCGTGGCATTCCTGGATGGCCCAGTGGTGCTCGCCGGCTTGTGCGACCGCGAGGTCGCGCTGGAGTGCGACCCGAACGATCCGGCCAGTGTGCTAGTGCCCGATAACGAGCGAGAGTGGATCCTGTGGCAGGGAGGCTACCGCACCGTGAAGCAGCGCGAGGCCATCCGGTTCCGACCTCTCTTTGAGGTGGTCGATGAACCCTATACTCTCTACTTCCCGGTGCGCTCACGCTGAGCACCGGTCGTGACACGGAGGGTGATCCTTGTACACGAGCCTGGGTAGCGCTGTCCTGACGTCGGGCGAGACCATGGACATGGGTTGCGTGCTGTGTCCCGATCCGACGTTCGCACCGCTGGTCCCGCAGTTCCTCGCCCACAAGCCCGAGAGCTGCATGTGGCACATCCGGCGGTCCGTGAGTGAGCGGCTGGATGAGCTCGAGACCCGTTTCTACATCGGCCGGGTGGGCGATGAAATCATCACGAACATCATGACCGTCGAGTCGCGGGGCGCCGGTATCCTCGGACACGTCTTCACCTCGGTGCCCCATCGCCGCAAGGGCGCCTGCAAGTTACTGATGGCCGAGCAGATGGGCGACTTCCGCCGCCGGGGTGGGCAGTGCCTGATCCTCGACACGGGCTATGACACCCACCCGTACTACATCTACAGAGGTTTCGGCTTCGAGAGTATCGCCCCAGAGGCCGGCCAGATGCGCTACACCGTCGTCGGCGACGATGCCTTCGCCGCGGAGTGGTTCTCGGCCGAGCCGGTGAGCGTGGTGGATCTGGCCTGGCACCACTGGCCGGCTATCTCGGTGATGACCTCATTCGACTACGGGGAGTATCTGCGCACAGTGCTGCCACCGGCCTTCGGCCCGTACAACTTCGAGGGGCCGTTCTACGGCCTGAAGCAGAGGTGCGAGGAGCGCGGCGACTGCCAGTGCAAGGTCTTGCAGGGCCCCAACGGCGCCGTGCTCGGCTACGCGGCCCTGCAGCCCGACGTGCGGTTCCACGAAGAGGTCTACGTGCTCGACCTGATGCTGTGGCCGGGTGCTGCCGAGCACGGCGCTGCCCTGGTGAGCGCCTTCGACTGGCCGAAGGCCAAGGTGCAAGCCTATGCGGACGACGCGTCGGAGGCCAAGATTCGGGCGCTGAACGCGGCCGGGTTCGTCGATGAGGCGATTCTGCGTAAGCAGATCCACCGCGGCGGGAAGCCGATGGACGTTCTCGTGTTCGCGCGGGAGTAGAGACGCCAAATCGCCGGATGAGTAACTGGACCAGCCTTGCTGAGGCAACCGATGCAGACGCATGGGCTCGGAACCATAGCGTTAGCCGCCGCGGCACTGGCCGCGGTCCCTCTTCCGTGGTTGCCCGAGGTGCAGCAGGCCCCGCCGGGGGCGCCTGACGCGCCTGCCGCGTGGGACCTGCTCCAAGGGCGGCCGCATGACCGCGAGCACTGGCTCGCGCGGCGCGAGACCATCCGGAGCTGGTGGACGGAGTTCCTCGGCCCTGCGCCTACGCCGCCAGCCAACCTGGCCTGCGAGGTGATCGAGGAGGACCGGGCCGGCGACGTGCTCCGCCAGCTCGTGCGGTTGCAGGTGGAGCCAGGCTGCTGGATGGAGGCCTACCTGCTGCGCCCAGCAGAGACCACGGGCCGCCTGCCCGGCGTGGTCGTCCTGCACTCGACGGTAGACTACACCATCCGGCAGCCGGCCGGACTCGAAGGGCCGGAGAGCTACCACATCGGACTGCACCTGGCACAGCGCGGCATGGTGACGCTGTGCCCAGGGTGCTTCATCTGGGACTACGCCGGCGCGACCACGTTCGGCGAGGCGGTGGCACGCCTCCGCGAGCGACATCCCGGCTGGCGCGGTATGGGCAAGATGCTCTACGACGCCCAACGCGCCGCCGACTACCTGCAGAGCCTCGCGTTCGTTGATCCCTCGCGGCTGGGGTGTATCGGCCACTCGCTGGGCGCCAAAGAGACCCTGTTCCTCTGTGCGCTGGACGACCGGTTCTCGGCGGCCGTGAGCAGTGAGGGCGGCGTCGGCCTGTCGTTTTCCAACTGGGATGCCGAGTGGTACCTTGGCCCGTCCATCCGCGAGCCCGGCTTCGCCCACGACACGCACGAACTGCTGGCACTGGCCGCGCCGAGGCCATTCCTACTCATCGGCGGCGGCTCGGCCGACGGTGCTCAGAGCTGGCCTTACGTGGCGGCAGCGATGCCGGTGTACCGGCTGATGGGCGGCACCGAGGCGCTGGGGCTGCTCGTCCATGACGCCGGCCACTCTCTGCCGCCCATCGCGCTCGAGCGGGCCTACGAGTGGCTCGGATACCACCTGGGCATGGCGACGGGGGGCTAGCCCCGCCACTCGGCCGCCGCCTCGTACATGGCGACGATGTTCGCCGCCGGTACGTCCGGCTGGATGTTGTGCACCGGCGTGAACACGCACCCACCACCCGGGGCCAGGGCATCCAGCCGGCCCTTGACCTCGGCCGCCACCTCAGCCGGCGTGCCGTGGGGTAGCACGTGTTGGGTGTCGCATCCGCCGCCCCAGAAAACGAGGTCCCGGCCATACTCGCGCTTCAGCTCGGCCGGGTCCATCCCCGCCGCGGACACCTGCACCGGGTTGAGCACCTCGACGCCGATCTCGATCAGGTCGGGAATCACTGGCCGGATGCCGCCGCACGAGTGGTACCACAGCTTGGCCTTCGTCTTACTGTGGATCAGCGCGTACAGCTTCGCCTGCCGCGGCTTGATGAACCGGCGGTACACCTCGGGCGACATGAGCATTCCGTGCTGCCCGGCCAGATCGTCACCCACGCACACCACATCGACCAGGTCGCCCACGGCGTCGAGGAAGCCCGTCTCGAAGTCCAGCCAGTACTGTAGCGTGTGGTCGAGGACGGCCTCGATGAGCTCGGGCTGCGTCGACAGGCAGCCATAGAAGTGCTCGAAGCCCATCAGGTACCAGCCGAACTCGAACACGACACCAGAGATGCCGGTCACGAGCGCCTTGTCGGTCGACTCCAGCGTGCGGAGAGCCTCCTCACGGACGCCTCGGAAGCGCGCCGGGTCGCCCCCGTCGGGCCACGGATGGTTCTCGACGTCCGACACAGTGGTCGCCGCAGCCAGTGGCGAGTAGGTTATGTCGTGGTACAGCCCACCTACTTTGGGCATGGACCAAGTCACGCCGAACTCGTCCGTGAAGGACAGATGCGGCTTCCCGCGGATCAGCTCCTCGGTGATGCTGCCATCGCCGTCCTCGGCGCCCCTCGCGCGGATGTAGCGCGTGTCGACCCCGAAGCGGTCGAGAACCCGCTCGCTGGGCTGGGCCAGTTGCTGCACGGCATCGAGGATCTCGATGGGCTCATCCCAGCCCCACAGCCGCAGCAGGCCCTCGTAGGCCGTGCGGGTGATGCCCGTCTGGTTGCCCCCGAGGTCGATGGGTACGCGATCGGTCTCGGTGTGCCGCAGAGCGGCGCGCACGCGCTCGCGAGATGTCAACGATGGTCGCCTCCATGGTGGGTGAGCGGGGCAGGCGGCACCCCTCAGAACGAGACCGGGCCGGATGGCCCCCTTCCCGCTCCGCGGGCCCCTTCCATTCGGCCCCTCCTCTGGGTGCAGGAGGTGTTCGGAGGGGCCGAATAGGGGGCACCGGCCGGAGGCCGGTGTGACCCTATCCGGCCCATGCTCCCCAAGCCGCGCCCTACGCCGGCTTCGCCGCCCGCGCCGTCTCCTCAGAGCTCACGGCCTCGATGCCTGCCATCTGGCAATAGGCCCTCATCTGGCGCCCGTGTTCGCCATAGAAGAACACCTGGTGGAACCCGAGCACGTCGCGCGTGTCCGTGATCCCGTCGAGCTTCACGTCCACGCTCGTGCGGCACCCGCCGGCCGGGGGTGTGTCCACGTTGCCGACGACCGTCCCTTCCTCGATCACCATCCGGCGCGGTCCGAGGAAGGACGCCATCGTGACACGCTGCCCCTCGCGCCAGTGCACCTGCATCGAGACGCCTAGGTTGGACTCGCTGTGGCTGCGGAGAATGAAGGGCTCGTGGTCTTCGCCGATGCCGTTGAGTCGGGTCGCGCACGAGCAGTGGGCCGCCACCAGCGTGTTGTGGGTCGTCTCGGGGACCGGGTCCTGCATGAAACCGGGCTTCCCGAACAGGTAGGGAACCAGCATCATGCCGATCGCGGCATTGGTGTCGCCCTCGCACCCGCCAAGGATGCCCTGGTCGTTCAGCCGGCTGAAGGCCATGCAGGGCGGGCACGGGAGCGTGTGGTCCGCCACGAGATGCAGGCAGATCATCGAGAGGCCGTCAGCCCCGTAGTCCTCGATGATCTTCCGGCAGGTCAGGTAGTTCCGTCCGGCGTTGGTGAGATCCTCAGCCGTCGGCTCGACAATGTCCTTTGCCTTGCGCTTGTACTCCTTGGCGATGGACTCGATCTCCGGCATCTCCCACACGCCGTTGTAGGTGTTGTCGTAGACCGTGCGCGGCACGAACACAAGCTCGGTACCGAGCAGATCGACCTTCTCGGTCCGGTCGTCGGCCAGGGTGATGACCACCAGGCGCGTGTCGCGCATCTGGTTGATGGTCCGGATCATCCGCAGGCCGTACTTGACGTCGTCCATGTCCAGCGACGAGACCGTGTAGACGCCCGTCCGGTGGCGCGAGGGCGCCAGGTGGCCGGTGAAAGTGGTCCCGATCGGCGCGAAGATGATGGTCCGCAACCCGGAGGAGGCCACCTTGTCCGCGAAACCCCAGTGGCCCATGTGCAGCAGCGTCACGACGACGCCATCCACGTTCGCGGCCTTGGACTCGGCGATGAACCGATCGACGTCCGCTTCATCGTAGAGGCAGTCAGGCTCAGTCCGGACGCGGACGCCGACCTCCTTGCCGGACTGCTCGATGCCCTCGGTCCACATCTTGCGATGGCCCTCGATGTCGAAGCTCGTGCCCGGCCAGCCCAGCCAGTACTCGCCCCGCGGGCGGAGGAAGGCCGAGCGCACCGTGGCCGTGGCCTTGTGGCCGGGGCCGAAGAGGCCACCCTTCTTCCACTCACACTGCCGCTCGACGGCGCCGAAGAGTCGGTCGGAGAGAGCCCCCATCAGCAGGGGAGCGCCGAGAACCACTTGGCCGGTTCGCAGGCAGAACTCGCGGCGGCAGATGCCACCGTTCCGGGGGGTCTTCGGGGTCGTGTCTCGCATGAGTCGCGCGCCTCCACCTTGGTCGGGTTCATGGGACAGCAGTCAGGCGACTAGTTCCGCGCGCCCCGGGGTCATCCTTCCCCCTCCCAGCCCCGGAGGTTGCTGAACGGCACCCGAGGAACGGGACCGCATTGACGGAGACTGACAACCCGGAGGCGCACCCATGACCCGCAGGGAGTGGCTCAAGAGAACCGGAACGGCTCTGGCCAGCGCGTCGATGGTGGGAGGCATCGGAATGGCCGCTGTGGCGAGGCCAGACTTCGCCAATCTTCGGCTCGGCGTCTCGATCTCCGCCGCCAACGCCGAGCAGGCCGCATCGGAGGCCACGTGGGCCACCAAGGCCGGCTTTGGCCGTGTCCAGCTCAACGTGTGGGGCGGAGCGCTGACCGACCAGCAGGTCGCGGCCCTCTGCGCGCCCATCACCGGCGCCGGTCTCAAGATCGTGGCCCTCGGGTGCTATATCAACCCGCTCGATCCCGCGAACCTGTCCTATATGGGCGCCTCGGTGGACCTGATGCGGTCGCTGGCCGGGAACCACCGCGCCCATGGCGCCCGGACATTCGTCACCTGGAGCGGCGGCTATCACGACCGCTTCGCCGGTAGCGATCCGCGCAACGCCTCGCCCGAGGCGTTCGAGGCACTGGTGGAGGCCACCGGCGAGCTGCTGGCGGTCCTCGAGCCCTGCCGCGGGCGCATCGCCTTCGAGCCCTTCTTCCCGGACGTCCTCGGGACCGTCGACCGCTTTGCCGAGATGTTCCGCCGGATGCCCACAAGCCGTGTCGGGCTCGTGATGGATCCCCCGAACTTCGTGCGGCCCGAGGACTACCTCCGGAGGAGCGAGATCATGGGCAGAGCCTTTGAGCGGCTCGGGCCGCGAGTGCTCGTGGCGCACCTGAAGGACATCGGGCGAAACCCGGACGGCTCGGTAACCTACCCGGCGCCGTGCGAGGGCGAAATGAACTACGCGGCGTACCTCACATGCCTGGCGTCGCTCGGCCGGCCCGTGGAGTGCATCCTCGAGCACACCGGCGGCGAGCACATGGGCCATTCACGCGAGAGGGTGCTCCGCGCACTCGACGAGGCGCAGGCGCGAGCGTAGCCCGGTGCCGCTGCTGACCCGACGTGCGATGGTCCGGTCGGCTCGCTGGATAGCGGTGGGCCGTGCCTGCCCACGCCGACCGCCGGGCTGGTGGTTTCGGTCCGCTGCCCGCACTGAGCCTTAGGACGGCAGGAGGCGATCGCGGGACGAGCAGGAGGCTTCTGCGCGAGTGACTGGCCGATGCGAAACTGGCCCCGGAGGACCTCGAGGTGACCATCACCCACCGGATCCCGGAGCCAGTTATGAATGGCAAGGTAGCGGGGGCCCGCTGTGAAGCGTTGGGGCGCGCTCTGACGGCTGAGATCGTCGTTGTGCTGGGCTACCTGGCGGGGAGTCGCAGGGCGCGGGGCTGACACGCGATGGGGCTGGCCCGCCCCGTACTCGCGACCGCCTGCCAGAGGCCCACCGACACCGCAGACACACCTGCGGAGCCGGGCCGTCAGCATCAGGGACTCCTGGCGGAGGCGTCCGCTCTCGCTGGGCCGCCGGGCGGAAGGGGCGCGCTCACCCTCCCGGGGGCTGGCGGTCCTCTGGGAGGATGGCGCGCAGGTCGTCTGCACCTAGGCGTTCCCGCTCGGCGAGCGCAGCGACGACCGCATCGAGATGTGCCCTGTGCTGGGCCAGCAGCTGCTGGGCGAGCTCCATCTGCTCACCCAGGATGCGCGAGGCGGCTCGGTTCACGCGGAGGTAGGCCGGGCTGCTCAGGGCCGCTTCGCTCTGCAGCAGCTCAGGCGATGCCAAGAGCCCATATGCATCGTCCATCCCGTAGCAGCAGACCATTCGCTTGGCCTGGTCTGTCGCTTGAGCCAGATCCTGTGACGCACCTGTGCTGAGCCCGCCTGCCGCACCATAGCAGAGCAGCTCCGCTGCACGCCCGCCGAGGCAGGCTCTGATGTCCGCGAGCAGTTCCTCACGGGTCTGGCTCTCCTGCCGCTCCCGGTCCTCGCCGCTGAAGTCCATGTAGCCTCCGTGCCGGCCGCGAGACACCACCGTCACGTACGACGGCCAGAAACCGGCGAGCCAGTAGAGGATCGCGTGCCCGGCCTCGTGACATGCCGTGCGCCGGACCGCCTCGGGGGTACGAGAGCGGACCTCGCCGAATCGCTGGGTCTCGAAAGCCGCCTCGAGGAGCGCGTCCGAGAGCTGGGTGCGAGCCCGGAAGGCCTCCCGTGCTGCCGTCTCGACGATCAGATCCAGGTTCGCCAGCGTCATACCCAGCGATCGCTCGGCTATGAGCGCGATGGCGTCTGTCGTGACGCTACACCCCGAGCGGCCGGCGAACTTCAGCGTTAGGTACCGTTCGCGCGCTGCCCGATCCGGCGGGTCGACCAGTATCGTGCGGGAGAACCGCCGGACGAGCGCTGGATCGAGCGTGCGGGCAGACTGCTCGGGCTGGTCAGCATTGCGTGCGTCAACGCGGAAGTTCGTCGCGGCCAGAACGAACACTGGCCGCTCCGGGCTAGGGCTCGTGAAGCCATCCATCTCTGTGAGAAGCGCGTTGAGCGTGTTCTCCTCGGCCGCGCCGCTGCCCGCGCGGACCTTCCCGACCGCGTCGATCTCGTCGATGAACACGATAGACGGCGCTGAGCGTCGGGCTCTGGCAAAGAGGTCGCGTATGCTTCGCGGCCCGCTCCCCTGCCACCCGGTCACGAAGCTGCTGGCTACTGTCGGGATGAACGCAACGTCGGATTCCCCCGCCATGGCTCTGGCAAGCATCGTCTTGCCCGTCCCCGGGGGGCCGTGCAGCAGGACGCCCTTCGGCGGCTGCAGCCCCAGCGCGGCGAAGCGGGTGGGATCCCTGAGGTAGCCGACGAAGAACCGAAGCTCCTCCTTGGCGGAGTCTGCGCCGATGACGTCATCGAAGCGCGTCTGAGGACGCTCCTCCTGCTCGACCTTGCACTGCCTGAATGCCGCTTCGAGCATGTCGTCGTCGAGCGGGGCGTCCGCTCGGGCGGCTGCCCGCGCGGCAGACTCGACGGCCGACTCCAGTGCGGCGATCGTGAGCCCGGCGGCGCGTCGCGCGATCGCGTCGATGGTCTCGTCAGACACCACGCAGTTGGGCCGACCGCGAAGGCGGAGCTCGAGGTACCGCTCCCTGGCCTCGCGGTCGGGTAGGTCCACGAGCACGATGCGCGAGAAGCGCCGGACAAGGGCGGGGTCGAGGGCTGCGTTGGGCCTTGAGAGGTCCTCTTCCTGTCCGGAGTCGACCAGGAAGTTCGTGGCAGCCAGCACAAAGACGGGGCGCTCGGGCCCCTGGCTGTCGAAGCCATCCATCTCGGACAGAAGCGCATTGAGCGTGTTCTCTTCCGCCGCTCCCGCTCCCGCCAGTCCCTGGCGGGCTTTCCCGATCGCGTCGATCTCGTCGATGAACACGACTGCAGGCGCATACCTGCGGGCCCGCGCGAAGAGGTCGCGGATGCTCTGGGGCCCACTGCCCTGCCACAGTGTGACGAAGCTTGTGGCGACTGTAGCAACGAACGCGACGTCGGACTCACCGGCCAGTGCCCGAGCCAGCATGGTCTTGCCCGTCCCCGGGGGGCCGTGAAGCAGCACGCCCTTGGGCGGCTGGAGCCCAAGGGCGGCGAAGCGCCGGGGGTTCCGCAGGTACTCGACGAAGAAGCGGAGCTCGTCCTTCGCCGCGTCGGCGCCGATGACATCGTCGAAGCTCGTGCGGGGCCTCTCAACGTCCGACACGATCTCCCCCGCGTCGTCGGCCGAGACGGCGCGGCCAAGCCTGAGGCTCCGCAGCCGGAGCTCGACCGCTCTGCGCTCACGGTCGACCCACGGGACCGTGTCGAAGCTGAGCACCTTGCGCTGCTGCCCCAGTGAGTCCGCTGTTCGCTCGCGATGGAGCTGCAGGCACACACGACCGAGGCCCTCCGCGAACGCGTCGCGGTCCCTCTCCCAGCCATCGATCGTATCGGCCACGAAGCGGCTCGCAACCATGCCTCGCGCACCGCCGCCGCGGACACACGCTCGGAACAGCTCCTCGTCGCTGGCCAATGGCGCCACCGGGCCTACCTCGTGCTGGTCCAGGGACAGCAGGTAGACGGGGACATTGGGCATCCGGTCGCGCACAGCCCGTAGAAGCTCCTGTCCGCGATCCAGGGAGCGAGCGCCGAGCGGGATGTGGTCGAACTGCTGGACCGTCGCCGAGCTCGGCGCAGGGGGAGTGCCCAGCCAGATGTCGATGAGGACCAAGTCGACATCCTCGGAGGCGAGGACCTCGAGTGCGTCCTGCGCCGTGGAGGCGGCGTGCCAGTCGATGCCAGTGATATGGCGGCGGTAGAGACTGGTCAGCTCCTCCCCCGCAGCCAAGAGAACGCGGGGCGTCTCCTCAGTGGTGAACAGCGCCTGCATCTCGGGGTCGAGCGCAGTCTCCGGGTCCGCCACCGTGATGTGGAGTGAGTCGAGCTGAGCAAAGACCTCATCCAGCCTCTCGGCGCGGAAAAGCTCGCAGAACCGGAACACCTCTGTCTTGACGAATGACTCGGTCTGGGCACGAAGCGTTCGGGCCTCGATCCGCGCCCCCTCGCGCAGCACCATGCACATGGGCACCCACGGGTGGAACGTCACCCGCTTGTAGTACTGCCGCTCGAACAGCGCGGCCATGCGCCGGAGCTCTGCGTCGGCCACGCGCTCCAGCTCGTTGACGCGCAGGTGGTTGAACATGATCGGGTAACCGGTACCCATGCGCGAGCAGATGGCCGGCGGGAAGAACGGCTGCCCGGTCCGTGCATCCTGTTCCGTAGCCAGCGCGTCCAGAATGGTCTGGCGCCGAAAGGCCGAGTTCGAGGCGTAGACGCCGCTGGAGTTCGGCTGGTCGTACAGCTTCTTCCCCGCGTTAGTCGTGAAGACGATGATCGTGTCACGGAAGGCCGCGCTCTTCTCCTCGAACTTGTCCTCCAGCACGCCGGCATCCAGGATCTGGAGGAACAGATGGATGGTGTTCACGTGGGCCTTCTCGATCTCGTCGAACAGGAGGACCGCATCGGGGTTCTTCATGACGAACTCGGTCAGCAGGCCCGGGCGAGCTCCCGAGTAGGCACCCGGTGTACCGATGAGCTGCGACTGCGCCTGGTGGTCGGAGTACGCGCTCATGTCGAACCGCTTGAACGGGCGGCCCAGCCGCGCTGCGCCGGTCTCTGCGAGAAGCGTCTTGCCGACGCCCGGCGGCCCAGCGAACACGAAAACGCCTTTGGGGGCGCGTCGGTCGAAGTCGGCGGTTGCCACGACCTCGGCGGCGAAGAGGCCTTCGACGAAGGCGCTTACAGCATGGTCCTGGCCGTACACGCGCCCGAGAAGCTCCTCGCGCAGTCCGCGCAGATGCTCGGTGAGTTCCCGAAGGTTCGGCGTAGAGGTGACCCGCCCACGCCACGCCTCCAGACGGGCTCCGGCGTCGTCGATCGAGACCGGTGTGAGCGCGAGGATGCCGGCGGCTTCGGTCGACGCCGCAGTGGCGAGTGCGAGGTGCTGCAGGTCGATGAGCCCGGGGCAGGCCCGGTCGGGCACTCGCTGAGCTAGCTCCAGGGCCCGCTGGAGCAGTGCGTGCAGTGCTGGCTCGAGCGGGAGCCGAACGGAGCAACGGACAGGCACCACGGGCCGGGGGAGGGCTGCGCGGAGCTCCTCCGGCGTCACGCCGAAACAGTCGGCGAGCAGCACCCCGGGCTCCGGGTTGTGGACCATGGCCGCCAGAAGATGGACGATCCGGAGATGGTCCGAGGGCTCCGAGAACGCGTAGTCCTTGCCAAGCTCGATGATCACCCGGGCCCGATCTGTGAACACATGGACCTCCCCTGCTCTGCGCGTGTGGCGCACTCGCCAGTGGCCTCGGCCGCCGGCCTAGAGCTCACCAGGCACTTCTGTCAGCGCCTCGGACCGGATCCGCATGACACAGCACTCCTTCTCGAAGCTCGGATCTCGAATCACCCAGTCCTCATAGGTGTCAGGTGTCATGATCGCGATCACGCGCGTCCACCCGGGGTCGTCGGCGATGACGATCTCTGGACCTGCCCCCCTCAGCGCGTCGCACTCCACGCAGAACGCCACCACGAGCCGGCCCTGTGCGGCGCGATAGACCGCCTGCTGCACCAGTGTGACTGGGTCGGTCCCCCGGTCGTGGCAGTACTCACACCCCCCGGCCAGGGCGCAGTTGCCCTCGCCCGTGACTGCGCCGCAGTTTGGGCAGTATCCATCGTGCTCGTGCAGCGCCTCCAGGCCGTACTCCCGGCCCCAGAGGTAGCCCCCGGGACTGAGCTTCGAGGTCTGGTGGAAGCGCAGGTCCATTATGGTGGGGGCCTTGGGGCCGTCGGCCTGTTGGGCAGCTGCCACGACGGCTGCCCGGCCAGCGCCGATGCTCTCGCACACGAGGATGACGCTACCCTTCCCGGAGCTAGCCAGTGCCTCGAGTATGGCCGCCCCCTCGGCCTGCCGGGAAACCATGGGCGGGAACGCCCCCTCCGAACAGAGGGACCTCAGGTGATATGCGTACTCGCCGAATGGGCTGGAGGGAGGTGGGCTCTCGTGACGACCCAACGGCCACCTCCGTCGCGGCAACACCGTCGGGTGGTCGCGCCAGGGCTGGCCCCCGCCGACATGGCTGACGTCGAGGGCGCCGCCCAGCGGCAGCGCTGCAGCGATGGCTGGCGTTGGCTGCGCCAGGAGACATACGAGCAGGGTTGGCACTGTGATCTCGCTGGCGCCAGCCTGTCGCGCCAGGTCAGCGGCCCGGGCGAATGCGGCGCGGCTGGCCGAAGATCGGTGCAGCACTTCCCCCTCGTGCGGACCGGAGCCGCCTCCCAGCCTGGCTCGGAGGCGCCGCCTGGCTGCCGTGGGTTCCACGCCGAGCTTGCCCAGAACAGCCTGAGTCTCCGCAAGCTCCCTGGCGGCCTGCCGACCTACCTCGCCCCCACCGTCCTCCAGCCCAGGCAGGCCCTCTGGCAAGCCCGCATACTTGAGGATCCCGACAACGAAGTGCTCTGGCTCGATGGCCGGGAACTGAGCCGCTGCGGCCTCGCGGGCAGCGAGGTCCCAGACCAGGCGGAGCGAGACCGAGGTATCCATCTGGTGCCATCACCCCATCCAGCCGCTCGCGGACGCCCCCTCAGCCGATCCGCCGCAGGAGGGCCCGCGCCGCCTCCAGAGACTCCCGCATGTCCGGCCGTCCGGTCCGCTGGGCCTCGGCGCTCAGTACAGACTCCGCCTCGCGCGCATCCATCCTCGCCATCTCAGCCTGCCCGCGCCGGAGGCGAAGCCCCGCGCGGTGAACGAGGGAGCGGCCGAACTCGCCCATCACACGCTGCCGGCTCTCGCCGTGTGCGAGACGCCTCAGCATGTCCACGGCGCGATCGTAGCACGCCATGGCTTCGTCGTATCTCCCGAGCTGCTCCAGCTCAACGCCCCTGTTGGAGTAGCACAGCGAGAGGGCGAACCCGCTCCGCTCCGGCCCCTCTGTCGAGATGAGCTCCTCCAGCACTTCGATGGCCTGTCCCTGGCATTCGGCCGCCCTCACACTGTCGCCTGAGTAGCCTAGTGCCGCGCCCTTGTTCATGTAGTTGACCGCCAAGTCGTACGCCGCTGCACCGAGCATTCCGCGGTCCCGCAGCCGCTCGCGGATCCCGATCGCTTGGTCATAGCACACCACCGCGGCGGCGAGCTGGCCGCTCGCGCGCAGGGTGATGGCCTTGTTGCCATAGACCCGCGCAAGGGCGCCGAACCCACCCGCGTCGCCCTCACCATGGATGCGGCGCAGCAGCGCTAGGGCCCGGTCGAAAGCTGCAAGCGACTCGTCATAGGCCCCCAGATCGCCAAGGGCGTTGGCCTGGCACTCCAGGGACGATGACAAGATGGCTGCAGCCTCTGACGACCCGCTGGTCTGGTACTCCTGCTCCGACAGCGTAATGGCCTGCTCGCACAACGGGAGCACTGCCCGGTTCTCGCCGACCTGGTGGAGGAACCCGGCCTTGCGTTGGTAGCACCGGGCAAGCCCAAGCGCGGCGGCCGCCTCGCGAGTGGCCCGCCAGTGACGGGCGAGCCGGCGAGCCGCCATGTCGTAGCACTCCAGGGCACCCTCATAGTCGCCCAGCTGCTGGTGGGCCTCTGCCTTGGCCGCACAGGCGTCTGCCAGGTCGTCGAGGAACTCCGTATGCCCGCGGTCGACCACCCGCTGGTAGAGCGCCACGGCCTCTTCGTACCTGCTCAGCTCATCGACCGCTCGTGCCCGGGCGGACCGGGGACTGGCCGGAGCCCGAGCCCCCGGGGTCGTCGGAACCAAGCCTGCCGCGGCCCTGGCCCGCCAGAGCCAGTAGAGGGCCCCATCCAGGACGCCGTCGGTGCTCGGATCGCCTCGTGTCGGCTCAGCGCGTTCGGGCGCCGTCCTCGGGTAGCGTCGGCCGGTCTCCACCTCGTAGGCCGCCACGAGCGCGTCGGCGGCTTCCCGCAATGAGGACCAGCGTCCGGCTGGGTCCTGACGGAAGCACCGGCCCAGCACCTGCACCAGCGCGTCGGGGACCCGCCGGAGCCCTTGCCTGGCCTCGTCTGGCCGGCCGCCAGCGGCCACACCACCGATCGCGAGAGCCCCGAGGTGCCGCTCCAGCGCCATCGGCGCCTCGGGGCCAAGCGACCATGTGACGGCGCCAAGGACCATCTCCAGGACCGACACTCCCCAGCTCCACACGTCGGTGGCGGCAGACACCGGCCGCCGCGCGTACTGCTCGGGCGAGCAGTAGGCCGGCGTGTACCCGGCGAAGCTGACGAACGGGCTGCTGGCCTCCGAGGGCTGGGACCGCGCAACTGCGAGGCGAAAGGTGTCGCTCCCCGTTTCTGGGGCCTCGAGGGGGCGACGCGCCCTGGCCAGGCCGAAGTCGGTCACTTTGGCAATGCCATCAGACGTCATGAGCACGTTCCCCGGCTTGACGTCCTGATGCACCGTCCCGTGGCAGTGGGCGGCATCGATGCCCCACGCAACCTGGATCGCCACATCGAGGACGACAGCCGCACTGGCCAGTCGCCCTTGGCGAATCCAGTCGGCTAGGCTGCCACCCTCCACGTACTCGGAGAAAACCGCGATCTGGCCATCGATGGTCCGGACGAACCGACACGCCGCGATGTGAGGGTGCGGCGGTAGGCCGATCCACTGCTGGAGCTCACGACGGAAGGCCCGGCCCAGTGCCTCATCGCTCGCGCCCGCCGCCAGCGCGCGCTTCACGGCGTAGAGATGACCGCCTGCCCGGCTCTCGACGAGATACACGGTCCCCATGCCGCCGCGCCCTAGGTGGCCGAGCACCGTGAACTCGTCGCCGACTACCTGGCCCTCGCCCCACTCGCGCGCCGGGACCTGCGCCTGCAGCGGATGCCTCTGGGCCGAGACTACCGGCCGCGGGAGGCCCTCCACCGCCTCTGGAGGCGGGCACTCCTGCTCCTCTAGCCCCATCCGCTGAGCGGGGGTCTCGCCATCGGGGCACTCGCACAGGCAGCGCCGCGCATTGACAACAAACAACCGGCGGCAACCGCGGCACCGTGCGGGTTCGCCAACCAGCCAAGCCAGGTGGTTGGGGACGGAATGGAGGGCTCCGCAGTGAGGGCAGGTCGTCTTGGTGTAGCAGCAGTAGAGCTCGCCCATTCGCCCCCTCAGTTCCTATGGTCGGACACGCCGAACCTGGACAGCAGGCCCTCCATCGGTGTTCGGCGGACGGGCTGAGTGGCCCTGCGGGCCGCCGGCACCGTTGGCATCGGAAGTCGGTCCCGGCTGGCGGATCAGGGAAGCAGACACCGGTGACAGCACCGTCAGGGCGCTCCTCCAGCTCAACGCGAGAGCACCACTCCCGACCAGCCGGAGGCTACGCGAACGAGCGGCGCACCCACGCCTCCGCGTTCCGCTTCCGAGCTGCAGATGTCAGCTTCTCCAGGGAGCCCGCGGTCGCATCGAGCACCAGTCCCGGCCCTCCGCGCCACGGATCTCTCGCAACCCATCTCCTGGTTCGCGCCTGGCTACACGGCACAACGACAGCCCACGGGCCACCCAAGGCTGCGCCGACAGGGCAGCACGCCTGGCGTGGCCGGGCCGAGCCCCCCATGGCGTCTCATCCCCGTTCCGCGGCCTCCACCCACGCTGCCGCGACGTCGCGGTCTACGCCCCACCCCTGGGCGACGCCGTCGGCAACCTTGGCCGAAGGCACGCCCGCTGACAGCATCGAGTGGATGAAGATCTGAGCGTCCCGGTTCGGGCCCTCCACAGGCATCGCTGGCGCATCCGACGTGGGTGACGCGCCCTCGTCGGGTTCGGCAGCCTTCTCGAGGTGGCGCAACACCATCTGGGCGGCCGCGGCGATCGTGCGCGACCCAGAGCTCGCGGCCTCGCGCAGAGGGGAGGGGTCTTGAGCACATATCCCCATCAGCGCGTACGTGCCCGCGATGGCCTCGCGTTCGCCGTAGGACCCAAGGGGATCCAGCCCCGACACGATTATCTTGAGTATTGTCTGTACCGCGGGTACGGCTACGGGGCCCAACCCTAATGACCTTTGCGCTTTAGGTTGATGGTCGTGAGATCCAGGAGTCCACAGTGCTTGATGAAGTTCAGGCCATGCTTGACGCGGCGGATGCGACGTTTGCCGCAGGCGATCTGTGCGGTGAGCTCGCCCAGGCTGTCGG